>NZ_MVHE01000009.1 GCF_002086155.1 Mycobacterium angelicum | reverse complement strand
CACGACATCGAGGAATCACGCGACGACGTCGTACACCACGCCCCTGGACTTGACCCGTAGCTACCTGCGCAAATCGGACTGAATCAATTCGCACCGCAACAAGGTTCGGAATAACTTCTTTAACTTTGGCATCAGTGGACTTCGTCGTCGCCATCCCCGTCACACAAGAGCTTCTCGGGGTGGTGAAAGGTATTGACGCGCGCCTGCCCGCGCTCAAGTTGCGGGGGCGGTATCCATTCGGTGTCACCATTTTCTCGCTTTCGAGTAGCCCAGCCGCCCGGTCGAAGCATTCGGTGGTGGGAGCCGCAGGCGAAAGTAAGGCCGTCGATATCGGTGGCGCGACACTTTGCGTAGTCGGTGACGTGATGGACTTCGCAGTAGTAGCCCCCGACGCCGCATCCGGGCGCGGAGCAGCCACGGTCGCTGGCGTACAAGACGATCCGCTGGCCTGGCGAGGCCAGTCGCTTCGTGTGATACAGCGCCAACGGCTTGCCCTTGTCGAAAATGGCTAGATAGTGATGCGAATGCCGGCCGATCCGAATCACATCCGACATCGGTAGCAGGGTGCCGCCTCCGGTGAGTCCGCTACCGGCTGCGGTTTCCAGCTCCTGCAGGGTGGTGGTCACGATGATGGAAGCCGGTAACCCGTTGTGCTTTCCTAATTCTCCCGATGCCAGCAGCGCACGCAACCCGGCGTTAAGACCGTCGTGATTGCGCTGAGGTTGGCTGCGCGTATCGCCTTCGATGGCCTCTTGGCTCGGCGCACCGTCGACGCACGCGGTGTCATCGTTGGGATTGCACATGCCCGGTGCGGCCAGCTTGGCCAATACGGCTTCTATGGTGGCGCGCAGCTCAGGTGTGATCAGTGCGCGCAACTCCGACATGCCGTCGCACTGTTGCTTTCCTAACGTCAGTCCGCGCCGCCGAGCCCGATCCTCGTCGCTGCAATTGCCGTCAGGATTGACGCAATTCATGAGGCGAGCGGCGAGCTCGGCCAACTGTTCGGGCCGAAACTGCGTTCCCGCCTTGGCCAAACGCGCTTCGGCGCTCTCGCGCGTCGCATGATCGACCGCGACTGGCAACTTCTGGAAGAACCGGCGGATCACCGCAACCTGGCCGTCCCCCAGTTTTCCGTCGCGCTGGGCCGCGGCGGTGGCGCTCAGTATCGGCGCCAGGGGTTCACCGGTGAGCGCCCGTCGATCGCCGAGATCGGCAGCTTCGCGGATCCGCCGGCCAGCCTCGGCGCGACTGGTCAATGTCCACTCGGCTACGGCATGAGAAAGCTTGCCGCACAACTCCTCAGCGGTAGCTTGGCGGGCCAGCAGATTGATCGCACCATGCTCTGCTGCGGGTAAGCGCCGCCGCACCCGCTCGATTCGCTCCAAGTGCGCCAACAACTCCTGCGTGTTCAGCCTCTCGAGATCGAGCGCGAGAACAGCATCGAACGCGGAATCCAACGCATCATAGGCCGCCTGCACGTCGGCAATCCCGCTTGAACTCACACCCCGAAACTATCGGAGGCCACTGACAAAAACGGCCATCCTGGTACAGCTGTAACTACTGTGACGCAAGGGATTTCGTTAGTACGGGGGCGGCCAAGTGTCTTGCAAATATGGCGATCGCCATGGCACTGAGCGTGGAGGACACGGCAGGCCGAGAGGAGTGAAAGCCAATTACCCACAAGACAGAACCGAAGATTGTGGGAGAAAGGCGATTCCCAGGCGACTGCACGTAGATTGACCCCCGTACTGAACACGGTCCCGGACGACTTACCAGGGCGCAGCGACCACCGCAGCGGTCGAATATCCGGCAAGTTCGACACCTGCTCCAGCCGCGTCACACGAGCCGCCCCCCGGATTGCCTGCAAACCGTTCCTCGAATTGACTGAAGGCCCATCCGACTTCTCTGACTTTCGGCACTGAGCTATTCAGTTGGGACGCTAGCCTGTTCCTGCGGGCAGAGACCGCCGACAGCGGCACCAATTAATGCCTTGGCCTGGTATGCGGAGTAGTACCCGTCGCTGGTGGTCAAGTCGACGAGCGCGCCGAATGGCGTGCCACTTTCTAGCTCGCGACAGAGGACATTGCCGAATTGGATTGCAGCGGAGCGATTCCTATACGGAACACCCATCACGTCGAGCGTAGCTATGTAGGAATCTTCGTCGGCGTGTGCGGGCGGCGTCGGCGTTGCCACCATTAGAAGAGCCACTGTCCCGACCAAAGCAATGATCCTCCTCATCGCGCCATTCCCTCCCTTGCCCGGTCCCGGGGTTCACACACTCCAGCCATCGCAACCAGCGGCACGTCAGTTTACGCCGGTCTAGCAGCCGCTAAGCCAGATCAACAAAAATTGCGCTTGCGCAACCAACGAGAGCAAATCTACGCGGTGACCTACGGCGGTACCGCTGAGTACAAGAGGCAAGGGTTCAGGGTTCACCCCGTCAGCGCTCGTCGATCGCCCACATAAGCGGTTCGGTTCCCGAATCCACTCGCCAAGTCTCGGCGCGCATTCAGTGAAATGCACTTTGAGACGACTTAAGAAGGGTTACGGTTAAGACTCCTCGGCAGTACCACGGCGCGCTGGCAGATTGATCGGGCCATCTTGTGTCGCCGATAGCCGGCCTTATGCCGCCCAAAGCGCTCTAAGTGCAACAACTCCTGGAGTGCTCCGTACAGCGAAATCTTCGCGAGAAGCAGACAACACCGACAGATGGCCGTGGTGAAACCATCACAGTTACTGTGACGCAAGGGATTTCGCCGCCGTCTCAAAACGACGAGGCGGCCCAGGCACCTTCCGGATACGGCGGAACCCGACCCGCAAGTGCACCATCGGTGAAGCTACACAGCGTGTCGGAAACCGTTCCCGCGTTGGCCAATAGCTGCGGCGCACCGCCCGGCACCAGCCGCGCGACCACGGCCTGCCAGAAGTAGCCGATACCGCCGTGCTCGTACCACACGAACCACTCGGCGCTCCGGGACCCGGCACGAATCAGGCGACGAAAAGGCAGGTTTGGGTCGTTTACCGAATCCGTCGCGTTGAACGGCGCACCAATATCAGCGATGGGTGGAAGTAGCTGAACCAACTCCGGCGGCAATTCAGACACGCTTTTTATCTCGTGAACCGGCGTCGTCAGCGTGCACTTCGTATTGGGCACCGCCCCCGCCGGCGCCACCGCCACTCCGGCCAACGCCAAAGTGAAACAGGCGGCAATCCCCACCTGCACTATCCGATACCTGCTGCCCATACCGGCTCCCGTCGACTGCTGCTGCCCGGAGCACCGCGCCTTCGCTCAAGTTAGTTAGGCTCGCCGAAGACCACAAGGAGGAATACAGGTGAATGCACGCGCCCAGGTCCTGATTACCGCCACTGAGTTGGCCGAACTCATCCACGCCGAACAGCCGGTGACCATCTTGGATGTGCGGTGGCAGCTCGACGCCCCCGACGGACGCCTAGCCCACGAGCGAGGCCACATACCCGGCGCGGTATATGTGTCACTCGACGACGAACTCAGCGACCACGCCGTCTCCGGCCGTGGCCGTCACCCGCTGCCGGACGGACGCGCACTGGAATCCGCCGCCCGCCGATGGGGCGTCCGCCAGGCCGTTCCGGTCGTCGTGTACGACGACTGGAACCGGGCCGGTTCCGGACGAGCGTGGTGGGTGTTGACCGCGGCCGGTATTTCCGACGTCCGCATTCTGGACGGCGGCCTGGCTGCATGGCGGGCCGCCGGCGGCGACGTAGAGACGGGTCCCGTCGCGCCCGAGCCCGGTAATGTGGCTGTGCCGCAACATGATTTGTACGCCGGCAACCGAGCGACGCTGTCAGCGGCGCAAGCCCAAAGGGTGACGCTGCTTGACGCACGCGCGCCCGATCGCTTCCGCGGCGACGCCGAGCCCGTCGACGCGGTTGCGGGTCACATCCCCGGCGCGAAGAACCTTCCGGTCGGCGCCGTGTTGACCGACGACGGCACGTTTCGCGATGATGCCGCCCTTGTCCAGCTGCTGTCCGACCGCGGTGTCGAAGGCAGCGCCCCTGTCGGCAGTTATTGCGGCTCCGGAGTTACCGCAACCGTCGTCATCGCGGCCCTCGCGGCAGTGGGCCACGAGGCCGCGCTGTTTCCGGGTTCCTGGTCCGAGTGGGTCTCAGACGCAAACCGCCCAGTTGCCCGCGGCCCCGAATAAGCCCGGCATGGTTGCGAAAGATCAAGCGCCAGGCCAACTTTGCAGGAACGCCTCGGTGACCAGAGCGGCGTTGTCGGCCGCGATCTGCTTGTAGAAGAAGAACTGGAACGGAAAGTCCGGCAGGTGCAACGGATCCCCCGGGCCGTCCGAAATGCCGCGGATACCCAGGAACGGGACGCCGTGCGCATTCGCCACCGCCTGCGCTGCTGCCGTCTCCTGATCCACCGCATCGAACGCCGGATTCTGGCCCGTTTGAATATTCAGATTGCTCAGCAGGCCGTGCAGTATCCAGGGTCCGATCGCCTGAAAGAAGTTGCCGGTGTACAGCAGTGAGCGATCCGGCGCAGTGCAGGGCTGACACCCAAAGACGTTGCCGCTGTTGGGTACACACGGAAATGCCTGGCCATTGTTGTTGTCGCTGCTCATGCCGTCGCCACCGACGAAGAGCTGCGGCTGACGATGCAGATCGGCGATCACGAATTTCGGCGTGTGCCGACACAGGCACAGCGGATCCCCAAGGTAGTTAACGGGGCTCAAGGTGACCGCCAGCGTCTGCGCCGTGGCCAGCATCCCGGGGTCGACGGGCATGAATGTCTTGCCCTTGTCGAGGGTCCACTGGGCGGGTATGGCGACGTCCCCGATGCTGGTTCGCGCGGCACCGCCGGCGACTCCGGAAAACACCACTGCGCCAATGCTGATACCGGACGCACAGGTGAACGTGGACAACGCGGTTTCGGTGGCGTTGGTGGCATTGACCATGCCGATGAAAGTCATCGCCACGATCACCTTCTTGCCGGCGATCGAGCCGAGATAGAAGTGCCGACGATTAGCGATCCGGACCGGGTTCGAGTCCAATGTGGTGTGCGCGAGAACGGCATCGGCTTCGGCGGGAAATGCCGACAAAACCAATGTCCGCTGTTCGCAGGAGCTCATAGCGACCACGTTCTGTGAATCGGCAACAGCCACACCGCATCCCAGCGCAAACGCGACGAGCACCATGAGGCCGGCCCGGAATCGGCGAAGCACGATCCCCCTATCTCTGGCGCACTTTCGTCAGTCATGTGATGCCAGAACTCGCTGTCCCATAGGCCCAAGGCGCTGCCGAAGTTGCTTGGCCATGATTTTCGCGCGACACGGCGAGGGAATGGAGATTCGTTATCGCTTCTTTTGATTAGCGATTGCTTGTCGTGATCCGATTGCGGCACAACCGGGCAAATCAGAGCCGTTCGATGACCAACTGGGCAAAGGCATGATTGGTTGAAGTGGTTCCGTCGGGCTTTCGCACGTTGGGATCGTAGAGCTGCAGGCTTATCCCGTTGACCTTTTCGCCGTTCTGATGGCCGAAGTAGTACTGCGTCTTCTTGGTGACCTTGAGGACCCCATTGATGATGCTGGGCTGCGAATCCATCGGGTCCTGTAGCGAGGCCAGCATCTCCATGTCGTTTTTCTCGACATTCCACAGAAAGGCATAACCGGGAGCCGAATACTCCGCAGCCCGCTGCTCGGGCGTCAACTTCCATCCGAAGGTTGTCAACGACCAACCGTCAATTCGATAGGTGCCGGGCTCCAGGGTGAAGTATCCGGTGGTCTTGTCGTACTTGACGTACTGCTGATCATCGAGGGTGAAGTCGTTGAAAACCCGGACGTTGAGGCCGGGCTTCATTGGGACATTGCTCAATCCGCGTTCCATGAAGGCACCCCAGACGCGCGGCTGGCTGGTATTGGTCCCGCCGCTGCTGGCGCAGCCCGCCAGCGCAACGCCAAGGGCGACGCCAAGTGCAACGATGGATGGCAATAGTCGATATCTCACGATTTCCTCCGGGTAACGCCGTGCGACAAGCGGTTTCAGAGCAGCGGGCGCAATTCGATCGCCGCAGACAGCTTCTGGGACATCCAATAGGTAAGGGCCATGGTTCTTTCGCCGGTCGGGAAGCCGATGCCTTCGAATATGACTTCACCGGCCAAGGCGGGCAGCCGGACGTTCTCGCGACGATGCCGCCAGGTCAGCTGAAACGACTCCCCGACCGATGCGATATGCAGATCGAGATCGCCGGCCATCTTGCCGTCGGCGTCGAAATACTGAACGTGGTAGTCGCCGGGGAACCCGTTGGACGTGTCTCCCACGGCCCGTCCGCTGCCCATGGCGCCGGCCGAACCGAAAGTGAGATAGCGCGCGGTGATCACGTCGGGTTCCTCGCTGCTGATCTCGTACTCAGCGAGCCCTATTACTCGCGTGTTGATCACGATGAGCATGGTAAACCGACGCCCAACCTCACCGCACCAGGCAAATTGCACAAGCGGGAAAGCAGAACCAGTGCACCCAGATCCAACCCCGCAAGATCCACTCCCGTTGCTGCTTGCGATAGTGAACTTCCCTCAGCGCTAAACCCCTGAAAGGCTTGGACCGTGGATATCTTTGCGGAGTGGCAGAGCGGCGGAAACGAGTTGCGCTGGCGGTCGACCACCGCCGCCAACGACGGACGAGAAGTCACGGTGTTCAGCCGCCGGTGCGGCACGCCGGGAGCACCCGCGCTGGTGCTTGTCCATGGATTCCCGACCTCGAGCATCGACTATTTCGGCTTATCGAATGAATTGAACTCAGAGTTCGACATCTTCACGCTGGACTTTCCCGGCTACGGCTTGTCGGAGAAGCCACCGGAACCCTACGTCTACTCGCTCTACGACGACGCGCGCCTGCTCGTCCACGCGATCACCGAAGTGTGGCAGCTGACCGAGTACCGGATGCTGACCCACGACCGCGGCAGCAGTGTGGGCATGATCGCGCTGGACATGCTGGCCACCGAAGGAGCCCTGCCGTCCGACGCGTTCGTGACCAACGCCAACATCTATCTACCCCTGTCGAATCTCACCACGTTCCAAACGATGATGCTCGACCCGGCAACGGGACGCGCGACGGCGGCGGCGACGACGCCGGACCTGCTGGCGGCCGGCCTGGGCGCGAGCACCTTCCTGCCGCGGCGCACGCTCGAAGATCCCGAGATCGCCGCCCTGGCAAAGTGTTTCGCACACAACGACGGAATCCGGGTGCTGCCGGACACCATTCAATACCTCAACGAGCGCGCCGCGGGCGAAACCGGTTGGCTGGAAGCACTTTCCAAGCTGCCCGTCAATCTGTCGGTGGTGTGGGGTCTACACGACAGCGTGTCGCCGCTGCGGGTGCCCAACCACGTCTGGCAGGCCTATCTGCGCGACATGCCCCGGCTGAGCCGCTACTGGGTGGTGCCGAACGCCGATCATTATCTGCAGTGCGATGCCCCACGGGAATTGGCCGAGATCATCCGGGTTACCGCAGCGGGTGCAGACCTGGAGCTGGGCACACTCGGGGACCGGCCCGCGGGCGCCATGCTGGTGGATCAGCTGAACAGCGCCTGACCGATGTAGTGGCCCTGGCTGGGCGCGGGCGGAACCGCGAAAATCGCCGATCCGATATGACGGATGTATTCGTTGAGCAAGTCGTTGGCGCCCAGCCTGTTTTGCAGCCGGATGAAGTTCTGCGGGTTGTTCTGGTAGGAGATGAACAACAGGCCCGCATTGAGCTGGCCGGTGGCGTCCAGTCCGTCGGTGTAGTTATAGGAGCGCCGGCGAATCATGATGCCGTCGTTGTTTTCCCTTGCGGCCAATCCGATGTGCGACAGCGGATCGATAACCGGTTTGCCGTCAGCGTCTTTCGCACCGAAGTCGGGCGTGTCGAACTCGGCTTTGCCGGATAGCGGTGCTCCTTCCTGCTTGGTGCGGCCGAAGATCTGCTGCTGGTTTCCGACTCGATCGGTGTCCCAGGTTTCCAGCAGCATCCGGATTTTGCGGGCGACCTGATAGGTTCCGCCGTTCATCCACGCCTGGTCGCTGTTGTCCACCCATACGAATCGGGAGTACTCCGCGTCGCTGGATACATTGCGCGTTCCGTCCTTGAATCCCAGCAGGTTTCGTGGCGTGCTCTGACCGGGTCCCGCCGAGGCCCGTCCGAAACCCAGCACCTGCCACAACGGGGACACGATATTGCGGCCCAGCCGGGTGAGATTACGGGTGGCGTGGTAGCAGACCTGGGGGTCGTCGGCGCAGGCTTGCACCGATAGATCGCCGCCATGCAGACGCGGGTCGAGGTTGTCGCCGTTGAGTGGGGGCAGATCGGAAAACAACGCGGGTTTGCGTGCGGCAAGCCCGAACCGATCACCGAACACTGAAGGGCCCAGACCCACGGTCACTGTCAGGCTGGCCGGACTCAGGCCGAAGGCTTCCCCGGTATCGGCGGGGGGCTGCACCTCGACCGAAGGCTGCACCGCGCCGACGGGATTGCCCTGCTGCAACACCGCGGCCGCGGCCGACCAGCGGGCCAGCAGTGACTGCAGCTGTGAGCGCCCGGCCCCGGCGGCCAGCGAGAACGACATGAACACGCAGTAGCGCTGTGGCTGCGTGGCGATTCCGCCCTGATGCACCTGGCCGTAGAAGGGATAACTGCGGCGCAGATCGACGGTGTCGTCGTCGCCGGTGTGCTTTTTTTCCGAAGCCGCAGCGTATCCGGCCACCCCGCCGCCGGCCGCACCGACTGCCGCGCCGGCCAGCCCGGCCCACACCGCCCCGCCGAGCATGCGGCGCCGCGACACCTCGGTTTCAGGAGTTTCAGGGGTTTCAGGAGATTCAGGTGTGTCTGGCATCAGTTCGCCGAGACGACTTTCTGCGCCACCAGGGACAAGCTCTGGTGCAGTGGTTGGATCACCGCTGTCAGCTTCGGTGCATCGCGGGCCTGCAGCGACGGGGTGTAGGTCTGGTAGCCGCCCAGTGCCGCTGAGTCACGGTAGTCGTTGAGTGTGTTGAGCACGTCGGTGAATTGCTGGTCGATCTGCTTGACGAGATTGGCGTCGATCTTCTCCAGACCCGGGCGCAGTGAGGCGTAGGCCTGCTGGGCTCCCTCGACGTTGCCGGCGAAGTCCACCAGGTCGATGTGGCTGAAAGCTTCTTCCTCGCCGGTGATTTTGGTGTTCTGCACTTCTTCGATGAGGTCGGCGGCGCCGTTGGCCAAATCCTCCGGCCGGTATTGCAGGCTGGTGACGGTGGTGTTCAATCTGCCTACGTTGCTTACCAATTCGACGCTCAAGGCCTTGGTGCCGGCGGTGATCGCACCACCCTGCCACAGGTCGCGCTCGATGGCGTGCATGCCCTTCCAGCCGACCTTCGCGTCGACCGGGGTGGATTCTCGCATGTCGATCAGATAGTCGAGGTTGCCCAAGTTGTCCCCAACCGCGAAGCCCGGCAACACGAAGCCCTCGACGCTGGCTTCCGCCCGCTCATAGAACGGCCGGGCCTTGGCGTAGGCCGACTTCGCCGCGTCGACATTGCCCGATTGCACAGCGGCATCGAGTGCCTTGACGGCGTCGTTGAGCTGACCGATTTGCTTGACGATGTAGGCCGCATAGTCCTTGGTGCCCTGGCTGAGGACGGTGGCCACCGTGCCGGTGAGCGGCGCCGGTGCTCGTCCCGTGACGGTCAGAGTTTGATATTCGGTACCCGCACCAGGGCAATAGATTTGGTAGGCACCACCGTCCAGGGTGACGGTGAACGACACCGGATCCAGTCCGGGCGCCAGGTTTTCCTTCTCGCCCAGGATCCGCTGATCTTTGAGCAACTCCAGCTCGCTGATGCCTGGCGCGCTGGCATTGGCGACGGTGAAGGTCACCGGGCCGGCCGGCACGCTGGTGGTGTCCAGCACGCAGTTGTCTTTGCCGCCGTCGTTGCTCATGGTCACCTTGACCGCATTGGTACCGGCGCCTTTGGGCGCGGTCGAGTGGCTGCACGCGGCCAGGGCCAGCACCGCGACAGCCACCCAGACGCTATGCGATCGGTTGACGGGATTCATCATTGGTCACGTCCCTCCTTTTTCGTCCGGCGACAACGACACACGTCAACGCGAATGCGCTTAATACCAAGGGGAGCCACAATTTCCACAGCTGTCGTTCGGCGCGCTGCTGGGCATCGGCCGCGAGCTGCGCGGCGCTCGACTGGTCGTCGACACCGGACGTTGACCAGTCCGACGGCAGGCCGCCGACACTGACGGTCTTGGGCGAGGTGAGCCCGCCGCCGCTGAGCACCGCGGTGCGATTGCTGACCGCCTGGGCGCTCAGCAGCGAATTACCCTGGGCGCAAACGGTATACACGGTGCTGGTAGCCCACTGCGCTTGGAACGGGCCGGGTGTGCGGGCCGCGGACACCCCGACCGGCAAGCGGCCACCGGTCAGGTTCACCAACTCTGTCAGCGTGACCGTCGGCCCGCCGCCGCTGGCGACGGGTACCGTCGCCTGCCACACCCGGACCGGCACCCCCGCGACCGAATCGGCACCGGCCGCGCTCAGCGGAATGCCGATGGCGGATCCGCTTTGGCTCAGCGACAGCCCGTTTGGTCCGGACGTCAGCGACACGGTCGCGGTGCGGCCGAGGCGATCCGTCACCGTGCGCGTGTGCGCAGCGGGCGTGGATCCCCCGGCCGGAACGGCGATCACCAGTGTCGCGGCGACGATGAGCAGCGCGGCCGCGGTGGCGCCCAGCGTCCGGCGCCGGATACCGGGATCCGCGGTGAGCCGAGCCGGCCACAGAAAGACCACGAGCACCGGTACCGCGTAGAGCAACCAGCCCAGCACTTCGATGAGCCGAGGGTCGGTGGGGATGCCGAACAGCCCGGTGACCAACGCGCCCTGCAATGACCTGCCGGGAATCCAGGACGAGAGGTTGAACACCTGTTGCTGGCCGATGGTGATCCAGCCGGCCTCGTGGGCGGTGCGTAGCGCTCCGAGCACCAAACCGGCCGCGATGAGCACCAGAAAGACGCCGGTAATGCGGAAGAAGCGGCCGAGGTTGAGTTTCAGACCGCCGAAGTACAGCGCGACGCCCACCGCGATTGACAGCGCGATTCCCGTTGCGCCGCCGAGAACGGCGAACCAGCGGCTGCCGTGTGATGTCTGCGCGGCGGCGAGCAGGAACACCGCCGTTTCGAAGCCCTCCTTGAGGACGGCCAGAAAGGCCATCGCGGCCAGGGCCAGCGAGCCGCCCCGGCTGATCGCCTCCTGGGCCTCGCGCTCCAGCTCCCCCTTGAGCCGGAAGGCGTTGCGGTTCATCCAAATGATCATTGAGGTCACGAACACCACGGCAATGGCGCCGATGACGGTTTCCATCATTTCCTGCTGCCGCTGCGGCAGAGTCGTCGACAGCAAATCCAGCCCGACGCCGACGCCGACGCTGATGGCCACGGCCAGGGCGACACCGGCAAACATGGGACGGGTCGACTGGCCGCTGCGTTTGAGGAACGCGCCGACGATGCTCACGATGAGCGTCGCCTCCAGGCCTTCGCGTAGGCCGATCAGGAAAGTGCCGATAAATGCGCCCTGCACGGCCACTTAGCCTAGCCTAACTAAGCATCTGGGTTTTCCACCCCGGCCGATTAGCCGGTGATCACCGGCAACTTCGCCCAGCCGCGCACGCTGCTGGTGTGCGCCTTGCTGGCGTTGGCGTAGTCGACTTCCCAGTCCGGCCAGCGCTTGATCACCTCTTCCAACGCCACCCGCGCCTGCATGCGCGCCAGCGCCGAGCCCAGACAGAAGTGCAGCCCATGCCCAAAACTGAGATGGCTGCCGACGCGATGGATGTCGAACCGCTCGCCGTCGGGAAACCTGCGTTCGTCCCGGTTGGCTGATCCGTTGAGCAACAACATGATCGAGCCTTCGGCGATCATGGTGCCGCGGCATTCGACGTCGCGGGCAACGTAGCGCGCCTGAACCGGCGAGGGCGCTTGGTAGCGCAACACCTCCTCGATCGCGTTGGGAATCAACGACGGAGAGGCGACGATCTCACGACGCTGATCGGGATGCTCGGCAAGGAGTTGGCCGATGAAACCGATCAGTCGAGTCGTCGTCTCGTTGCCCGCGCCGGCGATCATGGTGGTGTACATCAGCACCTCGTTGCGCGTCAGCCGCCGCATCGCACCGTCTTCCTCGATCTCGGCGTTGAGCAGCTGGGTCATCAGGTCATCGGAGGGATGGTCGGTGCGCCAGTCGATGTAGTCGGAGAACACCTCGTAGCTTTTCGCGAACAAATCTTCGGTAACGGCCGTGAAGGTGCCTTGCTTCAGGCTGATTGCCCGGCCCCCGCGATCACGGATGGCTTGCTGTCCCTCCTCCGGGATGCCCAGCAGATACCCGATTGTCCGCATCGGGATCGTCGCACCGAGGTTCTCGATGAAGTCGAACCTGCCGGTACCCACCAATGGGTCCAGCGCACGCACACAGAAGTCGCGCGTCAGCGGCTCGATCGCTTCCATTCGCCGCGGCGTGAAAACCCTTGACAGCAAACGACGATGCAGGTCGTGCAGCGGCGGGTCTTCGAAGAGAATGACCCCGGGCGGGATATCGACACCGCTCATGATGATGTCCATCGTGGTGCCGCGGCCGGATCGGTAAGCCTCCCAATTCGTCAGCTCCGGCGCGACATCCTCATACCGGCTCAGCGCGTAGAAGTTGTACTTCGCGTTGTAATACAGCGGGGCTTCGTCGCGCATCCGCTTCCAGATCGGGTAAGGATCATCGTCGATGTCGAAATCGAATGGATCGTAATAGATCTCGGTTGCCGTCATGCGGTCTCCGCCGTAGTTGTGCGCGCGGCTTCGGGCAGCACCACCTCACCGACCCGCTTGAGATAGGGCCACGCGACTTCGGGCGACAACCCGCCGCAAAGTGGCGACAGGTTGAGAATCTTGCCGGCACGCACGCGCGAAACCGCTTCTGGCACTGAGTAAATGACGTGCGATGCGGCCGCCTCGCGCAACTCGTCGACGGTTTCGGCGTGCGTGAAGCCCGCCGAGACCTCGTTGCCGGGGTTCCAGGCCGCATAACTGCGGGCATCGTGCAGCAGATGCTCCCCAAGTTCCGCCCAGGCCGCGTCCACGTCGTCGGCGACGAAGCTGACCGAGGGCGTCTTGCGGTCAGGAAAGAAGGTTCCCCCCAGCGGGTGGCCATACTTTCGGCAGGCGGCTTCGTATGCCTCCTGCATGCCCTCGACGTTGGCGTTCGCCAACATGCCCAAGCCGTATCGGCCGGCCCGCCGGGCCGCCGCCACACTGCCGCCACCCCACATCAGCCCCGGCCCACCGGCGGTCTGCGGGGCCGGCGTCACCCTGATCCGCCGGCCCTCGTGCACGACCTCCTCACCCGTGAGCAATTGCCGCAGCAGTCCAAGCTTCTCGTCAGCAAGCCGGCCGCGACCGGCCATCTCCACACCGAAGTGCTCATACTCCTCGGCCCGATACCCCAAAGCCAGGATGTACGAAGCCCTTCCACCGCTGATGACGTCGAGAACCGCCATGTCCTCGGCCAGCCGCACCGGGTCGTAGAACGGCAGGATCAGGATCATGCTCAACGCCAGACGCTTGGTGCGCGCGGCGATCGCGGAGGTCAGCAGCAGCGGGGAGGGCAGGTATCCATCCTCAGCCCCGTGGTGCTCACACGTCACCGCCGCCAGGCCGCCGTGGTCCTCCGCCCATGCGCACATCTCCGGCGCCGCGGCATATAAGGCCGTTGGATCGGCTCCCCATGCGGGTGCGCGCATGTCGAAGCGCAGTGTGAACACAGCGGCTCCTAGGTGACCTAATATTTGTGCCACGTACGCTACGTGGGACCCGCGAGGGTGGTCAACCACCTCGAACTCAACCAGCATTGAAACTAACATCTGGTCCCGATACTGTAACGTCGATCGGTGAACCACCTGGGAAAAGGGGAAAGATGACGACGGCAGCCGAGCTATTGGGTTACGAGGGAAAACGGGTCTTGGTGGTCGGGGGCGCGACCGGAATGGGCGCCGCCGTGGCGCAGCTTGCCAAGGACCTCGGCGCACACGTCACGGTGATGGACTACGCACCGGTCGACTATCGGACCGACCGCGTGATCCAGCTGGACCTCAGTGACCAGGATTCGATTGACCAGGCCGTCGACGCGCTCGACGGCCCGGTCGACTCACTGTTCTCGGCGGCCGGTGTCGCCGACGGCCCAAAATTGATGCAGGTCAACTTCATCGGACATCGCCACCTGATCGAGCGGTTGTTCGCCAAGGACCTGCTGCCGCGCGGCTCGTCCATCTGCTTCATTTCCTCGGTGGCGGGCATGGGCTGGGAAAACGACCTCGAGCTGGTGCAGGACTTCCTGGCCACGCCGGACTACAAGTCGGCACACGACTGGTGCCAGGAGCGCGAGCCGCAGGGCATCATCCACTACGGGTTCAGCAAGAAGGCCATCAACGGCTACGTCGCGTGGCAGGGGTATCACTTCCAGAAGAAGGGTGTGCGGATTAACGCGGTCTGCCCCGGACCTACCGACACTCCGCTGGCCCGCGCGAACGCCGACCTGTGGCTGACCTTCGCCCAGGACTATCGCGACGACACCGGAAGCGCAACGCTGACACCCGAGGACATCGGCAAGGCGATGATCATGCTCAACAGCGCCGCCGCGGCATCGATCAACGGGATCACGCTCAACGTCGACCAAGGACACGCCATGGCGTCGATCACCGGATCGTTCGCCCCGGGCAAGCCGATCATGGATCTGATCACCGGCCGGGTCCAATTGGCTTAAGCGCCTTGGCTTTCGGAGGCCAGGCTGGCACACCGGGTAGTGGTTTGGGCGACGGGCGGGATCGGCTCGATCGCCATCCGGACCATCCAGCACCGCCCTGAGGTCGATCTGATCGGCGTGTGGGTGCACTCCGAGGAGAAGGTCGGCCCACGACGTCGCACGGGACTGGCCGACGGGGATCGGCGACCTGTCTTATCGCGTCGTGATCAAAGGCGCGCCCGACATCGACTGCACGCAGACGGCCCACGCTGCGCGGCCCCGGCAAAGCCGGAATCGGCGCCATGACCTCGGGCGCCGGCGCCATGGTGGCCACCGCGATGCGTCGCGTTCGTCACCGGGTGAATCCGGTGAATCCGGTGAATCCGGTGAATCCGGTGAATCCGTAGTCTCACACGGGTGACTTCCAATCCCCTCGAGGAGCTCACCCTCGACCAACTGCGCACCCGCACCAGCATGAAGTGGCGTACCCACCCAGCCGACGTGCTGCCGTTGTGGGTCGCCGAAATGGACACCAAACTCGCGCCGACGGTGGCCGATGTCATCCACAAGACCGTCGACGCCGGCGATACCGGATATCCCTACGGCACCGCCTATGCGACGGCGGCCGCCGAATTCGCTTCGCGGCGTTGGCAATGGGACGACCTTGCGATCAGCCGCACCCGCGTGGTGCTGGACGTCATGACCGGTGTCGTCGAGATGCTTCGCCTGGTCACCGACCGCGGTGATCCGGTCATCGTCAACCCGCCGGTGTACGCGCCGTTCTGTGCGTTCGTTGCGCATGACGGCCGCCGCGTGCTCGAAGCCCCGCTGGGCGCCGACGGCCGCCTGGACCTGGACGCCCTGGAAGACGCCTTCACGCGGGCCACAGCTACCTCCGACAAGGTTGCGTACCTGCTGTGTAATCCGCACAACCCGACCGGCGCGGTACACACTGCCGAAGAGCTGGGCGGGGTTGCCGAACTCGCCCGCCGATACGGGGTCCGGGTGGTTTCCGACGAGATCCACGCGCCGCTGGTGCTCTCCGGGTCACGCTTCACTCCCTATCTGAGTGTGCCCGGCGCCGAGAACGCGTTGGCTCTGCTGTCGGCCACCAAGGCCTGGAATCTCGGCGGGCTGAAAGGGGCACTGGCCATTGCCGGCCCCGAGGCGGCCGCGGATCTGCGCCGGATGCCAGAAGAGGTCGACCACGGCCCGAACCATTTGGGCGTCATTGCGCACGCCGAAGCGTTCAGTACCGGCGGCGACTGGCTCGACGCACTGCTGACCGGCCTGGACGCAAACCGCACGTTGCTCGGCGAGCTGGTCGACGAGCAGCTCCCCGGCGTGCGACTTATGTGGCCGCAGGGCACCTATCTGGCGTGGATGGATTGCCGTGAACTCGGGTTCGACGAAGAACCCGCCGAGGGACTCGCGGTAGTCGCCGACCTGTCCGGGCCGGCGCTCTGGTTCCTTGATCATGCCCGCGTGGCGCTCAGTTCTGGCCACGTTTTCGGCACCGGCGGAGCCGGGCATGTGCGGCTGAACTTCGCAACGTCGCAGGTCATCCTGACAGAAGCGGTCTCAAAGATGGGTCGGGCGCTGGCAGAACGGAAGTGAACCGGCTGTTATTCGTTGACCTTCCATCATTGACATGTCATTCACGACATGCCAACATCGTCCTGTCACTTACGGACCATCGATAAGAGCCAGGAGCTTCACATGACCCACACCAACCAGCGTCGCGGCCCGGCCCGCGTTATCGACGGGTTCCTCAAGTCGCCATTCGCCGGAATCGCGCCGTGGGCGCTGCTGTCGATCCTGTCCGCGCCGGGGCGGTTCGAGGTCGCGGTGATCGCCGCGTTAGGCCTTTCGGTGCTGACCCTGCTCCTCGGCCTCAGTCGCGGGATCAAAGTGCACGCGCTCGAGGTCTTCGGCGCCATGTTCTTCGCCGGTCTGGCCATCGTCGGCCTGTTCGCCACCACCGACGAGATCCGCTTTCTCGAACTGTGGGCCGGCGAGCTGACCAACATTTCGCTGGCAACGTTCGCCTGGGTCACCCTGCTGATCCGCAAACCATTCACCTTGGCCTACGCCAAAGACACCACGCCTGCCGAGCACTGGGACAGCCCGCTGTTCAAGAAGATCAATGACGTCATCACGGCCGCCTGGGCAGGCGCCTTCACGTTCTCCGCGGCCGCCGGCTTCATCGGCGCCTTCGCGTTGCACGACGCCGGCAACTTCTGGACCGGCTGGATCCTGCAACTGGCGGCGATCTTCTGCGCCGTCTCGTTCACCGACTTCTACCCCGACTACGCCACCGCCAAGTTCGACCTGGCCAACGGCGAGCCGGCTGAGCTGCCGCCGGTCCTGCGGATTCTCGAATGGCTGCCCACCTTCGTCATCGTCACCGGGATCGCGGGAATGGTCACCGACTCCATCGACTACGTCGTCGGTATCCCGCTGATCGTGATCGGCAGCGCGACTGCAACACTGCTGGTCAAGCTCTCCTCCCCAGCCGCGGGCTAGAGGCGGGCCTCGCCCCACCGCCTGATCCGCTCGATTCCTTCGACGATCTGACTGGGAGGCTCCGTGAACGACAGGCGCAGCGCGTTCTGATGACCGAAGACCGACCCCGGTACCACCGCGACGTGTTCATCCGCGAGCAGGCTCTGGGCGATGGTGTCTCCCGTCCAACGGTCCCCGACATCTGCGACCAGCTCGCACCAGACGAACAGCCCGCCGTCCGGTGCGTTCCAACGCAGCCACGGGATTGATTCGGCGAGGGCCGCACACAGCACATCGCGTTGCTGCTTGAGTTGCGCTGTGCGGTCGGACAATTCAGCCCGTGATATGGACAACGCGCGAGCCACCAGCGATTGCCCGGGTGTGTTCACGTTCCCGGCGATGTTCGACGCGATGCTCGCACACCGGTTGATGACGCTCGGGTGGGCGGTGATCCACCCGATGCGATGGCCCATCAGTGCGAACGTCTTGGACGCGCTGCAGATGTGCAAGACATGCTCGAAAGATTCAGCGGGCAGGTGCAGCACCGACGGAGCGGGCCCGTCGTGCCGGTAGTACTGGAACTGATAAATCTCGTCGGCAATGATCCAGCGGTTGGTTTCTTGCGCCCAACTGGCCAGCAATGTGACGTCATCCTGCGACAGCGTGGAGCCGGTGGGATTCGACGGGCTCGAGTAGACAATCACTCGGGTCTCATCGCTCACCCGATCGATCCACGCCCGGACATCCGGCGTCTCAAACGAATAAGGAAGCAACTCAACGCCGAGCCCGGTGAGCTCGGCGAGGTCCAAGTAGCTTGGCCAGTAAGGGTTTTGGATTGCGATACGCTCCCCCGCATCGCACAGGGCCAACAACGCAATCATGATCGCCTGCTTGGCGCCATTGGTGACCAGATGCTGGCCCGGGTTCGTTAGCCGACCGAATTCCGTTGCGTACCAACCACACAGCGCCTCACGCAGTCCGACCTCGCCGCGACTGCTGCCATAACCCGACGCCTTCGCCACATCGAATGCCGCGAGAGCATCGAAGGTCAGGTTCGGCGGTGGCACCGTCGGAGCACCGGCACCGAACGAGATGACGTTGGTTCCCAACCGCCGAAGCTCGCCTACCTTGTCATTGAGAGCCAGCGTTGGTGACGGGTTCCCGGCTGACCGGCGGGAGAATGCCCTGGTGATAATGACCTCCTAGCGGAGTTCTACCGGAATGCGAAGGGAGGCCATTCAATCCGGTGAAGGTTACTGCGGCGGCGGCCACCAGAAGCGCGGCCCACGGTAGCGCGTCTGACACGTGTGCCGACTCGGACAAAGAGTAGGCGGCACCGCACACCGCAATGCCCATCGCCTGGCCCGCTTGGCGCGCTACGGAGGCAAACGCCCCACTGACGGCGGCATAGTCGGCGGGTAACTCGGACATGGCCAACACGTTGGTCGGCGTGTTAGCCATTCCCATGCCTGCACCGAGGAAGGCTGCAACGAAGCTGACCGCCGCGGTACCGGCGGCAGTGGTGACAAGCAACGCCACAGCCAAACCGGATGCGAGCGTGAGCAATCCGGCGACGGTGATGGCCTGATACGCGCCGAGATTCCGCATTATCAGCGGTGAAAGTCGCGCCCCTACCGCGTATCCAAACGCAAGGGGAACCAGACTTGCGCCGGCGACCAGCGGCGGAAGGTGTCGGCTGCCCTCCAGGAAAGCCGTCGCCAGCAGGAAGATCGCCCCGCCAACGCAGAAGTAGTTGCCGACCGCCACGTGCATCGCGGTACGGAACGTCGGTGATTGCCAAGCCTGCTCGGGGATCGGAAAGAGGCCGACCCGCTGGCGCCGCCTGAGTAGGTATCCGACGACGGCGGTCACCACCACCAGCAGGCCGAGCGGGATGAGCAACTCGCGCTCACCGATGGCGATGAGCAGGCCGACCAGAGCGAACATCGCGACGCCCAGTAAGACGATTCCCTGCCAATCGTGCCGCGGCGGCGTGTGGGCGGGAGTCGAAGGAAGCAGGGCACGCGACAGCACGGCGAAGCCCGCGGCCAGCACGGCGGTCACCACCGGGATGAACCGCCAACCGATGGTCCCGGAAATGAACCCCGCGGCCAGCGGCCCGGTGGCCATGCCCAGGCCGATGACCACTCCCCACGCACCGGTGAAGCGCTGCAGTTCCTTATGCGACCGGGCAAGTACGCGCATCATGCCAAGTCCGACCGGCACCAGAATCGACGCACCGATCGCCGCCAGCACGCGCGCCGCGATGAGCCCAAGTGCATTGGGAGCCAACGCAGTACACACCGATCCGACGATGTAGACAATGAGCCCGGAAACCAGCAGACTGCGCTTGTTAAACCGGTCACCGAGTGCGCCGGCGACAATAACCAGAGCCGCGAGGGTCAGGCTGTATCCGCTGAGAATCCATTGGCCCTGCGCAAACGTGGCAGGCAGGGTGTCGCGTATTTGAGTGAGCGCGACCTGGTATGCGGTGCCGTCGACATTGACGATGAACGTCGACAACGTGCACACCCCCACCGCGAGACCCCGTCGCCCAGGTCTCATCATGTGGCGACGGTGGCTGCCGGCGGTAGCTCGACGATCTTCGACAGCTCGGCAAAACCCATTTGGCGGCGCACTGCTGCCGGATCGGTGAGCACACCGGATCCGCAACTGTCGATCATCGCCCGGACCTGGTGCGCCAAGCCGAGGTTGTCGGTCAACGTGACCTCGCCATCGGGCGTGACGATGTAAGGAGTGTCCTCCATCCCGGACCGGAGAAGGTCGACATTGCTATCGGGCTGAGCCGCGTAGCACGCGAGGCGTTCCAGCGGACCGGCGAGCCTGCCTTTGTGACGACCGAATTCGAGCTCTTTGATGTGTGCGCGGGCGTGCTCCGGCAGCACCGCGGCACCGACGGAAACCGTCACCCGTCGAGACTGCCTTCCGCATAGGTCGTACTCCAGCGACTTGGCCAGCGAAACAGCGTGGCAAAACTCCTGGTAACTACCCGGAAACGGAAACCGGGGCGAAAACCCGAACAGCAGTGTGATATTGAGCTGCCCTTCGGAGCCAAGCCGAATCAACGGATGTTCCACGGCAAACCGAGTCATGGCGTAGCTGCGGTCCAGTTGGACCCATTCGATTTCGTGCAACAGGTGCAGCCTGCGCCGGGCGTCGACGGCCTTGCGGTAGACGTTGAATTGCGTATACGGCGACGTTGTTCCGTAATGGCCGCCGCCCGTTGTCGAATGAACCTCAAGCGCGGTCTCGCTGTTGCTCTTCGTCGCGACATAGTGACGCACGGCGCGCGTGAACTCGGGGCGCGATGCCGCATCGATGCCGATGTCGTTGCCCTGACGCTCTAGGTCGAGTATCACCTGAAGCTCGGCGGCCGCTTGTTTAGTGACGAAGTGGGCGCCGCCGAGGTGTAGCGGCAATGCGGCCTGACTGATTCTTTCCCACTCACCGTGACGTCGAATCGCTTCCTTCACCTCGAGCCCGTTGCGGCTGGCGCCGAAGCTGATCAGCATGCCGGGCAGGCGGTCCTGGACTTCGTAGCTCAGCGCGGAGTAGAGCGCGTTGGACGTGCTTTGCTCCTGCGTCTGTGGGTTACGTGCGTGGTAGTGGTAGTAGCGGACACCGATGTCGAATAGTGCGACAGCCTCGGCGACGAGTTGACCGGTATCGGATTTGATCGTTTGACCTCGCGACACGAGATCGATGAACGTATCGCCCGTTATCGTGTGATTTCTGGGAGTGAACTTAGCGCCGGTGACCGCAGATCCAAGGACTAGGCCGCGCAGCATACCCGTGCTCCTTTGTTATCAAAGTACGAACTGTTCCCCATTGATGCGTGAACACTCCCCCCCGCACGGGTAGCTATCACAGCATTGCCTCGGGGCACCTACGTGTCTGTCACCCGAGTGGTCACCCAGTGGATGAATCTTCTTGTCCCCCAGTCACGGGACGCCATGTCCCCCTGCTAGGGGACGAGCACTATTGCGCGGTGTCGGCCGCGGTGACGGCGAGCACGGCGTCGGCCAGCTCGGGCCGGCATACCACCAGGTCAGGCAGCTTCGGATCGGGCTGGTTGTAGGCCAGCACGGAGCCGTCGATGCGCGAGGTGTGCAGCCCGGCGGCTCGGGCAACCGCGACCGGCGCGGCTGAGTCCCATTCGAATTGGCCGCCGGCATGTACATAGACATCCGACAAACCCTGGACGATCGATGCCACTTTGGCTCCGGCGGAACCCATCTCGACCAGGATGCCGCCGAGCGCGTCGCGGACCGCCAGCGCAATCGCGGGTGGGCGGGTACGCGAGACCACGATGCGAGGCTTGTCCGGGGCCGCGGGCGGTTGCTCCACGTGCGGGGTCGCCAGGGTGATTCCCTGCGCCGCCAGCGCGACGGCACCGGCGCTGAGCTCGCCGGACTCCCAGAGTGCGACATGTACCGCCCAGTCGGTGCGGCCGAGCTCGGAGAATTCCCGGGTGCCGTCGAGGGGGTCGACGATCCAGACGCGATCCGAGCGCAACCGGACTAGGTCGTCGGCGCCCTCTTCGGACAGCACCGCGTCGTCCGGGCGCTCGTTGCCCAGCGCTTCCATCAGAAAATCATGGGATCGCTTGTCGCCGGCGGCCTTTCGTTCGCTCGCGTCGGCGTCGGCGAATTCGGTTCGGACGCCGAGCAGCAGCCGGCCCGCCTCGGTGGCCAGGTGTGCGGCCAGTGCGTGGTCATTCATCGGCAGCCTTCACGCTAATGGAACTTACCGCACGCAGGATAGATTCGAATCCGTGAGATCTGATGCCGACCGGGTGACCGACATCTACCAACGCCACGCCGCGGCCTGGTCCCGGGACCGTGGTGACGAACTGCCTGAAAAGGCTTGGCTGGACCGGTTTTTGGCGCTACTCTCCAGCCGGCCCGCCGTGCTCGACGTGGGGTGCGGATCCGGCGCGTGCCGCCCGTGCCGCGCCGAGTGCGGCATTGCTGTTCACCAGCGGCCCGTCAGCCGGCGAACAGATCGGCAGCTATCGCGGCGAGCCGCTGTTCCACGCCAGCCTGGATGCGGATGAATATCGTCAACTTCTGCACGACAACGGGTTCAGGGTCATCGCCGACGCCGTCGAAGACCCCGACTGTGGCCACCACACCATCTGGCTCGCCCAGCTCAAAGCCCGAACTGATCCTCGATGATGCCGAGCCAGATCTGCGCCGAATCGATGGCGACCTTCTCGCTGATGAACGCGTGCTGCGTTCCGGTGTAGATGTCACGGAAGGCGCGTTCCAGCCGACTGCCCTCCCGAATGGAGCTGGTTCCGGCAACCAGATGCGCCCACTCCGCGCAATTGCGCGCGGTATCGGTGGCGTAGACAGCGGCCGCGCGCATGTCTGCCCGCAGCGTCGGGGTCAATTCCGATCCGGCGGCGACGGCGGCTTCCGCGGTGGTGAACGCGTCGAGCACCAACAGACGGGCGGCCCGCCACGCCGACACGTGATGGGCGAGCCCCTTCTGGAAGGTGGGGCGGCTGGCCAGCGCCGCCATGTCGCTCATCCGGTATTTCGTCGCGGCCAGTTCGGTCACGTCGTCGAGCATGCTCTTGGCGACACCGAGCGCCCATGAGGCGTGGCCGGCGGCCGTCACGGGCATCAGCCCCATGCGCGTGGCCGGCGAACTCCCCCGACGCGGCTCGCGCGCGAACAGCGCGAAGGTCCGGCACTCCGGCACGAACACGTCCTGCGCGCTGTAGTCGTAGGACCCGGTTCCCTTGAGCCCCTGCACATACCAGCCGTCGTTGAAGTTGATCTGTTCGCGCGGAACCACGGCGACCTGCATGTCCGGGATACCCTCGCTGACCCAGCGCATTTCGCCGTCGTCCATCGGGAAGAACCCCGCCGCAACGTACTGCGAATGGCCGGTGCCCGAACCGAAACTCCACGATCCGCTCAGCCGGTAGCCGCCGTCGACGGCGATGCCTTGTCCGTTGGGAAAGAACTGGCCGCCAATGGTGACGTGGTTGTCGTGCGCGGTGAAGACTTCGGCGAAACCCTCGTCGGAAAGATACGTCGCGGCCGCGAACGACGACGGCAGGTTGGCGATTCCGACCCAGCCGAACGAGCCGTCCTGCCAAGCCATTTCGATCCACGTCTCGATCATCTCGGCGAACGACGGTTCCACGCCGCCGGCCGCCTTGGGATTGAACGCCGTCATCAGCCCGGAGGCCCACATTTCGTCGACGATCGGGGGGGTGAGGGTGCGGATCCGCTCCGATTCGGCGGCCTCGGCGCGCACCAGCTCGCGCAAGCCCCTGGCCAACTCGGCTGTCGACGTCATCGGTGCTTCCTCTCGCCAGTGTT
The DNA here is from genome assembly GCF_002086155.1 of Mycobacterium angelicum. GTDB lineage: Bacteria > Actinomycetota > Actinomycetes > Mycobacteriales > Mycobacteriaceae > Mycobacterium > Mycobacterium angelicum. The sequence goes on along the minus strand of NZ_MVHE01000009.1, from coordinate 122,820 downwards.
CGCCGAGCCTGCAATTTTGCAGGTGCCTACTCGCATTTTCGCTGCAGATTTGCAGGCTCGGTGAACGCGATTCTCACTTGGGGAGTCCGAACAACTCGACGACGCCGTGGTCGCGCCCGGCCGTGTAGCCGCCGTCGACGGCGATGGCCTGACCGGTCACGAAAGAGGCGTCGGGCGAGACCAGAAACGCTGCCATGGCCGCGACTTCCTCCGGCCGGCCCAGCCGCTGCAGGGCGTGTTCCGCGGTGATCGAGGCACACGGACCCTCCATGCCCGGGATGCCGAAGACGCTTTGGGCCATCGGCGTGTCGATGAAACCGGGGCAGATCGCGTTGGCGCGGATACCGCTCGGGCCGTAGTCGAGCGCGATGTTCTTGGTCAGGAGCACGACACCACCCTTGGCGGCGTTGTACGAGCTTCCGCCCGCCGTGCCTTCCAGTCCCTCGATGCTGGCCAGCGTGACGATCGAACCGCGCTCGCCGTCGACGCGGGCTTGTTCGATCATCTTGATCACCGCGGCCTTGGCCACCAGGAACGTCGCGGTGAGGTTGACGCCGATGACCCGGTCCCATTCGGTGCGGTCGAGCAAATGGATGGGGCCGCCGCCGGCTACCCCGGCCGAATGGACCACCCCGTCGAGCCGTCCGGGTACCGCGGCCATCACCCCCGCCACGGCGGCTTCGTCGGTGACGTCTGCGGTGACGAAGTGGAACTGGGGCCCCAGATCCGGCGGGGAGGCCAGGTCGGCGCCGACGACGGTGCCGCCCTCGGCGAGCAGGCGTTGCGCGGTGGCCAGACCGATGCCCGAGGCCGCACCCGTGACCACGAATGTGCGGGATGCGGCACGGTCAGCGCCCACCGGCAGTGGTCCTTTCCAGCGCCTTGGCGCAACCGTCGAGGATTGCCAGAAAGCTCCAGCGCAGCAGCGGACGGGTAACCGCCTCCAACAGCTTGCCGCCCGTGCGTGCCGGGTGGGTGTATTCGGTGTGCCATTCGACGCGCGTGGCGTTGCCCGATGGGGTGAACGTCAGTGTGCCGCCCTGGTGATTGAACGGCGGGAAGGATTCGACGATCAGGTAGGAGTAGCTGTGTGGTCGGTCGTAGGCGGTGATGTGTTCGCGGAAGCGGGGTCCGACACACGTCACCTCGCGCACCGCGCCAGCACCGGGCGAGGAGTCTTTGGCGTAGGCGGACGTGAGAACCAGTGGAGCAGCGGTCAGGTTGACCGGGTCGGCCAGCCAATCGAAGACCTCTTCGACAGGTGCGGCAATCGTTCGCTCCAGGTGAATCTCGACCATGACGACATGCTAGACCGCCCGCTGACCGGCACAGTTGGCGAGCGCAGCCGAGTCTGGGCAAGATCGTCGGGGTGCAACTGCCCGAATTCCGTTATCACCCCGAGCATCACTGCGGCGACGCTGCCGCCTTCCTCGGCCCGGCCGGTAGTAAAGAGGTGGCCAACCTGCCAGACGCGTTAGAGGCGCTGCGCCGCGAAGGGCGCAGCCATGGCTGGCCTCCCGAACAGATCGAGGATTACATCGCGGCCCTGGCGACGGGGGACGCACAACCGACGGCCTACCTGTTCAGATGCCAAGTCTGCGAGGTCCACCTCGCCTACTCGGACTTCACCTGAGACAGCCGCGAGCGCGAATAGTTCGACGCGACCGAAGGATTCGCGATCCGATCGGTAGCGGACCCTCGTCGCCGCCGGGATCAAGCGCGTCCTCATCCGGTTCCATCCGGGGATAGTAGCGATTGCGGTATTTCCTGGTCGCCAAGCGCCTCAAGTGGAACCATCTGAAGGATGGCAATGGAGATGGCGATGATGGGCCTCGTGGGCACGGTCGTGGGTGCGTCGGCAATGGGTGTCGCGGGCATTGCGAAGTCGGTCGCCGAGACGTACTTCCCCACTCTGGCGGCCGGACGCGACCACAAACATCAGATGAACAGCACCCTGCAAGCGCAGCGCTACGAGGCGGTACGAGCGTGGCGTGCCGGCCTCTGCGGCGCCAGCTGCGCCTACCGGGAGTGGGCGGCCGGACCTCGCGACGGCGATCCGCCGAACGTGGCCGGCGACGAGTGGTATGAAGGTCTGCGCCCGCATCTGCCGACCACCGGCGAGGGGGCGAAATTCCGCAATGCCCACGAAGTCCATTGCGACAACCCAACTCTCATCATGCTGTCGCTGGAGATCGGCAGGATCGAAAAGGAATGGACGGACGAAGCCAAGGGCGCACGCCAGCGGCGGCGACAGCGGCGGTGACGGGATACTCGTGGCCATGACCATCGCACCCCGAGCACAGCCTGATCCCGCCCAAACCACCGCCTACCGACTCGCGGTCTTGTTGATCGGGGTGGGCACCACTCACTTCGTGGCGCCCAAGCCGTTCGACGACATCATCCCCGCCGAGCTGCCCGGAAGCCCCCGGTTCTATACGTATGCCTCGGGAGTCGCCGAGTTGGTAGTCGCGACGCTGCTGTTGTCGCGCCGCACCCGCCGCTTGGGCGCCGGGTCGGCAGCGGCGCTGTTCATCGGGGTCTATCCGGGAAACCTGAACATGGTCCGACTGTGGTGGGGCAAGCCCTGGCCGATGCGCGTGATCGCCCTGGCCCGGCTGCCGTTACAGATTCCGATGATCACCGCCGCGCTGCGGGTCTACCGCAACAGCTAAAGCGGCGAGCCGATGCGGTGCAGGGTGCCGTCGGGATCGACATAGGCGAATTCGCGCAAGCCGTACGGGGTGTCGTGCGGTGGGTGCAAGCGACCGCCGAGGTTCTCCAACGCCTTCCATTCGTCATAGAGAGCTTCGGCGTCACTGACGTAGAGGTAGACGCTGGATGCCGTGGTCAGTGGGTCATGCTCGGCCCACTCGGTGAGGTGCATCTGGACGGGTCCCCGGTCGACAAAGCCGTAACGCTCCGGGCCCTCATAGCCGCGGGCCTCGAAGCCGAGCCGGCGGTAGCGCTGCAGGGCGGCGTCGATATTTCGGACGGGAAGGATCGGCGCTATCGAGGTGAAGTCGATTTCTGACACGACAAGAGTCTGTCAGGCCGGCATTTGCTGTGGCGTTCGAATTTCGTCTCGGTCGGATCACGCAAGGATCACGCAAGAAACACGCAAGCCGTCGGCGACAACCTTGCGTTCATGAACATCATCACCTGCCGCCCGTCGCGGGACGGGCGCACAGACCTCGCCTCGCTTTTCGACGCCTTGGCCGCCGTTGCCGTCCGCGGCGAGCTCCCCGGGACCGAGTTGCTCGCGCGAGTCTCGGCGGCCCGGCCGATGCTTAACGCACTGGCACTCGAACCCAAGGACGGCGAGCCGTATTCGCGGTCAATCCTGCGCGTCGACGACAACGTCGAGATCATGCTGGCACGCTGGCGTCCGGGACACAGCTGCGCGCCGCATGACCACGGCGGCTCAGGCGGCTTCGTGGTCGCGGTAGAGGGCACCTTCTCAGAGCGGCGGTTCGATTGGCACGGCGCAGATCTGGCCGTCACCGAGACGGCCAGCAGGCCAATGGACACCGCGATTCAAATTGACTCTGCCGTGATTCACGACATGACGGCTGAAGTGGGCGGCTTGAGCCTGCACCTCTACAGCCCGCCACCGGCCGGCATGCGGGTCTTCGACTTGCAAAAGGCCGAGGCGATGGAGCTGGTCGGCGATTACGGTGCCTGGATCCCGCAGGACGAACACCCGCGGATCCCCTTCGCCGACATCGCACCCAAAACAGAACGACGGCCCGTGATTTGGGTGGCCCACACCACCCAATACCGCGGCGGATCGGCCGAGTTCGCGGCGGCCGCTGCAACCATGAGCCGCGAACTGGCCGCGGCCCATCCCCGCGCCGAGGTCACCGTGTCCGGGCTGCATCACAAGGCCGACTTCACCGCCGAATTGGCCTGGCTGGCCGAGTCGGGTCAGGAACTCCTTGAGCTGCACCTGATCAGCCATGCCGGGATGTATGGTCCCATGTTCGGCTCGACGCAATGGCCCGAGCAGTTTTCGCCGCACGAATGGCAAGCCATGAAGATTCCGTTCGCCGCGAATGGGCGGGCGTACTTCCACGCCTGCCGGACCGCGCGCTGGTTCGCGCCCTTCTTCGCCGACGTCTTCGGCGTTCCCACGTTCGGCAACCAGAACTACACCACCGTCTCCGCCCGCAAAGACCATTTCGCGTGGGCGGGCCGTCAGCCCTTGGCCCGCCCAAACCTCTACCTGATTGCCACGCCCGGCAAGAAATCCCACGGATGGCGGGGCTCGGTCCGCAAATACAGCGGCTGTGCCGCCGACCCAATGGTGGAAAGCCTTCCCGCCCAACGTGATCAGGCACATTCGGGCCGGTCCTATGATCGGGTGGCCGAACTCTACGACCGCGCCTACGCCGACATCCGCGTTCGCCGTGCCGAGTGGCGCTGGATCGCCGACCGATGCGCCCGCGCCCGCGCCGAACTCGGCCGGCCATTGCGGATACTCGAAATCGGTTGCGGTAACGGCGCTTTGCTGCGCGCCTTGGACGAACAGGGCGATATCGACTTCGCCGTCGGCGCGGACAGCTCGGCCGGGATGCTCGCACGGGCAGCCGAACGGAGCCACGACCGCGCGCGGCTGCGGTTTATCAAGGTCAACGGGCCCGCGCTGGACATTCCCGACGACCACGTCGATGTGGTGATTTCGTTCTTGTCCTTCCGCTACCTGGACTGGGACCCGGTCATGGCCGAGATCCGCCGGATACTGGCGCCGGGCGGACGGCTGTGGGTGGTCGACATGGTCGAGCGACCGGTGCGGATACGTGAGCTGCCGGTGCTCGCCCGGTCGGCAGTCACACACCTGCGGACACGGCTGGTGCGACGACAGTTCGCCAAAGACTTGACCGCATTGACGACGCATCCCGACTGGCTGAATATGCTGAAGCACAATCCAATTCGTGCCGAGCACGAGTACCGCTGGTATTTCGGCAGTCGCTTCCCCGCGGCAGAACTGGAGACCTTGACGGCGACCGGGTCGGCGCGGGTGCTGGCATTCGATTCGGGGCCGCTGCCTAAAGGCCGGACCGCCGCCCTCTCCTATCCATGAACGCCTGTCTGGGCATCGTCGACTGGGGCATCGGGGGCATCGGCCTGCTGAACGCTCTGGATCGGTTGGCGCCTGGCCTGCCGGTGCTGTACTGGTCGGACGCCGGAGCCACTCCCTATGGCCGGATGGTCGTCGATGAGCTGACGGACCGCCTGCTGACGGTGGTCAGGGCGCTCGCCCAGCGTGGAGCGACCGAGGTGGTGCTGGCATGCAATGCCGCCAGCACGGTGGTGGGACGGCTCGGCCCGGCGGCTGTCCCGGTGGAGGGAATCATCGGCCATGGAATCGCATCCGTTCCCGACGACATCACCGGTCCCATCGGTGTGGTGGGTGGACGGCGCACGATTGCCGCCGGTCACTATCGGCGCGCGCTGGCCAGGCCCGGGCGAGTGGTGCTATCCCGAGTGGCACAGCCCTTGTCGGCACACATCGAGGCGGGCCGTACCGGGTCACCACAGTTCCGCGCCGATCTGGCCCGAATCGTTGCGCCGCTGCAGCGGGTAGAGGCCTTGGTGCTGGCCTGCACCCACTACCCGGCCGCCAATCCCTGGTTCGCGGCGGCGCTGCCGCACGCCGTGCTGATCGACCCGTCCGAACGGATGGCTACCGCAATAGCCGCGCGGCATCCACACGCCCAAACCGCCGCGGGCCACTCCGCGCGGGTCTTTCTCACCACCGGCGATCCGAAAGCCATGCGACTGGGTGCCGCCCGAGCTTGGGGCGCGGCGTTGACGGCCACGGCCGTCCGGACTACCGCCGGCCCAGACGGTCGGTACCGGCGGTCAGCTGCATAGTCGTGTTTGGTGATTACTCCTGCGGCGCAGCGGTAGCGGCAAGTGGTTCGAAGCCGACCTCAATGGCTCTGGCGCGAAAGCGCGCCATGAACTCGTCGTGGCCGGCCGTGTCACCTTGTGCCCGCGCGACCAATCCACGCAGCCGCAACAGTGGCAATTCGTGAAGCAGGAAGCCTTCGTCGGTCGGCACCGCCGCGAGCCGGTCGATGGCGGCCAGCGCTTCCTGTAGGTCGGTGTCCGTGCCGTGCGCGACCAATGCTTCCACCAAGGCCGTAACCGCCAGCCAGCGCCAGATCATCTCGCCCGACGAATAGCTTCGGTCGACGACGCTGCGCGCCAGCTCGATGGCGCCGTCAAGATCTCCGTTTCTGGCCTTCTCCCTTGCCAATTCGGGCTCGATGATTTGCAGGGCCATTCCGACAAAACGCTGCCTGGCCACGGAATCGCGGGCTTGGGTCAACAGTGCTATACCCTTTTCCCGGCCCTTTTCCCGGCCCTTTTCCCGGTGACCATCGCAATGGTGCAGTTGCGCGAAACCATGCGCGAGCCGGGCGAATCCCAGCACGAATTCGTCGCCGGTCTGCTCTGCGAGCCACAGTGCGTCGGCGGTGGTCTGCAATGCGGTCGCATCAGAAGCCATGGCACCGAACGGAATGGCCAATACGTACTTCCACATAATCGTCATGACGTGGACCGTGTGATCGATCGGGGCGGCCAGTGTGATTGCGGCGTCCGCATCGGCCTGCCACCCCGGCAATCCCAGGCACATCTTGCAGAAGCCCGTGATCCCCGTTGCGATAGCGAGCGGTGAACTGAAGACGAGGTTGCCTTTCCTGGGATCCCCGTCGGCCAACTCGATGGCGCGCCGCGCCCACCGCAGCCCGTCTCGCAGCGCGCCGCCTTCCATTTTGGCGTAGGTGCCCGCATAGAAGAGACCGACCGTCAGGGTCGGATCTCCGATCGAATCGACGAGTTCGCTGAATTCGCCCGCCAGTTCGGCCGCTTCGCGAGTGCGGCCACTTGTCGCGAGCGCCATGACGACACCGGACATGCCCATGGCCAGCGACACCCGGTCCTCAGCCAATGCGCACAACTCGCGCAGCTCCGCAAAGTCGGTTTCGCTGGGACAGTTACCGGCCAGAAATGCCGTCGCGCACAACAGCGTTCGAGCCTGAAGCTGCAGCCGGATCCGGCCCGCATGGTCGTCGGGCAGTCGGTCGGCGACCTGACCGGCACGCTGCCAGCTTGTTCGCGCCGACAACAGGTCACGGTAATGCGACCACGCTCCGGCGCGCATGTGCCAACCGAAGGCCGCGTCCAAATCTCCTGCGGCTTCGAGATGTTCGGCGATCAGGGCGGCGTTCTGGTCCGCTGACTCGGGATTACGCTGCTCGATCACGGCGGCCAGCCGCCGGTGCTTTTCCGCCCGCTCGGTTTTCAACTGCGACTGGTAGGCGACGGTTCGGACCATTGGATGCCGGAACGCATATTCGGGGTGCGGGGTGAACCGGACTTGATCGATGAGCTCGAGACGCAACAGGTCTTCAAGTGCTGCGGCCAAGCCGTCGGTGCCGCCAACGACGGCGTCGAGCACGTCGGAAGTAAAGCGGGCGCCGATGATCGCTCCCGCATACAACGTTTGTTTGACGCCGATTTCCAGGCGGTCGATGCGGGCGGCGATAGTGGCCTGCAGTGTGCTCGGCAGCGTGATAGTGGCGGTTGCCTCCCGACAGGCGTAGCGGCCCGGCTCACCGTGAAGGACGCCGCGTCCCGCCAGGTCCCGAGTGATCTCTTCGGCGAAAAACGGGTTTCCCAAGGCTTGTTCGGTGATCTGTGCGGTCAGGCCCGCCAGCGAGGCGTGGTCGCCCAGCAGCTCACCGACGAGAGCGCTGGTGTGGGCGGCGCTTAACGGTGCCAGGGCAATAATCTGGCCGCCCGGTGAGCGTGCCAGTGAACCCTGGTATTCCGGCCGATAGGTAATCAGGACCAAAGACGGAGTTTGGGGAACCACTGTCACGAATTCGGCGAGCATGGCTTCGCTGGCCTCGTCGATCCAGTGCGCGTCCTCGATCACATAGACCGCTGCGCGGGTGCGCGCCAGGACTGCGGCATTCAGCAACGCTGCCAGCCGACGACGCCGGGCGTCCGGAGTGATACTAGGCAAAGCAACTGCGGCGTCACCGATTCCGAGCAGATCGTCGAGCAGCAGCAGATCCTCTGGATTGGCGCCGGGAATGCGTACCCGGACTGCCGTTCGCGCCGCATCGGGTGCGATATCGCTGATACCGAAGACGGCTCGCAGCAGCCGGACCACGACATGAAAAGGGACGTCACAGGTATGGGATTCGCAATACGTGCTGAACACCTCGACGCCGCGACCGGTCGCCAGGCGCGCGGCCTCCGCGACGGTGCGACTCTTGCCGATACCGGGCGGCCCGACCACCCCCGCCACACAGCCGGCGCCACCGATCGACTGCTCGAGAATTCCGTTCAAGCTGGTGAGCTCCCAGCCGCGGCCCACCAGCGTGGACTCCCGGCGCTTCGTACGTCCGCCACCCAATGCCAGCAGCCGTCGCGCCGGGACCGGAGCTGTTGCGCCCTTGATCTGCACCAGCTCGGAATCGCCGAGGTCGGCGGCATGCTCGACGAGCAGCGCGGTGGATTCGCTGACCATCACTCCGCCCGGTGGTGCCGCGGATTCCATGCGCTGCGCCATTCCGACCTGCTCGCCGATTGCGGTGTAACCCGATGGGCCCGAACCGATTTCGCCTGCGATCACCTGACCCGAATTGAGTCCGATCCGTAGCCGCAATTCGACGCCGTCGTCGCGCTCGACCTCTTCGGCAAACTGATGGATCTTGTCTTGGATGCCTAATGCAGTCAGACAGGCGCGCAGTGCATGGTCTTCGAGCGCGATCGGCGCCCCGAACACCGCCATGATCCCGTCACCGGTGAACTTGTCGACCGTGCCGCCGTAGCGCTGGACTTCGGTTGCGGAACGGTTGAATACCTCCGTCATGAGCTCGCGTAACCGCTCGGGGCCCAGCTTCGCGGCAAGTTGCATGGAGCCCACCACGTCGGCGAACAGGACGGTCACCTGTTTGTACTCGGCCGGCGCGGGCGTGCTGCCGGTGGCCGCTCCACAGCCATCGCAGAAGCGGGCACCCTCGCGCAGCGACAGACCACATGCCCGGCAGGCCGAAGCTGCCAGAGATTTGGGATCGCTTGTCAAGGCATCTCCTCGGCCCAGTGCAGGCGGCCCTTGACGTCTCGCGCCGCCGCACACGCGCGGTAGCGGCCGGCAGAACTGTCATCGAGAGGCGTCACTGCCTCAACACCGCTCCGATCCACTTTCGTATCGTGGCATTGCTCGAGGCAGTTCGGAAGAAACCTGACGAAAGGACGCCAATGTCGAAGGCGCTTCGGTTGCTGGGCACCATAGCGGTCGGTTCGGCGAGCATCACCGCGTGTGCGACCACGCATGCCAGCCCGACCACTTCGCCCACCTCAGCCACCAGCACGGCACCGTGCGTCGGACTGTCCAGCTGTCCGCCTCCACCGCCGGACGCCGAGGGCAATCCGGCGTGCTATTACGCCGACGGCTGGCAGGCCACCTCATCTGGCAAGGGCATCGAGGTGTGGTATTTCCACGAGCCGCAGAACATGTCGCGGGCCGAAAGTGTCACCGCAGTAGTTCGCAAGAAGGACGGCACTACCGAATCCCAGGACGCCAATATCGAAGCGGGCCAGCAGGTACATCGCTTCGAGTTTGCGGCCATCGCTAAATCTGCGGTGTCGGAGGTGTTCTTGGATAGCAGCGGCGCCCGTTGCTTCGTGATCGGTCCGGGCAGCTGACCGCCCGGTCCGGTTGACGGTCCACCCGACGGGCGCCGAACGTGCACTGAGCGCGAAAATTCGGCGAGATTTTGACAATGCTTACACGCTGGGCGAAGCGCCGGCGGCGTCGAAGACTCGCGCGGCCGACGGCGCGCCCCGGGCGATCACGACCGGCATCGACGTCGCCGCGTCGGTGCTCAGGATCGTGCGCACCACCTCGACCAGGTCCTCCACCGGCATCAGCTTGCCGGGCATGCAGCCGCGCGACACCCACAGCGGATAGGCCTTCATGGCCAGCTCACGGTCCCAGCCGACGTTCATCCCGGTGGCCGCATCACCTTCGCCGCCCGCGCACTCCCCCACGATCAGGCAGGTGAAGCCGATATCGGGGTGTTCGGCTCGCCAGGCCTCGACAAGCCGCTCCAGCGCCGCCTTGCTGACGCCATACGCACCCAGCCCCGGCCACGGCGGCCCGAAGCTGCCGGCGTCGGAAGACAGGTAAACCACCTTGCCCCGGGCGCTCAGGTGCGGCAGTGCGGCGGCCGTGACCAGCGAGGCACCGATGACGTTGGTATCGAAGACGCGCCGCCAGGTTTCCGCGTCGGTGTCGGCCATGGCGACCAGTGGGCTGATCGCCGGCGCATAGACGACGTTGTCGATGCCGCCTAGAGCATCGGCTGCGGCATTGATGGCAGAACGGCACGATGCCTCATCGGTGACGTCACACGCGATGGCGACGGCTCCTGGTCCCGCTTCCTGCGCTGCGGCCTCGGTGCGTTCCTGACGGCGGGCCAGCATGGCGACTCGAGCGCCGCGCCGCGCCAGGCCGACACCGATACAGCGGCCCAGCCCGCTTGATGCGCCGACGACTACCGTTCGCGACATATCCGTCCTCCAGCCGAACGCAAGTGTGCCCCGGTCGAGGCTACGCGCTGCGATTTGCGCCGCTTCGGCTGCTTGTCCGGTTTGCGAAGTAATGGGCGTGGCGGAAGCCCATGCGGCGAGCTCCGGATACGTTGAGAACGTGCGCGACAAATCGCAACGTCGACAGCAGTGGTCCCTGGTAGGCGGCTTTCGCTACGTGGCCCGCGATGACCATTGGGAATGGTCTGACGAGGTCGCCCATATGCACGGCTACGAACCGGGCACCGTCACGCCGACCACCGCATTGGTTTTGTCACACAAACATCCCGACGACCGGCCGACGGTAGCCGAATTGATCCAGCAGGTCCGCCGCTTTGGGGTGCCGTTCAGCGGCCGGCACCGGATCATCGACACCGGCGGCGACGAGCACATTGTGATCGTGGTGGGTGACCTGTTCTACGACGAGGACGGCGTCCCCGCCGGCACCTCCGGCTTTTATGTCGACATCACCAAACAGCTCAATACCGATGTCCAGCAACGCCTTTCCGAGGCGATGACCGCGGTCGCGGCACGGCGCGCGGTGATCGACCAGGCCCTCGGGATGGTGATGCTGCGCTTTCAGGTCGACGCCAGCGACGCCTTCCAACTGCTGACCAAGCTGTCACAAGACCTCAACATCAAGCTGCGCACCATCGCCGAATGCCTGGCCTCCGATATCGCCGACCGCGACCGCCTACTCGACATGGTCAGCCGCGCCCAGTAGGCAGATGAGCCAGGTAGCTGCTCAGCCTTTGCCCATGATGGCGTCTCGCGCGCGATCCATCATCGCCGCGAACGGGCCCGCAACCAGATTCGCCATCTGAGATTCGACTCCGGCGTGTGGCCGGGTGGGGGCGATCACTTCGGCGAGTTTGGCGGCTCGACCCATCTTTTCGAGTTCATCGCTGCTCAATTGCTCTACCAGCTTGGTGAATTCGTCCTTTTCTTCGTGCTCGGCGTGATCGAGGACCGCATCGCGAAGCTCCTCCAGTTGCGAGGTGAATTCCGCGCTGTCCACATCGAGGCGTTCCAGATCCTTGAGAACCGTTTTGGCTTCATGCTCTTCTTCGAGCCGCTTTTCGACAACTGCTTTGCCGTCAGCGATCTTTCGCTTGACGCGAGGGTGCACGATCTCCTCTTCCACGGTTTCGTGGACGGCGAGCAGACGTCGAAGTTCCACGAAGGCATCTTCGCGTTGCTTGCCGGATGCCGACAGCGTCTCTTCGAACAGCGCTTTGATCTGCTCGTGCTGGCTAACCAGGAAGTCGACCACATCGTTGGGCGACTGGATGGCGTTGGAAGCCATAGTTGTCCTCCCTTTTGACCTTTGATTGTTCTTCAAGCGCGCCGGGCTGGTTCATTGCGCGCTGATGGGCGGCTACCCGACCGACGCGAGTGCCAAACGCGGCGTGCGGCGTTTAGCGGTTCGGCCAACAGGGTAGGAGTACGGCTCGAACATCTATCACAAGGAGCGACGTGGATCACCTCAAAAGCGACCCAGTCGATCACCACCGCACCACCCGTCAGCATGCCGGTGAATCCCTGATCGACGGCGCCAACGCGGGCGGCGTGGCAAGTGTGGTGGTCGGTGTCATCGCGCTCATCGTGGGTTTGTTCGCGTTGGCCACGAGAGAGGTTGTCGTCGGCGTGGTCGCCGTGATTGTCGCGGTGGCGGCCGTCGGCGCCGGCCTGTTTTGGCTCAGACATACGCATCGTCGGGTCCGCAAAGCGGAATTACGTTGGCATGAAGCCCATTCCGATGAGGCCCCGCCGCCTAGCAGCTGATCACGCGGACCGTGTCCGGTGCCGCGCTACGTGCGGACGATCGGGTCCAGACAGCATCTGACGGCGCGTGCGAATGTCCTGGTCGACGAGTTGCAGCGCTTCGGGAACCGAATTGACGATGGCCAAACCATGATCGGTGATGACGCGCGTCAGCCGGCTCAACGCGGGACCGTCGACCACTACACAGTTGAGGCCGGACAAGACCCGAAAGCCCGCAATACCAAGGAAATCGACGCAACTCAGGTCAACGATCAGCGGTGTGTCCAGCTGGGAAAAGCGCCGAATCGCTTGGGACACTTGGCCGGCGTTCGACGCGTCGACCTCGCCCGTGATGCGCAACAGGGTAGCCAGGCTGCGCGCGTGAACTCGGACGCGAGCCCCGGCACAGTCGATCGCATGCCGCGGCCGGGCATGTTCAGCGTGGCCGGCTGGGGGTTTCTCGTGAAAAAAGGTCATGTGATTGCGCCCATCAAAAGTGGTGGTGCCAATGCCAGCTGTGGACTCAACCTGCAGAAAGTGTAGTCCTGCCCACGCTCGCCGGATACCGCAATCGGGCATATCAGTACGGTGGTGAACATGAAATTTGTCGAGGTCGACGGAGTTGGAAAAGTCAGCCGCATCGGGCTGGGCACCTGGCAGTTCGGTTCTCGGGAGTGGGGCTACGGGGACCGCTACGCTTCCGGCGCCGCGCGTGACATCGTGCAGCGCGCTCTCGGCCTGGGGGTCACCCTGTTCGACACCGCTGAGGTGTACGGATTGGGCAAAAGCGAACGGATTCTGGGCGAGGCGCTCGGCGACCAACGCTCCGAGGTGGCCGTGGCCAGCAAGGTCTTCCCGGTAGCGCCGTTTCCGGCGGTGATCAAACAGCGCGAACGCGCCAGCGCCCGGCGGCTGCAACTCGACCGCATCCCGCTCTACCAGATCCACCAGTCCAACCCGGTGGTCCCCGATTCGGTAATCATGCCGGGAATGCGCGACCTGCTCGACAGCGGCGATATCGGCGCGGCCGGCGTCTCGAACTACTCGCTGTCCCGATGGCAGCGCGCCGATGTCGCGCTGGGCCTTCCGGTGGTGAGCAACCAGGTGCATTTCTCACTGGCCCACCCACAGGCGCTCGATCGGCTGGTTCCGTTCGCCGAAAGCGAGAACCGCATCATCATCGCCTACAGCCCGCTGGCGCAGGGCTTGCTGGGCGGTAAATACGGCGTCGACAACCGGCCCGGTGGCGTTCGCGCGCTCAACTCGTTGTTCGGTACCGAGAACCTGCGCCGCATCGAACCGCTGTTGCAGACGTTGCGCTCGGTTGCCGCCGAGGTCGACGCGAAACCGGCGCAGGTCGCGTTGGCCTGGCTGATCGGCCTGCCCGGCGTGGTCGCCATTCCCGGAGCGTCCAGTGTCGAGCAGCTCGAGTTCAACGTCGCCGCCGCCGACATCGAACTCAGTGCCGAATCCCGCGACGCGCTCACGACCGCGGCGCGCGCATTCCGGCCGGTATCGACGGGGCGCTTCCTCACTGACATGGTCCGCGAGAAGCTGCGCCGCTGACGCGACGTTGCGCCGGACGCTTCACCACATACCGATGGCTACTCCCCGGGGCGGTGAAGCCTCCGGTGTCGTCGAAGAAAGCCCACTCCCCCTCGTCGTTGACCTCCATGCGCCAACCCAACTCGGAATTGTCACCGACCGACCGGATAAACCAGGAGTACGCGGCCTCCGCATTGTCGAAACTTTTCGTCGCGACAATTTTGCCCTGCGGAGCAATAACTCGAAACTCAGGCATTTCGTGTGATTAGCCACCCCGGTGGGCTTTCAACCGCGTTTAGGCGCAGGTGGCGGTCAATGGACAGGCATTAAACCGTGCGTGCCAATCGGTCGGCGAGCAGCTCGGCGAACCGCGCCGGGTCCTCGAGCACCCCGCCTTCGGCGAGAAGCGCTGTGCCGTAAAGCAATTCGGCTGTTTCCGCGACCGCAGGATCTTCGCTGCGCTCGTGGTGCGCTTGGCGCAATCCGGTGACGAGCCGGTGGTTCGGGTTGAGCTCGAGGATTCGCTTGCCGATCGGCACCTCCTGGCCGGAAGCCCGGTAAATGCGAGCGAGCGCCGGCGTCATCCCAAACGCGTCGGTGATCAAGCACGCCGGTGAATCGGTCAGCCGGGTGGACAACCGGACTTCCTTGACGTGCTCACTCAGCGTCTCCTTCAGCCAGGCCAGCAGGTCGGCGAATTCTTTCTGCCGCTCCTCGCGCTCGGCCTCGGACTGGTCTTCCTCGGAGTCCAGATCCACCTCGCCCTTGGCCACCGACTGCAGCGGCTTGCCGTCGAATTCGGTCACCGTTCCAACCCACACCTCGTCGACCGGGTCGGTCAGCAACAGCACCTCGTAGCCCTTGGCCTTGAACGCCTCCAGATGCGGCGACTTCACCAGTTGCTGGCGGCTCTCGCCGGTGGCGTAGAAGATCTGCGTCTGGCCCTCCTTCATCCGCTCGACGTACTCGGCCAAGGTGGTGGGTTCTTCTTCGCTGTGGGTGGAGGCGAACGACGAGACCCGAAGCAATGCCTCCTGGTTGTCGATGTCCGACAGCAGGCCCTCCTTGACGACCTTGCCGAACTGGGTCCAGAAGGTGCGGTAATCCTCGGGGCGCTCGGTCTGTATCTCCTTGATCACCGACAGCACCTTCTTGGTGAGGCGACGGCGGATCGCGTTGATCTGCCGGTCCTGCTGCAGGATTTCGCGGGAAACGTTGAGCGAAAGGTCCTGGGCGTCGACGACGCCCTTGATGAAGCGCAGGTATTCGGGCATCAGCTGGTCGCAGTCGCCCATGATGAATACGCGTTTGACATACAGCTGGACGCCGATCTTGGCGTCGCGGTTGAACAGGTCGAACGGGGCGTGCGACGGGATGAACAGCAATGCCTGGTATTCGAAGGTGCCCTCGGCCTTCATTGCGATGACCTCGAGCGGGTCGTCCCAGGCGTGCGCGATGTGCTTGTAGAACTCCTTGTACTCCTCTTCGGAGACCTCGTCCTTGGGCCTGGCCCACAGCGCCTTCATCGAGTTGAGGGTCTCGGTCTCGATGGTGACCGTTTCTTCGCCCGGCTCCTCGCCTTCCTCGGGGGCGGGCGGTGGGGTGCGCCGCTCCACATCCATCCGGATGGGCCAGGCGATGAAGTCGGAGTACTGCTTGACCAGGTTTTTGATCTTCCACTCTGAGGTGTAGTCGTGCAGCTCGTCCTCGACGTCTTCGGGCTTGAGGTGCAGGGTTACCGACGTACCCTGCGGGGCGTCTTCGACTGACTCGATGGTGTAGGTGCCCTCGCCGCTGGATTCCCACCGGGTGGCCTCGCTCTCGCCGGCCTTGTGGGTGAGCAGTTCGACCTTGTCGGCCACCATGAAGGCCGAGTAGAAGCCGATACCGAACTGACCGATCAATTCCTCGGAGGCGCCGTCTCCCTTGGCTTCGCGCAGCTGCTGGCGCAGCTCGGCGGTACCCGACTTGGCCAAGGTGCCGATCAGGTCGACGACCTCGTCGCGCGTCATGCCGATGCCGTTGTCGCGAATGGTGAGAGTTCTTGCTTCTTTGTCGACGTCGATCTGGACGTGCAGATCGGAGGTGTCGACATTGAGCTCTTTGTTGCGCAACGCTTCCAGCCGCAGCTTGTCCAGGGCATCGGATGCGTTGGAGATCAACTCCCGCAGAAAAGAATCCTTATTCGAGTAGACCGAATGGACCATCAAATCCAACAGCTGACGGGCCTCGGCCTGGAACTCCAACTGCTCGACATGCGTGTTCATAACGCAAGAATTTAGCGAGGCGCGATTCGGCCCTTGCGGCAGGGATCGTATTTCGGCGGACCTACCTGAGATTCAGTGCCCGCGAGGCCCACGGCGGGTGTCAGGTCGCCATCAACTCGAAGACGGGGATGACCCGGTCGGTGCGCTCCTGGTATTCGCCGAACCCCGGGGCACGCTCGACGACGATCCGGTAAACCGAATCTCTTTCGTCGCGCGGCAATTCGCGAGCCGTGGCCGGCCTTGGATCTTGGCTGCCGATCTCGACGGTCACGCCGGGATGGGCGCGGATGTTGTGCACCCACGCGGGGTTGTTCTCCCGCCCGGCCGCCGAGCCGACGATGTAGATCTTGCCGTCGACGTCGAAGTAGGCGACCGGGTTGACCCGCTTGGCGCCGCTCTTGGCGCCGGTCGACGTCAACAGCAGCAGCGGAAAGCCCTCGAACTGCCCGCCCACCTTGCCGTCGTTGCTGCGGAACTCCTCGATGTTGCGCTCGTTGAATTCGCGCTCTTCGCGCATCGCCTCGTCACCCATCGGCCCATCTTGGCATGAAATCCGGGTCGACGAGCTGAAGTAAACGAGGGACGTTGCCGCCCCAGAATCCGATCACCCTGCCGAGCGGGCGGGGACACCAAGTACAGAGCGAGCCGTGCGCCCTCGACAGTGACTTCGACGAAACATTCACGCGCACCGGCGATTAGCGGCAACCACCCAAGGTATTCAGCTAAGACACGTCTATCCCCCGGCGCGGCAGCTTACGATTTGCCAATGGTGCTCGAGGTTGGGCAGGTGTTCGCCGGATACACGATCCTGCGGGTACTGGGTGCGGGCGGAATGGGCACGGTGTACCTGGCGTCTCATCCGCGGTTGCCGCGCCAGGACGCACTGAAGGTGCTGCCGGCCGACGTCACCGGCGATCCGGAGTTCCGGGCGCGGTTTCTGCGGGAGGCCGACCTGGCGGCCAGCCTGTCTCACCCGCACGTCGTGGGCATTCACGACCGCGGCGAACACGATGGCCAGTTCTGGATCTCGATGGACTATGTGGCCGGCACGGACGCTGACCAGCTGCTGCGCGAGCATTTCCCCGGCGGCATGCCCGTCGATCAAGTGGTCACCATCATCACCGCAGTCGCCTCGGCCCTGGACTATGCCCACCATCGCGGGCTGTTGCACCGCGACATCAAACCGGCCAACATCTTGTTGACCCAGCCCGACGGGCAGCCGGCCCGGGTCTTTCTGGCCGACTTCGGCCTTGCGCGCCGCATCGACGACGCGTCGGGACTGACCGCGACCAACTTCACCGTCGGCACGGCAGCCTACGCCGCACCCGAGCAGTTGACGGGCGACCCGATGGACGGCCGCGCCGACCAATATGCGTTGGCGTGCACAGCTTTTCATCTATTAACCGGCGTCGCGCCGTACGGGAAATCGAATCTGGGGCTGGTGATCAGTCAACACATCACCGCCCCGCCACCCTCGCTCGCCGCACACCGGCCTGAATTGGCCGGGCTGGATCCGGTGTTCGCCACCGCGATGGCCAAGCGCCCGGCCGATCGGTTCGGCAGCTGCCAGGAGTTTGCCCAGCAACTGGCCGAGCGCCTCACCGTCGTCAGCTACCCGCGCGATGCCACCGCGCTGAACGCGACGATGCCGGCGGCACTGCCTCAGCTCGGCGAGCCACCGGGGCGCCGGCGCCGGGTGCTGATCGGCGCGCTGGCGGCCATCGTGTTGCTGGTCGTGGCCGTCGGGGTCGTCGCGGCGGTAAAGCTCACCGGACAGCGGCAATCCGGTCCCGCCGCGGCACGGCCGACGGGCACGGCAGGCAGCCCGGAGCGCGACGCCGGTCCGTTCACCGGCATGTTCCGCGCCAACTTCGGCACCGGAACCAATCTCGACAATGCCCCCACGCCTGGTGCGACACCGACGACGGCCATCTACGCCATCCGCTCGTCGTGCACACCCGCCGGATGCGTGGCCACCGCGTCACGGGTGAGCGGCGAGCTGCGCCTCGCTTCGACGATGGTGTTCGACAAGGTGGATGGCCGCTGGGTGGCGGTGGCCCTCGGCACCGACAGATGCCGCGGCATGGCCTCCGAATTCTGGCAGGTGTTCTCCCTGCAGCCGGGCCCCGAGGGCACTTTGACCGGCGAATACCGCGCCGCGGCCCGCAACGCCTGCAATCAGAAGCGCAGCGTGACCTTCACCCGGACCGGCGATGTCGACATCAACAGCCTGCCCGACCCGGACAAGCAACCGCGGCGGGTGGTATCTCCGGCCGAGGCGCTGCACGGCAGCTACCACGTCACCCGAACGTTCTCCAACGCGATCGCGAAACAAGAGATGGACTATGCGGTCATCACCGATTGCCTGCGCAGCGCCGATCGGTGCATGAGCTACTTTCACTCGCCGTCAAACGACACGCCGTTGGTATTCGACGGCGCCAGTTGGGTTTTGGACGTCGCGCACGATGAGAACATCGCGGGCTGCACCGCGTTGATGGTGAAAACGACCGGCGACTACCCGTTGCCGCAACCGCCGGAAAATCCCATCCCGCAGCTCAGCGGGCACGGCACCCACCAACAGACCGGAACCTGCGCCGTGAATGTAGAATTCGACGAAATCTATTCGCGCATACGCGATTAACGCTGGCGAACCTCAGCCCACACCGATTTCGAAGGTGAATTCGTGATCGCAGATGCGGATGAGGTCACCATCGGCCAGCGTCGCGCTGGGCGCAATCCGTTGGCCGGCTACGTCGACTCCGTTGGCCGAATGGAGGTCGGTGACGACGAAACTGGTTCCGGTGTCGACGATCACCGCGTGGTAGCGGCTGACCGTGTCGTCGTCGAGGACGATGTCGTTGTCGGCGAGGCGACCGATCCGGGTGGCCGGGCCGCTCAGCGGATGACAACGCCCGGCAGCGTCGCGCAGCTGTGCGACGGGCGATTCCGCGGTGACTTTCGGGCGCCGCTGCAGGGTTTGCGCGGCTCGTTTGGCCGTGGCGCGGGCGGCCTGCTTGATGTCCAGCGGCTCTTGGCGAAGCATTCGCTGATGCAGGGTTTGCAGCGTGGGTCCCGGGTCGATGCCCAGATCGTCGGCGAGCGTGGCCCTGAGCCGGCCATAGGTTTCCAGCGCATCATATTGGCGCTCGGTCAGGTAGTAGGCGGTGATCAGCTGCGCCCACAGCGGCTCCCGGTAAGGGTGCTCGGCCACCAGCGCTTCCAGCTCACCAGCTATGGAATGCGCTCGGCCGCACGCTATTTCGGCTTCAGCGCGAGCGGTGAGCGCAACCAGCTTGTCCTCGGCCAGTGCGGCGGCGAACGCTTCGACGAATTCGAAGTCGCGCAGGTCTTCCAGTACCGGACCGCGCCACTCGGCCAGCGCGGTTGACAGGTGGCTACTTGCGTCGTCGAACCGGCCCGCGGCGGCAGCCTGGATTCCGGCCTTCTGTGTGCTGGCGAAGCGGCCGATGTCGCACTGCTCGTCGGCCACGTTCAGCCGATATCCCGGATGGGCGCTGACGAGGACGGCGGCGCCGCTGCCCATCATCCGGCGCAGCCGGGATATGTGGGCGTGCAGGCTGCCCCGGGCCTCCGGTGGCGGCTGCTGCTGCCATGCCGCATCGATCAACGCGTCGATCGAGACGGTGCGATTTCGATTGATCAACAGCATGGCCAACACCGCACGCTGCTTGGCTGCGCCCAATGGCACGTCGGTGCCGTCGACACTGAGCTGTAGCGGTCCCAATACCCCGAATTCCAGCGCGTGCCGGCCGCCCCGGTCCGGCGTCACCACAAGTAGACCCGCGCGCTGTTGCCGCCGATGCAAGTGATCCAGCTGTCCCCCGGGAATTGCCGGCAGTGCATGAGAAAGTTCGAGCCGTTGCACAGCGCCCCGGGCACCGTCCTGCAATCCACCGCGCCCGGCGCCGAAACCGCCCGCGGCAACGGACTGGCGTTGCCGTATTCCGCCCAGTACGACGTCAGCACGCTGTCGGCGAAAAGGCATGAGGTTTCCGGCGTCCCGCGTCCGGCATGGGTGGCGAATCCGGTGGCCGTCGGCAACGAGAAGCCCTGATCGCAGGTCTGATGAAGGCTGCTCAGATCGGCCCCGGTGATCAGTGCCGGCCGCGCGGACGGGCTTGCCGGCTGCCCGGTGTGCACGTTGCGCCCGGGGACGAGCAGGAACATCGCCACCCCGATGCCGGTAAGCACCAAAACCGTCGCGATCACGATCAGCGTCGGCAGCAGCCGGCCGCGCTTGCGCTTGGGTGCATCGGCGGGTTTCGCGACGGCGGTCAGCGGTCGGGTGTCGCGTCCGGGCGAACCAAGCGGCGACGTCGTCTCGCCGCCCAGGGCGCGCCTGGCCGCCCGGCCGAGAGCTCCCGCCGTCGCGTACCGCTCGCCTGGGTCCTTGGCCATGCCGCGGGCGATCACTGCATCGAGGGCGGCGGGAACGTCGGAGTTGGTTGCGCTCGGCCGCGGTGGCGGCAGGGCGATGTGCGCGGCCACCAAGTGCTCGAGGTTGGCGCCGGAAAAGGGGGGTTCCCCGGTCAGTAGTTCATACAGGACGCATGCCAGCGAGTACACATCCACCGCCGGTGTGGCCACCGAGTCGTTAAACCGTTCGGGCGCCATGTAATTCAAGGTGCCGATCTGAGTACCCACCGTCGTCAGCCGGCTGTCGCCCTTGACCTCGGCGATGCCGAAGTCGACCAGATACACGAAGTCGGCAGGGGTGACGATGATGTTCTGCGGCTTGACGTCGCGATGGATCAGCCCTTCGGCATGTGCCGCATCCAGCGCGGCACTCACCTGACCGATGATGTTCACCGCCCGTTCCGGTACCAGCGGACCTTCGTCGACCAGCTCGAGCAATGTCTGTCCCTGCACCAGACGCATGTCGATGTAGAGGCTGCCGTCGATCTCGCCCCAGTCGTGGATCGGGATGACGTGGGGTTCTTGCAGGATCGCCGCGGCCTGGGACTCGCGCTGGAATCTGGTGCGGAAGGTGTCGTCCCGGGAGAACTCGTCGGCAAGGATCTTCAGTGCGACGCTTCGTCGTTTCCCGGTGTCATAGGCCTCGTACACCGCTCCGCCGCCGCCTTTGCCGAGCAGGCGCGTGATGTTGTACTTGCCGAACGTCGTCCCGACGCGCGCGTCCACCGCCGCAGTATCTCCCCCGCAGCACAGCAACGCACGCAAGACCACGCAAGAATCGCGCAAGGCACGCATCGGACGCTCTGCGTGACCGGTCGCTGGGGCCCGGCCATCACGAACCTTCCACTAGAAAGCGACCCGACATGACAGCGACAAAGACCACCGCGAGTTGGCTGGCAGCCGCCGCGGCAGCGATCGCTATGGCCGCCCCCGCGCACGCCGACCCGGCGGCGAATCTGCAGGTGACCGATGGTGTGCGCGCCGAGCTGATGCAGGCCGGGGCCACTCTCACCGGACGGCCCGCCGCCGAGTTCACCGGCTTGGCGCCGGGGCGGACCTATTACGCATACATGCCGAGCGAGACCAATCCCACCTATCGGGCGGCCGGCGCAGAGCCCTGCTCGATCCCGCAGGAGGTTCGGGACCTCTGGCAGTGGCCGGCCGGCAAGTGCTATCCGCCGGCCTGATCTTGAGGACTGCAGCGATGAAGCACCTTTTTATCGTTTTCGCCGTTGCCGCCACGCTGTTGACTGCGGGATGCTCGGGTACCTCCACCACCTCGGCGTCACAGCGCCCGACTGCCCCCGCGCCGCGCACCGCGCATCCGGTGAGCTACGGCCGTCAGGTCGTGCTGCCGTTCGGCGATTTCATCAATCACCTCGCCGGGGTGACGGTGGACAGCGCGGGCGACGTGTATCCCCTCGATCTGCACTACGGCCAGGTGTGGGAAATGGCAGTGGGGGCTGCAAAACCCACGTTGCTGCCATTCACCGACCTCAAAGAGCCCTTCAGCCTGGCGGTCGACAACAAGGGCAACGTGTACGTCGACGACGGCATGCACTTTCGCGTTCTCAAGCTGCCGGTGCAGTGACATGAAGCGGATAGCGCTGATCGTCATCATTGCCACCGTCGCAATCGCCGGCGTGGCAGCCTGCGGCACGTCAACGGTCACCCACCCGGCGCCTGCGGTGACCACCACAACACCTGCGGCACAGGGACAGTCGGCATGCACCGACCTCAATGGAACTGTCGGCCCGGACCAGATCTGCCACGTCCGCAGCGTCACCGCCACCTACAAGATCGACATCGGCTTCCCCCTCGACTACCCCGACCTGCGGCCGGTGACCGGTTTCCTGGACCACGGCCGTGCCGGATTCATCGACTGGGTGACCACAATCGGACCCCGGCAGAAGCGTGGCCGTCCATATGAATATGTCGTTACCGCAAAGACGTACCGTTCCGGAACGCCGGACTCGGGAACCCAAAGCCTGGTGCTGCACATCGACGACGACACCGGCCTGGCCAACGAAGGCCACCCGAACACCACGTTCGCGGGGTTCAACTTCGACCTCGCCAAGCGCTCGCCGATCACATTCGAGACGCTTTTCCGGCCGGGGACCCACCCGCTTGAGGTGCTCAACCCGATCGTCGAGCGCCAATTGCACGCGGCACCTGGTGATCTCACTGAGGAGACGTACCAGAACTTTGCGCTCACCGACAATGCGGTCATCTTCTTCTTCGGCCAAAACCAAGTGGTGACCGACAACAACGGCCCGCACCGGGTTGCCGTACCCCGCACCGAGCTTGCGTCGCTGCTCGCCTGAATCTTCGCTTGAGCGGGAGGGGACCAACATAGACACTTGAGGCCTGTGCACCGGCAAACAAAGTTCGTTTGCTCGTGGCGAGGGGAGGCCGGATCGGCTATGCGCGTGCGGCGGCCGACGGGGCTTACCCGTCTAGTCGGCTCTCACTGCTTGGTGCCGACGGTTATCAGGTCGGAGATCAGTTGAGTCCATATCGGACGCTTGATGCGGTGCTGATCGCTGATCGTGAATCCCACGTCTTCGAACAGGGAGCGCATCTCGGCCGGCGAGGCGTTGTGCTGCGGTTTCCACCGGTTGACCGAAGGCAGCTGCAGCAGCGGTTGCCGGGTGCTCAGGGCTGCGACAGCCGCCAGTCCGCCAGGGGCCAGCACTCGATGGAACTCCCGCAACGCCGCGGGCTGGTCGAAGAAGTGAAATGCCGACGTCGTCACGACCGCGTCGAGCGTCCCGTCATCAAACGGCAATTGCTCCGCCGGGCCCTTGAGCCATTGCACCCGAGCTGATCTGGCGCGGGCCTGGCTGAGCATGCCGTCGGACATGTCGACGCCGTACACTGCCTGGGGATCCAGTTCGCGCTCAATCCGGTCACTGAGAACACCAGTGCCACAGGCGATATCGGCAATCTTGCGCGCTTGGTGGGCGCGCAGGAGCGCGATCACTTCGTCGTGCGGGGGCCGGTACACCCATCGTTGCAAGGACGGCAGGTCATACGCCGGGGACAGAATGCTCCACAACCCGGTTACCGCGTCGTTGAGAACGCGGCGTTGCGGCGCGGTCATCCGCCTAGCGTCGCGGCGTAGTAGATGGTGTCGGCCATGGTCACCGAGTCGTTGCTCTGCGGGACCGGTTCCAGGCCGTGCTCGGCGAGCAATTCACTCATGGGCACACCGGATGATCGCCAGCCCAGACCATCCAGATAGGCGGCAACATCGTTGCGCTCGCCTTCGAAACCGAGCTCTTGCCAGTCCAGCTCGAAGCCGTGCTCGCGCCATCGCGCGGTGGCCCTGCGCATCATCTCCCGTGCGCGCTCGGTGTCCTGCTGCGGCTGGTTCGGGATCGCCTCCACCGCCAGCCGGCTGCCCTGGGCGCTGAGCTTGGTGACGTTGTCCAACAGGCGGTCCTGAGCTTCCGGCGGCAGATAACCGAAGAGGCCCTCGGCGATCCACGCGGTGGGGCGCGCGGGGTCAAAACCATTGTCGATCAAGGCTTGTGGCCAATCGTTACGCAAATCGATGGCAACGGTGCGCAGCTCTGCCGTGGGGGCCGCACCCAGACCCTGCAGGGTGGCCGTCTTGAACGCGATCACCTCCGGCTGGTCGATCTCGAACACCGTCATGTCGGCCGGCCACGCCAACCGGTAGGCGCGGGCATCCAAGCCGGAAGCCAGGATCACGGCCTGACGGATTCCGGCTTGCGTCGCGCTCTGGAAGAACGAGTCGAAAAAGCGAGTCCGGGCGGCCATCGCGTCGGGCATGTGCGCCAGCTTCCAGCTCGACTCGTCGTCGTCGACGTCAGCGGCAAGGAGGTCGCCGTTGATCCAGCGGGTGAAGAAATAGACACCGACGGCACGAACCAGCGGTTCGGCGAATTGGTCCGTGATCACCGGGGCGTCGGCCTTGGTGGCGATGGCTCGGGCCGCGGCGACCATGGTCGCGGTGGCGCCCACACTGGTTGCTAAATCCCAGGTGTCGTTGTCTGTGCGTGGCATGCGGGTGCTCCGATGTCGAGTTCGGGAAGCCTGCGGGAAGGCAGAGCGGGGATACTTAGTCAGTATAACAACTCTTCAACGCCGCTCGGCCGGTCAGAGTTCCCACAGTACTTATCGCCGCATCACCGCAGCTAGACGGCTAATGCCGACCCGGACCGCCCGGACCGCCGGGGCCACCCGGCCCGCCCGGACCACCCGGGCCGCCCGGACCGCCGGGGCCGCCGGGGCCGCCGGGGCCGTTTGCCGCAGGCAGCACGAACACGCATTGATTCAGCTCGACGCTCCAGGCCCAACCGGGCGCACAATCGTCGTCGGCCCGGCCGATCGCCGGCGCGGCTACCGCGGTTACCGGCAGTCCCGCCAGCGCAACAGCGAACGCCCCGATTGCACAACGCCGTAGAAGATCACTCATTGCAGACCTCATCCATCCCCATTGATGTCCCTTGGTGGTGTCGATTTTCCTCCCGGCGCGACCTGCTCGCTGGCAATTGGTCGAAGCACCCGGCAACCGCGGCAGCAGACGTTTGACAAGATCTGACGATGAGCGCCACACCCGCGGGACGGATTCGACCGCGCAGCGACTCCGGCACCGGCGAGTTTCCGGCAAGGTCGTCGCGCCGGGCGCTCAGGAGTGCGGTTTACGGTGCGGCGCTGTGCGTGGCGCTTGGCGGGTGCAGCACGGTTGTCGCCGGCAGCCCGAAGGCGGCGTCGAGTCGCCCGGGTTCCGGTGGCCCCATCCGCCCGTCGCAACTAGACGACCTGCTGACGCCGTCGGCATCGTTCTCGGTACTGCCGGATAAACCGCTGGTTGAAGACGACATGCAGTCCGCGCTGTTTATCGGAGCCGACCCGGCCGGATGCCATGGCGTGGTGGCTTTCGGCCGGTTTCCGCTCTTTCCGCCGACCTATACCGGACGCGAAGCCCGCACTCAACAGGACCACCAAACCAACCAGCATCAGCTACTGGAGGTGTCGGCTACCTATCCGAGTAGCTTCGACGCCGCGGGTTTTCTCGCCTCGGTTCGCAGCAGCGTGTCCAGTTGCCAGCATCCGGTGACCGCTTGGGGCGACGACGGCCGGAAAATGACCGTGAACCCGGCGCCGCTGGCTCCCAGCCCGCCCGAGGCCGCCCAGTGGATGACGAATCTTGCTGGCCAGCAATGGGTTTGCGAGTTTGCCGTCATCGCGAAGGCCAATGTGGCCTCGGAACTCGTCACCTGTTCGCCGGACCGCTCCATCGATATCGGTGCGCTGGTGGCCAAGCGAATCAAGAAGATTGACGAGCTACTCAAGTCGACCGCGTGACGACCGCGTCACGTGGCCCCTGCGGCGCAATACCACGACGAGGGCCAGCACGAGAACGGTCAGCACCGGAAGCCAGGGAATCAGGAAGCCAATCGTCAGCAGTGCGCCGTGGGCGGTGGAAAGCACTGAGTGCCAACCATGTTCGAGCGAACCAAGGAAACCGGTGCGCGGCGTCACCGTCGGTTGTGCGGAGATGTTGACGTTGATGGTGGCATAGGTGACCTGGTCGCCCAGGGTAGCGCGTTGGGCCCGTAGGGAGTCCAACTCGGCCTGTCGCTGAGTCAGCGAAGACTCGGCGGCGAGCAGGTCTGCGGTGTTATCCGCCCGGCTCATCAGCTGCAGCAGTCGATTGACCGAAGTCTGTAGTGCCTCGATGCGGGCATCGAGGTCGACGCGCTGCGACGTGACGTCGGTGTGGCCGATCGACATCGACGTGACCACGCCGAGCTTCTTCGTCTCGGCCAGGACTCCGTCGAGCTTGTCGGAGGGAATGCGCAAGACGAGATCAACCACCGGCGACCCGGATTGCAGAGGAGAACCGGATCGCTCCGACCGGGAGTCCACCCGCCCGCCGGCCTCGGTGGCCGCGGAGACAAGCCGGTCCGCTACCTGTGCCGGCTCGGTGACGACCAACTGCAGCGATCCCGTCGTGATGACGTCGCGTGCGACGGTAGCCGGAGGGGTTTGCGGCAGTGGCGCTTTCGCGATTTCGTCGGTGATTCCCGGTGGCGACGGCGGACTTTCGGAAATGCCGCCTCTGGTTCGCGGCAGGCCGGCGTCGGCCGGCTCGGTCAACTTGCCGGCTACCACGCCATCGTGCGTGGCAGCGGGGCCGACCTTGCCGAGCGACCAGATCCAGCCGCAGCCGACCAGCAACGCAGTGGCCAACACTAGAGCAATGACGTTGCGCAGCTTGACTGTTTTGGCTTCGCGCGGGTGTTTCGGGGCCGCATCGTGGTTGGTTGGGTATTGGTCCCATCCGGCCGGTAGTTCGACGGGCTGCAGCACGCGGTGCTGCAGTTCGCCCTTGCTGACGACGCGGCTGTCGACGGCCAGATATGCGGTGAACCTGCACAGCACACCGAATCGCAACGACGTGTCGACGATTCGCTTCGCCGACTCGTCGGTGCCTGTTAAGGCATAGCGGTCCTCGAGATCACGCAAATGCATACGGGCCCACTGCGCGGTCACCGCCGGGGCGTCGCGGCGTTGACCGGCGACGGTGGTCGACCATTCTTCCCCCGCAGGGGTATTGCCGCGCAGCGTGAGTGAGCCGGTTGCGGCCCCTCGATACCGTCCAGTCAGCACCAGCGGGACCCCAGCAACAAGGTTGGGCAACCGGGCCGGACTTGCGGTGTCCTCGACAATCGCCAATCCCTCGGCATGGACTGACAGCGAGTGGGCGAGCGGGCAGCCGATGCGGCGCTGGATGCCTCCCATCGCCTCGTCGAGGCGGTCTTCGCTTTCCACCAGCTCGCACTGCCCGCCACCGATGCTGGCGAGGCGGCCCAGGAGTCCGGCATTGACGGCCTGGTCAATGCCGATGGCGTGCAATCGAATCCGGCTCAGGTCGCTGGACAATCCGCGCAGCAGCTGGTCTTCGTTGCCAACCTGCCCGTCAGTGACGATCACGATGGCGGCGTCGCGGTCCTCTGCCCCACCCAATAGGTCGAGTGCCCGCCGCAACGGCGAGAACAGTTCGGTGTCGCCGTGTGCTTCGACGCGGGCGAGGTGCTCGACAGCGCGGTACCGGTTGCGGTCACTGGCCTCGGCCAACCCGTCGGGCAAACCGGCGGGACGTTCGATCCGGTCGTCGAATGTCAGCACCGCAAATCGGTCGTCGTCGCTGAGCGTGTCGACGATGCGCGCCGCCGCGCGCCGGGCGGCCACTATCTTCCAGCCGTCCATGCTGCTCGAGCTGTCCAGCAGCAGCACCACGTCCCGCGGGCGCGGCGGCGTGGTTGAGACCGGCGGGACAACGGTGAGCTGATAGGTTCCCCCGGCGCCGCCGGCGTCGGGAACCAAGACGAGCGAGTCGGTGAGGCCGTCGGCGCCGTAGTCCAGTCGCAACACGAAATCCCGATCGGCGCGCTCGCCGCGTTGTACCTGGATACGGCCGTCGTCGGTGTGCACCATGGGCAGGTTGGAGCGCACCTCCGAGAGGGTGAGGCCGGCGGGGTCGATACCCACGTCGATGGTCAGCGGAACCGGGTTCTTGAAACCGGGCAGCAGCAGCGGAGGGGTGATGCGCGACGCGTCGGGAGCCGCGTCGGTGTCGTCGGCGTAGCCGTCGCCGACAGCAGCGCCCGGCAGCGGGCTGCCCGGGATATAGCGCGGGGCAACCACAAGCGGGAAACGGAGTGTCGCCTGGCCATCCGCATAGGCCAATGGATTAACGAGTGTTATTGCAATACTTACCTTTTCACCGGGCAAGATGTTGCCGACCCGCATGGTGAATACGTCGGGCCGCTCCTCTTCTGCGATGGATGCGTGCCGGCCCGACTCGTTCGCCTCGTCGTAGGCATGACGTGCGGCCTCTCGCTCCTGCAGTGCCGCCTCGACGACGCGAGCACCGGCGGTAATTCGCATCCGGGTGACTGCGCTGCAATCTGGCAGTGGGAACACGTAGCCGGCTTCCAGAGGTACGTCAAAGCCGTTGACGAAGTCCTGTGTCAGCTCGACGTGGCTGGTCAGCCCAATAATGTTCGCCCGCAGGTGGATACGATCCAGCGGCAGGTTTCCCCGCTCGGTTCGCAGCGCACCCAGCGCCGCCCGGTCCTCGGTGGCGGCTGCGCGACTCGTCTCCTCGTCGGTCATCGACGTGATGCGGACGGTCATGGTTGGCTCCGTTCGTCGGGAGATAGCAGGCCGCGTTCGGCCATCAGTGCGAGTAATGGCCGGGCAGCCGCGTGGATCGCGTCGATGTCGTCCTCGTCGGGGCGAGCGGGCAGCAAAAGCAGTGCGCCACCGGGCAGGTTCACCGCAGCCAGTGTCGTGACAGTGTCAGCGCCGTGGCCGTTGACCGCCGCCGCGGCGGGCGGGTCCGCCCAAAAACGGCTGCGGCCGCCGCGACGTTCCTTACTGGGCGCCGGCTGCGAGGTGTCGACCGATGGCAGTGCCTCGGCCGGCTCGGCGGCCAGGAGTTCATCGGAAACGGCGGCGACGCGGCGCAGCGTCTTGTCCGTCGCCCCGGCCAGTTCGGATTGGATTTCGGCAAGCGAGCGGCCTTCGGCCTGACGGCGTTTGACAGCGATGATCTGCAGCAGTTGACGCGTTCCGTAGAGCGCCGTGCGCCCCTGCATGGTGGGCCGGTCGACGAGACCGGTGGTCGTGTACCAGCGCACGACCCGCCGATTGGGCAGTTCTCGCACTCGCCCGTTGGGCGCACCCGGGTACGCAGGATCGGCCAGCGCGACGGCTACACGTCGTACCAGCTCGTCCAACGTCCACGCCTGGGCCACGGTTTCGATAGTGACACTGTAACTATGACACTGTCAACATAGTTTTTGGGGCGCCGGGACGTCTCGTCGATTTCGGCCCAACCAAAGACGGTCACGGCGCGCTCACCTTCGGTTCGGAGACGCTGCCATTGCTTCTCCACTAGGCCGCGGGGCTGAACTCGTACACCATCAGCGCGCCGGTGAAGACGTCGAATCCCAAGAGCGGTAACGGGTTTAGGAGAAGCTACCACTGATGAACCAGGGGCTCGTCACATCGCCGGTATGAATTCAATTTGCATCGATTTTGAGGATTCTATGGCAGTTCAGTAATAACACCGTGATACGTATGTGATCCGCGCGTGATGAGCGGTAATTATTGGCCCGTTATGCGTTTGTTATCGGTTCGTTATTAATGGGGTCGTGAAGGAAGGGGTCGGTATGTCGTATGTGGTGGCAGCACCTGAGGCGCTGGTCGCGGGGGCGACGGATATCTCCGGCATCGGTTCGACACTGAGGGCGGCCACCGCGGCCGCGGCGAACCCGACAACGGGAATCGCGGTGGCGGCAGCCGACGAGGTGTCGGCGTCCATCGCGGCGTTGTTTGGCCAATACGGTCAAGAATTTCAAGCTTTGAGCGCCCAGGCGGCGGCGTTTCACTCCCGGTTTGTCCAGGCCTTGACCACGGGTGCGGGCTTGTATGAGATCGCGGAGGTGGTCAACGCGGCACCGTTACAAACTCTGGCGCGGTTCTTCGGTGCCGGTGGCACCGGCACCGCTGGTGCCTCCGGGGGCACCCAGACCACGACGGAAAAGGCGACCAGCACGGCGGGTAGCGGCAACAATCCTGCCAACCCCACTGCGGCAAGCACAACAACTCCTGCGTCAGCCAGCGACGTGAAGCCCACCGCCAGCACCAGCACTACCAGCGCAGCGACGGCTGGCTCGAGCACCGCAAACACGTCGAACATTGCGGGTAATACCAACTCCACCAATACAACTGCTTCCGGGACGTCTGCTTCCGGAACGTCTGCTTCGGGGACGACTGCTGCGGGGACCTCCGCTGCGGGGACGACTGCTGCGGGAACGTCCGCGTCGACACTCAGTGCGACAACGTCTGCCGCCACAACCGCCGCCACGGCAGGCAGCGGGGGCGCCGGGAGCACAAGCGCGACGGCGACGTATTCGACGTCGTCGCAGTGGAACAACGGGTTCGTCGCAAACTACAAGATCACCAACACGGGAACCACTCCGCTGACCAACTGGCAGCTCCAATTCGATTTGCCCGCAAACGAATCCGTCACGAATCTGTGGAACGGTCAGGTACACCAGTCTGGCACGCAGTACACCGTGACTCCCGAGAGTTACAACAGCACGATCGCGCCGGGGAACTCGGTCACCGTTGGGTTCCAAGCTTCGCAGAACGGGACCTATTCAGCGCCAACACATGTGCTAGTGAACGGCCAGCCTGTCGGTGGTGACACCGGCGGCACTGGCACGGGCAGCGGGACCGGTACCGGCACGGGGACGGGGACGGGTACCGGCACGGGGACGGGTACGGGTACGGGTACCGGCACGGGGACGGGTACGGGTACCGGCACGGGGACGGGTACAGGCACTGGCACAGGCACTGGCACAGGCACAGGCACAGGCACAGGCACAGGCACAGGCACAGGCACAGGCACTGGCACCGGCACAGGCACCGGCACAGGCACCGGCACAGGCACAGGCACAGGCACAGGCACAGGCACAGGCACAGGCACAGGTACCGGGACTGGCACAGGCTCCGGCCTCACCGCGACGTACACGCCACGGTCGCAATGGGATAGCGGCTTCGTTGCCGATTACACGATCACCAACACTGGCACGACACCAGTTAACAACTGGCAGATGCAATTCGATTTGCCCGCAAACGAATCCATCACCAATGCGTGGAGTTCGCACCTTGCCCATACAGGCACCCAGTACACCCTGACCCCCGAGAGCTATAACAGCACCATCGCACCTGGCAGCTCGATCACCATCGGTTTCCAGGCCGCGCAGACCGGTGCCTACTCGGCACCGACGAACCTGCTGCTGAACGGCCAACCCGCCACCGGCGGCGGCACCGGAACCGGCACAGGTACCGGCACAGGCACCGGCACAGGCACCGGCACTGGCACTGGCACCGGCACCGGCACAGGTACCGGCACAGGCACTGGGACCGGCACGGGTACGGGAACCGGCACGGGGACCGGTACCGGCGGGACGCTGATTACGTCCCAGTACGGAACGACGACGATCGGCAATGCTTACGTGGTTCAGAACAACGCTTGGAATAACCCTGGCGGACAGTCGATTACCGTCACCCCGACCGGGTTTACCATCACCACTGAAAACGGCTCCGCGCCGACCAACGGTGCTCCGCTGGGATATCCGTCGATCTACGACGGCGTGCACTACGGCACCGCTTCGCCCGGAACCAATCTGCCGATTCAGCTGGGCCAGATCCAAAACGCCACCAGCAGCATCAGTTACACCTACCCCACCAGCGGCATCTATGACGCCTCCTACGACATCTGGATGAACCCCACACCCATCACCACCGGGGTCAACCAGCAAGAGCTGATGATCTGGTTCAACCACACCGGACCCATCCAGCCCGTCGGCTCGGTGGTCGGCAACGCCACCATTGACGGGCAGAACTTCACCGTCTGGAAGGGCAGCAACGGCCAGAACAACGTCGTCTCCTACGTCGCGAACACACCGATCACCACCTGGAACGATTTCGACGTGATGGGCTTCATCGACCATACGGAAACCATTGAACCGGTGACTGATTCGTGGTATCTGACCAGCATCCAAGCCGGGTTCGAGCCGTGGAGCGGCAGCGTGGGCGCGGGGGTCAATTCGTTCTCCGCGAACGTCAACGGCGTCAGCTAGGGCTGACTCCCGGGCAGCGGGAACTCGTCGAGCTTGGCGCCGATTTCCCTGCCCAGCTCCTCGAGTCCGCCTATGATCGGATACCCGTAACCTGTTGCGGGCAACGCCGTTCCGATGACAGGCGGGTTCGCAATGGTGTTGGCGATGAACGGCGCAAAGGGCCGGATCGCGGGAGGCAGACTGTTGACGCCGGCGGTGCCGCCGGTGTCGGCGCGCGTCCCGTTGATCCCGAGCACCCCGGACGCACCGAGCGCCCCCGGTGCTGCGGCCTGAGAATTGGGCAGACCGAAGTGTCCGTTCGATCCGCCTTGTCCGCCTTGTGCGCCGGAGCCAAAGCCGCCACCGACACCGGCGGCGCCGCCGATGCCGGCATGGCCGGAGAGCCCGCTGTTGCCACCGGCACCGCCGCTGCCACCGGCACCGCCGTTACCGCCGCCGCCACCGGCACCGCCGTTGCCGCCGTGGCCAACCGTGCCCAGCGACCCCGGCGCCGCCGGCGTTGCCGACCTCGCCGTTGCCGCCCGCCGCCCCGGTGCCTCCGTTACCGCCGTTACCGCCGTTGCCGCCGAGGCCGAGCTCGGCCGGATCGCCTGGGCCATTGGCGATTCCGCCGTTGCCGACCGCCGGCAACGTCTATGTCAACGACGACGCCGAGTGCCGGGTGGTGAAGTTGGGCGCCGGATCCGGTGCTCAGACCGAGGTGCCACTGACCGGCCTGCACACCCTGGGTATGGACACCGCTGGAAACCTGTATGTCGTAGACGTCGACACTATACGGCTGCTGGAATTGGCAGCCGGGACGTCGCCGCCAATTGTGTTGCCCGTCAACGTCCTCAACGGTCCGCAAGACGTGACGGTGGATGGTGCGGGCAACTTGTACGTCCTGGACAGCGGCAGCTTTGGCCAGGTGGTGAAATTAACGCTCAGCAGATGAGTTGTAACCCTTGTCCCCCTTGAGCTCTCAACGAGTCCATCGCGATAGCTCGTGGCGGCTCTACTCGACCTTGACGGTCATCCATAGCGACGCCACGACCGAGTCCAAGCACAGGCAGCGGCAAGCCTACTGGGACGAGCGACTATTCGACGAGCGACCATGTCGACGTGGATCAGGTCGCCGCGAGTTAATGCCGCGGCTCGGTGCTCATGCACCTCGGCGTAGTCAACGCTGCTCACCATCTCGAAAAACGCTGCGGGTGAGGGGTAGGGCGCGACGCCGCCATAAACGATGTGGGCTCCGACCCGTTCGAGGTGGGGAGCGACTTCCCGCCCGTACTGCGGGTTGAGCAGTTGTGCCGACGCGTTCACGAAGGAATGGACCACGAACTCCGTCTTGAGGGTCATTGAGGGTTCGAAGCGATCCCACCAACGACGCCAGGCGGTTCGTTCTCGGCAAGACGGCGTCCTCCCACTTGGGTCGTTCATCTTTTGGAAAAGACTCGGTTACGACGCGACCCTGCTCGGTATCGGTTCCACAACTAGTTCAGCACCTCTTCTAGAGAACGCCTGCGCGATAGCGATATCGTTCCAATTCCCGCCGGACCCGTTTGACGGCGGAAATCCTTCGTGAGCACGACGACAAGGAAGTGCCCGTTGAAAGCGTTTGACCTATGCGGCATCACGGTGCTTGCCGGCGCTGGGTTGTGTGGAGCGGCTTTGGCACTCAGCCCCGGCGCGGGAGCTGCCCCGCTGCCTTTGGGCGGGCCCACGTGCATTTCTCAGATGAGTGGGGCGGCAGCTCCGGCGGGCACGGCCCCGGTCGGCGCCGCGGCTGCCGGAACCCCGGGCTGCATCGACCAGATGGCGGCAGTCGCGGCGCCGGTAGCCGAAGCCGCGCCGGTGCCGGCGATCCTGCCGGGTCCACCTGTCGCGGCGGCGGCGCCCGCCGCGGTGCCAGCGGCCGTTCCGGTGCCGCTCGGTGCTCCGGTGCCCGCGGCGGCTCCGGTGCCGGCTCCCCTACCGGCTGCCGCTCCGATACCAGCGGCCGTTCCGGTACCCATCGGCGCTCCGCTGCCGCTGGGCGCGCCGGTGATAGCGGGTGCGCCGCTTGAGGCGGCACCGGCCAGCGCGCCGCTACTGAAGCAGGCCGGTGCGGGTAAGGGTGTGCCAATTAATCCGGGGCCGGCCCTGACGGCTGACCCGGTGGTTCTGCCCGGCCCGCCGCCAGCGCCCTGACGACAGCGCCCTGACGCCAGCGCCCTGAGTAGTACTTCGCCTTCCGTTGCCTTCCGTTGCAGTCCGTTCAGCTGACCCGATCAGCCGACTTCTCTTCTCGCGGAACCCCTTCCCGCACCACGACCGGGTCACCAACCTTGACCGTGTCGAAGTACCACTCGGCGTCGGCGGGGCTCAAGCTGATGCAGCCGTGGCTGACATTTTCGACCCCCATTGCTTGCACCGCCCACGGAGCTGAGTGCACATACAGACCGCGGCTGGTGATTCGGACGGCGTAATCGACCGAGAGCCGATACCCCTCGGGGTCGTCGACCGGAATGCCGACACTGCTCGAATCCATAGTCACCGAGCGGTCTTTCGCGAGCACGCTGTAGGTTCCGACGGGCGTCTCGAATTCCGGCTTGCCCATCGTGGCAGGCATGACACCTTCCTCTCCGAAGTGCGGCCGGTGGTGCGGCGCCGGCAGCGCAGGTGGTGGTTCTGCCTGGACTCCATCGATGCTCACGGTGAAAGTGTGATTCGAGATGTCGGCAACACCGAGGACCACTGGACCCGTCTTGAAGTCGGTGCGCAGTCCGCCGACCGAAAGCGCCACCGTGCTGTGCGCGGGCCAGAATCTATCGGGAACCCATTGCACAACGTTGTTATCGAGCCATTCGTACCTGCCGGTCATTACCGGCGTTGATCTGACCGCTAGGGAGCGCTCGGCCGCCTGGCGATCAGCCAGGTCGGCTATCGGCCTGCGCAACGTCACCACCACCGGATGAGCCACACCCACTAGCGAGCCGGACCCGGGCAAGACCGATGCGATGGCGAAAGATCCCTGCGGCGCACTCATGGCCGCCAGGCGCACACCAGCTGGCTCAGTGACCACTGTCGCAGCGATCACGATCGCTATCAAAACCGATCGAACGGATGCCCGCATCGTTTCCATCACCCTTTGAGATGACCAAATCGTCGTTGTCGCTTGACGATGTTAGGGGCGCTCCTATCCAGGGCTGCGCAGCGCGCGCGAGCAGCTCGGTCAAGTCTTCGCCGCGATTTGGTTACGACTGACTCGGTCAGGAAACGATATGAAGACTCAATGAATCACTCGCCGACACCGTCACCGGCTGGACCGCATCGCGAGCGGTCTTTACCGTCTTTGGGTACACGGCAACAACGACGCGGTTGGCGCCGCCGCGTCGCATAGTTGGTGCTCGAGGTCGTATTCGGTGGATTTTGGGGCTCTACCTCCGGAGGTCAATTCGGCGTGCATGTACGCCGGTGCAGGCGCGGCGCCGCTATTGGCAGCCGCGAGTGCGTGGAACGGCGTAGCTGCCGAGTTGAGCCGTGCAGCGTCCTCGTTCGAATCGGTCATTGCCGGTCTGGCTTCCGAGCATTGGATGGGTCCCGCGGCGCTGTCGATGACCGCCGCGGCGCAGCCCCTGGTGGTGTGGCTGACTTGCACCGCCGAATCTTCGGCGGTCGCAGCGGCGCAGGCCATGGCGTCTGCTGCCGCCTTTGAGACAGCTTTCGCGATGACGGTCCCACCGGCCGAGATCGCCGCCAACAGAGCCCGGTTGGCCCAACTGATCGCGACCGACGTCCTTGGTGAAAACGTAACTGCTATCTCAGTCACCGAGGCGCGCTACGGCGAAATGTGGGCCCAGGACGCGTCGGTGATGTACGGCTACGCGGCATCCTCCGCGGTTGCCGGAAGACTGAACCCACTGACCAGACCGCCGCAGCTGAACGCCGCGTCAGGCTCCGCGCAGGAGGTGGGGTTTGGCGAATTGATCGCCAGGGCGCCCGATGTGGTGATGAGCCTCGCGTCCCCGGTCGCCTCGGCACCCGATGCGGCGGCCCTGGACGCGGTAAGGCTGTTCTCCGGTCTGGATGCTTCCGACATTCCGCTGTTGGAGGGCGTCAATCACAACAAAGCTATGTGGGCCGACTTTGGCACGGGCTTCATGGGGCTCGCCGCGCCGGCGAAGGACGACGCCGAGGGCACCGCCAGCAGCACTGCCGCCGGCGCCGCGGCGGTGCCCCCCATCGGCCGAACACCGGCGGTGGCAAGTCTGGGCAATGCATCCTCGGTTGGATACCTGTCGGTGCCGGCAATTTGGTACAGCGCGGCGCCGACGACCGTTGCCGACAACGCTTCTCTAGACGGCACCGGCTGGACAGTTCCCGAAGCGGACGAATCGATCCCAGCGATACCGCCTGCGCCCGCAATGGTGCCACCCGGTAACGGCGTCGGCGCCGGACCGCGGTACGGAGTGAAGCCGACCGTCATGCCCAAGCAAGGTCTCTTCTGATCTGAACGTGTCAGGAACCGACACCGATAAGCCGTCGCTCGATCAGGTCGGCGCCGCGAGCGACGCCGCCAGTACTCCGGAAGCCCTCGGCGACTCGCTGCGCTCCGTCAGACATCGACATCGCCTGCAATACTTGGTCTTTCAACCTCTCCGCGGTGAGCTTCCTGGCGGGTAGCCGAGTTCCGCTGCGGGAAGCCACAACTCGTCTGGCGACCTCGAACTGATCCCGGCCGAAGGGCACGACGCACACCGGCACGCCGCGCGAAAGCGCTTTCTGCGTGCTGCCCATTCCGCCATGTGTGATGGCCACCACCGCCCTGTCCAGCACCAGTCCGTGCGGCACGAACTCCCGCACAGTCGCATTGGCGGGCACCGCAATATCGCCGGGCATCCCCGACGGGTATGTCGCAACGACATGCACCGGTTCTTCGGCCAAGGCTGCCATCGCGATAATCGGCAATCGGTCGTCGGCCTGACGATCAGACGAGGTTGTGACCAACACGATGGGGCGGTCGATGGTTTCGAGCCACTCGGGTGCCGGCGCAGGAGGATCGAAGTCGCACGGCCCGATCAACGCGACGGAGTCCCCCCAGTCCGGGTGCGGATATTCGAACGGCTCGCCGGTGGCGACGAGCATCAGTGGTGCGCGCCTCAGCAATTCGTCGACGTTGCCAACGGCCGTCGCACCGGCGTCCTGACGAACCGCTTTGAGCGGGCCGAGGAGCGCCTTCTCGAATGGCGTCGTTACCAGCGGACGAAGCGCCGCATCCCGCAACCGGCCCAACGGGCCGGGCCACGGACGCACACCGGGTCCGAACGGCGGCGCACCGCGCGAGCGCAGGAAAGGAGTGAACGCCCAGAACGACACCCACGGCAACGAGCCGGCCTCCGCCGCCGCCGCCGCTCCCCAACAGTTCGCGTCCACCATCAATACGTCGGGCCGTACGGTGTCGCTGGCCGCGCGCACATCCTCGACCTCGTATGCCGCCCGCTGCCCGAAAACGGCGAAGGCCATTTTCAACGCGGTCCGGCCATTGGGCGCCATCCAGTCGGTCATCACCGCAGCTTCGATCCGGCGATCCACTGCTGATGCCTCAAACCCCAGCTCGCAGCCGGTCGAGACGCCCGCGGCGAGGGTCTTCAACACGATGCGATGACCGCGCCGCCGGAGTTCGATCAGCAACGCGAGCATCGGATAGAGATTCCCGCGAGCCGGGGACGTGTACGCCAGGATCGTGGCCATCAATCAGCCATTCCGGCAATCGCCCTGTCAGGCATGACCGAATAGTTTATCGACGCCGAGTTTGCGCTCTAAGCTTGACCAGCGGCCGCCTAGAGATGCAGGAAAACCCAGATGACGGGGTCAACGTGCCAAAGATGCGGTACCGAGCCGCGCGCCGGCGCCCGCTTCTGCGACGCTTGCGGGTCCCCAGTCGAGGTCGTCACCACGCAAGCCGAGCACAAGCAGGTCACGGTCCTGTTCGCCGATGTGGTGCGCTCGATGGACTTGGCCGCGGCAGTCGATTCCGAACGGCTGCGCGAAGTCATGGGTGACCTCTTCAACAGATGCGGCGCCGTAATCCAACGCTACGGCGGCACGGTCGATAAATTCACCGGCGACGGCATCATGGCCCTGTTCGGCGCGCCGATCGCTTTGGAGGACCACGCAATTCGCGCCTGTGTGGCGGCCTTGGAGATTCAAACGGAGGTGGCGGGGTTGGCACACGACGTCCAGCGTCGGGACGGCGTGGCGCTGGCCCTTCGGGTCGGATTGAATTCCGGCGATGTGGTGGTCGGCCAAATCGGTTCCAGCCCTTCGAATTACACGGCTATCGGGGCGCAGGTCGGGATGGCGCAGCGAATGGAAGCGGTTGCGCCACAGGGTGGTGTCATGCTCAGCGAAGCCACCGCTCGACTCGTCGAACATGTCACCGTACTGGGGCCCTGGCAACTGGTCACCATCAAGGGTGCAGCCGAGCCGGTCGCGGCACGAAGCCTGCAAGCGATGGCCTCCAAGAGAACGCTGGCCGCCCGAATCGAATCGACACTTGTCGGCCGGGACGGTGAAATCGAGTCCCTCACAGCGATTCTCAACGATACGATCAACGGGCAGGGATGCGTCGTCGGTGTCACCGCGCCACCCGGCATCGGCAAGAGCCGCATCTGCCGCGAGTTGATCAAGGTGGCACAAGCCCGTGGCGTAGCGGTCTTTTCGACATTCTGCGAGTCGCATGCCAGAGCGATCGCGTTCACCGCGATCGCCCGGTTGGTGCGCGACCGATTGCGGCTGAACGAACTCGATTACCCAACTGCCCGCGCGGCATTGCGAGCCCAACTCGCCGGGGCCGATTCCGAGGACCTGCTGTTGCTCGACGACCTGGTCGGAATCCGGGATCCGACGGAGGCCACTCCCAACGTCTCCGCGGACGCCAGACGGCGACGCCTGACATCGCTGCTGCAAACCGCGGCGGTGGCAAGCGATACGCCCACCCTGTACATCATCGAGGACGCCCACTGGATCGACGAAGCCAGTGAGTCGATGCTCGCCGATTTCATGACCATAGTTACCGAAACCCGGTCGATGATCGTGGTGACTTACCGGCCGGAGTACGAAGGCGCCTTGTCACGCCCAGCCGGCTTCCGGGTATTCGCCCTTGAACCTCTTGATGACTCACAGGCATCGACGATCACAGTTGAGCTCCTCGGCTCGCATCCCTCGCTCAGCGACCTTGCGGGACGCATCATCGAACGCTGCGCCGGAAATCCGTTCTACGTCCAGGAGATCGTGCGCGAATACGCTGAACGACGAGTCATCGTCGGCGAACGTGGCGCATACCAACGCCAGCAAGAGGTTGACGACGTCAGCGTCCCACCAACCCTGCAGGCCACGATCGGCGCACGCATCGATCGACTAAGTGCCCCGGCCAAACGGACACTCAACGCCGCAACGGTCATCGGATCGCGCTTCGGCACCGATCTGTTGGCCGTCCTGCTCGAGGATGCCGACGACGTGCGCCAGGCTGCGCTGGCTGAATTGGTCCATTCTGAGCTCATCGACCAGGTGATGTTCACGCCGCGTGCCGAGTATGCGTTTCGGCATCCGCTCGTTCAGACCGTCGCCTACGAATCCCAGCTCAAACTGGCACGCGCACAACTACATCGGCACCTGGCTGCCGCGCTCCAGCGATGCAATGCCGCAACCCTGAATGAGAACGCCGCGTCGATCGCGGCTCACCTCGAGGCCGCCGGAGACCTCCGCGAGGCGTTCGGCTGGCACATGTGTGCCGGCACCTGGTTCGCCAACCGTGACATCAATGCGGCCCGCACCAGCTGGCTTCTGGCACGGCAACTAGCCGACCAGCTGCCGGCCGATGAGCCACACCGGACGCTGATGCGGGCCGCTCCGCGCGCCCTGCTCTGTGGAAGCACCTGGCGGGCCGGCGGCGGAGTTGCCGACGGCTTCGACGAACTGCGCGACCTGTGCACCCAACCCGAGACCCGGGTTCCACTGGCCATGGGAATGGCGGGCCTGTTGGTGGAGCAGACACACCACGGCCGCAACCGCGAATCGCTGTGCCTTACAACGGAATACCTTGCACTACTCGATGCGATCGGCGAGCCGGAACTGGTCGTCGGCTTGCTCTATCCTGCGATTCACGCCAAGCACGAAGCCTGCGAGATGACTGCCGCCGTCGAGCTGGCCCAGCGGGTAATCGATCTGGCCGGCGGCGATCCCACCAAGGGCAACATCCTCACCGGCTCACCGCTGGCCTTCGCGGCGGCCATGCGCGCAACAGCGAGATGCGCAATGGGACAGCCTGACTGGAAGATCGACCTCGACCAGGCGATCGAATTCTCGCGCGTCGATCCGACTACCTATGTCTCGATGATCATGTTCAAATACATGTTGGGCATCCCCGTCGGAGCCTTGCCGGCAGACGCAGCGGCCCTGACTGATACCCAGAACGCGCTGGGCATCGCCCAGCGCTGCAGTGAAGACTTCGCCCTACACATGGCTCAACTAACACAGGGCATTGTGTTGGTCTCGATCGACGGCGGCGAGCGTTCAGCCGGTTTCGATCTGCTCGCCGAAACACGATCTGCGGCGTCGGACGGGCGATTCATGATGAGTGCAATACCCATCATCGACCTGCATGTCGCGGCAGAGAGGGCCCGGATGGAAGATTTCGCCGGCGCGATCGAACTCTCGCGCCGCGTGATCGCGGCGCAGTTGGAAAGCGGCGTGTTGTGGCATTTGGGTTCAGCGACAAGCGTTCTGGTGGAATCGCTGCTGAAGCGATGCCGGGATACCGACCTGGCCGAAGCGCAGCGCGCGATCCACACATTGGCCACCGCTCCAACCGAGCCGGATCTCGTGATCTTCCAACTGCCATTGCTGAAAATGCGCGCGCTGCTGGCGCAGGCGCGGGACGACGCGCGCGGTTATCGGAGCCACGCCGATCGGTACCTCGCCCTGGCGCAGGCGCTGGGTTTCCAAGGCCACCTGGCGACCGCGCTCGCCGACGACTGAAATGTCGCGGTTGCCCGTTGCCCGGGCATCCAGTCCCGTCGCGGGAAGGCGCTTCGCTAACCGGCCTTGCGCCGTATCCAACGTGTGTAAGCGACGCCGATAATGGCGGTCACCACGCCGTACCAGGCGACGGCCCCGTGTTCGTCGGCATTGGGAAAGTTCGCCGACGCGATTGTCAAGGCGGTTGCCGGGTGGCGGCAACCGCTCGCGAAAGCCAACACCGCCGAGAACTGACGGTCGGGCCCGCCCAACAGGTGCCCGGCAATGAAGGCGGCCGCAACGAATATCACCATCGCGACGAGTGTCGAATCGCCTACGAGCTTCCACATCCGTGGTGCGGCGGCGATCAACAGCACGATCATCGCCACTGGCAACGCCCAGCGCTGGGCGCGTTCGATCGGACCCGCGATACGCTTGGCCGCTGCCGGCCAGAACTTGCCGATCGCCATCCCAACCACCAGCGGCGCTAACACCGATACCAGCATCAGCTTTCCGATTGCCCACGGGCTGACCACATACTGTCGCCCGAACACGTTGCCCAGCAACGTGGCCGCTACGGCAAGTGCTGGCACGGCGAGCACCGCCAGCACGATGACCAGACCAAGCCCGAATTGAACCTCTCCCCCGGCCTTCTCTCCGCGCCGGGGCAGCAGTGGCGGCAGGGGCGAGATCGCCAGCGTCACAAGCGCGATGGCCACCTCAGGCCGCAGGTCCACCACCTGCACCAGCAGCACCGCGATCGCGGGCGCAACAACGAGCACTGCGAGCAGCGAACGCGCCAACAGTGCGCGCCGTCGCAGCACATAGCCGACGTCGGCAAAGTCCGCCGACAACCCGTATCCCAGGATCACGACGAACAGGCTTATCTGAAAAGCGAGCTTTGCCGCGTCTGCCATTGTCACGACGCACAGCCTGCCATGCCGCGCGCGAGGCCGGCACGGGCCACATCGGTGCTTTCCTTTGCAGCACAAGCGCGGTCGGGCCTAGGCGCGCTTCCGGCTGCCGAATCGCGCCCGCAGGAGGCGCCAGAAGCCGCCCGCGATGTTCGCCGCGTTCAGCGGCGTCCACACCACCAATGCCTCCCCCGCCGCAAAGCGCGGGTTGAGTTCGGTGTAGAAACGCACGTCGGGGTCGTGTTCGAGTCGGTGCATCCGCGACACGTCATGGGGCGTGGCGCGGGACCGCACGATCCAGGGGCCTTCGCCAACGGGGATGTAGTACCACCGGTGCCATTGCGCGCTGAGGGCAGTCACCAGTGCCTCGATATCGGCCGGCGTGCGGCGCCTGCGGCTGGGATAGATCCGGGGCATCGTGGTGGCGAGCAGACGATAGACCGCCGGTGAAGATGCGCGGGTCATCAAGGCGAGCGGGGTACGCGGTTCGTGGAACTTGAAGCGCAGCGCTTGGCGAAGTCCGAACAACTCGGCCGGTTTTCCGCCGCGATAACCCAGCCGGAAGTAGGCGCCGGCGGAAAACACCGCGTGGCTGCGGCCCGCGTGTTGCATCCGGTCGATGCCGGCGAAGGAAAAACCCACCAATTCACCGCCCGCACCGTAGAACAGCGCGAGGCGCGTGTCGTCGGCGCCAAAGATCAGTCCCTGGAATTCCCCGCGGGTGAAGCCGCCTACGGTCTCGCGGTAGATGCCGTAGAGCCGGTCGACCAGTTCCGAGCGCTGCACGGGCGGAAGTGTCGCCGGTTGCAGGCGTTGGCTGGCGACGATGCGCCCGGCATCGGGACGGCGGGCGGTAGCTGCTGATGGTTGCTGCGGATCCGCGGCGTTGCTGGTTAGAGCGTTTCGGACGAGGAGCAGGGCGCGGGCCGACGTTGCCGCCACCACGCGGTTGGTGGCGCTCATAGCCGCCCTGCCCTTCGTCTGTCTCAGGTTCAGCCGGGCTGACCCGGGCCGCCGCTGGCGCCCGCGGTTCCGCTATGGCCTGCTGACCCGTTGCTTCCTGACGCGGCGATGCCGGGGTTACCGCCGGCGCCGGCCGCGCCGCCGTTGCCACCGGTACCGCCGGCACCGGGCGGCCCGGCGACGCCGTCCTTGCCGAAGGCCCCGAGCAAGCCGCCGCGGCCGCCCGTTCCACCGGCGCCGCTGACGCCACCGGTACCGCCGTCACCGCCGGCGCCGCCCAGACCACCGTCGCCGCCGTCGCCGGCGATGCCGGTTGGGGCGACGGACAAGCCGCCCTGGCCCCCGGCGCCACCAGCGCCACCAGTGCCGCCGATGCCGCCGACGCCACCGGCTCCGGCATCGCCGCCGGCGCCGCCGAAGCCCAGCAGAGCCCCGGCCGACCCCCCGTTTCCGCCGGCCCCGCCGACACCACCGGTGCCGCCGGTGGAAAGGGAGTCTCCGCCATTACCGCCGTGACCACCAGAGACAGTGGACAGACCCTGCGGGTAGCCATACGCGTTGGAATCACTGACGGCCTCACCTCCGAACCCGCCGACACCGCCCGCACCGCCGGGGGCACCGGCCCCGCCGACACCGCCGACACCGCCGACACCGCCGGCGCCGCCATTGCCGATCAGCAGCCCGGCGTTTCCGCCGTTACCGCCCGCGCCGCCAGTACCGCCCGTGCCGCCGGCGATGTTGCTTTGGGCGCCATTACCGCCCTTACCGCCCACCCCGGTATAGGCGGTACCTCCCTGGGAACCCTCGGCGATTTGCGCGGAGCCGCCGACGCCGCCGGCCCCGCCGGCACCGCCCGGCCCGCTGCCATTGGCTCCGTTGCCGGCGTTGCCGCCGCTGGCCGTGCTGTTAGCCAGGGTCGTGTACGCGACACCGCCGTCGCCGCCGGCACCACCGTTGGCGCCTCCGGTGCCGGGCGCGCCCCCGTCGCCGCCGTTGCCGCCCAGCGGATTGTTAGCCGTCGAGAAGACGGAGCCGCCAGCGCCGCCGGCTCCGCCGTCCTGCCCAGCGCTTCCGGTGGGACCGACGCCGCCATCGGTGGCCGTTGTGGGGCTGCCGACGGGCTGGGTTGGGCTCCCGATGTCGGCAGGGGTGGTACCGGCATTGGGGTTAGCGGTCGACGTGGGATTGACGCTGTCGACACCGGCGAGTCCGGCACCGCCTTGACCGCCGTGCCCGCCGGAGCCCAACAGGGTGGCACTGCCGCCATTGCCACCCTGTCCGGGGTTACTGCCGTTGAGGCCGGCCACAGCAGCTCCGCCGTTTCCACCGGCCCCTCCGTTGCCGTACAACAGCCCACCGGGCTGGCCATTCGGGCTGGCCGCAGTGCCGTTGGCTCCGTTGCCGATCAGCGGACGCCCGAGCAAGGTCTCGGTCGGTGCATTTATCGCGGCCAGCAACGGTGCCGTGACCGCTATCTCGGTCGCCAGATAGGACCCGACGGCCGAGTTCAAGGACTGCACAAATTGCTGCTGGAAGGCATTGACCTGGATGCTGAGGGCCTGATACTCCTGCCCGAACCCGGCGAAAAGCTGGGACAGTGCGGTCGAAATCTCGTCGGTGGCCGCGGCCGC
The DNA here is from genome assembly GCF_002086155.1 of Mycobacterium angelicum. Classification (GTDB taxonomy): domain Bacteria; phylum Actinomycetota; class Actinomycetes; order Mycobacteriales; family Mycobacteriaceae; genus Mycobacterium; species Mycobacterium angelicum. The sequence continues at coordinate 78,007 of NZ_MVHE01000009.1, read as the reverse complement.
GATGCTGGTAGTCGGCGCGGCGGCCGCCGCGTTCGCCGCAGCGAGTGCCGATCCGATGCTCTCCAAATCCGATGCCGCCGACATCAGATATTCGGGAGCCACGACCAGAAGTGACACTCCGCCCCTTCCCCCTCAATCGCCGACCAGTGTGCGCCTAAGCGTAACGAGATGCCCGTCTTGGCAGCTGCGTTTTCACGTATCGGTAACCGGCAAGGCCCGAGCAACGCACGGGCATCGCCATACTTGCCGCTTTTGGGGGCCTGCGCGCGGACACCACGCCCGTTCAAAGGCCCGTTCAAAGGATTTGTTAAGAATCCGCGGAGGCGGCGGGCCGATTGTTACCTCACCAGCAACTCCCCAACGCTTTGAAGGAAACCACCGAATGTTCAACACCCGCATCACCAAGTCCGTCGCCGGCACCGCCCTCGTCGCCGGGACCGCCGGCCTGGCCACCCTGCTCTCGTTCGGCACCGCCAACGCCAGCTCCGTCGACGACCAGTTCGTCGCCACCCTGCAGCAGCAAGGGATCAGCGTCAGCAACCCGCAGGCCGCCATCAAGGTGGGCCACAAGGTCTGCGTCGCGCTCGGCGAGGGCACCAAGCCCAGCGCAATCAGCGCGCAGCTGGTCAAGGACAACCCCGGCATGAGCAAGCAGAACTCGCTGGTGTTCGTCGTCGACTCGGTGCAGTCCTACTGCCCGCAGTACATGCACCACAACGCCGACGGCACGGTCACGATCAGCGCGGCCTGACCGCACTACGTGTCACGAGTGAGCGGCGCGGACTTAGCCCGCGCCGCTCAAAAATGTTGCGATACTTGACGTTTCAGTACTGACCATGGAAGTGAGACGTCGGCAAACGAGATGCCCTTTGCGCCCAACGTGGTGTGAATGTCCTGGGCGATCTGGTCAGGCGTCTGCCGGCCATGCCCTCCGCGCAAATTCTTGTTGGCGTTGAAGGCTTCCGTAGGGTCCGAGCGGCCTCCAAACTGCATTACGGAAAAGAAGGGCGGCAACCGGCTATTTACCCGCCTAGAAGAAACCCGATTCCCCCGACCCGGAGTTGAATCCACCCGAGTCCGAGCCACCCGAATTCCCGAAACCCGAGTTGTTCATCCCGCCGGTGTTACCCACACCCGAGCTGTGCTCGGCCGAGTTGAAGAAACCGGTGTTGTAGTAGCCCGAGTTCATCAGGCCGATGACGTGGTTGCCCGAATTCAAGAAGCCCACCTGTAAGCCATCGGCACCATGGTTGAAGAAGCCGGTGTCGGTTCCCCCACCACTGGCGTTGAAGAAGCCGACGTTGTCCTCACCACCGCCGGAGTTTCCCCACCCCGAGCTATATCCGCCACTGGCCGAATTGGTGAAGCCCGAGCTGAAGTTGCCGGTGTTGAAAAAACCGGAATTGCCGGTGCCGGAGTTTCCGAAGCCGGAGTTCCCGCTGTGGCTGCCGGTGCCGCCCAAGCCGGTGTTGACGTCACCGGCGTTCCACAGACCGGTGTTGGTGTTGCCTGAATTGAAAAGACCCGTATTGGTGAAGCCCGAGTTGAAGAAGCCGGTGTTGCCCGCCTGTCCGATGATTCCCGGGCCGAATACGGGATCGGTGCCATTGCCGCCGCTATTGAAAGCGCCCGTGTTGCCGATACCGGCATTGGACCAGCCCACATTGCCGAAGCCCGCGTTGAAGGAGCCGACGTTGTGATTGCCGGCGTTGAAGAATCCCACATTGTGGCCGAACAGCGAGGTGCCGCCGGAATTGAAGGCGCCCAGGTTGCCATTTCCCGCGTTCACCACACCCATATTGGTGCTGCCCGTGTTGAGGGAGCCGGTGTTATAGGCGCCCGCGTTCCAGAAGCCGGTATTGGTGCTGCCGGTGTTCCCGATTCCGGTGTCGGTGTTACCCGAATTGAACAGACCGAAGTTGTTTGTGCCCGTATTGGCTATGCCCCAGTTGTGGGTGCCGGAGTTGAAAATGCCGGAGTTGTCGGTTCCGGAGTTGAACAAGCCGGTGTTCCCGCTACCGGAGTTCCACCCGCCGAAGCCAATCTGGTTGTTGCCGGTGAGGCCGATGCCGATATTCCCGTGGCCGGTGTTGGCCAGGCCGACATTGCCGTCGCCGGCGTTCGCGAAACCGAAGTTGAAGCTGCCATTATTCCCCAGGCCGGCGTTCCACCCGACATTGTTCGCGTTCAGCCCGCCGATGCCCATCTGGTTGTTGCCGGTGAGCCCGATGCCGATGTTGTTGCTGCCGACATTGCCGATGCCGACGTTGCCGTCGCCGAGGTTGCCGAACCCCCAGTTGTAATTGCCCAGATTGCCAACGCCCACATTGAATGTGGACTGTATGCCGTCGATGGCTCTGGCCACATTGCCGTTGCTGAAGCCGATGTTGCCGGTGCCGACGTTGCCCAAGCCGAAGTTGAACTGGCCGATATTGCCGGTGCCGACGTTGTAGCTGGCCGCCCCGGGGTAGGGCGCGCCGGGGAAGCCCAAGGCGGCGTTTCCGTTGCCGGCGCCGATGTTGAAGGAGCCGAAGTTGCCGAATCCCACGTTGTTGTCGCCGCCGCCGGCGGGCCCGCCATTGCCCGAGCCCAGGTTGAAGCTGCCGGTGTTGCCACTGCCGACGTTGAAGTTGCCGATGTTGCCAATGCCCAGATTGATGCCCTGCAGGCCGGGCAGGCTTTGCGCGGCCTGCTGCCACGGCGTCAGCTGGGCGGCCGCCGCGGCGGCCCCGCTGTAGTAGCCGGACATCGCCGCGACGTCCTGGGCCCACATCTGTTCGTATTGGCCCTCGACCGCCGCAATCGCTGGAGCGTTGAGTCCCAACAGGTTTGAGCGGATCAACGAGACGAGGTCCGACCTGTTGAGGGCCAGTGACGCCGGATGCACCGTGGCCGCCCACGCGGCTTCGAATGCCGAAGCCGCCGCCTGCGCCTGACCGGCCGTAGTTTCGGCTTGGGTGGCGGCCGCGGCCAACCATGTCGCATAGGGAGCCGCCGTGGCCGTCATAGCCGCCGCGGCCGGGCCCTGCCACGACATGCCTGCCAGCCCGAAAGTCACCGACTCGAACGAGGCTGCCGCCGAATTCAGCTCCCCCGCTAACCCATCCCAGGCCGCTGCGGCGGCCAACAGCGGTCCCGATCCCGCACCGGTGAACATTCGCGCCGAATTGATCTCAGGCGGCAACACCGCAAAATTCATCGTGCCCCACCCTCCGCGTCGGCGCTCATCACTACCCCGCGCATAGCGGCGGTGGCCGAACAAACTGTACCCGGCAGTCCCTGTGGACGTGGCCCGTTTTGTGCTGTTGGGCCACAAAGCACCGTGCAGAAAATGATTCAGCGTCAACACTTCTCGCAGATGTCAGGCCAGTGGCCGGGTAGCCGCCATCAGCGGTCCAAACCCCACGGCGTGCATGCGGTTCATCATTTTCGCCGTGGACGGTTGATGCTCCAGCAACGCGCCGACTGCCTGTTCGGCCGTGTCGACGATCCGCACCAGCCGCTCGAATTCCGGGCGTGACAGCTTCGCCCGCCCGACGAACAAGGCATCAAGCACGGGGAGAACCGGCAGTTCCTCGGTCCAGAATTCTTCGCCCAGAAAGATCATCGGGGCGAACGCCTGGTCGTTTCGCGGATAGAAATTTTGCGCCGCATTCTGAAACACCTCTTGCAACGTGCCCGCTGCTCCAGGGGTGTAGATGATGCCGTTGGCGGCCAATGAAAGCAGGATGTCTTCCCGGATGCTGTTCTGGAAGTACTTCGCGACATGCGTTGCCAGCGGCGAAAGCGGCTCACCGCCGTAATACCAGGTGGGCAGCGCGATGCTGCGCCCGCCGCGGTCGATGAACGTTTGCGCGATCTCGTAAGCGGGTTTGACCCAATCATGCAGCCGGCGCACCATCGCGATATCGACCTCACCCGTACAGGAGACCACCGCCGACGCACCCTCGGGCAGCGTGGCGCGCGAATGCAATTGTTTGAGTGCGTGGGTCAGATCGTCGTCCGGCGCGCCGGCCAGCAACGCGCCCAAGTGGGTGGCTTCCATCGCTCCGGGTCCGCCTCCGCTGGCGACCAGGCAGCCGCGCTGTGTCAGGGCCCGGGCGATGTCGACTACGGATGAATAGTTCGCCGATCCGCGAATCTCGTCATGGCCGCCCATGATGGCGACGGTGGGCGCATCAACACTATGCAAGAAAAGGGTGAGCGCGCGCATGATCGAGTGGTCGTGCAGCGCCTGCATCATTCCGGCGTAGGGATCGGTGGGACAGGCTCCGCCGTGGGCGGTGAAATATCGATAGGACCGAAAGTCCACGGTTTCAGCGAAGCTGTCCGGCCGGTCCGTGGCGAAGCCGCTCAGCAGCTCCATCGACGTGTAGAGCGAGCTGCGCAGCGGCTGGAACGGGACTTCAAGAATCGGCATGTGGCATCCGGCTGCATTGTGTCACAACGGATTGGCGCGACAGAGTAATTCGGCCCGCTCGTCGGCGTCACGCGGTCTGTATGACTTTTGGCCGGTGCGGGTATCAGAGATTGCAGGGGCGAGCCGGCCCTTGTGGTAATCGTCGATTATTCGTCGTGTCGTCGCCTGCGGCGATGCAGTGATGGGCGCGATCGCCGTGGAAGGGGTGCTGGTCGCCGTGGTGGAGTCCGAGCCCGGAGAACGTCGCCAGCGAGGTCGCGTTGCGTCGGTTAGCTGATCGAACTATAGTCTGGACAGGTGTCCAGTTTTGCTGTCACGGTGTTCGCGGGTCCGGTCACCGGGATGGATTTCAGCCGTGCTTCCGCCGTCGTTCCCCAGCGGAGAAGAGTTGAGTATGCGCATCGCCCTGCTGTCCTACCGGAGCAAGACCCATTGCGGTGGACAGGGCGTCTATGTGCGCCATCTCAGCCGCGGGCTGGTGGACCTCGGACACGACGTCGAGGTGTTTTCCGGTCAGCCCTACCCCGAGTCGCTCGATCCGCGGGTGCGGTTGACCGAAGTGCCCAGCCTCGATCTGTATCGCGAACCCGACCCCTTCCGAGTCCCGCGCCCGAGCGAGATCCGAGATTCCATCGACGTGCTGGAACTCCTCACCATGTGGACCGCGGGTTTTCCCGAGCCGCGGACATTCACCATGCGGGTCGCCCGGCTACTCGCCGAGCGGGTCGCCGACTTCGACCTCGTCCACGACAACCAAAGCCTGGGCACCGGCCTGCTCGGCATCGCCGAGCTGGGGATTCCGGTGGTAGCCACCGTGCACCACCCCATCACCCGCGATCGTCTGCTCGACCTCGCGGCCGCGCGGTGGTGGCGAAAACCGTTGGTGCACCGTTGGTATGGCTTCTCCAGCATGCAGAAACAGGTGGCCCGTCAGATCCCCGATCTGCTGACCGTTTCCTCGTCGTCGGCGGTCGACATCGTCTCCGACTTCGCCGTCTCGCCCGAGCAACTGCACGTGGTGCCGTTGGGAGTGAATACCCGACTGTTCCAACCCGGATCGCATCCACGGCAACCGGGCCGAATCATCGCGATCGCCAGCGCCGACACGCCGCTCAAGGGCGTGGCCACCCTGCTGCACGCGATCGCCCGACTGCGCGTCGAGCGCGACCTCGAGTTGCGGCTGGTCGCCAAGGTGGAGCCCAACGGTCCCACCGAGAAGCTCGTCGCCGAATTGGGGATCACCGACATCGTCCACATCGCCAACGGGCTCTCCGATGAAGAGCTGGCCGCATTGTTCGCCTCGGCCGAGGTCGCCTGCATTCCTTCACTCTACGAAGGGTTTTCGCTGCCCGCGGTTGAGGCAATGGCAAGTGGCACCCCGATCGTCGCCAGCCGGGCCGGCGCGCTGCCCGAGGTCCTGGGCACCGACGGCGCCTGTGCGGAGTTGGTGCCGCCGGGCGACGTCGACGCGCTGAGCGCCGCCCTCGGCGATCTGCTGGATTCGCCGGAGAAGCGCCGCCGGCTGGGCAGCGCCGGAAGAGCCCGCGCCGTCAACGTTTTCAGCTGGGAAGCCGTAGCGGCGCAAACCGTGCGGGTCTATGAACGGGCGATCGCGCGCAAGGCCGCTAACTTGGGCGAAACGCAATGCTGACAGTCGATTTCGACCGGCTGGGTATCGGGCCGTCGACCAAGGTCATCGACGTGGGGTGCGGCGCCGGCCGCCATGCTTTCGAAGCGTATCGGCGCGGCGCCGACGTCGTCGCCTTCGATCGCGACGGCGCCGAATTGCGTTCGGTGGACACCATGTTGCGGGCGATGGCGCAGACCGGTGAGGCGCCGGCCACGGCATCGGCCAAAGCTGTACTCGGCGATGCGCTGAGACTGCCCTACGCCGACGAGACCTTCGACTGCGTGATCGCCTCCGAGATCCTGGAACACGTGCCGCAGGACGACGCTGCCATCGCGGAGTTGATCCGGGTGCTCAAAGTCGGTGGCACGCTGGCGGTCAGCGTGCCGCGGTGGCTGCCCGAGCGGGTGTGCTGGATGCTGTCCGAGGAATACCACAGCAACGAGGGCGGCCACGTCCGGATCTACCGCGCCAGTGCGCTGCGGGACAAAATCACCGGCGGTGGAATGGAATTGACGCACACGCATCACGCGCACGCACTGCATTCGCCGTTCTGGTGGCTGAAATGTGCGGTCGGTGTGTCCAATGCCGATCATCGGATGGTGGCCGCCTATCACCGGCTTCTGGTGTGGGATCTGATGCGCCGGCCGAAGATAACCCAGCTGGCCGAGACGCTGCTCAATCCGCTGGTGGGCAAGAGTGTGGCGATGTACTTCACCAAGCCACAAGCGGTAAAAAGCCAAGCAGTACAAGGGTATTCAGTTGCATCGGGTTGATCCGCCGACGGTACCCGGCGCCCTCACGTCCGAACAATGCCGGCAGACCGCGGCGTCCATCGCTCTCGCGCAGGAATCGTCGGGTGCCATCCCGTGGTTTGACGGCGGTCACACCGATCCGTGGGATCACGTGGAATGCGCGATGGCGCTCACCTCGGCCGGACTCCTGGAACACGCGCGGGCGGCGTTCGACTGGAGCCGGCGCACTCAGCGGGCCGACGGATCCTGGCCCATCCAGCTGCGCGCGGGCGTTATCGAAGACGTCAACAGCGACAGCAACTTCTGCGCCTACATCGCCACCGGTGTCTGGCACCACGTGCTGGTCACCGGCGACCGGTCTTTCGCTGCGGTCATGTGGCCGGTGGTGCACAAAGCGATCGACTTCGTCATCGACCTGCAAGTGGGCTACGGCGAAATCTGTTGGGCGCGAAGCGAAACCGGGATGCTGCCAGAGGCGTTGGTGACCGGCAACGCCAGCATCTACCACAGCATCCGGTGCGCGCTGGCGCTGGCCGAACTCGTCGGCGAACCGCAACCGGAGTGGGAATTGGCGCTGGGCCGGCTCGGCCACGCGATCACCGCCCACCCCGAGGCATTCACCGAAAAAGACCGCTACTCGATGGACTGGTACTACCCCATCCTGGGCAGCGCGCTGCGCGGCCCGGCGGCCGCCGCGCGAATCAAACAGCGCTGGAACGACTTTGTGGTCGACGGTATCGGGATCCGGTGTGTGGTCGACCGGCCCTGGGTGACCGGCGCCGAAACCTGCGAACTGGTGATGGCACTGGACGCCATCGGGCACCGATCGGCCGCGCGCCAGCAATTCGGAGCGATGCAGCACCTGCGCGACGGCGACGGCTCCTACTGGACGGGTTTGGTGTTCGCCGACGGAAAGCGTTGGCCCGAAGAGCGCACCACCTGGACGGGCGCGGCGATGATTCTGGCGGCAGACGCGCTGTCCGATACGACGCCCGGCAGCGGAATCTTCCGCGGCGACGGCCTACCGGTGGGCCTGCAGACCGACTTCGACTGCGAATGCATCGCGGCCGGGCCTAGCCGGTGACCTCGACCGGCTCGCCGGCCTGCCCGCCGGTGCGTTCGAGCACCCGCAGCGAACCGGTGACCGCCACCTCACGGAATTGACCGGAATCAATTGCCCGGCAATAGATCTGGTAAGGCGGCCGACCGCCGTCCTTAGGGTCGGGGAACACGTCGTGGATGACGAGCGCCCCGCCACCGGCCACCCATTTCGCCCATCCGTCGAAGTCCTGCTGGGCGGCCGTCTCGCTGTGGCCGCCGTCGATGAACAGCAACTGCAGCGGCGACCGCCATGCCCGAGCAACCACGGGTGACTTGCCGACGACGGCGACCACGTGATCGTCCAGTCCGGCCGCGTCGAGCGTGCGACGAAACATCGGCAGTGTGTCGAACAATCCGGTGACCTCGTCGACCAATGTGGCGTCGTGGTATTCCCAGCCCACCTGGTGCTCCTCGGACCCGTGATGGTGGTCGACGGTGTAGAGCACGCTGGCGGTTTCCTGCGCCGCCGCGCCCAGCAGCAGCGTTGATTTGCCGCAGTACGTACCGATTTCGACCGCCACTCCACCATCGAGATACCGTCGCGCGGCGTCGTAGAGACTGCGCCCCTCGTCGGCCGGCATGAAACCTGTCACCTGTTCAGCCAGCGCGAACAACCGCTCGGTCGAACTGGCGTCGGCGCTCATCGGCTCAACCTATCCGGTCGCCCTGCCGGCGCCGGCGGGACCTCGCTTAGCCGTGCGGCGCCTCAGAAATCTTGCTGTCCGGCTTGCCTACCGATTGGCAGTAGAGCGTTACCGAGGCGCGTGTTGCCGAAATCTCCACATTGTTGGGATCGCTGCCGTTCTTGTCCTTGAGCATCTTGCTGATCTCGTCGCTCTGCTTTTTCTCGTCCTGCGTGGTGAAGTCTTTGCACTTTGTGTCGCCACCGGTGTTGATGACCTTTGAGGCCGAACATCCGGTGAATAGCAGCGCGGCGATCGCAATAGCGGGCGCAATTCGCTTCATCGTGGGCCTCCCTGGGTCGAAGTGGTAACTGTCTGTACACCATGACGCCGAATTCCAAACGCTTCGACCGGGTTCACGCCGCGGCCGCCGTGACGACGATCGAATCGCCTCCGGTTTTCCACGCATTCGTGAAGGTGACGACCGATACCTGCTCGTCAGCGTGGTCGGCGCCGGGGTCGTTGAGGTCGACGATCTGGTTGTCGGTGTCCAGGCCGGTGACGACCAAAAAGTGGTCGGCGCTGGTGCGCTGGTCGCTGGTATTCCAGATGATCGCGGAGTTGACCCACGCGATGACCTTGCGATTATCGGCGAGGTAGTGCTGCAGCGCGGTCATACCCGTCTGATCGGCATGCGTGTTATCGGTCATGACGGATTTGATGCCGTAATGGTCGAGCAGCACGACGATGTCCCCCATTTCGATGCCGCCATTGCCATTGGTGTGGCTTGGGTCGTTTCGGGGGGCATAGATGGGTCCGGGGTTGGTTTGGGAAGGGGTGTTCTCGGCCAGTGTGATGACCTGCTGCTCGGTCAGAATGCGTCCGGTGGTCTCACCGACCACGTCGGCGACCGAGACCAGCCCGCAGTTGTCCTCGAGCGACTGCTGTTGCCAATACTTTGCGGCCGCGGCCGGGTTGCCGTACACCCCGCTGGTGGCTGCGGGCGAATCCGACGGCGACGTCGCACTGCTGGAGGGGGCGCTAGTTGTCGTCGACGGAGTCGGCGAGGGCGCCGAATGGGTTACCGCAGTGCATGCCGAGGTGAGGCAGGCGCCGGCCAGACCGATGGTCGCGTACGCCACGGCAGTGCGCGTCGCCGACGCGATCGCGAAGGTGAACATGCTGGTTAGTGAAGACCCAATCGCCTGGCCTTGACAATCCCCTGCAGGCACTTCGCGCGGCGCTCAATCGGGCAAGGTCAGGGCAGATAGCTGCTTGACAGTCGGCCACGAGTGCTATCCGAACGGATTGCCCAGAGCGGCAACATATTTCAGCCTTCTGCGGCGGCCAGCGGCACCGGACGGTTTCGGCGCGCGGTCCGCGGGCTACCCGAAGGGCGATGACACCTGACCCTGATGCCTCGCTGCCGCGCCGCCGAAGCCACGTTCGATGGCTGCGCCGCCTTCTCTTTGGTGCCCTTGTGGTGCTGGGAGTCGTGGGCGCGGTTCAGCTTGCCGCACTGACGCATTGCCCGAATGGCAACTGCCACCGGACCGCGCAGTCCGGTCCGGCCCGAGTGACGATCACGCCGGGGCCCAACGCGCATGACGTCGACCCGGTTGCGCCGGTAATGGCGAAAGCCGATGCCGGGACGCTGCTGGAAGTCCGCATGTTGAATGACGCCGGCAAACCGGTCGAGGGCGTGATGACCCCCGACAACACGGTGTGGAAGACCACCACCGCACTGGGCTATGGGCGCACCTACACGCTTTCGGTGACCAGCCGCGGACCCAATGGCGTTGCCGCCACGGAAGAGTCGTCGTTCTCCACGCTGCGGCCATCCAATCAGACCAAGGTCTCATTCACCACCACCTCGGAATCGCCGCTGCGAGACGGCGGCACCTATGGCGTCGGAACGGTGGTGGTGGCCCACTTCGACGAGCAGATCACCGACCGGGCCGCCGCCGAGCGCAGGCTGACCGTGACCACTGACCCGCGGGTGCCTGGATCCTGGTTCTGGGTCGACAGCCAGAACGCGCACTGGCGACCCGAGCATTACTACGCACCGGCCACGACCGTCGTCGCCGAAGCCAAAATCTACGGAATATCAATGGGCGACGGACTATTCGGCCAGGAAGACAACAGGGTGTCGTTCCGGATCGGGAACGCCCACATCGCCATCGCCGACGATGCCACCAAGATGGTCAGCGTCTACGACAACGGGAATCTGGTGCGCACCATGCCGACCTCCATGGGAATGGGCGGCACCGAAACGGTCGGATCGCAGACGCTGTCGTTCTGGACGCCGCCGGGTGTCTACACCGTCCTGGACAAGGGCAACCCGGTCGTCATGGACTCCTCCACATTCGGGTTGCCCAAGAATTCGCGCCTCGGCTACCGCGAGACCATCAACTACGCCACCCGGATCAGCACCGATGGCATATATCTGCACCAGCTCGATGCCACGGTGTGGGCCCAGGGCCACACCGACACCTCGCACGGCTGCCTGAACCTCAACGGCGACAACGCAAAATGGTTCTACGACTTCTCTGTTCCGGGTGATGTCGTCGAAGTCCGCAACACCGGCGGCCCGCCGCTGAAGATTACCCAGAATGGCGACTGGACCCTGAGCTGGGACCAGTGGCGCGACGGCAGCGCGTTGAAGCCCGCCCCGTAAACTCTTGACTGATTCCAGAAAAGAGCGTAATAGTGGCGGGGTGCCCTCTACGGCGGACTTCACCGAAAAGCTGCGGATGGCCGATCTACGGGTGACCCGGCCCAGGGTCGCCGTGTTGGAAGCCGTGTACGCCAATCCGCATGCCGACACCGAGACGATTTTCTCGACGGTGCGGACCGGCTTGCCCGACGTTTCGCGCCAGGCCGTCTACGACGTGCTCAACGCACTGACCGCGGTCGGTCTGGTTCGGCGGATCCAGCCATTGGGGATGGTCGCTCGCTACGAGTCCAGGGTCGGTGATAATCACCATCACGTCGTGTGCCGGTCCTGCGGAGTAATTGGCGACGTCGACTGTGCGGTCGGTGAGGCGCCGTGCCTGACCCCGTCGGACGAGAACAACATTTTGGATGGCTTCGTCCTCGACGAGGCCGAAGTTATCTATTGGGGCCTATGCCCCGATTGCTCGACACCCGTTGCCTGATCACAGCCGTGATCACAGCCTGATTCACTAACACCCGGAAGGAATGCTGTGTCCTCTGATACATCCGACAGCCGCCCACCCCACCCCGATACGAAGACGGCCAGCACCAGCGAAAGCGAAAACCCGGCGATCCCCTCCCCTACGCCAAAGTCGCACGCGCCCTTGACGAATCAGGACTGGTGGCCCGACCAGGTCGACGTGGCCAAACTGCACCCGCACTCGCCGCAGTCCAACCCGCTCGGCGAGGGCTTCGACTATGCCGCGGAGTTCGCCAAGCTCGATGTCGACGCACTCAAGGCCGACATGGTCTCGCTGATGACCACCTCGCAGGACTGGTGGCCCGCCGACTACGGCCACTACGGCGGCCTGTTCATCCGGATGAGCTGGCACGCCGCGGGCACCTACCGCATTCATGACGGCCGCGGCGGCGGCGGGCAGGGCATGCAGCGCTTCGCCCCGCTCAACAGCTGGCCGGACAACGCGAGCCTGGACAAGGCCCGCCGGCTGCTGTGGCCGATCAAGAAGAAGTACGGCAGCAAGCTGTCCTGGGCGGACCTGATCATCCTCGCCGGCAACGTGGCGCTGGAGTCGATGGGCTTCAAGACCTTCGGCTTCGCGTTCGGCCGCGAAGACGTGTGGGAGCCCGAGGAAATCCTCTTCGGTGAAGAGGACGAGTGGTTGGGCACCAACAAGCGCTACTCGGGCAAGCGGGACCTCGCGCAGCCCTACGGCGCGACCACCATGGGTCTGATCTACGTGAATCCCGAAGGCCCCGAAGGTAAACCGGATCCGGTGGCCGCGGCGGTGGACATCCGCGAGACGTTCGGCCGGATGGCGATGAACGACGAGGAAACCGCTGCGCTGATCGTCGGCGGCCACAGCTTCGGCAAGACCCACGGCGCCAGCGCGGACCCGGTCGGTCCTGAGCCAGAGGCCGCCCCGATCGAACAACAGGGGCTGGGCTGGAAGAGCACCTATGGCAGCGGCGTCGGCAAGGACGCCATCACCAGCGGCCTGGAAGTGGTCTGGACACCCACCCCGACGAAGTGGGACAACACCTTCCTGGAGACGCTGTACGGCTACGAGTGGGAGCTCACCAAGAGCCCCGGCGGAGCCTGGCAGTTCACCGCGAAGGACGGCGCCGGTGCGGGCACCATCCCGGACCCGTTCGGCGGGCCGGGCCGCGCGCCGACGATGTTGGTCACCGACATTTCGCTGCGCGAGGACGCGATCTACGGCCCGATCACCCGGCGGTGGCTGGACCACCCCGAGGAGCTCACCGAGGCGTTCGCCAAGGCCTGGTACAAGTTGCTGCACCGCGACATGGGTCCGATCAGCCGCTACCTGGGGCCATGGATTCCCGAGCCGCAGCTGTGGCAGGACCCAGTCCCCGCCGTCGACCACGAGTTGATCGACGAGCAGGACATCGCGGCACTGAAGAGCAAGGTGCTCGGGTCCGGCCTGTCGGTTCCTCAGCTGGTCAAGACGGCCTGGTCGGCTGCGGGCAGCTACCGCAACACCGACAAGCGCGGCGGTGCCAACGGTGGCCGGCTGCGTCTCGAGCCGCAGAAGAGCTGGGAGGTCAACGAGCCCTCCGAGCTGGACAAGGTGCTGCCGGTCCTGGAAGGCATCCAGCAGGACTTCAACAGCTCCGCTTCCGGCGGCAAGAAGGTCTCGCTGGCCGACCTGATCGTGTTGGCCGGGTCGGCCGCGGTCGAGAAGGCAGCCAAGGACGCCGGCTACGAGATCTCGGTGCACTTCGCCCCCGGGCGTACCGACGCCACGCAGGAGAACACCGACGTGGAGTCGTTCGCGGTCCTCGAGCCGCGCGCCGACGGGTTCCGCAACTATGTGCGTCCGGGTGAGAAGGCCCCGCTGGAGCAGTTGCTGGTGGAGCGGGCATACCTACTCGGTGTGAGCGCCCCGGAACTGACGGTGCTGGTCGGCGGCCTGCGTGCGCTGGGCGCCAACCACGGCGGCAGCAAGCACGGCGTGTTCACCGACAAGCCGGGCGCGTTGACCAACGACTTCTTCGTCAACCTGCTCGACATGGGTACGGAGTGGAAGGCGTCGGGCACTGCCGAGAACGTCTACGAAGGTTTCGACCGCTCCTCGGGTCAGCTGAAGTGGACGGCTACCGCCAACGACCTGGTATTCGGCTCAAACTCGGTGCTGCGGGGCTTGGTCGAGTTCTATGCGCAGGACGACAGTAAGGGCAAGTTCGTCGAGGACTTCGTCGCTGCCTGGGTCAAGGTCATGAACAACGACCGGTTCGACATCAAGTAACACCCACACGATGCGACACCCCGCGGGCCGCCGGCTCGCGGGGTGTCGTTTTACTTCGCGCTACTTCTCGAGCGTGAACTGATTGACGTCGATGTAGCCCTCCCGGAACAACTTGGCGCACCCGGTCAGGTACTTCATATAGCGCTCGTAGACCTCGTCGGACTGGATCTCGATCGCCTCGTCCTTGTGTGCTTCCAGGGCGTCGGCCCACAGGTCGAGAGTCCGCGCGTAATGCAGCTGCAGTGACTGGTTGCGGCTCAGGGTGAAACCCGCCTCCGCGGACTTCTCCTCGACCATCTCGATCGTGGGCGGATGGCCGCCCGGGAAGATCTCGGTCGCGATGAACTTCAGGAAGCGGGCCAGCCACAAGGTGAGCGGCAAACCTCTCTCGGTCATCTGCGGCATCGTCAGGCCGGTGATGGTGTGCAGCAGCATCACGCCGTCGGCCGGCAGGATCTTGTACGCGCGTGCGAAGAAGTCGGCGTGCCGGTCGTGGCCGAAATGTTCGAAGGCGCCGACGGACACGATGCGGTCGACGGGCTCGTCGAATTGCTCCCAGCCTTTGAGTTCCACCCGCCGGCTGCGCGAAGTGTCCAGCCCGTCGAAGATCTTCTGCACGTGGGCGGCCTGGTTCTTCGACAGCGTCAGGCCGACGACGTTGACGTCGTACTTCTCGATGGCCCGGCGCGCGGTGGCGCCCCAGCCGCAGCCCACGTCCAGCAGCGTCATGCCCGGTTGCAGGCCCAGCTTGCCCAGCGCCAGGTCGATCTTGGCGATCTGGGCTTCTTCGAGCGTCATGTCGTCGCGCTCGAAGTACGCGCAACTGTAGGTCTGGGTCGGGTCCAGGAACAGGCGGAAGAAGTCGTCGGATAGGTCGTAGTGCGCCTGCACATCATCGAAGTGCGGTACTAATTCATCAGCCATGACCCCTGCGCCTTTCTGAACCTGAGAAATGTTTCCTCATGCATCAATCGAGCATGCTATCGGGTCAGCGTTGCCAACCGTGAATCCCGTCGGGAAAGCAATCACTCCAGAGGCGCGAAATGCTAAGTACCACAACGAGATCCGGTCCCTATCGACGGTGTAACCGCTGCAACCGTGCTTTTGCTTCGTGGAGCACTTCCGCCGCGGACCGGCTGGCTTCCCGTGCTTGGGCATAGCTGGTTTCGCTGCGTTTGAGCGACCGCTCAGCCTGGCGCAGGCCGGCCAGAGCCTCGTCGCGGTGGCGCGCAGCGGCATCGCGTTCGGCTTCGCGCTCCGAAAGCGCCGCATCTGCGTCGGCCGTGGCGCGCTCGGCGGCGGCCACCGCCGCGTTCAACTCTTTTAGTTGCTGGTCGGGTTTGTCGGCCTTCTTGTCCACATTTGTTTCGCCGTCGCCGAAGCCGAATCCGCCAAAGCCCGACCAGTGCTCGGGTTTGGCCAGCCGGCCCAGCCGGTCTGCGACCTCGGGGTCGGCGACCGCGGCTTGCAATGTGCTGGTTATGTCGTCGCGTACCGCTGCCGACGGCTTACCCACTTCGGCCGCATCGAGCGCATCCCGGACGAGTTCATTGATCAGCGCGTGTTGCTCGACCGACAGGTTCCGGATCTGCTCGCCGTCCATCGCAGCGTGCGCGGCGCGCAGGCGTTCTCCCAGGTCAAGGAGCCGCTGCCGGGCGTCGCGATGGGCAAGTGCCAGCCGATTGACGATCCAGGCAGCGGCGGTGGGTTTGCGCGCCGCCGATATCGCTTGAGCGGTGTCGACGTCGCCGCGTTCTTTGGCTTCTGCGGCCAATCGCTTTCGCTCCGCCGTGAAAGCATCCAGCGGCGCCCAGTACAAGCTGTCGAGTTCGTCATCGGCCATGACGCCATGATCTCGTTGTGCCCACGCCGTTGCCCAGGGTGCCGCAGAATATCGGTTTACCTGCCGCGGTCGTGCGGTCGTAGTAGGAGGAATGCCGATGTCGTACGTGATCGCGATACCGGCGAGCCTGGCTGCGGCATGTTCGGAACTGTCCGAAATCGGCATAGCGGTCACCACAGCCGCCAGCGCGGCCGCAGCGCCCACGATGGTGCTGGTGGCCGCCGGCGCCGATGAAGTGTCGGCTGCCGTCGCGGACGTTTTCCGTGCTCACGCTGAGCAATATCAGGTGCTGAGCGCCCAGGCGAGCGTGTTCCATCAACAGTTCGTGGCGGCGTTGGCCGCGGGTTCTCACACGTACGCCGGCGCCGAGGCGTCCAACGCCGTGACGATGCAGGGCTTGCTGGATGCCGTCAACGTTCCCTGCCAAGCGCTGCTGGGACGTCCACTGATCGGCAACGGCGTAAATGGTGCGCCGGGCACCGGAGCCGATGGTGGTGCCGGCGGGTTGCTGTTTGGCGCCGGTGGGGCCGGCGGCTCTGGAGGGCCCGGGCAGGCCGGTGGCCGGGGCGGGGACGCGGGCCTATTCGGAAAGGGTGGAGCCGGCGGTGCCGGCGGGTCCTCCTTGACCAAAGGTGGGGCCGGCGGCGCCGGCGGGTCGAGCTGGCTGTTCGGCAATGGCGGCTCCGGGGGTATCGGCGGCACCGGACAGGTCGACGGCGGTGCCGGCGGGGCAGGCGGGTCAGCCGCGTTATTCGGCAGTGGCGGGCGTGGCGGCATCGGCGGGCTGGGCGTCGACGGTGTCGCTGGATCCGGCGGTCTCGGCGGCGCAGGTGGGGTGTTCGGCGCCGGAGGCGTCGGCGGAGACGGTGGCCTCGGCGTCAACAACATCGGCGGGGCCGGTGGCGCCGGTGGTCACGGCGGCTTGCTCTACGGCGCCGGTGCCGACGGCGGTGACGGCGGCTCCGGCCGCGTCGACGGCGGAGCGGGCGGCGCAGGGGGCCGGGCCGGTCTGCTCTTCGGCACCGGCGGCTCAGGTGGCGACGGGGCGACCGGGGGCGAAAACGGCGGAGCCGGCGGCGCGGGTGGGCACGCAGGCTGGCTCTTCGGGGCCGGTGGTACCGGAGGTGCCGGCGGCGCCGGCCATCTCGAAGGCGGGACGAGTGGTGCCAATGGAGGGGTCGGCGGTGTCGGGGGAAGCGCCGGACTCCTGTACGGCGACGGCGGAACCGGCGGAGCCGGCGGGATCGGCCATATCAAAGCCGGACCGGGGGGTGCGGGCGGGAACGCCGCAATCCTGTTCGGCGCGGGTGGCGACGGTGGGCACGGCGGCGCGAGCGGCACCGCCGGCGGTGCCGGTGGTGCCGGCGGAAGCGCAGGCATGTTGTACGGCGACGGCGGCAACGGCGGATTCGGCGGGTCGGGAGGGTTTGCCGCGCCCGGCGACGGCGGTTCGGGCGGCTCCGGCGGGATCGCGGGACTGTTCGGCAACGGCGGCGAGGGCGGCTCCGGCGGGATGGCGGTGACCGGCACCGGCGGCGACGGCGGCAACGGCGGCAACGCCCGACTCGTCGGCAACGGTGGTGGCGGGGGCAATGCCGGAACCGGCACCACCGAGGGCAAGGTGGGTGACGGCGGAACCGCCGGGCAGATCTTCGGACAGAGCGGTCCCAACGGAGCGCGGTAGCCGGTCGAACACCCGCGGGCAGGAGGATGCGCGATTAGCAAGCTCGGTTTCCGAAGCGTGGTCATGCTCGGGATCAACGCGATCATCGGAGCGGGAATCTTTCTGACCCCGGGTGCGGTGATCAAGCTGGCCGGACCGTTCGCGCCCCTCGCATACGTTCTGGCCGGCCTCTTCGCGGGCGTCATGGCCCTGGTGTTCGCAACCTCGGCGCAGTACGTGAAAACCAACGGCGCCTCCTACGCCTATACGACTGCCGCATTCGGGCGCCGTATCGGCATCTATGTCGGTGTCACCCACGCGATTACCGCGTCCATCGCTTGGGGAGTGCTGGCGTCGCTGTTCGTCTCGACGCTGTTGCGGGTGGCCTTCCCCGACAAGCATTGGGCCGACGAAGATCACGTGCTGAGTGTCAAGACGCTGACGTTTCTCGGCTTCATCGCCGTGCTTCTGGCCATAAACCTGTTCGGTAACCGAGTCATCAAGTGGGCCAACGGGATATCGACGTTGGGAAAGGTATTCGCCCTGTCGATCTTCATCGCCGGGGGGCTGTGGATCATCGTCACGCAGCATGTCAACAACTACGGAACGGCTCGGTCGGCCTACCATCCGGCGGCGTATTCATTGCTCGGAGTTGCGCAGATGGGTACGAGTACCGCGTCCAGCCTGGCCCTTGCCACCATCGCGGCTTTGTACGCGTTCACCGGTTTTGAGTCGATCGCGAACGCCGCCGAGGAGATGCATAATCCGGAGCGCAATCTGCCCAGAGCCATTCCCCTGGCGATCTTTTCGGTGGGCGCAATCTACGTACTGGCTTTGGTGGTGGCGATGCTGCTGGGGGCGGAGAAGATCGTGGCCTCCCCCGACACGGTAAAGCTGGCAGCGGGCATCGGAAACGACACCTTCCGTACCGTCGTCGTCATCGGGGCGCTGGTTTCCATGTTCGGCATCAATGTGGCGGCTTCGTTTGGCGCACCACGGCTTTGGACCGCTTTGGCCGATGGACGCGTGCTGCCCACCTACCTGGCGCGCAAGAATCGGTTCGGTGTGCCGATGGTCGCCTTCGCAATCACCGCGTCGCTGGCCCTCGCGTTTCCGCTGGCGCTTCGATTCGACAGTTTGAACCTGACCGGCCTGGCGGTGATCGCCCGATTCGTCCAGTTCATCATCGTGCCCATCGCTCTGATCGCGCTGGCGCGTTCGCACCGCGACGACTACGCCGAAATACCGCGAAACAGGTTCACCGACAAGGTTTTACCGGTAGTGGCGTTCGTGATCTCGATCGGGCTTGCGGTGTCCTTCGACTACGGGTCGCTGTTCTCGTCGCGAGGCAGGCCCAACTACTTCTCGATCACGTTGATCGCCATCACCTTCATCGTCGTGCCGGCGCTGACCTACCTGCACTACTACCGGGCACGCCGGGGCAGTCAGCTTAAGCGCCGGGTCGACACCAGATCGCCGACCACACTGCACGACTCGACCAACGCCGGCCCATAGGTGGCGGCGCCGCACTCGCATTCCCAGCAGATATGCGTGCCGCAGGAGCACGAGATGGTGCCGACGATCATGTGTCCCGGCAGCAACCAGTGGCCACGGGCACAGCGCTGGGGTGGTCTATCCAGCCACTGATCCGGCCAGTGCGGGCGCGAGCCCAGTGCCGGCTCGCCAACATCAACACTCACAGGCATCACACTGGCATTTGCTCCGGCGCCAAATCCAGCGCGCGGCTCAAATCGTTACTCTCCGATGTCTTTCCTTGACCGTGTCGTTGTCAGCGCGGGTCTGCTTGCGCCGAAATTCGTTGCGCGAGTTCAGCAAACGCATCCCGCACCGCGGCCGGCTGTTCGATCCAGGGAAAATGGCCGGCGTCGGCGATCACCCGCCTGATCACGTTGCGCGCCCAGAAGCGCGGGGCTTCCCACAGCGCCTGGGTCACCACACGGTCTGCGGCTCCGCTCACAATCAACGTCGGCAATACCATTGGCCACCAAGCTAATTCGTAGTCATGGTCGAAATTCGCGTCGGACCAGCGCTCGGCGTCCTTGTTATAGGGCATGCGTGCCAGCAGGTCTGTGCCCCGCGCGACGCCATGATCGGTGAAGTTCCACGGCGCCGAAGCGACAGCGACGGCGCGCAGGTTGTCATTCGTCGGGTCGGATTCGTAGCGGGTGCCCGCGTGCTCGACGGCCGGCAAGGGGTCCTTGCGCATCGTCTCCTGCCACACCGGCAGCCATGACGCGTCTGGGGCGCTGCTGATCAGTGCCAGCCCCGCCAGCCGCGCGGCCAGCGCCGGAGTGGACAGCAGATACTCGCCGCCGGTGGAGTGCCCGACATATACCGGACATTCGACGGCGTCGGCCGCCTCGAGCAGCACCTGCGGCCACATTCGGTAGGGATCGGCCGGTGCGCCCGGAGCGTCGACATTCGAGCCGTCACCGGGCAGGTCGACGAGCCAGCAATTGCCCGCCACCTCGACGGTGTCCACCAGTTCGTGCAGGCTCTCCGAACCGATGCCCGGGCCCCCGGGCAGGAACAGCCAGTTCAGCCTTCCGGGACGGCCCGCTCGTCGGCGCAACCGCACCCCAGACGGCGTCCAATGAACCTGATCCATCGCCGTTGAGATCAGCGATCGAGATCCCACTGGCCGAAATCGGCGGCCAGAACCTCGTCGACATCGACGTGTATCCCGCCCAGCAGCGGGCCCGGGTTGGCCGCGGTGTTGACGACCTCCTGGTAGAGCACCGCGGCGGGCTCGCGCTGACCGTTGGACCACGACCGGGTCTGCCAGGCCCAGCGATGCCCGGGGGTGCTCGAGTGGCCGATCACGTCGTCCTTGATCGCCCACGTGCAGGCCTGGGAATGCCCGTAGATGCCGGTTCGCGCCACGCCCAGTACCGAGTTGATGCCGCGAAACCAGTCGAGGGCAGTGCCGTTCCAGGTGTTGAGGTCGATGTTGTCGTCGACACTGAAGAAGATCGGGGCCGAACCCGAACCGCCCGCCGCTGCATGCAGCCGCAGCGCCGTCTGGGCGTCGGCGACACCGCCGTCGTAGCCGCGGGTGAAGTCCGACGGCGCGGACCACCCGGGCTTGCCGTACTGGAAATTGCTGACGATGTGCAGACCCGCCGCGCGCAGCGCGTCCGCGTACTGGCGGGTGATGGGCTTCGCCTCGAAGTCGGCGCCGGGCCGCGATTCGGACACGTAGTTGACGACGCCGTCGTAGCCGGCCGCCTTGATTTCATCCGGCGCGATCCTGCGCTCGGCGAAGTCGATCAGCCGCATATCGTCGGCGGCTGCCCGGCTCCCGTCGAAGGCCAGCGGCGCTGAGCCGAGGAGGACCGGCGTGAGGGCGTACTTGAGGGCATCGCGCCGGGAAACGCGTCCACCCCGTGCAGCCGAATCGTGCACGGCGCGATGGTAGCAAGGGCCCGGGTCTCAGGCCCACCACTCGTTACGGGCGATCAGCACATCCCGGAGCAGATCGGAGCGATCGGTGATGATGCCGTCGACGCCCATATCGAGCAGCATGTGCATGACCTCGGGGTCATCGACCGTCCAGGCGTGCACCTGGCGCCCCGAAGCATGTGCGGCACGAACCAGCCCCGGCGAGATGACCCGCACCCGGCCCAACCGCGGCGGCAGTTGCAGGCAATCGCTGTCGCGCAGCACCCGCCACGCGTAGGCCCGGCTGGCGGGTGTTTTCGCCGCCAGGCACCCGACGAACGCTCCGGTACCGGCCGAAGTGGCGACCGGCTTGGACAGCAGCCGCAGCGCACGCCGTCGGCGGCGATCGGAAAACGACGTGACGAGCACGCGGTTGTGTGCGTTGAGCCGTTCGATGACATCGACGGTCGGTTCGATGGCCGGCTCGGCTTTGATATCGATGTTGATTCGCATATCGGGAAACGTGGCGAGCAGCTCTTCCAGGGTCGGGATCGACTCTCCCCCACCGAGATCGGCGCGCCGTACACTTGACCAGTTCAACTGGTCGATCGCGCCGGAGACGCCCCAGGTGGGCCGCAGCATCCGGTCGTGCAGGATCACTGCCACTCCGTCCCGAGTGCCCCGCACGTCGGTCTCGATGTAGCGGAGTCCGAGGTTGGCGGCTTCCCGGAACGCGGCCATGCTGTTCATTGGTACCTTGAACGCGGTAAATCCTCTGTGTGCCATGGCAATTCGCCCGGCTCCGCGAAGAAACTCCATGCCTGCTGCGTCGCGGTCGACCATTGGCCAAGTATGTCAATGCGGTCGCGGCGATGTCGCCGCAATGCCTAGATTCGCTGTGGACGGGAGAACACGACAGCGATCGAGGGCGGGAACCGGATCCCCGCCGGCCGGATATCGACGTTCATCGCAGGATCGACGGCGCGGCCTAACGCTTCGAACGCCGACGCACTGTAGGCACGCAACGCGCTGATGACACCGTCATGTATGACGAGCCGCATCGACGGCGAAGCCAACGCGAACAGCAGCTGCGGCGGCAGCAGCAGTAGCGCCGACAACGTCAGCCGCAGCGGCGTGCGCCGCTTGAGGTCGATGACCAGAAAGCGCTTCGCGACCCTGGTGGCCTCGGCGATGGCCCGGTAGGCGACCGCAGGCGGCAGATGATGAAACGCCAGCGCGAACACGACCAGGTCATAGCTGTAGTCGTCGGCGTCAATCGAGGTCGCGTCGATCACCTGGGTGCGCACTCGTGGATCGGAGCCAAGCTCGCCCGCAGCGATATTGGCAACAGACGTCGGATCCACATCGCTTACCGTGACCGTCGCCGTCGGGATCAGTTCAAGGATCTTCGTCGAAAGCTTTCCGTGGCCAGCGCCTATTTCCAGGATCCGCGGACTGGGGACGTCGGATACCGCCGCACGCGCCAGGCGAGCGTAGCTCTCGTGCTGTTTGGTCCGGGTACCGATACGGTCGAGCATCCCTATGACCTTCTGCTTGGTCTCGTCGGGGACATCGTCGCGGTCGAGATACTCGAGCACATCGGTTTGAAAGCGACGATCCAGCCATGATGCGCCGGGCCCGCCCCGCGGCATGGCCGCAATCGTCTCTACCGCATCCATCGGCTCTACCTTTCCATGCGCTTTACCGCAACCAGAGTGCACTGGCCCGGTCCGGAGGCGGCGACCACCGGGGCCGAAGTTGTCGCCGCTCGCCGCACTGCCGCGGTCGAAGCGCCCGCCCGGGTCATCAGACCCGCCGCTCGGCCTTAGATGTGTCGTTGCCATCTGGTTAACGGCTGCACTTGATTTTCCAACCCACTCAACGGCTGCCGCGCAAATGGCTAACATCTTCGTGTGCGCGCTTCGCTTATCGGTAAATCGCTCAATACTTGCCTGGTCGCGGCCCCAATAGCGGCCGCTCTGACGGTGGCTGCGGCGGTGCTGCCGCCCGGCGTCCCCGCCGGCCCTCCGTCGGCCACCGCAGCGAACTGTCCGCAGGTGGAGGTCGTCTTCGCTCGCGGCCGTTACGAGTCGCCGGGGACGGGCGTGCTCGGCAACGCCTTCATCAACTCGCTCAGCTCCAAGATCGGGGGCCGGAGCATGGGTACGTACGCGGTGAAATACCCCGCAGACACCGAGGTCGACGTCGGTGCCAATGACATGAGCCGACACGTTCAGAACATGGTCAACAACTGTCCGGACACCCGGCTGGTGTTGGGTGGTTACTCGCTCGGCGCGGCGGTCACCGACGTCGTGCTCGCAGTCCCCATGTCCGCCTTCGGATTTGACAGCCCCCTGCCTGGAGGCATCGATCAGCACGTCGCGGCGGTCGCGCTGTTCGGTAACGGAAGTCAGTGGGTGGGTCCGATCACCAACTTCAATCCGATTTATAACGACCGGACCATCGAGTTGTGCCACGGCGCCGATCCCGTCTGTAACCCGGCCGATCCGAACACCTGGAAAGAGAACTGGCCGCAACATCTCGCGAACGCGTACGTGGACGCGGGTATGGCGAATCAGGCTGCCGACTTCGTCGCCGGCAAGCTGTAATCGTTCACGCGCGGGTGAGCTGCGCCCACCGGGTCATCGGTCTGCGCGACCGCCGGCGAACCCGCGAAAATAGAAGTGGCTCAACGGTTTTCAGTTGCCGTCGGATACGGCGGCTGACCATCACCACGATCACGCTGACGGCGAATCTGCCCAGCGCAATCCGACGCGAGCGCCTCTTGCGGGCCGAAGCCGGCGAGCCGGTCCGCCGACCTGCGTAGTAGCCGACGCACAGTGCCGTTGCCATCGCGGCGATCACCGCAAGCGCTGTCATGCAGATGAGCGTCCCCGGTCGTGGTCGCGTACGGATCACGGTGCCGCCACACCTGGGCCAATAAAGGAGACCCGACCACCCGGGCCCGGCCCGCGTCCAGCCGACTGGCAACGACTCACGCGATGCTCATAAACTCACCGTGCAGGTTATTCTGGCAGCGCGAGAAACACTTGTCGGCCCACACGCAAGCCATATGTTCAAGCTGAAATTTATTCAGCTTTCGCGCGCCCCGCGCACCGCTTCACATTGAATTCATGGGGCAAGTTCAGAGATTAACTCTGGGTGAACAATAATCTTTTGAAATAACGATAATAGTGGTAAAAGCCCGCGTTTTCCTGACGTCTTTTCGGGCCTGCTGCGATGTGTTGTCGTACCAGCGGCGACAATCTCACCAGACCGGCCGCGCGATCGCGCTGGTGATCACCACCCGGAGTGTGGACAACGCCGATAACTGCAGGTGAATTGCCCTAGATGTGGCCATTGCCGGGTGTCCGGCTCCGGCCGGGTGGTAGCCGCCAACCGCGCCGGCCGGGCTGGCGGCAGACCACCGCTGTGCAATTCCACATTCGCGGTGTGCATATGTTAGATGAATAGATCTTGGAGAATTCCTGTGAAGGTCCTGTGATTAAAATCAGCCTGAATGTTGAGGAAATGTCAAGATCAGCATCCATTCCGCTCGGTCAGGTCCATTGAACCCGGGTAACCCCCTTTATAGCGTTCCGGGCAAGAGAACACATCGCGGTGTTCGAGCCGGTGGCGCTTCCTTGGAGGGGAATCCTATGTCTTTCGTACGCACGTATCCAGAGCACCTGGCGGCGGCTGCCAGCAACCTGCAGTCCCTTGGCGCGGCCTTGAACGTCGGCAATGCGGCCGCTGCCGGACCCATAACCGGCGTCGTTCCCGCGGCCATCGATGAGGTGTCGGTACTGACCGCAGCACGCTTCGCTACTCACGGTCAGCGCTTCCAGGAATTGAGCGCGCAGGCGTCGAGGATTCAGGCGACGCTGGCGGCGACGTTGGCCACCAGTGCGAACTCCTATGCCGAGACCGAAGCGGCCAACGCCGCATCGGCGGGTTGAGCGGACCCGGAAACCAAGGAATCCAGGAAACCCGAAAGAGGAGTAGGCAACGTGGTCGACTACGGGTTATTGCCCCCAGAGATCAACTCCGCGCGCATATACAGCGGACCGGGGCCGGGCTCGCTGGTAGCCGCAGCGGTGGCGTGGAGCAATCTGGCCGCCGATCTGCAGGAGGCCGCAGCGGGGCATCGCTCGGTTATCGAGGCGCTGACCAGCGGGCCGTGGTTGGGGCCGGCATCAGCACAGCTGGTTTCGGCGGTGTCGCCATTCATTACCTGGCTGAGCACCAGCGCCGAACAGGCCGCTGAGGTGGCGAGCCAGGCGGGCAACGCTGCCACCGCCTACGAGGCGGCGTTCGCGGCTTCGGTTCCGCCGCCGGTGATCGCCGCCAACCGCGCACTGCTGGCGGAGTTGACAGCGACCAACATCCTTGGCCAGAACAGTCAGGCGATCGGGCAACTGGAGGCGCAATACGCCGAATTCTGGGCTCAGGACTCGGGTGCGATGTACAACTACGCGAGCCGCTCGGCGACGGCGACGCAGTTGGCGGAGCAGCCGGCGCCCGCCGAAGTGGCGAATCCGTCTGGAGTGGCCGACCAGGCCGTCGCGGTCTTCAAGGCGGGGTACAACACCGGCTACACGAACATCATGAATGTGGCGAACCCGATCAACGCCAGGGTGTCCGACGTGCTCAAGACGCTGTCGGCGCCCATCAACGGCCAGGCGATCGACCAATGGCTGGTGGCCAATACACCGCTGGACGACATCGTTTCGCTCTACAGCAAATACCTCTCCCCCTACATCAGTTCCTGCGCGGCGATGATCCAGTCGACGCAGTCCTTCGGACAGGTCAGCAACGGCCTTGTCGCCATCGCCAACTTCGCGAAGCCCGCGGCTTCGGCGGCCAAGGCGGTCGAAGGCGCGGCGTCGGCGGCCGGGGCCGCCGCGGCCAACGCCGGGGCCAACCTGGGCGGCAGCGTCGGGGGTGTGGCAGCGGGTCTGGGCAAGGCGCTCCCGATCGGGGGCCTGTCGGTGCCGGCAAACTGGGTGCCGTGGCACGCGACCACCAATCCTGGACTGGCCAGCGCGATTCCGGCCGCCGCCGAGGGCAACAGCTTTCCGATGGCCCCGCCGTTCGGGCAGTTCGTCAACGGCGGCTACGGGCGTAATCAGCCGACCTATGGCTTCAAGCCGTCCGTCATGGCGAAGCCGCCAGCTGCCGGTTAGCCGCCGGATTAGCAGCGATGGTTGACTACGGCTTGTTGCCGCCCGAGATCAACTCTGGGCGCATATACACCGGTCCGGGCGCGGGTCCGTTGCTGGCCGCCGCCGCCGCATGGAGTGGACTGGCGGATGACTTTCAAGCTGCCGCGGCGGGTCATCGGTCGGTCATCGAAGGACTGACCAGCGGTCCCTGGCTGGGGCCGGCGTCGGCCGCACTGGTTGCGGCCGTGAGTCCATTCATCGCCTGGCTGGACAGCAGCGCCGTGGAGGCCGCGGAGGCCGCCGACCAGGCGAGCGCGGCTGCGACTGCCTACGAGGCGGCGTTCGCGGCCACCGTCCCGCCGCCGGTGATCGCGGCCAACCGCGCGCTGCTGGCGGCGTTGGTTGCGACCAACCTCTTCGGGCAGAACACCCCGGCGATCGCGGCAGCCGAGGCCCAGTACTTCGAATTCTGGGCTCAGGATGCCGGGGCGATGTACAACTATGCCGGCAGCTCGGCGGCGGCGAGCCAGTTGGCGGAGCTGCCCGAGCCGGCCGAAGTAGTGAACCAATATGGCCTGGTCGACCAGACCATCGCGGTGTTGAAGTCCCAGTACAACAACGGCTACACGAACATCATGAATATGGCCAACCCGATCAACTCCCGGGTCGCCGATGTGCTCAAGACACTGTCGGCGCCCATCAACGGCAAGGCGATCGACCAGTGGTTGGTGGCCAACACGCCGTTGGACGACCTGGTCCCGCTGTACAGCAAGTACATTTCGCCCTACGTCGCGCCGATTCAGGCGGTGTTTCAGTCCGGGCAGGCCTTCGGTCAGGTCGGCAGCGGTAGCACCGCCATCTCCAAGTTCATGGGCGACCTTGCTCCGGCGGCCAAGGCGGTCGAAGGCGCGGCGCAGGCCGCAGGGTCGGCCAAGCTCTCCGGCAGCGTCGGCGGCGTGGCGGCGGGAGTCGGCAGGGCGGTTCCGCTCGGTGGGTTGTCGGTGCCCGCAAGCTGGACGGTGAGCGCCACCACCAACCCGGGAGTGACTGCTCTCGCCAACACCACCGCGATTCCGGCCGCGGCGGAAGGCGCCACCAACGGGGTGCCGGCGGCCCCGCCGTTCGGGCAGTTCGTCAATGCTGGACGGGGCCGCAAGCTCCCGTCATACGGTTTCCGGCTGACGTTCATGACGAGGCCGCCGGCAGCGGGCTAAGTAAGCGTCAGGACGCGGTCAAATCGCGGGTGGCGGGCCCTTCTAACAGCGTGCCGTCCGGCGCGAACCGCGATCCGTGCAGCGGGCACTCCCATGCCTGGTCGGCGTCATTCCAGTTCACGATGCCGCCCAGGTGTGGGCATACCGGCGACACCCGGTGCTCGGTGCCGTTGACCCGGCTCCTGGCTTCTAGATGCCATGGCGGTCCGCTGACAACACCGCCCTCGTCCTCGCCGGGACTGCGACTCATCGTGCGCGTCACCGGAGTGATCCAGCCCTTGGCCAGGTCGAAGCCGACTTCCAGATTGGCCTGCAAGGCCGTCGGCAGCCCGGAGAGCTCGTGTGGGCTCCAGCTGGCGAATGCGTGGGCCCAGTCCATTCGGCCGCCGAGGATGCGACTCGACAGCGCCAACGCCGCCGCCGGGCCGTTCGTCATCCCCCACTTGTTGAAACCTGTTGCCACATAGATGCTTTCGGTGCGGGGCAGAATGGGGCCAACGTAGGGTAGGTCGTCGATCGGGGTGTAGTCCTGTGCCGACCAGAAATGGGTTTGAACCGCGCCGGGGTAATGCTTTCGCGCCCACGCGGACAGTTCCTCGAGGTCCTTGGACGGGCTCTTGTTACGACCTACGGTGTGGCCGGCGCCGCCGACCAGCAGCCGCTCACCGTCGGCGGCCGGTGCGTAACGCACCGAGCGCGTCGGCGAATCGCTGGAGATCATCATCGGCCGGGTGATGTTGCCGGGCACCTTGAAAGCGAAGCAATACGACCGGCTGGGCTTCACTCGGGCGAAGTATCCGCCGCGGTCCAGAATCGGGACGCCCGTAGCGAGAACCAACTGCCGGGCCTCGACTTCGACGTCGCGCTGCGCTTCGTCGTTGACGCGCGCGCGTACCCCGCCGCCGCGGCTGGACACACTTCGTACCCTCGCGTGTTCGACCAGCCGTCCCCCGCGCCCGAGCAGTTCGACGGCAAGCGAGTCCAAAAATGGCATCGGGTCGAACTGCGCCTGGTCGGCCAGGCGCACGCCGCCGTGATACGGAAACGGCACACCGGCGTCGTCATCCCATTCGACGGGCAGCCCTGCCACCTTGCCCGCAGCCAGTTCGGCACGCGCGGAGGGAACTCCCTTGGCCGACTGTGCGTAGGTGTAGGCATCTTCGCGTTGCACCGCTATTCCGTGGGTGTCGCAGTGCTTAAGCACCCACTCCATGCCCTCCCGGTTTCCGGCTACGTAATGCCGTGCCGCATCTTTGCCGTGCTTGGCCACGATCTTGGAGAGGTGGGTGCCCTGCAACAGGCTGATCTTCGCTGTGGTGTTGCCGGTTGCGCAGGCGCCGACCGTGCGCGCTTCGAGCACCAGGACGTCCTTGCCGGTGCGGGCCAATAGGACCGCGGTCATCAGGCCGGTGATGCCCGCGCCCACCACGATGACGTCGGCGGAGCGCGGACCGTCATCGAGGGTGCTTGCGGTCCAGGACGGTTCGGCGCGATTGGCAAGCCATAAAGAGGTCACGGCTGGGCTGGTACCCCGGTAACGGCTCTGGGAAACGGCCGCCGGCCTGTGACGCAGTTCGCGGTTTCAGCACAGCCGCCCTGGCTGCTAGGGTGCGGTGCTTATGCCCCAGATGGATCGTCGCAGCATGTTGTTGATGGCGGGTATCGGCCTGGTGGCAGCCGCGGCTCCGATCCCGGAAGCCCGTGCTGTGCCCAATGGCCAGCCCGGAAACTACCTCTTTCATGACGAGTTCGACGGGCCGGCTGGTTCGGCCCCCGATCCGTCGAAGTGGACGGTGTCCAAGGCCCGCGAAACGATCAAGGACCCGACGTATTGGGAGTTGCCCGAGCACGTCGGCCAGTATCGGGACGATCGGCAGAACGTGTTCCTCGACGGCAACTCCAACCTGGTAATTCGGGCCGCCAAGGACGGAAACACCTACTACGGCGGCAAGATTTTCAGCCCCTGGCAAGGCGGCATCGGCCACACCTGGGAAGCCCGGATCAAGCTCGACTGTCTGACGGCCGGATGCTGGCCCGCCTGGTGGCTGTCCAGTGATGCCCAGGGTGAAATCGACATACTCGAGTGGTACGGCAACGGCAAGTGGCCCGCGGCGACCACCGTGCACGCGAAATCCAACGGCTCGGAATGGAAGACGCACAATCTCGCGCTGGACAGTGCCTGGCATACCTGGCGAGTTCAGTGGGATGAGGCCGGGATGCGCTTCTGGCAGGACTACAGCGACGGCGCGCAGCCGTACTTCACTGTCGCGGCGAACTCACTGGCCGATTGGCCCTTCAACAACCCTGGCTACCAGCTGTTTCCGATCCTGAACTTGGCGGTTGCCGGTTCCGGCGGCGGGGACCCCGGCCCGGGAACCTATCCCGCGCAGATGCTGGTCGACTGGGTGCGCGTCTGGTAGCCACACGGTTCCGGCCCGGCGGCTAGTCATGCCGCGGGTTGCGCCACTCATTGAGCTTGCGGCCCAACGAATCTGCCGCGCTGGTAGCCGCCCGTCCCACGCCGTCGACGATGCCGCCCAGACCGTCGCGAATCCCTCTGATCAACGGGTCATCGGATTGGTCGAAGCCGTCTCGGTAATGCCTGGCGGCATCGCCGAGGTCGTCGGAAAATGACGTTTTGTCGTCGTCAGCCCGGCGTGGGTAGTCGCCGGACATCACCTTGCCGTAGCCGCCGCCGTCGTCCACCCACTGGGTCAGCGCGGCGGCGCGCAGCACTGAAAACGGGTGCGTTTGCAGCTCCAGGTTGAGCAGCTTGAGCACGCCGTCGCGCATGTCGCCGGATTTCTCGTATTCGCGGGCCTGGGCCAGGAAGGCTTCCGAGTCCAGCTTGTCCAGCCGGTTGCCACCGGCAAGCTTCATCTCCACCCGGATCGCGGCGTCCACATCCTGGCCGCACAGCAGTCCGGCGCGGTCCCCGGACAACTCCGATTTGCGCTGCCATTCCAGCAGCGCCGCGACTATTGCCCGCAGCGCCCAGCCGCCCACCGGCAAGAAGCCGAATGACCGCGCCAGCCGCATCAGATGCATCATCATCGTGCGATAGACCGCGTGACCAGACAGCGCGTGACCGAGCTCATGGCCCACCACAAAGCGCATCTCGTCGTGGCTCATCAGTTCATACAGCCCGGAGGTGACGACGATGAACGGCTGCTCCATCCCAAGGGTGTAGGCGTTGGCTTCCGACGACTGGGTAACGAAGAGCTCGGGCTTTTCCGGCGCGTCCAATATGTGGACGCACTCGTCGAGTAAGGCGTCGAGGTCGGCGAACTGGCGCGGACCCACGCGCGCCGCACTGGCCAGATACAGCAGCCGGTGCTGACGTTCCCGCAGCATTCCCGACATGAGCTTGAGGACTTGGTCGAAACCCCGCAGCCGGCGCAGCGCGGAAAGGGCGGTCCGATCGGCGGGGTGTTCCCACGCGCGGGAACTGATCCCCGGAAACCTCGTGCGCGTGGTGGCGGGTGCCTCAGACATGGCGCGCTCTCCCCTCGGTGTCGCTGACCTCGAGGATACGAGCGCGGGCGAACCCTTGGCCTTAGCGACCGGGGGAGCCGACGGGCGACAGGGCGCCCGCGCCAGGCAGCCGGGCAGCCAGGTCGGCCAGCAGCCGATCGACGTCGACGCCGGGGACCGTCTTGCCGCGGACCGTCTTGCCGCGATAGCCGATGTGTGCGTCGGGCCGGATGACGAACGCGCATGCCGACTCGACGCCGTATTGGCGGTGCGCCGAGCGCATCGGATCGCCGAGCGCCATGGGGTGGTCGGCGAAACGTTCCGCGGTGATCACGCGAGCCCTTACCAGTCCCGGGTAGGCCTGCTCGATCTGTTCGGCGATCCGGCAGAGTTCCACGGCCGGGCGCGCCTGCTCGTCGAGCCTGGTGAAGAGCAAGACCGTGTGGTGCGTGCCGCGCAACGTCCGGTAAAGCCGTTGCGGCTGACGACCGACCAGCACGTCGGCTTCGCGGGCCCGGTCGCCCGGTGCCGGGGCATCCGACCAGCTGCCGCCCTCCTGGGCGTTGAGCGGACTGTTCGGATAGCGCAGCCGCAACTGCGCCAGCAGACCAACGAACCACCGGCGGAACCACGGCCGAGCCAGCAGCTGGCTGGCCACCAGCGGGCCCAGCCAGCCGCGGGCGATCTTGGACAGCGGGTTGTGGCCGACGAAAGCTGAGAAAAGCCGGTCGGTGGTCCTGAGTAATTGAATGCCCACCGGATGACGCTCGGCCGCGTAGCTGTCGAGCAGCGAGTCGTCGCTGATCCCGCGCTGCACCAGAGCCAGCTTCCAGGCCAAGTTGTACGCATCCTGGATGCCGGTGTTCATTCCTTGGGCCCCGGCGGGGCTGTGCACATGGGCGGCGTCGCCGACCAGGAAGACGCCGCCCTTGCGGTAGACGGGAACGACACGGCTGTGCACCCGGTAGCGCGAGACCCAGTTGGCCTTGATGATCTTGGCGGGGAAGGGCACGCGCTCGTCGAGCATTGCCTGGAATTCTTCGTGAGTGGGTTCGCTGTACTCGGCGCCCGGTCCCTGCGGTCCCAACGGGACGTTGCCGAAGATGCGGTAACGGTTCTCCCCCGCCATCGAGAACGCGGCGAAAATGCCTGCCGCGCTGGGGAATCCGTACAGGCCGCCGTGCGGTAGCCGCCATTCGACTTCGGCGTCGGCCATGATGAACTCGTCACGATATGTCGAACCGGTGAACGCGATACCGGCCGCTTTGCGCACGGCGCTGTGGGCGCCGTCGCAGCCGATGACCCACCGGCAGCGCAGCGTTTCGATCGACCCGTCCGCTGCGCGCAGCGACGCCGCCACGGTGTCGCCGTTCTGCGTCAAATCGATCAGTGCCAGGCCCCGCTCGATCGCGACGCCCCGCTTGGACAGCGACTCGGTGAGGATCCGCTCGGTGTCGTGCTGTGAGAGGGTGCGCAACGCTGGATATGACGTGTAGTTCTGCGGCCCGGTTAACATCCCGGCCAGGTCGAGTTCCACCTTCTTGTTGCGGAATGCGATCGTCAGCGACGTGGCGGGATTGCCCGCTGCAAGTGCCTCGTCGACTACCCCGATGTCGTCGAAGATCTCCAGGGTCCGCGGCTGCACCACGAGCGCCCGCGACGTCGTCAGCGGCGCGAGTTCGCGATCGATGATCCGCACCGCGACGCCGTGGCGCGTCAGCTCGTTTGCCAGCGTCAGCCCCGTCGGCCCCGCTCCGACGATAAGTGCTGCAGTCAATCCCTCGTCCATCGCCGACCAGCCCCTTCAGAAGAAATTCGGCAATTGATGAATTGTTACTACAACGACTGTAGTACTTTTAAGGCGCTGAGCGCAATAGTGGGCGGTGGAGTCTGAGAAATAGCCACACCGCCGCGTCGCTGGGACGCGGCGGTGTCGCTCGTTAAGGAAAGTCAGGCGGGAGTGTCGCCCGGGCACGCCCTCAAGCTGCGGTGACCAGCAGCGAGGTCGGCGCCCATGGCCAAAGCGCGTTGCCGGCCGAGAAAGGCCGGATGGCGACTCATCTCGTCGCGTAGCTGTTCTTCACGTTTTTGTGCGGCGATCCAGAGCGGGTGGGATTGGAGGACAATTACCGTCGCCCCTGATGCATTTGCCACGACTCTCATCTCCTCTCGCACTACCCAACTCAGCCGCACTGCTGCGCAAGGCCACACGACCAGATGTTCTCGGCTTTGTAAACGTAGGATGCCCAGCAAACCTGTGACCAAACCGTGTCTAAAGATGAGAATTAGCCGTGAATTTGAAATCTGGCCCTTATCCGCATCGCGTATGCGGTAAAAGCCGCGGGTGCGAGAGCTCTAGTGGCTTATATTGACGCCGCCGTAGCGAGCTTTGCGGCTTATTTCCGATCTTTTCGCCTTGGCGGCGACCGTATTTCGGCTCTTACTGAGTGAGTAGCGCGACGGCACTCCACGGCCGGCGGCCGGGGTCGCGCGGATCGGCGTCAGGCAGCCACGCAACGGCGCGCATTGATAACGGAAGGCGCCGAAACCGGCGTGCGGCCGCCAGCAACGATTCGGCCTCGGCGATTTGCCAGCCGAGTTCTTCGAAGAATGCCAGCCCGCTCTCAGGGGCGAACTTGAACGGCGCATTCTGCAGCATGCCGGCCATCTTTTTGTTCATCATCTTCTTAAGGCCCGGCCCGGCGAGATCAAGCATCCACCAGGCGACGGTGGGTTGTTTGATCGCCGTTGAGAGTGCGACGACGTCACTGTCGTCGAGGTACATCAGCAGACCTTCGGTCAGTACCAGCGCTTTGGTCGCGCCGGCGAGGGCTTGGTCGAAGAACGCCGCGCGGGCGTTTGAATCGGCCAGATCGACTGCGGTACGGGTCAATTGGCAGCGCGGTGTCTGGTCGGCAAGTGCCTGTTCTTTTTCGGCGAGCAGCGCCGGCAGATCGGCCTCCACCCACCGCAGGTCAGCGGGAAGATTCAGGCGATACGGCCGGGTGTCCAGGCCGGCGGCCAGATTCAGTACGCGGTCACAGCCGCCGGCGATCGCTTCGGCGATGGTGTCATCGATGATCTTGGTGCGCGCGACGAGCCACCAACCGTTACGGGTGGTGCGCGGAACCTGGGCGACGATGGCGTGGCCGTGCTCACCCGCGAGACGCCCGGCGAGTGGATCGCTGAACAACGCATCGCGGCGGGCCGATTCGGTGGCGCGATGCAGTGCTGTCCATCGAGCCGTATCCGAAACATGGCTGATGACGTGCCCAGGGTCTGACATACCTGCGTTATAGCACCACTGTGCAGGTAACTCAGGGTTCGGTACGGTGCGGTCATGCCTGAGAAAAACCGCCGCTTCCTGCTTCGCGAACGGCCCACCGGACGCATCGGTCCGGAAACCTTCGAACTCAGCGAGGCCGCGATCCCGGACATCGGCGACGGGGAGGCGTTGGTACGCATCGACTGGATCTCGCTCGACCCGACCAACCGCGCATGGATCAATGACACGCCGACGTATCTGCCGCCGGTGGGCATCGGCGAGGTGATGCGCGCAGGGGGGCTCGGCGAGGTGATTGCCTCCAAGAACCCCAACTACGTTGTCGGGCAAACGGTGCAGGGCCTGGTCGGCTGGCGGGAGTACGCGGTCGCCTCGGATGCAATGCCGCTATTCCCGGTCGATGTCGCCGAGGGTGTCTCACCCAGCGCCTACATGGGTGCGCTCGGGATGACCGGGTTGACGGCATGGATCGGCATCCGCGACATCGGCAAGCCGCAACCGGGCGAGACGGTCGTCGTCTCGGCGGCCGCCGGCGCCGTCGGCTCGGTGGCCGGACAGCTCGCCAAGGCCGACGGCGCCCGGGTGGTCGGGATTGCCGGAGGCCCGGAGAAGTGCGCGCTGCTCACCGACCAACTGGGGTTCGACGCCGCCGTCGACCACCGTGCCGACGACTGGGCCGCCCAGCTGGCCGCGGCGACACCCAACGGCATCGACGTCGATTTCGAGAATGTCGGTGGCGACATCATGGATGCGATCTTCGCCCGGCTCAACATCCGGGCACGGGTGGCGCTGTGCGGCATGATCTCCGGCTACAACGACGCAGACCCGCCGCCGGGACCACGCGCATTCGGCAATCTGCTGATTCAGCGGGCGCGGGTGCAGGGCTTCATTGTCCTGGACCACTTCGACCGCGCGCCGGAGGCGATCGGCGAAATCGCCGGTTTGATCAGCAAGGGCGAACTGAGGCCGCTGGAAACCGTGGTGGAGGGCTTCGAGCAGCTGCCGACGGCGATCAACATGCTGTTCGACGGCAAGAACGTCGGCAAGCTCATGGTCAAGCTCTAGCCTTGAACTCCTCGGCCAGGTAGCCGTCGACGAAGTCGTGCAGCGCGGGTCCCAGGGTCGACACGGTCGATCCGTGCAGCTTGGCGAGCAGGATCAAGCCCTGGTAATGCGCGAACAGGGCGTGGGCCAGCTGGTCGGGGTCGACCCCCTCGCGCAGCATGTGTTGTTCGGCAGCTTGCCGGCAAACCTTGGCCAGCTGCCCTTCCAGCGTGGCCAGCCGCGCCGCGAGGTGGACGCGCACCGCCTCGTCGGTGGTCGACAGCTCAGCGGCCAGGTTGCCGAATGGGCAGCCCACAAAGCGTCCGAACTGCGCGTGCAACGCGGTCTGAATCGCCGCGATCGCGTCCGGGACGGCCGCGAGCCGGTCCGCAGGGGTGGCGGGGGTGACTCCCGCTTGGCCGGCCAGCTCTGTTTGAAACACCTCTAAGTGCAGGTCGATGACCGCTTTTGCGAGTTCGGCCTTAGAGGCGAAGTAGTGATAGAAGCTGCCCTTGCGGACGTCGGCCGCCGCACACAGTTCCTCCACGCCCACATCGTGGTAACTGCGCTCGAGGAACAGCCGTGCCGCGGTCGACACGATGCGATCCCGAGCGGTGGAGGTCCGAGGCACTGGCGCAGCCTATCCGATAGTTGACTGGTCGGTCAAAAATCCGTTACGTTGTGCAGCATCGTCGGCGCCGAGTGAATTGGAGATGGCAGCAATGAGTTCCACCGCCCCGGAGGTCTTCCGCACACCCGATTCGCGTTTCGAGCAGCTTCCGGGATACGACTTCGCGCCGCACTACGTCGAGGTGGACGGGTTGCGGCTGCACTATCTGGACGAAGGCCCACGCGACGGGTCGCCGGTGGTGTGTTTCCACGGCGAGCCGACGTGGGCTTACCTCTACCGCAAGATGCTGCCGCAGCTGGTGGAGGCCGGGCACCGCGTCATCGTTCCCGACTACGCCGGGTTCGGCCGCTCCGACAAGCCCACTGACCGCCGCTGGTACACCTACGACCGGCACAGCGAAATCGTCGCCAAGGTGCTGGGGTCGCTCGAATTGCATGACGCGGCCGTTGTCGTGCAGGACTGGGGCGGCCCGATCGGGTTGCGCTGGGCGATGGAAAACGCCGATCGTGTTGAGGCGCTGATGATTTTGAATACCGGCATCTTCACCGGGCGAGTGTCGAAGGGGTTTATGGCTTGGCGCGACTTCGCCGAAAAGAACCCCGATCTACCCGTCGGCATGGTTATCCAGAGCGCCACGACAACCCAGCTTTCCGCCGAAGTCATAGCCGCCTACGAAGCACCATTTCCCACCGCTGAGTCAAAGGCGGGTGCCGCGCAATTTCCATTGCTGGTACCGATCAGTGAGGACTCCCCCGGCGTCACCGAAATGCTGGCCGTCTCGGATGCACTGTCGCGGTGGAACAAGCCGGCCCTGATTGCGTTCTCCGACACCGACCCTGTCTTTCCCTACCCTAAGTCGGGACAAAACTTCTGCGATTTGATTCCGTCCGCGGGCGAGCAGGTAAGGATTGAGGGCGCCGCGCACTTCGTGCAGGAGGACCGCGGCGAACAACTTGCCGCAGAACTGCTTTCGCTACTGGCGAAGGTCTAGCCCGGGCCGATGAGCCGCGACGGTGCCCTGGCGGGGTACTGGGCGAGTCCGTGGCCGGGTGAGGACGGCGGCCCACGCCGCGCCCAGGCGCCCTGCGGTAAACCCGGGCTCGGCATCGCCGAAGGCGAGCGTCTCGAGGTGGTAAGTCGCGACGCCTTTGCAGTCACGATGGTGGTGCTGCGCGATCCCGGCGAGGTATACGTGCTGCGGCACACCCTGGGCCCGCGGCTGGGCAGCCCGTCGACCGGATGGGTTGAGCGCATTGACCCCGAGACGCTGCGGCCACTGCAGCGTTCACCCGACCTGGCCGCCGGGCCGTTCTGGCCGGGCGGGCTCGCGGCGCACGCCAACGGATCGCTGTATACGGTTTTCGGCCGCTGGTGCCATCGCTTGGCGCCGGACTGCTCGGTGATCGCCCGCCGCGAGCTGCCCCAGCCGCGGCCCTACAATTCTTTCGTCATCCTCGCCGACGGGACCATCGCCACAAAGGATTTCGACCGTCATGGCGATACCCGCCGGGCGCGACTGACGCTGCTGGAACCTGAACGGCTGCAACCACATTGCGCCGAGATCGAGCTGCCCGAGCGCACGATCGCACGGCTGTCCAGCGACGGCCAGGCGATCTACGTCGTCGGTGTAACCGCGGTGTACCGCTACGTCTGGGATCCCGCGGCGCAGCGACTCGAGCGCGACGACGGCTGGATGCTGCGCTACGGCGGCAGGGCCGATCAGAGCTACGGTTGGGATCCGGTCGTCGACGGCGGCCAGCTGTGGTTCCTCACCAATGGCGAACACACCTACACCCACTCGATGCTCGACGCCGGCGTCGCGCCCGGTGCCAACCAGCTGGTACGCGTATCACTCACGGAAGCAACCGATTACCAGCTCACCGAGGTGTGCGGTGCGGCGCGCGGCGCGGTGACCAATCCGCCGCTGTACGACCCGCAGCGCCGCATCGCGCTGGGATACGACTCGGCCAACGGCGTCCTATCCGCCTGGCGCCTCGACGACGAGGGTTTGCAACCCCTGTGGCAGCACCGCCTTGCCACGGCCAGCCACATGGTGCGCTTCCCCGACACCGGCGAGGTCGTGATCAACGACTTCCACACAACGCTGCCCAGGCTGCGCGACGCTCGCCTGCGCCGCCTGGCCATGCACGCCGGGCCACTGCTGAGCAGCCGGCGCGTGCGTGCGGCGGGTGCCCGGCGCAGCGCGGATCATGTCGTGGTGCTCGATATCGAAACCGGGCGGGAACGCGCCCGCGCCCAGGTTCCGAGCCTCTTCCAGGGAGTGGTCTTCCCCGCGGTGGGCTGGGGTCGCGATGTGTACTACCCGACGCTGTCCAACCTCGCGCGCGTCAGCGTAATCTGATCGGCACTTCCCCCCGATCCTCCGTTCGGAGGAGGGTGGTTCCACCCTTTGGCCTGCCAATCGCCGGATCCTATTCAGGCGTAAACGATCTACATTCGCGCATGGAGCACGGGCCGTCGCCGGTAAACCCCTGGCGGGCAGTCGATAGTGTGCTCTGAACGACGCAGCCGACGCCGCCGCAGGTTAGGTGAACGATGAGAAGCACAGATGTCGAGCAGGTCTTGCGTAAACAGCGGTTGCGGTCGTTGCAGGCCGGCGCTTTGATGCGGGTCGGCGTCTTCTGCATCATGCTGCTGGCGATGCTGCTCGACACCAACTCGACCCGATGGCCCGGGCAGCTCACTTTGCTCGGCGCCTATGCGGCGGTGACGGTTTGCGCGCTGATCCTCGCGTTCACCGCGAAACGTCCGCCGATCGCCAGCGAGAAGTTGATATTGCTTTTCGCGTTGGTCGACGTGGGTGCGGTGTTCGGCTTCAAGCTGCTGTCGCCGGGTGGATACATCCCGCTGCTGGTGATGGCGCTGCTGCCGCGGATGGTGGCGGTCGAGTTGTCATTGCGACTGGTGGCTATCGTGCTGGCGTGCAGCATCGCCGTGTTCGCGGCGTCGGTGATTCAAGACCCGGTGATCGCGCCGCGCCTGGGCCCGGCGGCCATTGCGCTGATCGTGTTGATGTACGGATTCGTTTGCAGCACAGCGTTATTGGTGGTGTTCTTCCGGCGGCGGCATGTCGACGAGATGGCGCAGCTGACGACCTCCCGCGAAGCGTTGCTCGCCGAGACGATGACCGCCTCGGAGCTGGAGCGCCGGCAGATCTCCGAAGCCATCCATGACGGACCGCTGCAGGACGTACTGGCCGCCCGTCGCGACATCGCCGACTTCATGAAGGTGTCCCCGGATGCGCCGTTACAGGATGCCTTGGCCAGCCTGCATGACGCGTCGCGGCTACTGCGTGAGGCGACCTTTGAACTACATCCGGCCGTACTCGACCAGGTCGGCTTGGCCGCCGGGGTGGAAAAGCTGGTTTCGGTGACCGCCGCCCGCTCCGGCATATCCATCACCGCTGACGTCGACTACCCCGCCACCAACGCCATCGACCCCATCGTGTTCGGCGTGATTCGCGAATTGTTGTCGAACGTAACCCGTCATTCGCGGGCCAGCAGCGCGTCGGTAACACTGAAAGTCATTGACGGCGTGGCTCATATCGACGTGGCAGACGACGGGATCGGGATATTGGGCGACGTTGCGACACGCCGTCTGGCACAGGGACACATCGGCCTTGCGTCGCACCGGGCGCGGGTGGAAGCCGCCGACGGCACGCTAACCCTCGTCGATGAACCGGTCGGGACACACGTCCGCATCTCGTTGCCGCTGCGCTACTGAGCGCAACCGGTCCGTCCGAATTGGGGAGCCGGCCTCCATCGATCGGGGGGCCCGCGGTCATCCGCTGTCTGGCCGGTCGACCGATAGGAACCGCTGCAGCAGCGCGTCACCGTAGATGCGTGGGCTCCATCACAGCGCGGTGAATCCGTACCCACAGCGTCGGCCCGTTCCGAGGGGAGTATGCGGTGTCCCTGAATTTCGCAGCACTACCACCGGAAGTCAACTCGGGCCGAATGTATTTCGGCCCGGGGTCGGCGTCCCTGCGGGCGGCTGCCGCGGCATGGGAGGACCTGTCCGCCGGATTGCGTTCGGTGGCCGCCTCATATACCTCGGTGATCTCCGGCCTGACCGCAGGACCGTGGTTGGGCGCCGCGTCGATATCGATGGCGGCCGCGGCCGGCGCCCATGCGGAGTGGATCAGCGCCACCGCAAGCCAGGCGGCGCAGGCACACGCCCAGGCCGGCGCCGCCGCCGCCGCGTATGAGACGGCATTCGCAGCGATGGTGCCCCCGGCGGCGATCGCGGCCAACCGCGCCCAGTTGATGACGCTGATCGCAACCAATTTCATCGGTCAAAACAGCCCGGCGATTGCGGCCACGGATGCCCTGTACGCCGAGATGTGGGCCCAGGATGCCGCCGCCATGTGCGGCTATGCCAGCGCATCGGCGGCCGCGACGACACTGACACCGTTCACCGCGCCCCCGCCCATCATTCGCGGCACCGGGCCGGTTGCCCACAGCGCCGCGGCCGTGGCAGCCGGCCAGCGCGGGATCGCCGCGCTACCGCATACGCTGCGGGGGCTGGCGTCGTCGCTGCCTGAACATCCGGTGTATGACCTGATGAATTTCGTCTCCGACTTCGCCACCATCATGGCCTTGCCCACCTCGATCACCAGTGCCTGTGTGGGAACCATCAATTCGCTGGTTTCGCTTGCCGGCGGCGCCGCTGCCGCCGGGGCGGAGGCGGCGGAATCGGTGGCCGGCGCCGGGCTCGGCGCGATCGGTTTGGCCGGCCTGAGTGCGCCCGCGGCGGTGTCGGCGGGCGTGGGTCATGCCGTCACGGTGGGCGCGATGTCCGTCCCGCCGGGCTGGGCCGCGGCCGTCGCGCCGACGGTGCCCGCCACGGCCTTGACCGCTGCCCAGGCGGGTGCCGGGCCGGCGGTGATGGCAGGGCAGCCGGGAGTCCCCGGGGTGCCGATGCCGGCGACCTGGGCGCGGACCGGTGGCAGCACCGCGCCGCGTTACGGGCTGCGTTTCACCGTGATGTCGCGGCCGTTTGCCGCTGGCTGACGCGGGGCCGAGGCAGCCAAAATCGTTGCCGGACCGGTCATTCCACCAAGCGGCGGCGCATCGCCTCGGCTACCGCGGCGCCGCGGTCGGAGACACCGAGCTTTTCATACAGGCTCTGCACATGCGTCTTCACGGTGCTGGGAGCCAGGTGAAGTCGCGACGCGATCTGCGGGACCGACAGCCCGTCGGCCATCATCGCCACCACCTGTGCCTCCCGCTCGGTCAACAGCGTCCTCTCTCCCCCGGCCCGCCGCTTGACCTCACCGGCCAACCCGCCGGCAACGCCACTGGGCAGATACGTGTTGCCCTTGGCGCAGATGACCACCGCATTGACGATCTCGTCGCTGTCGGATTCCTTGGTCAGATAACCCGAGGCACCCTCGGCGAGCGCCTTGTACACGATCGAGCTGTCGTCGAAGGCGCTCAGCAGCACCACGTACGTGGGCAACCCGTCGCGGGTTATCGCGTGCGTGACGGCCAGGCCGTCCAACTCGGGCATCTTGTAGTCGAGAAGGGCTACCGCAGGCCGGAATTGCCGGACGGCGGCCAGCGCCGCGCGGCCGTCCGCCACCTCGGCGACGACGTCCACCCGCCCGCTGGACTTCAGGGCGCGCACCACCCCTTGACGTGTCACCGGGTGGTCGTCGGCGACGACTACCGTCACTCGCTCAGCAGGGTCGGCCATGGTCAGCTCCAAGCGCTCTCAGCAAAGCTCTGGACCCGGCCGACGGGCGGGCGGGTGGCCCTCATTGTAAGGTCACCGAGGCTTTGCGGATCCGCGACGGACCGGCGGCCGGGCCTCCTCCCCCAATCGGGGGAGGAAATTTCATCCCCCGAATCGGGCATCGGTCCGAGGGACTAGTTGTCGGCGCTGCCCGAGAATCGTTAGTAAGTCAAACAATGGCGGCAACCTAAATCGACGGCGATAGGGGAATCGACATGAAGAACAACGGCGCAGCGATGAGCAGCTACCCGAACAAGACGCACAAGTTGGACCTGCGCCCACGGTCCTGGTTCACCGCTGCACTGTTCGTGGTGGCGCTGATGGTCGTTGGTGGAGCGCTCGCCCTTGCCGCCCCCGCCCAAGCCCGGGCCGACGCCTGCGCCAATGTGGGCGGCCGCCATGTTTCGGTCGGTGGTTGCTCGGATGTCGCCGGCACCGTCGAGCAGTACACAAACCCGCCGGCCGGCTACCCGCCGGCTCCGGCCGGCAACGCCTACGCATGCGCCAGCGTCGGTCGGCACATCGACGTGAGCGGTTGTGTCTAAGAGTTCGCGTTAACCCTAGAAATACCAAGCCATTACAACGTCGCGACTACCAGTACTTTGGACTGATCGCGCGGATCGACGCGCACCGGCACCTCGGCGCCAACCCTGATGTGGGGCGCCGTCGAAAGCTCTAGTGCTACCCGCCGCGTGGCCCGATACGGCTCGTGTTCGGGCAACCGCACCTCCAGCTGCAGCTCGTGCCAGCAGCCCAATGTGGTGGTCGCGACGTTCTCGCGGATGCCCACGATCGTTGCGGTAGCGACCACACCCTCGCGCATCAGCCGTTCCCGCTCGGCGTTGAGCGCGGTGAGTTCGGCGAAGCTTTCCATCGCCTGCCGCTTGTCGGACCGGGTGACCCGCTGGCCCGCACTGGCTTTCCTCGCTCGCTCGAACCAGCCCACGTGCGTCAGCGTAGTTTGGAGTTTCGCAGTTGTCGCAGGACCAGTAGCGTTGCTGCATGTTTCGCATGACGGTCCAAGATGTGTTCGTCATCCGCAACCGCGGAGCGGTGGCCACCGGCCGGGTGGAGTACGGCGACCTGCACGTCGGTGACGAGGTTCGAATCAACGACGGGCCGAACGTCCGGGTGGACGCCATCGAGGCTTTCCGCAAGAAACTGGACACCGCGACCGTCGGCGACAACGTCGGCCTGCTCTTCAAGAAACTCGGCCGCAGCGATATCGCTGCCGGGGACGTGATTTCCGGCGCGGGCGCCTTTCTGGCCTAGGCGACCGAAACCATGTACACCAAGGCCCCCGCGGGGCCGCACCTGCATCGTGGCCTCGCCAACCGGCATATCCAACTGATCGCGATCGGCGGTGCCATCGGCACCGGTCTGTTCATGGGGTCGGGCCGCACAATCTCGCTGGCCGGCCCAGCGGTGCTGGTGGTGTACGCCGTCATCGGGTTCTTCGTGTTCTTCGTGCT
The DNA here is from genome assembly GCF_002086155.1 of Mycobacterium angelicum. Taxonomy (GTDB): domain Bacteria; phylum Actinomycetota; class Actinomycetes; order Mycobacteriales; family Mycobacteriaceae; genus Mycobacterium; species Mycobacterium angelicum. Next base: position 35,089 of record NZ_MVHE01000009.1, on the reverse strand, counting down.
GCGCGCCATGGGCGAACTGCTGCTGTCGAACCTGAACTACAAGTCGTTCGTCGATTTCGTGTCCGACCTATTGGGCCCGGCGGCCGGCTTCTTCATGGGCTGGTCGTACTGGTTCGCCTGGGTCGTCACCGGAATCGCCGACCTTGTCGCGATCACCGGATACACCAGGTTCTGGTGGCCCGATTTGCCCCAATGGCTGCCCGCGCTGGTGACGGTCGGGGTGATTCTCGCGGTCAACCTGATCAGCGTGCGCTACTTCGGGGAGATCGAGTTCTGGTTCGCCCTGATCAAGATCGCCGCGATCCTCGGCTTGATCGTCATCGGTGCCATCCTGGTTTCGACGAATTTCGTTTCGCCGCAGGGCACCCACGCGGCGATCGGCAACCTGTGGAACGACGGCGGGTTCTTCGCGACTGGATTCATGGGCGTGGTCAGTGGATTCCAGATCGCCTTCTTCGCCTATATCGGCGTGGAACTCGTCGGCACCGCCGCGGCCGAGACGCTGGATCCGCGACAAACCCTCCCCCGTGCCATCAACGCCGTCCCGCTGCGGGTGGCGATCTTCTATATCGGTGCGCTGGTGGCCATTCTGGCCGTTGTGCCGTGGCGGCATTTCGCCAGCGGTGAGTCCCCGTTCGTGACGATGTTCTCGTTGGCCGGGCTTGCCGCCGCCGCGTCGATCGTCAACTTCGTCGTGATGACAGCGGCGGCATCCTCGGCGAACTCGGGGATTTTCTCTACTGGGCGAATGCTTTTCGGCCTGGCCGACGAGGGCAACGCACCCGGGGTCTTTCGCCGGCTCAATAGCGGCGGAGTGCCGGCGGCCGGCCTGCTCGTCACGGCTCCCCTCCTGCTGATGTCGATCCCGCTGCTTTATGCCGGCGGCTCGGTCATCGGGGCATTCACCCTGGTGACGACCATCTCGGCGCTGCTGTTCATGTTCGTGTGGACCATGATCATCGTCAGCTATCTCGCCTACCGGCGCCGACATCCGCAGCGCCACGCCGCCTCGACGTACAAGATGCCCGGCGGCATCACGATGTGCTGGGCCGTGCTGGCTTTCTTCACGTTCGTGCTCTGGACGCTGCTGTCGGCAGCCGAGACCGCGATCGCGTTGACCTGGTTCCCGGTGTGGTTCGTGGTGCTGGCGGCCGGTTGGCTGATCGTTCGGCGCCGGCCCGGCCGCGCCGAGCAGTATCGACTGTTTCAGGCCGAGATGAGCCGCCCTGCCGATTCACCCAGCTGAGCGGGATTTCTCCCGAAACGTGTTGCGATAGTTTTGAGCGGCCATTCGCGTGCGGGCCGTGGTTGTTGGGATCGGTAGCGGGCCGGCGGCTCTGTACTTGACCCAACGACGACGCCAACGAGGCGACGCCACAGGAAAGGAAGCCCGCACATGAAGCTCGTGCCCTCCAGCATCGAGGAACAGATCAATCGCGTCGACCGCCAATACAGCCTGGCGATCGGGATCGGCAGTGGCATGGTTGCGGCCTGGTCCTTCTTCCGGGTGATCTGGTTGCTCTACATCTCGATGACGTTTGGCTGGTTCCTGGGTTCCCTGGCGATCCAATTGGTGCTGTGGGGCGTGATCGGTACGGTCGCCGCGGTCGCGGCCATCGGGTTACTGAACCGCTACCTCAAAGGCCCTGGCTCGGAACGTGTTTGAGTGACGGCGGGCGGAATCGGTCCGGACCAGAACTGGGTCCGGACCGATTGCCTTGGTGTCAGTCGGCGGTGATCCTGCGCAGCGTGACGTCGAACAGCTTGTCGAAGGACTGTTGGTGGCCGTTGCTGGCCGTGCCCGTCAAAACCAGCCCCGACGCGCGCGCATAGGAGTAGTAGTCAACGCGCGTCGCGTCGGCGGGGTCGCCGCCGATGGTTGCGGTGATCGAGTATCGGAAGCGCTGCGGCCCGCTCGAGGGGTGCGAGTCCTCCAGAATGTTCACGGCATAGGAGCCGACGGCGGCACTGTTGAAGTGCAAGCACCGCTTCACCAGGCCGGTGAAGGCGTCGAATCCGGCCGGATCGAATTCGCGGCCGACCATCAGCCGGATATCCCTGCGGTCGGCGACGTCCGGCGAATCGGCCGGGTCGTGCCCGAATACCTCGGCCGCGTCGAAGGCACCGGTCGAGGCCACACCCACCACCGAGAAGCATTCGGCGGGAGTGAAGCCCAGGCCCTCGTCGGACACGTGGTACCGGAAGTAGCCGAACGTGTCGGACAGCTCCTTGATGTCGCTCACGGTCCACGACGGCGGGAAGTCACCAGCCTTGGGCAACAGCTCGGCTAATTGTTGATCGTTGCGGGCGGCCAGTTTCGGGGCCAGCGGCTCTGGACCGGACGTGCTGCGGTGGGTAGCGCCGCTGAGAACCGCGGGCACCGTGATGACGACCGCGGCAATCGCCAGCACCCACAGCGCAGCGGCAATCAGCCACGGCCCGCGCGGCTTTCGCGGTCGAGACGGGCTGGTCATAACGCGCGCAACTTGGTCACTGTTTGGGTGGCCAGCCGCTGCACCACTTCGAGGTCGGCGCCCTCCATGTACATCGTGCATTCCAGCAAGACACCGCGCACCGCATAGTAGGCGACGTGGTAGGTCGATGCCGGGTCGCGGCTGCCGATCGTGGTGAACGTTCTCGTCACGGTGACGGCCGCGTCGGCGCCGCTGGCCGAGCGTGTTTCCACTTTCGTGGTGACGTTGCGCTGGTTCTTGGCGCGGCCGTCGAGAAAGTAGTTGGTGACGTGGTAGGAGCCGCAACGGCCAAGCCAGTCAAGGTAATTCGCGATCCGCGCCGGGCCGTCGGGAACCGCCCAGATCGCAAAGCGGGTGTTGGGTCCGTGCTCGCGGCCCTCCCCGGTGGCGGCGGCGTCCGGGGGTGGCGCATCCTGCACGAACAGCTGGGCGTACCGGTCGACCTGGACGAAGGCGGCCAGGGCGGCGCCGGAGTGGTCGAGAACTTTCGGCACGCTCCCGCAGGTGTCCGGCGCGTAGACCGCCGTCGGGCTCGGATTGGGCGGCGGGGTCAACGCGTCGGTGGCCGACGGCACCGCCCGCTGCAACCGTCCGGACAGCGAATAGCCCCAATCGGCCGGGACGTCGGCACTGGCGGGCAATGCGGTGGCCAGGACCCAGTCGGTTTGCGCGGCGAGGGTGGTGGCCGGGGCGGCTTTTGAATGCGGCTCCGCAAGCACGGTCGCACCGCAAGCTCCGAGCACAGCCAGGGCAATAGCGGCCACCACGCGGGGCCACGGTTGGCCGGCCGTCGCGGACAGCATCGGTACACCCTAGCGTGATAAAGCCGCAATACCGGCCATAGACACACGGCCACGCGGTCGGTCGTGCACATCTCGGCAACGGGTGTAGTGTCCCCAAGCCATGACCGATGCGATGCGCTTCGTCGACGCGAACGGGCTGAGATTCGCCTATCTGGAGGAGGGCTCCGGGCCGCTGGTGCTTATGCTGCACGGCTTTCCGGACACCGCGCACAGCTGGGATGACCTGCGTCCGCGCATCGCCGCCAAGGGCTACCGCGCGGTCAGCCCCTTCATGCGCGGATACCATCCCAGCGCGGTGCCGGACCGCGATCCCGATCAGGAGACCTTGGCGCGTGATCCGCTCGCGCTGATCGAGGCGCTGGGGGCCAGGGACGCCGTCGTGATCGGACACGACTGGGGCGCCTCGGCCGCCTACGGCGCCGCGGCGCTCGCCCCCGATCGGGTGACCAAGCTGTTCATCGTCGGCATCCCGCACCCGGCGGCGGTCAAGCCATCACTGAAGAAACTTTGGGGCGTGCGCCACTTCGCCACCTACAAACTGCCCGGAGCGCCGAACCGCTTCGCGCGCAACGGCTTCGCCGCGCTACCGGCGATCTACCGCCGCTGGTCGCCGACGTGGCGCCCCGACCCCGGTGAGTTCGACGCCGTGCGCGCGAGCTTCGCTCACCCGGCGAGTCTGAACGCGGCATTCGGCTACTACCGCAAGCTCTCTGCGGTGCCCTCACCGTCATTGAAGAACCGGATCACGGTGCCCACGGTTGTCTTTGCGGGCCTTGACGATCCGATCGTGTCGCCCGCCGACTACCGGGGTGCGGCCCGGATGTTCGACGGCGAGTACATCGTCGAGGAAGTGCCGGGCGGGCACTTCATGCACCGGGAGCACCCGGACGAGTTCGCCGAGCGGCTGTTGTCTCATCTTTGAGTCAGGCGCGGCGCAGGGGTGATCTTGAGGGCGTAGGCCGGCCACACGTCCAGAGCCTCGGGAAAGGTGACCACGAGGCGATCGGCTGCGCATTCGTGCTCCAAGAGGCCGCCACCGAGCAGCTCGACGGTGGTATCCGGTGAGCCGGCAAGCCCGCGCAACCCGACGCGGCGCTGCCCGGGCGCCTGCAGGAAAGTCGCGTACAGCGCGTCGTCGTTCTGGGTGAAGCGCACCTGGGTGCCATCGGTCGCGGTGGCTTCCGCCGTCACCCAGGGCCGGGTACCGAAGTACGCCGCACCGGTCACGTCGAGCCAGCTGCCGAAGTCGGTGAGCAGTTTTGCCTGCAGCTCCGGGATGGTGCCGTCGGGGTAGGGGCCGATGCCCAGCAGCAGATTGCCGTTCTTGCTCACCAGGTCGGCGAAGGAGCGGGCCAGCTCGGTGAGGGACAGCGTCTCGTCGGGACCTTCCTGGCGGTTGTTCCCGAACGAGTGGCCTACGCCGCGGGTCGACTCCCATTTGCCCGGCTTGATCTCGTCGTACTGGGCGTATTCGGGCGTGCGGAAGTCGTAGTGGAAGCCGGCGGGAAACTCGAGCCCCTTGACCCGGTCCGGCAGATATTTCCACAAACTACTCACCAGGCTGAGGCCGCGCACCGTCAAGGGTTGCGTCACACGGCCTTTCGGTAACCGCAGCTGAGCCCAGCGGTCGTTGATGACGCCGTCCGGAACGGTGTCGTAGTAGTAGGCGAACAGTTCGGCGAGGTCGGCCTGCGGTGGGTACCCGATGTCGTTCCACAACACCGACGGCGCATAGCGCTCGACGATCTCGCGAATGTGGTCGGTCGCATAGCCGGTGTACTCGGGGGTCTGCACGAGGGAGCTCGCCATGGTGGCCAGGTCGGTGATGGGTTGCGGGTTGAACGTCCAGTCGTAACCGCCCGAGTAGTACAGGCCCATCTTGATGTTGCGGGCGCGCACCGCGCTGGTCAGTTCGCCGACCAGGTCACGCTCGGCATGCCAGGAGTTCTTGTGCGGGTTGGGGTGTCGGGTCGGCCATAACGTGAACCCGTCGTGGTGCTTGGTGGTGAGAACGACGTAGCGGGCGTGCGCCCGGGTGAACAGGTCGGCCCAGGATGCCGGATCGAATTGGCGTACCGCGTCGTTGAACATCGGCTTGAAGTCGTCGTAGGAGAAGCCCGGACCATAGGTCTGCATATGGTGTCGCTGCGCCGGGCTGCCGGGAATCTGGATGGTGTTCAGATACCACTCGGCATACGGATTGTGTTTGAGCCAGTACACCGGCCCCTTGGTCAGCATCAGTTGCTGGATGTCGGCTTCCAGCGGCGCCCAGCCGGGCACCGAGTACAGGCCCCAGTGGATGAAAATGCCGAACTTCGCGTCCGCGAACCACTGGGGCAAGGGACGGGTCTGGAATGGCTTCACGCTTGGACCAACTCTGGGTGGAACTTCGCGACCATTCGGCGGATGCCGTCACGCCAGTCGACTTCGGTTCCGCCGCCGACGATTTCGTGCATGCGGGTCACATCGACCGGATTCCCGCGCAGCGCCTGTTCGCTTTCCTCGAAGACCGGTTCGCGGCCGATCAGCGTGCCGAGGTAGGCACACCACTCCTGGATGCTGACGATCTGGTCACCGGCCCAGTTGACGGTGGTGGCCGGAACCGATGCCGCCGCAAGGAGTTTGGGGATCGTCGCGATGATGTCGTTCTGGTGAATCGGGTTGTAGCGAGCCGGGTTACCGGGTGGGATCGGGATAGGGATCCCGGCCAGCATCATCTCCATATGAAAGTACGGCCAGCCGCCGTTGTCGCCGTACGGGACGTTGAGGCGCGCGATGGTGGTGGGTATGCCCAAAGCGCGCGCCATCGAGCGCGCCACCGCCTCCCCCGCGATCTTGGAAATCGAGTAGGTGGGAAACAGGAATTTGTGGTTGTCGCCCAGGGCGGCGCGCTCGGTGCGCAGCTCGTCATCGGGTGGGTCGTAGACAGCCGCGGATGAGCAGTGCAGGAATGCCTTTATGCCGCGGCAGTAGGCCATCAGCAGGCCGACCGAATCCGCATTGGCCGCCAGGTCTTTGTCCCACTTGCCGCTCTTGGCGACCGCCAGGTTCAGCACATAGTCGAAGTCCGACGGGATCTCGCTGAAATCGCCGGCGGCCAGGTTCACCGGTTGACAGCGAACCCCCGCCCGTTCGAGCTCCGCGCGGGCGGCGGCGTCGGTGAATCGGGCTATGCCCCAGACTTCGTTGTCGGCCGCCAGGGCCATGGCTATAGGAGCGGCGACCTGGCCGGTCACCCCGGAGATCAGAATCTTCGCGGCGCGCATGCGCCGATGTTATGCCGCCCGTTGGGCGGGCCGGCCGTCAACCGGGAAGGCCGGCGTCGCCATCGGTTCCGTCGGCGCCGATGTTTCCGTTGGGGCCGGCAGAGCCGTTGTGCGAAACCGCGCCGAGGCCGACGCCCTTGTCGCCCCCGCTACCCGCGCTGCCGTGTGCCCCGCCGGCCCCGCCGGCGCCACCGGCGCCGCCGAGGCCTGTCGCGCCGTGTCTGCCGAGCAGGCCGCCGCGTCCGCCTTCGCCGCCGTGGGCACCGGCACCGCCGCCGCCGCCGTCGCCGCCGTGACCGGCGTCGCCGCCATCGCCGCCATTACCGCCGGTGGCCGTCCCGTTAGGGGCACCGGCGTCGCCGCCCGCGGCGCCGTTTCCGCCGTCACCGCCCAGCCCGCCGGTGCCGCCGGCACCGCCGGCGCCGCCGTGCCCGCCGGCGCCGCCGTTGCCGGCCAGTAGTCCGCCCGCACCTCCGGCGCCGCCCGCACCGCCGGCGGCCCCAAGACCGCCTTGGCCGCCGGCCCCGCCATCGCCGCCGGATCCGCCGTTGCCGCCGAAGGCGTTGTTATTTGAGCTGTACGCCGCGAGCGTGGAGGACGAATCCATGGAGTTGTGGCCACCGCCGGCACCGCCGCCGCCGCCATCCGAACCGCTGCCGCCGTAGCCGCCGTTGCCGCCGTAGCCGCCGTCGCCGCCGTTGCCCACCAACAACCCGCCGCGTCCGCCGCTGCCGCCGGCGCCACCGGCGCTGCCGCCCTGACCGGCCAGGCCGGCGCCGCCGTTACCGGCGTTGCCACCCCAGCCCCCGGCGGCGACGTTGTTGTCGGTGCGGCCATAACCGGCCGCGCCCCCGTCACCGCCGCTGGCACCGCCCGCGCCGCCGTCGCCGCCGGTGCCCCCGTTACCGGCCTGGGCGCTGGACCCGGCGGTTGCTCCTTTGGCCTGGGTGGTGTCGGCGTTGCCGCCGTTGCCTCCGCTACCGCCGTTGACGCCGGCGTCGCCGGCCTGCCCGCCAGTGCCGTTGCCGCCGGTGACAGCGCCGGCCTTGTTGACCTGATTACTAGTGCCTGCGGTGCCGTTGAGGCCGGGGTCGCTAACCGCTGCCGGATTGGCCGCATCGGCCCCAGCCATGCCCGCACCGCCGTTGCCGCCATGACCGCCCGCGCCCCATAGCCCGGCATTGCCGCCGGCGCCCCCGCTGCCGCCGGCCATGGTGATCGACGTTGCGCTGCCGCCGTTGCCGCCGTTGCCGCCATGGCCGTACAACCAGCCGCCGCGCCCGCCGCTGCCGCCGTTCGCGCCGGCGCCACCTGCCCCACCCGCGCCGCCGTTGCCGATCAGCCCGGACGCACCGCCCGCGCCGCCGGCCTGGCCGGCAGCGCCGGATCCGCCGTTGCCGCCGTTGCCCAACAAGATGCCGCCGGCTTCCCCGGATGCCCCCGAGCCCGGCGCGCCGTCGGCTCCATTGCCGATCAGCGGGCGGCCCACCAGCGCCTCGGTCGGCGCATTGATGACGTGCAGTAGCTCGTGGCCCAGGGTCTGCAATGGTGTCGTGTTGGTCGCCTCGGCCGCGGCATAGCTGGCCGAAGTCGAAGTGAGGTTCTGCACAAACGTGTCGTGAAACGCTCTCATCTGAGCGCTCAACTGTTGGTAGGCCTGCCCGTGGCCGGAAAACAGCGATGCCACGGCCAGCGATACCTCGTCGGCACCCGCGGCCAGCACCGCGGTGGTCGAGGCCGCGGCCGCAGCATTTGCCGAGTGCAATGCCGAGCCGATGCCCGCCATGTCCGACGCTGCCGTTGCCAATGCGTCTGTGGTAACAAATGTGTACGACATCGCTTCTCGATCCCCTTTGTTCGAGCGGCCATTGTTCGAGTGGCTTTCCGAGCCGGCATTCAGGCCCATTACCGATCACTTTTGACCCGCGGCGACGGCATGCGTATCGGACGAATGAGCGATTTGCCGGATGAAATTCTCTCCTCCCATTGGGGGAGCCGATGGCTTTTGCGCATTTTGCTCAAACTGCGTGGTAGGGTCCCCCCATGGCCTCCAAGGGTCGCATCGACTTGCGGCTCGCCAGCCGGGTACTGCTGCTGCAACTCGTCCTCGTGACGCTGACGCTGGTGGTCGCGTTCGGGCTTTTCGCCCAGTTCAACCGTCACCGCCTGGACCTGCAGTACCGCGAGCACGCGCTGGATATCGCGCGCGTGGTGGCCTCGTCGCCAACGGTCGTCAGCAACATCTCGCACTACGAGGACACCGGGCCGACCCCCACCCCCGCTTTGGTGGACGAACTGGCAACCGGTCCGCTGCAGAGCGTCGCCTCACGCGTCGAGCAGCGCACGCACGTGCAGTTCGTGGTCATCGCCAACACACAGGGCGTCCGGCTCGCCCATCCCCATCGTGACCAACTGGGCCGCAAGGTGAGCACCGATCCCGCCGGGGCGCTGGCCGGACACGAGCAGGTGCTGCATCAGGCCGGTACGCTGGGGCGCTCGATCGTCGCCAAAGTCCCAGTGCTGGCGCCTGGTTCGGACCGGGTGCTGGGCATGGTCAGCGTCGGCATCTCCACGAAGGCGTTCGACGAACAGTTCTCGCACAATCTTCGGGTGCTGGCCCCGTTGGGAGGCGCGGCACTGCTGATCGGTGTGGTGGGTTCGGTTGCGCTGGCCCGTCGATGGCGCGGCCTGACACTGGGTTTGCGACCGGCCGAGATGGCCGAGTTGGTGCGCACTCAGGCGGCGGTGCTGCACGGCATCGACGAGGGCGTGGTGGCCGCTGACAACACCGGCTGCATCACCTTCGTCAACGACGAGGCATGCCGGCTGCTCAAGATCGGCGACGAGCTGGGCCGCTCGATCGACGAGGTTGGGCTGACGCCACGGGTCCTCGACGTGTTCAAGGCCGCCTCGGACAAGACCGCACCCACGTTGGCCACCGTCGGGGAACGAATTGTGGTGGTCTCGGCGCGGCCGGTAACCCGCGACGGGCGCGCCCTGGGAACCGTGTTGGTGGTGCGTGACCGAACCGACGTCGAGTCACTGACCCGGCAACTCGACGCGGTACAGGTGATGAGTACGACGCTGCGCGCACAGCGCCATGAGTTCGCCAACCGGCTGCACCTGTTGAACGGGCTGTTGCACACCGGCCACGTCGAAGAGGGATTGCAGTATCTGGAGGAGCTGTTGGGCTCGGGCCCGTTGGGCTCGGCGGTTCCGGGTATCGACTCCATCCGCGATGCCCACCTGCAGGCGTTTCTGGCGGCCAAGGCCGCAGCGGCCCGGGAAGCCGGTGTGACGCTAAGGATCGGCGAAAACACTTGGGTCTCAGGTCGATTGGAGCTTCCCGTCGATGTCACCACCGTGGTGGGCAACCTGATCGACAATGCGATCGACGCGGCCCGAACCGGCGCCAGCCCCGCCAAAGAGCTGGAAGTCGAACTGCTGCAAGAGGGTTCGACGCTGCACGTCACGGTCGCCGACAGCGGTGACGGCGTCGCATCCGATTTCGTCGAGCAGCTGTTCACCGAGGGCCGGACGACAAAGCCGGACTCCGGCATACCCGGCGGGCGGGGTATCGGGCTGGCATTGTCCCGCCAGATCAGCCGTTCCCTTGGCGGCGATCTCTGGCTGTCGAGTCCCGGCACAGCCGAATCGGAGCCCGGCCTGCCAGGTGCGGAGTTCATCGCCCGGCTGCCGGGTGTGATGGCAGAGGAGGAGCAATGGGCGGCGCAGAACTGACGGTGCTGGTGGTCGACGACGACTTCCGCGTCGCCAACATGCACGCCGGAATCGTCAACGCCATGCCGGGCTTCACGGTGGCCGGCACCGCCAACACCCTCGCCGCCGCGCGACAGGCCGAGCCGGTCGACCTCGCCCTGGTCGACGTCTACCTGCCGGACGGATCCGGAATCGACTTCGTGCGCGAATTGCACTGTGATGCAATGGTCTTGACCGCGGCCACCGAATCCGAAACGATCCGTGCCGCCCTGGCCGCAGGCGCCGTCAGCTATCTCGTCAAGCCGTTCGCGACCACCGAACTCGCCGCCCGGCTGGCCGGCTACGCCCGCTACCGAAAAATCCTGGCCGGCTCCAACCTGCGCGCGGGGGACGTGGATGCGGCACTGGATGCGCTGCGTCCCAAAGTCGCCCCGGCCCCGGCGTCGACAACGGCGGCCTCCCCCACCAAACAGCTTGTCCTGCAGGCTTTGCAAACATCAGAGCTGCCGATGTCCGCCGCGGAGGTTTCCACGGCGATCGGGATCTCGCGGGCGACGGCTCAACGGTATCTGGCGGCGCTGGCGACCACCGGGGACGTCACCGTCGGACTGCGCTACGGCACGACGGGACGACCTGAACAGGAATTCGCGGCCGGTGACGGCCGGGCGACTCGCGCGACCCGCTGAACCTCATCTTCGGTGTCAGCCGACGGTGCGCAGCGTGCAGCCGGTGCGAATGCGCATGATCTGCAACGGAATTCGATCCTCGCGGCGTGCGGTGGCCGCTCTTGCGAAGACGCAAGCCAGCGTCGCGAGATAGCGGTACGCCGATTCGCGGGCGATCGGGTTGTCCGGAAAGGACATCGTCACCGTGGTCTTAGCGGCGTGCCGGGTGATCCATGCGTTGACACCGCCGTGCGACAAATTGTCGCCGTAGGCACCGAAGTTCGTCGTTTCCCATAACGCCGCGACCGGTATCTTGCGGACGTCCAGATACGACACCATCATCGCCGGGCCGGTGTTCGGCTTGATGCCCAGTTCCTCCGGCGTCGCCAACTCGAGGACGCGCTCGAATGGGACACCGGCCAGCCGCTTGGCGGCGTCGAAGGAACGCTGCGCGGCCCGGGCCGACCCGGAAAACGACCCGGTGCCGATCGGCACCGTGACCGGAACCAGGCTGGCGAACCGACCTACGGTCATCGTGTCGGTCCCCGGGGTCCTGGTGTCGAACGGGGTGAACCCGTGATAGGTGCGGGTACCGGTCAGTGCGTGTTCGGCCAGCGCCGCACACGCCATGACCCCGCCGCTGAATCGGGCACTGGCCCGCCGGCAAACGGTGTCGAAGGCTTTGGTCTGGGCTGCGTCCAGCAACTCGACGGTCAGGAAGTCACCCTTGCTGTCGCGCGACGTGTCACCGAGCGGCAGCGGGAAGCCGGGCCAGTTGCCGTCCACGTCGCGCGCGAACTCGATCCAGTCTTTGATCTCCGGCGACGACAGGGTCAAACTCTGCACCCTCGCGAGTTGCCGCGCGGCGTAGTGCCGATAGCTGGCGACTCGGGTGAGCGTGGCCGCCTGGGGCAGACCCTGGTACATCACGCAAATGTCCAGGAAGATCAGGCCGGCCGAGATGCCGTCGACGTGCAGATGATCGACGCTGGCGTAGAAGGTGAAGTGGTTGCGGTGCTGGACGATGCCGAACGTGAAGCAGTCCCACTCCAGTGTCGCCGGCGTGGTTGCCAGGGCGTGGGTGCGGATTTGTTCGGCGTCCATGAGCCCGAACGCCGCAGGAACCAAGTCGATGTCGGCCGGGTCGATCGTGCGGCGGACGAAACCGTCGTCCTGGCACTCGAACCAATCGTGGTAGGTGTCGTGCCGGCGGACGTGTGCATTGATCGCCGCCGTCATCGCCGGAATATCGCAAATCCCCGGCATGTCCCAGGCCACGATCATCAGTCGGGGCTGCTCGCGCTGCGCTGCGCTGCCGTCACGGGCGGTCCGGAGGTGTTGATTGCGCTGATAGCTCGGCGGCAGATCGCCGCGCTGCGCGATTCGGGCCGCTTCGCGTGCCGCCGGCGACGCCGTCCAGGTGGTGACCAGGCCCCGCGGTGGTAGCCATTCGTTTATGGTGCGCAGTGCTACCAATTTCTCAATCCTCGTCTGTGTGATGGCGACGGTTTGTGCGGTGCAAACGGATTAGCAGGACCGCGCGAATGGTATTCGTCGCGCCGGGACCGCATTCCATTGCGCAGCTGCGAGCCGGAAGTAAAGGTGGTCAGTTGTACGGCAGCGGTTTGAACCCGAATACCAGGTTGCTCGCGGCGGCCTCGTCGACCTCGGCGTAGGTCTGTGCGATCTGGGCCAGCGCCTGGCCGGTCCGCATCAGCTCTTCCTGGGCTGCTTTGTGCAGAGCCAGCAGGTCGGCGGCATCGGCGTGGAAAGCGGTAACGGCCTGCAGCGAGACCTCATCGGCCCCGGCCGGGATGAGGCTGGTCACCGACATCGACGCCTTCGAACCGGCCGCCAGGCTGTCCAGACCGATATTGACCATTTGATCGCCAATGTCGGCGACCACCGGATGAAATGTCATAGATTGCATTTTCGTACCCCTCGATGGCGTAGTGCCGAAAATCTCTGCACGACATGAAAGTGGCAGAACGTCCATTCCTGAATGGCTTTTCGGCTGGCACCAATACATTTCGCACTGCAATGTGGCGAATAACGTGATACCGAACTTACGGCGCCGGGACACGGGTGTCGCGCTTGTGAGCGAAAGTCGGAGTTAGCGGCGATTTCCTGGTTTTGCGCATTGTGCTCACGGTTTGGTGCCGGCCCGGGTAGCTGGCCGCTTTTCGGGTGGGCCAATTCGGCGAGGTCTAGAATCGAGCCATCGTTCTTGCGCATCGGGCCTGTTGACCGCCGGTTTCCGGCGATCGTCGGCACGGCTCGTGCACCGATCGACAGGAGCAGCAGGCAGATGGATTCCATGTCCCACGACCCGGCCGCCGGCGACATTGGCTCACAGTTGGTCGACATTGGCAGCCAGGGTTTGAGCGCCGGAAGCACGGCGGCGATGTCGGTGCTGAGCGGGCTGATTCCCGCCGGCGCCGAAGAGGTCTCTGCGCAGGCGGTGCTGGCCTTTGCTCAGGAAGCGGCCTCGATGCTGGCGTCGAACACCGCGGCTCAGGAAGAACTGATGCGCACCGGCACCGCGCTGACCGACATTGCCCGCATGTACAGCGACTCCGACGACAACGCCGCGGGCGCGTTGACGTTCAGCGCCGCCGCCATGTCTCGCCCCGCCAGCGCGACCGGCTCGACCGGCGGTGCGGGTCTGTTGGGTGGGTTGCCGGCGCAGGCGCAGGCCGAGGCGCTGGCGCGCAGCCCGCTGGTGTCCCAGGCGGTGGAGGCATCCTCGTCGCCGATGGTCTCGACGGCAGCCAGCGCCGGCTCGTCGGCGATGGGCGGTGGCGCTCCGGTGGGCAGCGGGATGGGTGCCGGTGCGCCGGCTGGTGCTGCCAAGCCGGGTTTGGCCTCAGCCACCGAGCCCGCCGACGACGACGATCGAGACGCAAACGAACAGGTGCAACCGGGCGAACGCCTGACGTAGCGAGCTGTGTTCGGCGGCCGGGCCGGCCGCACAGTTGGTGGCAAAAGCACCCGGCCTTACCCGGCGCAGCGCGGCGTTGCCCGCACGCCTATCCGTGGGGCCTATCCGTGTGCTCGGCCGGGTCTCCTACGCTTGCCGTGTTACCCATCGTGAAGGAGGCATGTAGTGACCAGCCCCGATATGGCCACCATCTTGCGGAACATGAAGGTTCCCGAGCGGATGACCGGCAGCCAGGCGCTGCGTGACTTCTTGCTGATCTACGTCGACGACGAAGAGTCGCTGGCAAGTCCGGAACGGCTCAAGCAACTCAACGGGCTGCTCATCCTTTCGCATCTCGAGGTGGTCAACGCGCTGGGGGCGGTGGAAGCGAGTATCGCTGAACAACACATCGAGAACTTCCGCCAACAGCTCAACAGAAAACCCCTATGGCGCAGATGGATCTAGGCGCGCTCCGCGGGTAGGCCAGCGGCATGCGGTGGATCGTCGACGCCATGAACGTGATCGGTAGCCGCCCGGACGGCTGGTGGAAGGACCGGCACGGTGCAATGGTCGTGCTGGTGGACAGGCTGGAGCGCTGGGCCGGCGCCAGTGGCGACCAGGTGACCGTCGTGCTGGAGCGGCCGCCGAAAACACCCATCGACTCCTCAGTCATCCAGGTAGCACACGCGCCCCGGGCTGCGGCCAACTCCGCCGACGACGAGATCGTCCGCCTGGTGCAAGCCGACCCCGAGCCCAGCGAGATTCGGGTCGTGACTTCGGACAAAGCACTGACCGAGCGGGTACGTGAGGCCGGTGCTTCGGTCTACCGGGCGGAGGCCTTTCGCGACCTTATCGATCCACGGGGCGCCAAATCCAAAGAACGCCATGGCGATTGAAATGCCCGCTCGCAACCGGGTCTGTGCGCTGGCCCGAAGCGAGGTGTCGATAGTCCAGGCGCCCATGACCTACATCGCCGGTGCCCAACTGGCGGCGGCGGTGTCCAACGCCGGTGGGCTGGGCATCATCGAGACCACCTCGGAGCAGGGCCGAGCCGACTTGCAGCGAGTGCGCGATCTCACCGACCGTTCGGTGGGAGCCAACATCGCGCTCATGGTCAACCGCGACCCGGCCGTCGTTGATCTCCTGGCTGCCAACGGGATTCGCTTCGTGACCACCTCGGCCGGTGCTCCTTCGCTACTCACCGCCCGGCTGCACGATGCCGGCATCACCGTGTTTCATGTGGTGGGAACGCTGGCGGCGGCCAAGAAGGCCGTCGACGCAGGCGTGGACGGCCTGGTGGTCGAAGGCGTCGAAGGCGGCGGGTTCAAGAATCGGTTCGGCGCTTCGACCATGGTGCTGCTGCCGCTGGTGGCTGCCCACGTCGATCTGCCGATCGTGGCCCAACTAGGGCGGACTTTGCGCCCATTTCCGCGCCGCGACACATAACCTGGGCACACGACACGCCGAAAAGTGCTGTCCTGGTTTATATTTGGTGCCGCGTATTCGTGCGGCACCATTCACGGCGCTCGATCGTCGCGTCGAGTTGTCGCCCCAGCGGGCTAGCCGCCCAACGCGGCAAGGGCCGCATCGTAATCGGGCTCTTGCGCGATCTCGGGCACCAGCTCGGTGTAGGCGACGTTGCCGTCGGGGCCGATCACCACGATGGCCCTGGCAAGCAGCCCGGCCATCGGACCGTCGGAAATCGTGACGCCGTAGTCCTCGCCGAAGCTGTCCCGGAAGGCCGACGCGGTGCTGACATTTTCGGTGCCCTCAGCGCCGCAGAAGCGCTTTTGGGCGAACGGCAGATCTTTGGATACGCACAGCACGCTCGCGCCGCTCGCCGCGGCGCGCTCGTCGAAGGTGCGCACACTCGTCGCGCATACCGGTGTGTCGATGGACGGAAAGATGTTCAACAACACCGACTTACCCCTGAACTGATCGCTGCTGACCTCCGCCAGGTCGGCACCGGTCAGTTTGAACGCCGGGGCTGGTGATCCGACAGAGGGTAGGTCGCCGACAGTGTTGATCGCGTTTCCGCGCAGGGTTATCTGTGCCATGGGCACAGTCTGCCAAGGCCACCGACGCAGCTTTCGGGCAGGTCTCCGCTCCCCGGCTGTCCTAATTCGTGGGGTGCATGGCGTAGACGACATGGCCCGGTCTGCTCAACACTGGGATCATGCCCCGCAAAGTGGTGATCGTCGGGTTCCCGGATGTCCAGGCTCTCGACATGGTGGGACCTCATGAGGTATTCACCTCCGCGTCGTTGCTGACCAACGGCACATACGAGGTTGTCCTGGCCTCGGTCGGCGGCCGGCCCATCAGCACCGCAACCGGCCTGGCCTTCGTGGCGGCGCCGCTGCCCGATCCCGAGGACCCCATCGACACGGTCATCGTGCCCGGCGGCGGCGGGGTGGACGCCGCGCGATCCGACGCAGCGCTGATGGACTGGGTCCGATCTGTTTCGGGCCGCGTCCGCCGCTTGGTCACCGTTTGCACGGGTGCGTTCCTGGCGGCCGAGGCGGGGCTGCTGGACGGTTGCCGGGCGACTACGCACTGGGCGTTCGCCGAGCGGTTGGCCCGCGATTTTCCTGCTATCGACGTCGATCCCGACCCGATCTTCGTCCGCAGCTCCGAGACGCTATGGACCGCCGCGGGCGTTACCGCGGGAATCGACCTCGCCCTGTCACTGGTCGAGGACGACCACGGCACCGAGGTCGCCCAGACGGTCGCTCGCTGGCTCGTGCTCTATCTGCGGCGCCCCGGCGGACAGACCCAATTCGCGGCTCCGGTGTGGATGCCGCGGGCCAAGCGGAATGTGATCCGCACGGTGCAGGAAGCCATTGAGGCGCAACCGGGCGGTTCGCACCGCATCGACGGTCTGGCTCAGCAGGCGGCGATGAGTCCCCGGCACTTCACCCGCTTATTCACCGACGAAGTGGGCGAGGCGCCCGGTCAATACGTCGAACGCGTCCGTACCGAGGCCGCGCGCAGGCAGCTGGAAGAAACCAACGACACGGTCGTGGCAATCGCCGCGCGCTGCGGCTTCGGCACCGCAGAAACCATGCGGCGCAACTTCATTCGCCGCGTCGGCATCTCGCCGGACCAATACCGCAAGGCGTTCGCCTAAGTGAGGAGACGATAATGACCCAAATCGCATTTGTGGCCTACCCGGGTTTCACCGCGCTGGACATGATCGGCCCGTACGAGGTGCTGCGGCAGCTGCCGCACACCGAGGTGCGCTTCGTCTGGCATGAAGCCGGTCCAATCACCGCCGATTCCGGGGTTCTGGTACTGGGTGCCACCCACTCGCTGGCTGAAACACCCTCGCCCGACGTGATTCTCGTACCCGGCGGTCCCGCGACCCCGGTACACGCGCGCGACGAGAAACTGCTGGAGTGGTTGCGTCAGGCCCACCGGACGGCCAGCTGGACGACGTCGGTGTGTTCGGGCTCGGTGATTCTGGCCGCCGCCGGCCTGCTCGAGAACCGGCGCGCCACCTCGCACTGGCTGACCATTCCGGCGCTCAAGGCCTTTGGCGCCATCCCCGTCGCCGACGAGCGAATTGTGCATCAGGACAACATCATTACCAGTGCGGGCGTCTCCGCGGGGCTTGATCTGGCACTGTGGCTGGCCGGGCGGATGGGCGGGGAATCCCGCGCCAAAGCGATCCAGCTGGCGATCGAGTACGACCCACAGCCACCGTTCGACTCTGGCCACATGTCGAAGGCTTCGGCCACCACCAAGGCCGCAGCGACGGCGCTACTGTCCAAGGACAGCGCCAAACCGGCCAACCTCAAGGCCGCGACGCTGCTCGCGTGGGATCAGGCGCTGAGCGCGGCGCGCTCGCGGCGGCGCCGGCGGCAGCCCGCTACCTCGACCGCCTAGGGCTACGCCTTGGGCTGCAGAAACTCCTCAGATGCGAACCTGCCGCCGGCCTGCAGCCAGGCGCTGACCGCCTGCGGCGCATCACGGTTCGGGTTGTAGATGTCTTCCTCGCTGCAGAACAATCCGTTGCCGGCGTAGACGAGCCGGGTCCAGTTCGGGAACCAGAAGGGCTCACCGCCGGGATCAGTAGGGTGATCGAGCAGGTTCTTGATCATGACGACAACGGCGTCGTTGTCTTCGTCGTAAGCGATCCAGCCGGACGGGAAGCGCATGTGCGGGAACGGGGCCATCACGGCGACGATCCAATCCCGCACCGCCTCGCGCCCGCGAAAGACCCCATAGTGGTGCTCGGTGTAGACGACGTCCTCGGTGAATAAATCCGCAAACGGCCGCCAGTCCCCCGTGGCGGAACATTCCTCGACGACCGCCGTGTAGTGCCGGACGGCTTCTTCGATCTCGGCTTTGGCGAACTTGCCCATACCGGACACACTAGAACCTGTTGCGCTGACGGTCACCGGTAAAAAAGGGGGATGGCGAATGGGTGTGTTGGACTTGTTCGATTTGCACGGCAAAACGGCCCTGATAACCGGGGCGTCCACCGGAATCGGCAAGAAGGTGGCGTTGGCCTACGTCGAAGCCGGGGCCCAAGTGGCCTTAGCCGCAAGGCATTTCGACGCTGTGGCGGCGGTCGCCGAGGAGGTTGCCGCGGCCGGCGGCAAGGCGCTGCCCATCTGCTGCGACGTGACCCAACAAGCGCAAGTGACCAGCATGGTGGACCAGGTGACCGCGGAGTTGGGCGGCGTCGACATCGCGGTGTGCAACGCCGGAGTGGTGGGCGTCGTGCCGATGCTGGACATGACACTTGAAGAGTTCCAGCGCATTCAGAGCACCAACGTGACCGGCGTGTTCCTCACTGCCCAGGCGGCGGCCAGGGCAATGGTTCAACAGGGCCGGGGCGGTGCCATCGTCACCACCGCTTCGATGTCGGGCCACATCGTCAACATCCCTCAGCAGGTGGGCCACTACTGCGCGTCCAAGGCCGCGGTCGTTCACCTGACCAAAGCCATGGCAGTGGAGTTCGCCCCGCACCGGATCCGGGTGAACAGCGTCAGCCCTGGCTACATACTCACCGAGCTCGTCGAGCCGTTAGCCGAATACCACGCGTTGTGGGAGCCGAAGATTCCGCTCGGCCGCATCGGGCGACCCGAAGAGCTGACCGCCCTGTATCTGTATCTGGCCAGCGAGGCGTCCAGCTACATGACCGGTTCGGACATAGTGATCGACGGTGGATACACCTGTCCTTGAGGCGAGTTTCGGGTGCGCGCTCTGCGCCGCGAGCGCGGGACAGGTCTGGCTGGTGAAAAGCACTGAGGTGCTTGCCCATTCGACTGATTCCTGGTCGCCGGGGCTCGCGGCGGTGGCCGAGTTGGATGGCGCCATCCGCCCGGACGGGCAGGCCGCGCTGGTAGTGCAGACGTTCTTCGGCGTCACCAGCCGGCCCGTCCCAGCCGACCGGGTCGACGGGGTCGCCAAAGCGCTTGAAGGCGTTGATGCCTGCGCCCTGTATCAGATCGGGTACTCCTGTGCACCCTTCCACTGCCCGGACTGCGCGGCATCGTACTGCGGTGAGCACTGGAGCTGGCGAACCTTTGAAGACGATCCCTACAGCGGTGTCGAGGGCGACTGCCCGTTAGGGCACTTCCACGTGCTGGCCTACTGAATCGGACAGGGCCGGCCGAACCGGGTACGCACGCCGGGCGAATACAGCGCACGCAGTCGCTCGCCGGCGATCGTTACCCCGCTCGCGTCCACCAGATCGTCGTCTAACTCGACGATCTCGGCTGTCTGCAACGGCCACGTTTCGTGTTCGTTCGGTACCCACCAGGTCCGGCCGGCCCTGCGGGTGTGTGCGCCCCAGCGCGCGGTAAGCCAGATCTCCAGGGGCGTCGGTTCGATCACGTCGCCAACGGTGACCGTCAGCAAGCTGCGCAGCCCACGACGTGGCCAGCGCCGCACACTGTGATAGGTGATGTGGTCGTTCGATCGCGTTATCCGCATCTTCGCCCAGGTGTAGGGGACGCCGAGGCTGATCCGGACAGTGGGCACCACGGCGAGTCGCGCAGTTTCCAGTGACCGGAAGACGACGCCGTGGCGCCCGGCGTCATCGATCGAGTAGAGCCGGACGTTGGTCTCCGGGAAGCTGCCGAAGTACGGCAGCGGCAGCGCGGTGCCAATCGTGGTGCGGCTCATGATGAATGGGACCAGCGCGACGTAGGTCATGCCGTCGGCGAAGACGTCGGGGCGGGTTCCGGGCGGGTAGAGGTGTTCGACGCTTTCCGGGCGCACCGGCCAGTGCACGAAGGTCAGCTCACCCCAACACTGGTCGAACGTCACCGGGCCACGCAGGGGCGGCGGCGTGACCGGATACCCGGCAAGGGCGGAACGCGCACTGGATCCGATATCCGACGGGTCCGGCAGGACGGTCATCGCTACATCTTGGCACGCGGCTTATTGCCCGCGTCGATTTCATCCCCAACGCGGATTACGCCGGACAACGCAGTACACATCACCGGCCCGCCATCCGCCGGCCTTCTTGTCCTCGTCGCGGAAATGAGTGCTCCGGAACGTGGTAGCGGACGTTGCTGAGCAAGCGCCTCATCGTTGTCAATTCGCCCTCCGGCGAGACGGGATAAGACGAAACAATTCGCAGGTTCTGAAAGTAAGCGCCGGCGGCTCGCCAGGGAATTGGCGACAATGCCACGATCGGCCGGAATTGACGGCAACCTGCACAGGCTCGCGGTCTAGATGATCCCGAAGCCGTGCAGGGCTTTGAACCCGAACCAGATCCCGAATACCAGCCCCACGACGACCATGATCGGCCGGTTCTTTTCCCGCAGCCAGCGCAGGATCCGGTCCAGCAGGGACCGCGACTGATCGGGGAAGAAGGCCGCCAGGCCGATGATGAGCAGGTTCACGCTCGTGGCCAACAATACGAAGGCGATGTAGGAGGCGATGTTGGCGACTCGATCCAGCCCGGCGTTACCGATCACGCTGATCGCGGCCAGCGTGAAGACCCAGGACTTTACCGAAACCGTGACCACGCCGGCGCCGATGAACAACGCCTTGGTTGGTGTCGCCGACATCAGCATCGTCATCCACTTGGGCGGCGGCGAATTGGGATCGTCGTCGCTCAACAGCTCGCGCGCCGCCGTGACGAGAAACAGCAGGGCGACCACCAGCAGGACGGTCGACATGATCCAGTGGTGGGAGCGATCGTTGCCGGCGGTGCGGGCTCCCCAGTGCAGGATGGTGCCGAAAACGAGGCCCTGCAGCAGCCGGGTTCCCACGTGTCCGCTGATCCACGCGCCGGCCGCACGGACCCGAGATGGCGTGCCCAGCAACATGATCGTGATCGCGATCTCGATCGGTTCCAGCGCGCCGCCGAGGATCAGCGGGATAAGACTGCTCCACATGGCGATCTCCTATTGCGAGCCGAGGGCCGAGCGCATCTCGGCCTCGGCGATCGCTGCGGCCAGATCGGCGGCGCGCGGCTGGACGGTCGCGTCGATGCGGTCGATGCGGCCGGTGAATGCGAAACCCTGGCCATACGGCGCGACCGGCGATCCGGTATCGACTCCGACGTCCAGGGTTTCGCCGCTCATCGAGAACCGGAACGGAACCGTGCGCTCGATGTGGCCGGTCGCCACCTCGGACCCGTTGACACGCAGCGTCACCGATGCGCCCTTGCCGAGGCCGCCACCGTCATAGTCAAACGAAAGGCCAAGGGCGACTGCGCCTTCCGGCAGCGGATCGGCCGCGGCCACCGTGGTGAGTTCATGTCCGAGATAGTTGTAGGTGAAGGCGGGGATGCCGTCTTGCACGTACAACGTCCAACCGGCCATCGACCCGCCGATGCAGATCACCACTCCCCGGGCACCGCCTTGCGGTATCTGTAGCTGTGCCCGCAAGTCGAATGACGTGCTGGTGTAGGCCAGCGTCGCGGGCTCCGGGATGCGCACATGATCGGCGTAATAGGTCGCCGAGGTGCGGTCGCCGAGCAGATTCGGGCGATTGGCGGGCAACGCACGGGCCAGCGTCGCGTCGCTGAGCGGGTAGACGTCATACTTGCGTGCTTCGGCGTCGAAGACGGCCTTGAGTTCGGCGAGTTTGTCGGGGTATTGCTCGGCGAGGTCGACACCCTGGCTGAAGTCGTCGCCAATGTGATACAGCTCCCAGCGCTCGGTGTCGCCGAACGGGTGGCTCCCGGTACGCACCCAGGGCAGTCGGCCATGGAAGCAGGACGCTATCCAACCTTCTTGGTACACAGCGCGATTGCCGAAGATCTCGAAGTATTGGGTGGTCCGGCGGCTATCGGCGGCCGCGGAGTCGAACGAGTACCGCATGCTGACGCCCTCGATCGGTTTTTGTTCGATTCCGTTGACCCGCTGCGGCATCTCGATTCCGGCGGCATCGAGGATGGTGGGCACGATGTCGATGACGTGATGGAACTGGCTGCGCTGCTCCCCTGCTGCGCTGATTCCCCGGGGCCACGAGATCGCCAGTCCGTTACGGGTTCCCCCGAAATGGGACGCCACCTGCTTCATCCACTGAAACGGTGCATCCAGCGCCCACGCCCACCCGACGTTGTAGTGGTTTTCGCATCGCGCAGTGCCGAAGTCGGCCATATGAGCCAGCAGCCATTCCGGGTCTTCAGGCAGCCCGTTTTGAAACGCCGGGCAGCTCCACGCACCGTGTAGCGTTCCCTCTGCCGAGGCGCCGTTGTCGCCGCACACGTAGATGAATAGCGTGTTGTCCCATTGCCCTAACTCGTCTATGGCCTGGACGACCCGGTCGATCTGAGCATCGGTGTGGGCCAGGAAGCCGGCGTATACCTCCATCAGGCGCCGGGCCACCGGCTTGTACCGATCGTCGTAGTCCGCCCACCCGGGAATCTGGTCGGGCCGCGGCGTCAACCGCGTTCCGGGCGGAACGATGCCCAGCTCGACCTGACGGGCAAATATCCTGTCCCGCAGGGCATCCCAGCCGTCGTCGAAGTGGCCGGAAAACCGGTCCGACCACTCCGGCCACACCTGGTGCGGACTATGTGTCGCGCCGGGAGCGAAGTAGACGAAGAACGGTTTGTCCGGCGCCGACGTCTGCTGCAGCCGGATCCATTCGATCGCTTTATCGGCAAGGTCCTCGCTGAGGTGGTAGTCGTCGCGCCCGACATACGGCTCAACCGGTGTGGTCTGGTCGTAGAGTGCCGGTTCGTACTGGGAGGTATCACCGCCCAGGAAGCCGTAGAAGCGTTCGAAGCCGAGGCCGGTCGGCCAGCGGTCGAACGGGCCGGCGGGGCCGATCTCCCAGGTCGGGGTGAGGTGGGCCTTGCCGAACAGCGCCGTGTTGTAACCGTTCATCCGCAGAACTTGCGCCACCGTAGCGGTGCTTTGTGGGATCACGCTGTCGTAGCCGGGGAATCCGTAGGCGATTTCGCAAATGGTGCCCATGTGCGCACTGTGATGATTGCGGCCGGTCAGCAGTGCCGCGCGTGTCGGCGAGCACAAGGCGGTCGTGTGAAACTGGTTGTAACGCAGGCCGTTAGCTGCGATCCGATCCAGCGCCGGTGTCGGGACGGGCCCGCCGAATGTCGATGAGGCGCCGAAGCCGACGTCATCGAGCAGTACGACGACGACGTTCGGCGCGTCGGCGGGTGGGTAGGTGATCGCCGGCGTGACCGGGGTGGAATCAGCGGCCGATGGATTGATGACGCCGCCGAACGGTTTCTCTGCACCCGGTAGGTCGACCACCGTGCCTCCTTTGGATTGTGATCTGCTCGCGCAATTACAGCTGCTTAGCACTGAACTTCTGGAATCGCTCGACATTTGCGGATTAAAGTGTGTATCGCGCCGGGTGGTTCCGAATGACGGGGTCGCCCAAATCGAGCAGTGGAGGACCAATGAAGATCACCACGATGATAAAGACCGCAGTAGCGATCGTGGGCATGACGACGATTGCGCTCACCAATGCACCGATTAGTTCGGCCGCCTATCCGATCACCGGCAAACTCGGCAGTGAGCTGACAATGACGGACTCGGTTGGCCAAGTCGTTCTCGGCTGGAAGGTCAGTGACCTCAAATCCAGCACCGACACCATTCCCGGTTATCCAGTGGCCGGCCAGCTGTGGGAAGCGACCGCCACCGTCAACGCGATCTCGGGCCCTGTCACCCCGGCTATCTCGCAGTTCAACGCCCGCACCGCCGACGGCGTCAACTACCGCGTCCTCTGGATGGCTTCTGGTCCCAACACCATTAGCGGAGCCACGATCCCCCGGGGTGCGCAAGCCAGCGGCAAAATCTACTTCGATGTCACCGGCCCGTCGCCGACCATTGTGGCAATGAATAACGGAATGGAAGATCTGCTGATTTGGGGACCGTGAGCCGTCACTAATGCGCGCCCAATACACCACTGAGGTATTGCGCGCGGCAGGCCCGGCGCGCCAGCTTGCCGCTGGTGGTGCGCGGAATTGCGCCGGCGGGCAAAAAGCGGACGTCGGCGACCGTTAATCCGTGCCGGTGCGACACGGCCGTTCGGATCGCCTCGATTGCCGGCTGCGGATCTGCGCGGCTGGTGCCCGCGGCGCGTTCGGCGATGATCACCAATTGCTGGTCATCTTGCGGGTCAGGTAAATCAGCAGGAACCGTGAATGCCGTGACGTATCCACGGCGCACCATCGGCGACGCTTCGGTCGCGGTGGCCTCGAGGTCCTGCGGATAGTGGTTGCGCCCATCGATGGTCACCAGATCGGCGATGCGGCCGGTGACATACAGCTCACCGTCGAGGTATACGCCGAGGTCGCCGGTTCGCAGCCAATTGCCCGCGATCACCGAACCGTCGGCGTGGCTGCCTTCGCTCAGCTGCGATTGCAGTTTGGCGCCGAATGTCCGGCGGGTCTCTTCGGGCCGCGCCCAATACCCCCGGCCCACGTTGTCGCCCTGCAGCCAGACTTCGCCGACGTCGCCATCGGGCAGTTCGGTGCCGGTATCGGGGTTCACGATCACTCCCCACAGGCTGCGCGCGACCTGACCGCACGACACTTGCACCATCGCGTTAGGGGCATCAGGCGCGACTCGTACCGCCTTGTTGACCGCCAGTTGCTCGCGGTCGAAGTAGGCAACCGTCGGCTCGGCGTTGTGATCGATGGTGGCGATCATCAGGGTTGCTTCGGCGATGCCGTAGGAGGGCTTGAACGCGGTGCGCGGTAATCCGTAGGGCGCGAAGGCTTTGTTGAATGTCGTCACCGCGTCGATGCTGACCGGTTCGGAACCGATGATCAGCACGACGTTGCGCAGGTCGATGTCTTCGCCGTCGGTGGGCAGTCCGCGCTGCGCGGCCCACTCGTAGGCGAAGTTCGGTGCGGCGGTGACCACGCGCCCGGTCCGTGACCCGGCTGACAACGCCTGGATCCATCGTTGCGGCCGGCGCACAAACGCGGTGGGCGACATCAGGGTGGAGTGCCCGCCGTAGACCGCCGGAAAGCCGATCATGGACAGCCCCATGTCGTGATAAAGCGGCAGCCAGCTGACCCCGTGGGTGTTTCGGTTCAGTAGGTCGATCGACAGGATCATCTGCACCAGGTTGGTGCCGACCGCTCGGTGGGTGATCTCCACGCCGGCCGGCGGCCGCGTGGCACCCGAGGTGTACTGCAGATGGGAAACGGCGTCCATGTCCAGGTCCACGTAAGTGAACTGGTCCCCAGCTGAATCGGGTATCTGATCGATGAGGATGACGCGGGGCCGCTGCACCTGCGGGAGGCTGGCCAGAAATCCCTCGACCGCGGCGTTGGCCGTCGTCGTCGTCAGCACGACCGTGGGCTGCGAATCGCGAAGCGCCGTCTCGAGACGCTCGGCGTGGCCCGGCAATTCGGGGGCGAACAGCGGCACGGCGATGGTGCCTGCCTTGATCGCCGCGTAGAAGCCGGCTACATAGTCGATGCCCTGGGGCGCCAGGACTGCGACGCGGTCGCCGGGGTCCGCGTACTGCTGCACCTGCGCGCCGATGGCTTCCAGTCGGACGCCGAGTTGCGCCCAGGTCACCTCGTGGGCATGCCCCTCAGAGCGCGCGTAGTCCAGGTATCGATAGGCCACCAGATCGCCGACGTTTGCGACGTTGCGCTCGATGAGTGAGATCAGTGTGGTCCCCGCCGGCAAGGCGATGCCGCCGTCGACGCCCAGGCAATCCTCGATCTCTAGCAGGCCTTTTGGCGCCACGGAGTCCTGCCGCGAACCGGAATTCATACGCGCAGTGTATTCAAGCGCTCTCGTCGGGAACGGGTTCGTGCTCGCCGAATGTGCACTCCCTGCGAAATCCGCCGCCGGTTCTTCGCGCCCAGTGCACGCTCGGCGCCATCGGCGATCCCGTCAGCAGTACGATCACTCGCGATGAAATCGGCCGACTACATCGCTGCGCTACAACGCGAGGGCAATCGGATCGCTGCTGTGGCTCAACTAGCCGGGCTGGCCCGAGCGGTTCCCAGCTGTCCCGGGTGGAATGTCGCCGATCTGGTGTGGCATGTGGGCAATGCGCACACCTTCTGGAGGCAGGCTGCCGCCGGAGCCGTCGCCGGACCCGATACGTATCAAGAGCCCACTCGGCCCGCCGACGAGGACGTTGTGCAGTGGTTTCGTGACGGCTTGCAGGACACTCTGGACACCCTGGGCCGGATGGACCCCGGCACGCCCGCGTGGACCTGGGGACGCCGCAAGGACGTCGGCTTCATCCTGCGCCGCGTTGCCCATGAGACCGCGGTGCACCGTTGGGATGCCGAGACGGCGGGTGGGGCCGACGTGCCCGTCGAGAAGACCTTGGCCGCAGACGGCGTCGCGGAGTTCCTCGACGATGTGCTGCCGGGTATGTCCAACGATCTGGACGGCCCCGTGCAGACAATTTCGTTGCGCGCCAACGACATCGACGCGGGCTGGACAGTTCGCGCCGGAGGCGGAGCGTGCGAGTCCGCGTCGGCGGGCACCAGCGCCGACGTCCGCGTGAGCGCGACCGCATCCGACCTGCTGCTGCTGCTGTGGGGCCGTCGCAGCATCGATTTAGTGAACGTCGACGGCGATGCGGCTGCGCTCAAAAGGTTTCTGGCGCGAGCAACGTTTTGAAGCCTAGGACGCGGGCTCCTGCTCATCGGGTTCGTCGGGTTCGAAGAACGGAGCACCGAAGTCCGGAACTTCTAGCGGCTCGTCATCGCGTATGGCCGATACGGCGCCGCTGAGCAACGGAGCCAAGCCCGCAAACGAACCAACGTCGAACAACAGCAGCGTCAACAGCCGGTTGTGCACGTAGCCGAACGAGGCGCCGGACTCCGGATCTGCCCATCCGACCGTTCCACCCAAGCCGATGTGGCCGTATCCCTCCAAAAACCCTGGCACCGGGGATGATTGGTAGCCCTGGTGGTAGGTGAACGGAAGACCGAGATTTAGATCCGGCCACAGCTCGGCCTTGCCCTTCATGCCGGCCACCGCCTCAGACGAGAGCAGCCGGGTTCCGTCGATCATGCCGTCATTGGCCAGCACCGCATACGTCTTGGCGAGCGCACGCGCGGTCACCACGCCGTTGACCGCCGGCAGCTCACCGTCCAGGAAAGGCATGTCGCCCTGCAACATCGACATCATGCCCGGGAAGTAAATCGAGCCCAGCAGCCCGGAGAACGACAGGCCCGCGACTTTCGGCGCGATGAAATCGAGCAGCGGAGTCGGAATCTTGGCTTGGGGAACCAGCGTCTGCGCCGCTACGGTCGGTGAGTGCGCCGGTGGCCGGCCCAGATGCAGACCGTCGGTATTGAGCGGGCGGGCCAGCTCTTCGCGGAACAATTCGCGCATCCCCTTACCGGTCACCGCACGGGCCAGACCTGAGAGCAGCCATCCGTAGGTAATGGCGTGATAGGCCATTTTTCCGTGCGTGCGGTCCAGCGGCGCAGCGGCAAGCCGCTCCTCCATCAGGAGGTGGTCCATGACCTCGTCCTTGCCGACGCCCTTGAGGTGTGACAGCCCGGCCCGATGCCGCAACACATCGCTGACGGTGATCTCGGACTTGCCGTTGGCCGCGAACTTCGGCCAGTATTCGGCGACGGGCGCGTCGTAGGCCAGCAATCCCCGGTCGACCAGCAGATGAATGATGGTGGCCGCCAGCCCTTTGGTCGCCGAGAACACCATCGCGCCGGTGTCGGCGGTCCATGCCACCTCGCCCTTGCGATCCGACCAGCCGGTCCACACGTCGACGACCGGCCGGCCCTCGAAGTAGACCGAGAGCGCGCCGCCGCCGAACTTGCGGCCCGGGTACAACCCGGCGAACGCGCGAATGACATTGAGGAAGCGTGAATCGCAGGCACCCTGGACTCCGGAGGGCAGGCCATTGTCGGCGGTGAGGAGAGACGGTTCAGCCATACCGTGCATGATTGCAGCACCGTCGACGACCCGCGCATGGGAATCCCGGTTTCCCACGATCCAATTCACGGTTCGGCGGGAATTGGCCGGCTGTCGTCGCGTCAGCGATACGATTCCTCAGCGACGAACACCGCGAGAGCCGGTCCGCTCCAGGCGAAGGGACAGCTGATGTCGTTTGTCGATGTGGTGCCCGAGTTAATGGTCGTTACCGCAAGGGATTTGGCCGGAGTCGGGACGACGATCGGTTTGGCAAGCAGTGCCGCCGCGACCCCGACCGCAAACCTGGCAGCGGCGGCTGCCGACGAGGTGTCGGCGGCCATAGCGGCCGTGTTCGGTGGGCACGCCCTGAGCTATCAGGCGCTGAGTGCGCAGGTGATTGCGTTTCACGAGCAATTCGTCAGGGCACTGGGCGGCGCAGCGGGCTCGTACGCCGTCGCGGAGTCGGCCAACGTGGCGATCGCGCAAAGTGTGCAGCAAGAGGCGTTGACCCTCATCAACGCACCCGCTCAGGCGCTGTTGGGACGCCCATTGATCGGAAACGGCGCCAACGGTGGGCCCGGACAGGATGGCGGCGCCGGCGGATTGCTCTACGGCAACGGTGGCAACGGCGGCAACGGCGGGCCCGGCCAGGTCGGTGGTAACGGCGGCAGTGCGGGACTGCTGGGCAGCGGCGGGATGGGTGGCGCCGGTGGCGCCGGTGCGGCCGGCGGCAATGGCGGCTCGGGAGGGTGGCTGAGCGGAAACGGTGGCGCCGGGGGGCCGGGTGGTGCCGGTTTGGCCGGCATCAACGGCGGCATTGCCGGACGTGGCGGCAACGGCGGCAACGCCATGTGGTTCGGCAACGGCGGAATGGGCGGACAGGGTGGTACCGGCGTGGCGGGGGCAGACGGTGTGAACGCGACAGTGACCGGCACCGCAGCAACCGGCTCCAACGGCGTCCTCGATGTAACCAGCGGATCCAATGCCACCGGCACTAATGGCGGTGATGGCGCCGATGGTGGGCTTGGTGCCACCGGCGGAACGGGCGGGCCCGGCGGACTCGCGATCGCGCAGACGCCGGACCCGACCCCAGTAAACGCCTTCGGCGGCAATGGCGGCGCCGGCGGTTTCGGTGGCCACGGCGGCGCCGGGGGGAACGGCGGTTTGGCCAGCAGCAGCAACGGCACCGCTATGGCAGGCGCGGGCGGCAACGGGAATGTCGGCAGTGCGTCCGGCGGCGCAGGTGGTGGCGGCGGTACTGGCGGAGGGGCCACCACCAATACGGGGTCGCTGGCTTCCGCGGGCCCCGGTGGGGCCGGCGGAAGCGGTGGCACCGGCGCTGCTGGTGGTCATGGCGGCACCGGGGGTGCGGGCGGCACTGGTGGACATGGCGGGCTGCTGATTGGCGATGGTGGCGCCGGCGGTGCGGGGGGAACCGGCGGCGCTGGGGGCACCGGCGCCGTCGGCGGAACCGGCGGCGGTGGCGGCATCGGTGGTGAGGGCATAAACGATACGACTGAACAGGCCGCCGGCGGCTTTGGCGGTGCCGGCGGCGACGGTGGCACCGGCGGCAGCGGCGGCACCGGTGGCAACGGCGGTGCCGGCGGCGACGCCGGCGCCAGTGGGTTGCTGGCCGGCAATGGAGGCAACGGCGGTAATGCCGGTGTCGGCGGCGCCGGCGGCGCCGGCGGTATTGGCGGTGCGGCTGGTAACGGTGGTGCCGCCGGTCAAGGTAACGCCGCGGTCGGTGGTAGCGGCACTGGTGGCAACGGCGGCGCCGGCGGCGACGGTGGCACCGGGGGCAGCGGCGGCAACGGCGGCGGCAGCACTACCGGCGGGCTCGGGCGTCCGGGAGGAATTCTGTTCGGTCAGGCCGGCACCAACGGCAGCGCGGGCGCCGGCGGCGCAGGAGGGATTGGCGCGACCGGCGGTGCGCTTGGTTCCGGCGGTGCGCTCGGCACGGGTTCGACCACCAACGGGACACCGGGAGCGTCTGGCAACCCGGGCGGCACGGGCGCGAACGGCCAACCCGGCTAGTTACATCCAGAGGCGGCCCAGCGCCTCGGCCATGGCTTCGGGATCCTGTTTGTCGGCGTTGCAGCTGATCGCCACCGAAGTACGCCGGTCGCTGCTGACGCGGAATGCGGTGACGAACCCGGCCCAGGCGCCGTCATGGTCGAGCATGCCGTTGGCCAGTGCGAAGATCCCTGCGCCGTAGCGGTCGCCGCCGCCAGGTTCGGTTTCCACCGCTCCGGCGAGTTGCGCATCGAGCAGTTTCGGGCCGCCCACTTTGCCGGTTCGGTAGTTGTCGCCCCAGCGGACCAGCTGGCTGGGCGTGGTCTGGATGCCGCCGTCGCCGATCTGCTCCCAGGCCGAGTCGGCCAACCGGTACTCGCCGTCGGTCTTGGTGTACGACAACGCCTTGCCGGGCAATCGCGTCACCGGGTCCAGCACCATAACCAGACCGAGCGGCTTGAAGATCTCTGCGCTGAGGTAGTCCGGAAGCGGCTGCACGGCGACGCGGTGGACGATCTCGCCGAGCAGCAGATAGTTGGAGTTGGAGTACTCGTACCGGCTGCCCGGCTTGAACACCAACTCCGGTGCGCCGGCCAGCGCTTGCAGAGCCTGGGCCTCGGTAGTGCGATCGCCGTAGCTGTACCCCTGCTCCTGGAGCAGCCCGACGTAGTCGGGAATGCCGCTGGTGTGATGCATCAACTGCGCCAAGCTGACTTGCGTCGCCCACGCCGGCATGTCCGGCACATATTGGGAGAGCGGATCGTCGAGGGTCAGCTTTCCCGCTTCGGCCAGCAGCAGGATCGCGGTGGCGGTGAATTGCTTTGACACCGAAGCGATGTCGAACACGGTGTCCGTGGTGATCTTGGCCCCGGTTCTCAGGTCGGCGATGCCACGCGTCCCGGTCCAGGCGATTTTGCCCTCGATTCCCACCGCCGCCGAGCAACCCGGTTCGTCGTTTTTCGCCGCATCGTCCAAGACGGCCTGACTGCTGTGGGCCTTGAAGGCAGAGGTTTCCGTGGTGGTGGCGGTGGTGGATCCGGCCGCTGGTGTCGGGTGTGGGCTACCGCCGCACGCGGCGACAAGCAGCGCCACCGCGAAATGCCCAAGGGGTCCGCCGACGCGCCGCCGCTGGGTTCGAACCTCAGGCATCGCTGCGCAGCAGCCGCCCGACCACCGAACGATTCGGATCGGCCTCACGTTCGGCCAGCATCAGGGCGATGCCCTCCTCGATCGCTGCGGCAGTACGCTCGCGCACCTTGCGTGCGGCGTTGTCGTCGGCTTCCTGCCCGTGGAACTCACTGGTGTCGATCGGCTCGCCGAACCAGTAGTACTGCCGTTCCGGGCGCGGCAGCGGAGTCAGCCCGACGCCGCGCACGAGCGGTGGACCGTCAGGCGTGCCCAGCAGCTTCTCGGTGAGAAATTGCATGGGCGCCATCACCAGGGACTGGTTGTCGAACAGAATGTCGATGCCGTGTTCGGCCCCCACCGAGGCGAACGGCACAATCGGGTACCCGTGCTGAATTGCCAAGCGTGCGAACCCAAGTCGGTTCTTCCACACCAGCTTGTATTGCTCGTTTTTGCGCTTGTTCACCTCCCGGCCGCCGCCGGGGAACACCATGACCAGTTCGCCACGCCGCATCAACTCCGAGGCGATCTCCCTGGTGCCCTCGACGACGCCCATCTGCGTCAGCGCTTCTCGCCACCCCGGCACCTTGAAATGCGCGTGGTCGCCCAGGGAACGGACCATTCTCCCCCGTTCCCACAGCTCGGCGGCGAGCAACGGCGCATCGACCAGGCCGAGGGTGTTGTGGTTGCCCACTAGCAACGCACGTTCGGTCGGCACGTTGTCGATGCCGTAGACCTTGGGCTTGATCAGCCTGCGCAGCGGCTTCATCAGGCGCAGCGCCGCGGCGACGTCGGATTGAGTGGGCGCGGGAGGAACTGTGAGGGTCTCGGCGTTCGGCACATCGTGAGTATGCCCTTGACGATGCCCGATCGGCGATGGTTTTGCGTCGCGGTAGGGTACGCGGCAACGCAATATGGCATCACAGCGGGCCAGGTCAGCTGTCACACCGGGAGTCAGGCATGTCAGGTCGGAAGTTCACGTTCGAGATCAACAAGACCAGCACCGCGCCGGCCGCGACGGTGTTCCGGCTCGCAACTGACGGTGCACGCTGGTCGGAATGGGCGAAACCGATTGTCGCGCAGTCGAGTTGGGTGCAACAGGGCGATCCCGCACCGGGCGGCGTCGGGGCCATCCGCAAGCTCGGGATGTGGCCGGTGTTCGTTCAGGAACAGACCGTCGAGTACGAACAGGATCGCCGTCACGTCTACAAGCTGGTCGCGCCGTCGACCCCGGCCAAGGACTACACCGGCGAGGTGGTCCTGACGCCAAATGCCTCCGGCGGTACCGACATCCGCTGGAGCGGCTCGTTCATCGAAGGGGTTGCCGGCACCGGCCCGGTGATGCGGGCGGCATTGGGCGGTGCGGTCAAGCTGTTCGCCGGGCGCCTGGTGAAGGCGGCCGAGCGTGAAGCCGGTACCGCGCGCTAGCGTCCGTTCGAGCTAATTCGAGCCGACCTCGTCCTGATACTTCTTGGTCATGTGCTCGATGGCCTGCAGATGAGTCTGTGCCAGGTCGTCGCGCGCTGCGCTGGCCCGCGCTGCGGCATCGAGCGTCGGTTGAGCCTGACCCTGAAAATGCGGGATCACCTCCGCGGCGAACAACTCGGCCGATCGCCTGGTAGCCGCCGGATTGGCCCACTCGTGTCCCATCTGCAGCATGCAGCCGAATCCGCCCGACTGATCCCAGAGCCGCTGCACCTGGGCTCGCGCCCGCTCCGGGGACCCGATGACTCCGGCGCCGTTCGCGTTGATGATGTCGATCATCTCGTCGAGCTGCTCTCCGGGCATGGTCATCTGGGGAAAAGCTGCCACCTTCTGGAAGTAGCGGAACCAGGGTTCGATGCCGAATTTGACGTCTTCGCGCGCCTGCTCGTCGGTTTCGGCGATATGGAACGGCCCCACCAGGCTCCAGTTCTTGCGGTCGACCCGGGTGCCGAAGGCCGCTGCGCGCTCTTCGACGATGCCCCAGTGGTAGGCAAGCGCGTTGAAGCCTTCGACGGTCAGGGTCGCCCCGATGGACAACAGGCCGATACCGTGCCGGCCGGCCAGCCGCGCCCCGGTCGGCGACGCGACCGCGGCTACCGCCAGTGGGATTCCGCCGTCGGAGTACGGTGCCAACTGCAGCTGGGCGTCGACGAGCTGGTGCGTGGCGGTCTTGGCGGTCACGGTCTCGCCGGCCAGCAGGCGCGCGAGAATATCCAGATTGGTCTCCAGCAGTTCGCGAGTGTCGGTGGGGTTGAGCCCGATCATCGCCGAATCGGTGGGCAGTGATCCCGGCCCCACTCCCCCGATGATGCGGCCATGGGTGAGGTGATCGAGCAACATCAAGCGGTCGGCGACCCACAGCGGGTTGTGGTACGAGAGTGAGATGACTCCGGTGCCGAACCGGATCCGCTTGGCCCGCTCGGCGGCTGCTGCGATGAAAACCTCTGGCGAGCTGATGATCTCGCTGCCCGCTGAGTGGTGTTCGCCTAGCCACACCTCATCGAAGCCGAGGGCGTCGAGATGTTCGACGAACTCCAGGTCGCGCTGCAGGGCCAGGGTGGGATTGGTGCCGGCGCGATGGAATGGGGCGATGAAATATCCGAATCTGAGCTTGGCCATTGGGGGCTCCCTTGCGATCGGCTTGACCGAACCTTAGCCCGCGGGAGACCAAAAGCCGATGGGGCCAGCAGGTGGCCCCATCGGCTGAATTGCTCAGAAACGATGCTCGATCACGGGTAGCCGCCGCAGACGTTGCCGACGCACCCGCCGCCACCGCCCGGTCCGCCGCCACCGCCACCGACTCCGGGGATCGTGCCGCCGCCACCGCCGGGTCCGCCACCACCCGTGGGACCACCCGGCACGCTGCCGCCCCCGCCGTTGGGACCGCCGCCACCGCTGGGACCACCCGGAACGGTGCCGCCGCCACCGCCAGGACCGCCAGTACCGGAGGGACCTCCAGGTGCGGTTTCCGACGGGCCCGGTGACCCGGACGGCGCACTTGTCGTCGTCGGCGTGGTGGTTGTCGGGGAGGTGGTGCTGCTGGGCGCCTTGTTACCGCCGCCGCCGCAGGCGACTGCCATGACAAGCATGGCGCCGCCGCCGAAAACCGCGAACGCTGTCCTGGCTTCAGATCTCATCGAGTCCCCACTCTCCATCATTATCTCGAGCCACTGTTGTCTCAGGTACCGGTTCTCATACCCCTTTTTCGGATGTGAAAACGGGTTGGCCGGGTTCACATCGGCCGGGGCCGAGATCGAGTTTTCGCTCACCTCATTTCGGGGTTGCGGTGATGCCGCCGCCGTTCTGCCGCTCCGGGCTTACTGTCATTTGTCGATTTACTTGTCAATTACTCAGTGTCATGTCAATTTTCTTGACCCGGCCGACGCTTGTGCGAAAAGCATTATTTACTCGCAATGTTCATTTAGCAGAGACAGTAACTGCCGGTACGGCAGTCCCGCCAAACCCGTTGGCAGGAGCGAACTTCGATCCGATCACGGTGAGACTGATCTTGACATTGTGCGCGGAGCGGAGACTCCACTTGGCGCGTGTAAAGAGAATTAGCAATCGTCTTTGAAAATTATTACAGTTAGATAACGGTTTGGCCTTTCCGCGATAATTGGCGTGATTGGCTTCGGGTCTGGACGTAGCTTGTCCGCTACGACTTCAAAGAAGACAACCAATTCCGGGTCGGGGCCAGTGGCCGGTTGTCGTGAGTTCTGATTCTGGCTTGATGCCGCCTGAGAGAGGTTGTAGCGATGAACTTTTCAGTGTTGCCGCCGGAGGTCAACTCTGCTCTGATACTTGCT
>NZ_MVHE01000099.1 GCF_002086155.1 Mycobacterium angelicum | reverse complement strand
CGCCCCGCCGGCGATGGCGGTTTGGGCGGCCTCGCCAACGGCGGCTCGGGCGTTGGCGGCGCCGGTGGCGCGGGCGGGGCAGGCGGCTTGTTCACCCCCGGTGGTAGCGGCGGCGACGGTGGCGTCGCCAACGGCGCCGCCGGTGTGGGCGGTGCGGGTGGCGCCGGTGGTGCAGGTGGATTGTTCAGCGCGGGCGGGGCCGGTGGAGCGGGCGCGGCTGGCGCCGTCCAGGGAGGCGCCGGTGGAGCAGGCGGCGCCGGCGGCCTGTTCGGCTCGGGCGGGTCGGGCGGCGACGGCGGGTACAGCACCACACTCGGCGGCGTCGGCGGTGCCGGCGGAGCCGCCGGTTACTTCGGTGCCACCGGCGGCGCGGGCGGCAACGGCGGCAACAGCGGCATCCTCTCTGCCGGCGGGGCAGGCGGCAACGGCGGCAACGGCGGACTGTTCGGTTCCGGGGGCAACGGCGGAACCGGCGGAACGAACCTCACCTCGCTCGTCTCCAGCGATAAGGCGGGCAGCGGCGGCAATGGCGGCAACGGCGGCATCGTATTCGGCTCCGGCGGTGCCGGAGGCGCGGGCGGTGTCAGCTTCGCCGCCACGGGCGGCGCCGGCGGTACGGGCGGCAACGGCGGCCTGCTCGGCGGCTCGGGTGGCGCCGGCGGCGCCGGCGGCTTCGGCAAGGTCGGCGGCGACGGTGGGGGCGGCGGCAAGGCCGGGTTTGTCGGCGACTCCGGTAGCGGCGGTGCCGGCGGCCAGGGCATCACCGGCGTTGGCGGCCAAGGGGGCAACGGCGGCAACGGCGGCAACGGCGTGCTGCTCGGCACCGGCGGGAATGCCGGTAACCCTGGAACGGGCGCAACCGACGGCACCGTCGGCGCCGCAGGATCCGGCGGACCACTGCAAGGGGTCTTCGACGCGGTCAACGGGCCTACCCAAGCCCTCACCGGACGCCCGCTGATCGGCAACGGCAGCAACGGCGCCGCGGGAACCGGACACGACGGCACCCCGGGCGGATGGTTGTTCGGCAACGGCGGTGCGGGCGGGTCCGGTGCGCCCGGCACCGTCGGCCAACCCGGTGGTGCCGGCGGGGCCGGTGGGCTGTTCGGTAACGGCGGCGCCGGCGGTGCCGGCGGGGAATCGACCGGCCTTACCGCCGGAGCCGGCGGCGCAGGTGGCGCCGGGGGTCGTGGCGGCCTGTTATTCGGCACCGGCGGCACCGGAGGCGGCGGCGGGGCGGCCGGCGCCACGGCGACCGTCGCAGCCGGGGCCGGCGGCGCCGGCGGAGCCGGCGGATTGTTCGGCGACGGCGGCAGCGGCGGGATCGGCGGGGTCAGCCTCAACTTCGCAAAAGGCATCGGCGGAGCCGGCGGAGACGCCGGCAGCGCCGGACTGTTCGGCAACCATGGCGGCACCGGCGGCCACGGCGGCTACGGCAACACCGGCGGCGTTGGTGGCCACGGCGGAGCCGCCGGGATGTTCGGAGCCGCCGGCGGCGGCGGTGCCGGTGCGTACGGCAACGGGACCGGGGGCGCCGGAGGCGCAGGCGGAGTCGGTGGGTTGTTCAGCCTCGCCGGCATTGGTGGCGACGGCGGTCAGGGCGGCGTCAACGGCGGCGCGGGTGGCATCGGCGGGGCCGGCGGAGTGTTCAGTGCCGGTGGCGCGGGCGGCAGCGGTGGATTCGGGTTCTTCAGTAAGGGCGCGGCAGGCGGTGCGGGCGGCGCAGGCGGCTTGTTCGGCTCGGGCGGCACCGGTGGGGCCGGCGGGCGCGGACCCACACTCGGCGGTGTCGGCGGAGCCGGTGGGGCCGCCGGATTCTTCGGCGCCAGCGGCGGCGCCGGCGGCACCGGAGGCAGCAGCGGGACGGCCGCCGGCGCCGGCGGTGCCGGCGGGGCCGGTGGGCTGTTCGGCGCGGGCGGCAGCGGCGGCACCGGCGGGTTCAGCACCAGTCAAGGCGGAGCCGGTGGCAGCGGCGGCCATGGCGGCACTTACTACGGCGCCGGCGGCGCTGGCGGCGCCGGCGGGTCCAGCGGCAAGGCCGGCGGCGCCGGCGGCGCCGGCGGCCATGCGGGCATGCTCTCGGGCGACGGAGGCGACGGCGGTGCCGGCGGCTTCGGCATCGATAGCGGCGGCAAGGGCGGTGCCGGCGGCAAGGCCGGGCAGATCGGCGATGGCGGCAATGGCGGCCCCGGCGGGGTGGGCAGCCCCGACGGGACGGGCAAGGGCGGTGATGGTGGTGCCGGCGGCAATGCTGTCCTGATTGAAGATGGCGGCAACGGCGGCAACGCCGGTACCGGCGGGCTCGGCTCCGGGCCCGCGGGCCCAGCGGGATCCGGTGGTTCGCTGCTCGGTGCCGACGGACGCAACGGACTCTCCTAGCGGCCAGTCCTCGACAAGATGTCGAGATTCTCGACACGGTGTAACCTGCCGTCGTGGCCATTTCCCCTGCCAGCAGAGCCCCGGTCAGGGGTGGCCGGCGTAGCGCACGCCCGTCCGGTGACGAGCGTGAGCTGGCAATCCTGGCCACCGCCGAGGAGCTGCTGGCCGATCGTCCGCTGGCCGACATCTCGGTCGACGACCTGGCCAAGGGTGCCGGCATCTCGCGGCCCACGTTCTACTTCTATTTCCCGTCGAAGGATGCGGTGCTGCTGGCGCTGCTCGACAGGGTGGTCAACGAAGCCGACTCTGCGCTGCAGGCTCTGGCCGAAAACAGCGATGCCGACCGCGAGAACATGTGGCGCACCGGAATCAGCGTCTTCTTCGAGGCGTTCGGGTCCCACAAGGCGGTGACCCGCGCCAGCATGGCCGCCCGGGACACCAGCGGTGAGCTGCGGGAACTGTGGTCGACGTTCATGCAAAAGTGGATCGACTTCTCCGCTGCGGAGATCGACGCCGAACGCGGCCGGGGTGCCGCCCCCCACACCCTGCCCAGCCATGAGCTGGCCACCGTCCTCAACCTGATGAATGAGCGGTCGTTGTTCGCGTCGTTCGCCGGTGAACAACCTTCGGTTCCCGAGGGCGAAGTGCTCGACGCACTGGTACATGTCTGGGTCAACAGCATCTACGGCGAGGTCCGATAGGTTTCCACGGCTTGTCACCCCGGCGTGCGAACATATGTTCGTGCGGTGTGAGGCGTCCATCCTGCACGCGGATCTGGACTCGTTCTACGCCTCCGTCGAACAGCGGGACGACCCGGCGTTGCAGGGCCGCCCGGTGATCGTCGGCGGCGGAGTCGTGCTGGCCGCCAGCTACGAAGCCAAGGCCTACGGCGTGCGTACCGCGATGGGCGGTGGACAGGCGCGTCGGCTTTGCCCGCACGCCGTGGTGGTGCGGCCGCGCATGTCCGCCTATCAGCAGGCCAGCGACGCGGTGTTCGAGGTGTTTCGCCACTGCACGCCGCTGGTCGAGCCGCTTTCGGTGGACGAGGCGTTTCTTGACGTCGGCGGTCTGCGACGGGTGTCGGGCACCCCGGTCGAGATCGGCGCCCGGCTCCGAGCCGACGTGCGCGACCAGGTGGGCCTGCCCATCACCGTCGGAATCGCCCGCACGAAGTTCCTCGCGAAGGTGGCCAGCCAGGAGGCCAAGCCCGACGGCCTGCTATTGGTACCGCCGGATCAAGAGCTGGCATTCCTGCATCCGTTACCGGTGCGCCGGCTGTGGGGCGTGGGCGCCAAGACGGCCGAAAAGCTGCACGTCCACGGCATCACCACCGTCGCCGAAGTCGCCGAGCTCGGTGAGTCGACGCTGGCCTCCATGGTCGGCGGCGCCATGGCCCGCCAGCTGTATGCGCTGTCGCGCAATATCGACCGGCGCCGGGTCACCACCAGCGTGCGCCGGCGCTCGCTGGGCGCCCAGCGCGCGCTCGGCCGCGCGGGCAACACCATGTCGCCCGCCGAGATCGATGCCGTCGTCGTCACCTTGATCGACCGCATCACCGGCCGGATGCGCGCCGCCGGACGCACCGGGCGAACCGTGGTGCTGCGGCTGAGGTTCGACGACTTCACCCGCGCGACGCGTTCCCACACGCTGCCATGGGCCACGTCGGCGACCCAGCCCATCCTGGCCGCGGCCCGACAGCTGGTCAGCGCCGCTAGGCCGGTGGTCGCCGCACGCGGCCTCACGCTGGTCGGGTTCGCCGTGTCGGGCATCGACCGCAGCGGGTCCCAGCAGCTGATGCTGCCATTGCCCGGCGAGACGCCCGATTCCATCGACGCCGCGGTCGACCAGATCCGCCGGCGCTACGGCAAATCCGCGGTGACACGCGCGGTACTGGTCGGGCGTGATCCGGGGCTGGAGATGCCCCACCTACCCGACTAGTGCGCCCACGCCAGCAGCCGATCGGCCGGCCAGGTGTTGATGATGCGCTCCGCCGGGACTTCGGCGTCGAGCGCACGCTGCGCACCGTAGCCCAGGAAGTCCAGCTGTCCGGGCGCGTGCGCATCGGTGTCGATGCTGAATACGCAGCCGATGTCGCGCGCGAGGTCCAGCAGACGGCTCGGCGGATCCCGTCGCTCTGGACGGGAGTTGATCTCCACGGCGGTGCCGTGGTCGCGGCATGCGGTGAACACCGCCTCGGCATCGAATGCCGATTCCGGCCGGATGCCCCGGTTGCCGGAGACCAGCCGGCCGGTGCAGTGACCCAGCACATCGGTGTGCGGGTTGGCGACAGCATTCACCATGCGCCGCGTCATTGCCGCGGAATCCATGGCGAGCTTGGAGTGCACGCTGGCCACCACGATGTCCAGCCGCTCGAGCAGCTCGGGTTCCTGGTCCAGGCTGCCGTCGTCGAGAATGTCGACCTCGATCCCGGTGAGGATGCGCAGTGGCGCGAATTGCTCACGCAGCCCTTCGATTACGTCGAGCTGCTTGCGCAGCCGGTCCGGCGACAGCCCGTTAGCGATCGTCAACCGCGGCGAATGATCGGTAAGTGCGCAGTACTCATGCCCCAGTGCGGCGGCGGTGGCCATCATCTCGTCGATCGGTGCCGAACCGTCCGACCAGTTGGAGTGCAGGTGCAGATCGCCGCGCAGCGCGGACCGGATATCGCCGCCGCCGAGATCCGTTGCCGCAGCGCGCAATTCGACCAGGAGATCCGGTTCGCGGCCGGACCACGCCTGGTCGATGACCTTCGCCGTCTTGGGACCGATGCCTGGCAACGATTGCCAGCTGTTGGCCTGGCCGTGCCGTTCCCGCTGCGCGTCGTCCAGCTTCTCGATGATGTCGGCGGCGTTGCGATAAGCCATGACGCGGCGAGGGTCGTGGCGGCTACGGTCTTTGTAGTAAGCGATCTGCCGCAGGGCGATTACCGGGTCCACAGCTGCCCCGCGATGAATCCTGCGAAAATCACTGCGAATCCGCCTATTTCGCCGAGAATGAGCAGAGCCATCGCCGTTCCTGTCCCCCGCGCCGGAGGGTTGAACTGGTTTTCGGTGTCCCTGCGAGCGCCGTGGGCGATGTAACTTCCGATGGCCGCGACGAAGAAGAACACCACTACCGCGGCGGCGGTGAGGTTCACCCATACCGGCCAGGCGCTGAATGCGACGAAGACCGCGATCAGCAGCGTGGCGAACGAGTAGAGCAGCGCCGCCCGATGGGCGATGTCCACATAGGGGTGCGCGCGGTGGTCGTCGGACACCATGATCTGCCGGTACTTCCACACGCCCAGAACAAGCGCCAGCAGAAAGATCAGGCCGGCCGCCGCCAGGGTCAGTGAAATGTCGATTCGGTCGATATGGAGGGCGAAGTTCATTGTCACCCGAGTTTAGTTGCGCTTCACAAACTACGACTACGGTCGGACTAATGCGATTCGCGTTCAAGACCTCACCACAAGAAACCACCTGGGCCGACATGCTTGCCGTCTGGCAGACCGCCGACGCCATCGACGTCTACGAGTCGGGGTGGACGTTCGATCACTTCTATCCGATTTTCAGCGACTCCAGCGGCCCCTGCCTGGAGGGCTGGACGACACTCACCGCATTGGCCCAGGCCACCACGCGGCTTCGGCTGGGCACCATGGTGACCGGCATTCACTACCGTCATCCCGCCGTGCTGGCCAACATGGCAGCCGCACTCGACATCATCTCGGGCGGCCGGCTCGAGCTGGGTATCGGCGCCGGTTGGAACGAAGAGGAATCCGGCGCCTATGGAATCGAGCTGGGCACCATCAAGGAACGGTTCGATCGGTTCGAGGAAGCCTGTCAGGTGTTGACCGGCCTGCTCAGCCAGGACACCACCGACTTCGACGGCAAGTACTACCAGCTCAAGGGCGCTCGCAACGAACCGAAGGGGCCGCAGCGCCCACACCCGCCGATCTGCATCGGCGGCAGCGGGGAGAAGCGCACGCTACGGATCACCGCGCGCTATGCCCAGCACTGGAACTTCGTCGGTGGTCCGCCGCAGGAGTTCGCGCGCAAGCGCGATGTGCTGGCGTCGCATTGCGCCGACATCGGTCGCGATCCGAAGGAAATCACGCTGTCAGCCCACTTGCGCTTGGAGCCGGACCGCGACTATTCGAAGGTGATCGACAGCGCGGCCGCGCTGGCCGCCGAAGGTCTGGACCTCGGAATCGTCTACATCACGCCGCCGCACGATCCGGCCGTCCTAGAGCCGCTGGCGGAGAAGATCCGGGATTCCGGTCTCTGCAGATAACACATCGATCAAGGCGAGCAAACTATCGCGGGCCCGCGGAGACGCGGGCCCGCACTCCTACACTGCGAAGCGCAGCAGCTCTTCGGCGGTAACCAGACGCTCGTGTTTGGCGGGAAACTCGTGGCTTTTCACCGGGTGGCGAAACCATGACCAGGCGATTCGCCCCATGCGTGACCGGGGTACTGGGTTGCTATGCACAGTGGCACTCCTGCGATCCGACAACTCATCCGGGCTTGCACATATGCGGTCTATGTGATCCAGCCCACAAGGAGCTATTAGACACCCCGGTTCTGGCAAACGGTCGACGGCGCGCCGAGCAATTTATCAAATGTTTCTGGTGTTACTGATGTGACTAGTGTATGGGTGCTGCGGTGGGCTTGATCGGCGCC
The DNA here is from genome assembly GCF_002086155.1 of Mycobacterium angelicum. GTDB lineage: Bacteria > Actinomycetota > Actinomycetes > Mycobacteriales > Mycobacteriaceae > Mycobacterium > Mycobacterium angelicum. The sequence goes on along the minus strand of NZ_MVHE01000099.1, from coordinate 6,725 downwards.
GGAAGCGCGCTCGCGCCCATCAAATGCCGGTCCACACCGGCCGCCGCGGCCCTACCCTCGGCAATCGCCCAGACGATCAGCGACTGGCCGCGACCCATGTCACCGGCAACGAACACGCCCGGGACCGAGGTCTCGAAGTCGTCGTTGCGGGCCACGTTTCCGCGGTCGGTCAGCTTGACCCCGAGATCGGTGAGCAGGCCCGGCTGCTCCGGGCCGACAAACCCCATTGCCAGCAGAACCAGGTCGGCCTCCAGCTCGAAATCCGAGTCCTCGACCTTGACGAACTTGCCGTCCCGCATGGTCACTTCGTGCGCCTTGAGTGCGGTGACGCGGCCGTCGGCGCCGACGAACTCCTCGGTGTTGACCGAGAACACCCGCTCGCCGCCTTCCTCGTGCGCCGAGGAAACCCGGTACATCAGCGGGTACATCGGCCACGGTGTCGATTCGGCACGGGTCTCCGGCGGGCGCGGCATGATCTCGAACTGGTGGATGTTGGCCGCGCCCTGGCGGTGCGCGGTCCCCAGGCAGTCGGCGCCGGTGTCGCCGCCGCCGATGATGATGACCTTCTTGCCCTTGGCGGTGATCGGCGGCTCTCCGTCGGGTCCAAGGACGTCGTCACCCTCCTGAACCCGGTTGCCCCAGGGCAGGTACTCCATCGCCTGATGGATGCCGTCCAGATCCCGGCCGGGGATGGGGAGGTCGCGCGCGGCGGTGGCACCGCCGGCCAATACCACCGCGTCGAAGTCCGCCCGTAGCTGCTCGACGGTGAGGTCGACGCCCACGTTGACGCCGGCCCGGAATTCGGTGCCTTCGGCACGCATCTGCTCCAGACGGCGGTCCAGGATGCGCTTTTCCATCTTGAACTCGGGAATGCCGTAGCGCAGCAGACCGCCGATGCGGTCGTCGCGCTCGAAGACGGTGACTTTGTGCCCCGCGCGAGTCAGCTGCTGAGCGGCGGCCAGACCCGCCGGGCCCGATCCCACCACCGCGACGGTCTTCCCCGTCTCGCAGTGCGGCCGGACCGGCTCGACCCAGCCTTCGTCGAACGCCCGGTCGATGATTTCCAGCTCGATCTGTTTGATGGTCACCGGATCCTGGTTGATGCCGAGCACACACGCCGGCTCACACGGGGCCGGACACAGCCGGCCGGTGAAGTCCGGGAAGTTGTTGGTGGCATGCAGCCGTTCGATCGCGTCGCGGAAACGGCCCCGGCGCACCAGGTCGTTCCATTCCGGGATCAGGTTGCCCAGCGGACACCCGTTGTGGCAGAAGGGAATACCGCAGTCCATGCAACGGGTGGCCTGATGGCGCAGGGTCTCTTCGTCGAAATCCTCGTAGACCTCATTCCAGTCCCGCAGCCGCAGCGGGACAGGCCGGCGCTTCGGCAGTTCCCGATGCGTGTATTTCAGGAAGCCGCTCGGATCAGCCATGTGCGGCCGCCATGATCGCCTTGTCGACATCGACGCCGTCGCGTTCGGCTTCCGCGATCGCCTGCAATACCCGCTTGTAGTCGCGCGGCATCACCTTGACGAAGTGCCGTTTCTGTCCGGACCAATCTGCCAGGATCCGCTGTCCCACAGCGGAATCGGTGGCATCGACGTGTGCCGCAATGATGCCGTGCAAGAAATCCACATCCTCCTCGTCGAGGGCTTCCGCCTCGACCATCTCGATGTTCAGGTTGTTGGGCAGCTCGCCGTCGGGGTCGTAGACATAGGCGACGCCACCCGACATGCCTGCGGCGAAGTTACGTCCGGTCCGGCCCAGGATGACCACCCGGCCGCCGGTCATGTATTCGCAGCCGTGGTCGCCCACACCCTCGACGACGGCGTGTGCACCGGAGTTGCGGACCGCGAACCGCTCGCCGACCACGCCGCGCAGGAAAGCCTCTCCGCTGGTGGCGCCGAACAGAATCACGTTGCCGCCGATGATGTTGTCCTCGGCCACGTAGTCCTGGGGCGCGTTGTCCGACGGGCGCACCACGATCCGGCCGCCCGACAGCCCCTTGCCCACGTAGTCGTTGGCGTCACCGTAGATCCGCAACGTAATGCCCTTGGGCACAAAGGCGCCGAAGCTGTTGCCCGCCGAACCGTCGAAGGTGATGTCGATGGTTCCGTCCGGAAGCCCTTGACCGCCATAGGCTTTGGTCACCTCATGGCCGAGCATGGTGCCGACCGTGCGGTTGACGTTGCTGATGGTCGTCGAGAAACGCACTGGTTTACCGGAATCCAACGCCTCCCGGCTCATGACGATCAGCTGCTGGTCGAGCGCCTTGTCCAGCCCGTGGTCCTGCCGCGAACTGCAGTACAGGTCCTGGTTCATGAACGCCGACTCGGGCTCGTGCAGCACGGGCGTCAGGTCCAGCCGGTGCGCCTTCCAGTGCGCCCGTGCCAGCGTGGTGTCCAGCGCGCCGGCCTGGCCGACGGCTTCGTTGATGGTGCGGAAACCCAACTGCGCCATGTATTCCCGGACTTCTTCGGCGATGAACAGGAAGAAGTTCTCCACGAATTCGGGCTTGCCGGTGAATCGTTCGCGCAACAACGGGTTCTGGGTGGCCACACCGACCGGGCAGGTGTCGAGGTGACACACCCGCATCATGATGCAGCCGGCCACTACCAGCGGGGCGGTGGCGAAGCCGAACTCCTCGGCCCCCAGCAGCGTGCCGATCATGACGTCACGTCCGGTCTTGAGCTGACCGTCGACCTGGACGACGATCCGGTCGCGTAACCCGTTGAGCAGCAACGTCTGCTGTGTTTCGGCCAGACCCAACTCCCACGGAGCGCCGGCGTGCTTCATCGACGTCAGCGGGGTGGCGCCGGTGCCGCCGTCGTGCCCGGAGATCAGCACCACGTCGGCGTGCGCCTTGGAAACACCGGCCGCGACCGTCCCCACCCCGTTCTCGGAGACCAGCTTGACGTGCACCCGCGCCGACGGGTTGGCGTTCTTCAGGTCGTGGATCAGCTGCGCCAGATCCTCGATGGAGTAGATGTCGTGGTGCGGCGGCGGTGAGATCAGGCCGACGCCCGGGGTGGAGTGCCGCACCGAAGCCACCCACGGGTACACCTTGTGTCCCGGAAGCTGGCCGCCCTCACCGGGTTTGGCGCCCTGGGCCATCTTGATCTGAATGTCGGTGCAGTTGGTCAGGTAGTGCGAGGTGACGCCGAACCGGGCCGAGGCGACCTGCTTGATGGCGCTGCGGCGCCAGTCACCGTTGGGGTCGCGCTCGAATCGCTTGACGTCCTCGCCGCCCTCACCGCTGTTGGACCGGCCGCCCAGCCGGTTCATCGCGATGGCAAGGGTCTCGTGCGCTTCGGCGGAGATGGAGCCGTAGCTCATCGCCCCGGTCGAGAAGCGCTTGACGATCTCGCTGGCCGGCTCGACCTCTTCGATCGGAATCGGAGGACGTACCCCGGCCCGGAACTTGAGCAGCCCGCGCAGCGACGCCATGCGCTCGCTCTGGTCGTCGACCAGACGCGTGTATTCCTTGAAGATCTTGTATTGACCGGTGCGCGTGGCGTGTTGGAGTTTGAACACCGTCTCGGGGTTGAACAGGTGGTACTCGCCTTCGCGACGCCACTGGTAATCGCCGCCGACTTCGAGTTCGCGGTGCGCGCGCTCGTCGGGCCGGTCCAGATACGCCAGCGCGTGCCGAGCGGCGACGTCGGCGGCAATGTCATCGAGGGTGATTCCCCCGGTGGGACAGGCCAATCCGGTGAAGTACTCGTCGAGAACTTCCTCGGAGACGCCGACGGCCTGGAACAGCTGCGCACCGGTGTAGGACGCCAGCGTCGAAATGCCCATCTTGGACATGACTTTCAGCACGCCCTTGCCCGCGGCCTTCACGTAGTTCTTCAACGCGGTGTTGCGGTCGATCCCGTCGCCGACACCTTCCAGAACGCCGCGATCGAGCATGTCCTCGATCGACTCGAACGCCAGGTAGGGGTTGACGGCGGCGGCGCCGCAGCCGACCAGCATCGCCATGTGGTGCACCTCGCGGGCATCGCCGGATTCGACGACCAGGCCCACATGGGTGCGGGTGCGATCCCGCACCAGGTGGTGGTGTACCGCGCCGACGGCGAGCAGTGACGGTATCGGCGCCAGCTGCTCGTCGGAATGGCGGTCGGACAAGATGATCATCCGGGCGCCGTCGGCGATCGCCGCTGAGGCTTGAGCCCGCACCTCGTCCAGTGCGGCGGCCAGTCCCGCGCCACCCTCGGCCACCGGGTAAAGACAGCGAATCACCTTGGAGCGCATGCCATGTGGGCGCCCGTTGACCTCGTCCTCGGGGTTGAGGTTGATCAGCTTGGCCAGCTCGTAGTTACGCAAAATCGGCTGGGGCAGCATGATCTGGTGACAGGAGTTCTCGTCCGGGTTGAGCAGGTCGCGCTCACCGCCGGTGGTGCCCTGCAGGCTGGTCACCACTTCTTCGCGGATGGCGTCCAGCGGCGGGTTGGTGACCTGAGCGAAGAGCTGGTGGAAGTAGTCGTATAGCATCTTCGGACGCCGCGACAGCACCGCGATCGGGGTGTCGGTGCCCATCGACCCGATCGGCTCGGCGCCGGTGCGCACCATGGGCGCCACCAGTAGGTTGAGCTCCTCGTAGGTGTAGCCGAAAGTCTGCTGGCGCATGACAAGTCGGTGGTGCGGCATGCGAACGTACTTGTTCGCCGGCAGCTTGTCGATCGGCACCAGGCCCTTATCGAGCCACTCCTGATACGGGTGCTCGGCGGCCAGCTCGGACTTGATCTCCTCGTCGGAGACGATGCGGCCCTGTGCGGTGTCCACCAGGAACATCCGGCCCGGCTGTAACCGCATGCGCTGCACCACGGTCGACGGATCCAGGTCCAGCACGCCGGCCTCGGAAGCCATCACCACCAGGCCATCGGCGGTGACCCAGATGCGGGATGGCCGCAGGCCGTTGCGGTCCAGCACCGCGCCCACGATGGTGCCGTCGGTGAAGGTGATCGACGCCGGGCCGTCCCACGGCTCCATCAGCGATGCGTGGTACTGATAGAAGGCCCGTCGCGCCGGGTCCATCGACTCGTGGCGTTCCCAGGCCTCGGGGATCATCATCAGCACCGAGTGAGCCAGGCTGCGCCCGCCCAGGTGCAGCAGCTCGACCACCTCGTCGAAGCGTTGAGTGTCGGAGGCGGCCGGGGTACAGATCGGGAACAGCTTCTCGAGGCTTTTTGGGTCGTCTTCCGAGCCGAAGACGTCGGTCTTGATCAGCGCCTCGCGGGCCCGCATCCAGTTCTCGTTACCGGTGACGGTGTTGATTTCGCCGTTGTGGGCGACGCGGCGGAAGGGATGGGCCAACGGCCACGACGGGAAGGTGTTCGTGGAGAACCGTGAGTGCACGATGCCCAGCGCGCTGGTCAGCCGGTCGTCCTGCAGATCGAGGTAGAACGCCTTGAGCTGCGGGGTGGTCAGCATGCCCTTGTAGACGAGCGTCTGGCCGGACAGGCTCGGGAAGTACACCGTTTCCCGGCCCGGCCCATCCTGGCCCGGGCCCTTGGTGCCGAGTTCGTGTTCGGCGCGCTTGCGGACGACGTAGGCGCGGCGCTCCAGCGCCATGCCGGTGGCCCCGGCCATGAACACCTGGCGGAAGGTGGGCATCGCGTCCCGCGACAACGCGCCCAGCGACGAGTCGTCGATGGGCACGTGGCGCCAGCCCAGCACCTTCAGGCCTTCGGCTTCGGCGATCTTCTCCACTGCCGCGCATGCCGCGGCGGCGTCTTTGGACGACTGCGGCAAGAACGCGATACCGGTGGCGTAGCTGCCCGCGGCGGGCAGCTCGAAGTCCACCACCGCGCGCAGGAACTCGTCGGGGACCTGGATCAGGATGCCGGCGCCGTCACCGCTGCGCGGCTCGGCGCCCTGAGCGCCGCGATGTTCGAGGTTGAGCAGCGCGGTGATCGCCTTGTCCACGATGTCGCGGCTACGCCGGCCGTGCATATCGACGACCATGGCAACGCCGCATGAATCGTGTTCATACGCGGAGTTGTACAGCCCGACGCGCTTGGGCGTCATTCCCCACCTAACCCTTCACCAGACTTCCGCAACGGCCTCATCATCGGCTCCGACTGGGCCGCACCCGGAGGTTGCGGGCTTGACCCCTTCGGTCCTGTCGATAGGCTGTTCGACAGGCGGAGACGGTTTGGTTGTTGATTCGTCCGTGCAGCGTTGAACGGCGGCCTTTTAACCGATCTCGACAAGTCGTAAAACGATATGACAAAACCCGCCTGACATGCCAACTTCCCAATAATAACCTGCGGGCTGGCAGCAACGTAAATTCGCGGTAACCGGTGCTCGACGCCGTCGCCGCATACGCTTGGCCGGCCGGCCCGGAGGCCACCCAACATGCGCTTAAGCGGGTTTGCTATGAGTTCGACCGGCCGGTCGCCGCGGCCGTCGCCGACGTGGTGTGCACCAGTCACACCGGCAACACGGCGTGCGATAAGACGTGGCAGCACTGCCGCCCGAATGCTGCATGCGACCGCGCCGGGCGCACCGAAAGCCCCGCGGCCGCCGGGTCACCTGAGTTTGCACAATATTAATAGAACTCTAAATCGAGTTGGACCTGACCGATACTGGTGCCTAGCCCTTTTGAGACCTTCGGAGATTATGGTCACCCGTCAGCTGAGGAGCCCATGAACGAGCGCGAGGAATACCTGCGGGACCGGGTGCGGCCCGTAGCCCCCCGGCCCGCGCCGCCACCTCTTCCCCCG
>NZ_MVHE01000098.1 GCF_002086155.1 Mycobacterium angelicum | reverse complement strand
CCTTCGGGCTCGGCGGCCCCGCCCGTACCGCCAGCCCCGCCGGTGCCGCCGAAGCCGGCAGGCCCGCCATCGAGCAGGCCCGGTCCACCGGTTCCGCCGGTCCCGCCATTGCCGAGCAGCCATCCGCCGGCGCCGCCGTTTCCACCGGGTGCGCCGGCCCCGCCAGCCGCTCCAGCACCACCGTTGCCGATCAGTCCGGCGGCCCCGCCACTTCCACCGGCCTTGCCCGGGTCGCCCGGCGCGCCGTTACCGCCGTTGCCGTACAGCAGGCCACCGGCCCCGCCGTTGCCGCCCGGAGTCGTCGCGTTGGCGCCGTCGCCGATGAGGGGGCGGCCGAACAGCGTCCGGGTGGGCGCGTTGATCGCATCGAGCAGCGTCTGTGCCACATTGTTGGCCTCGGCGCTGGCATACGATCCGGCACCAGCTTGCAGGGCATGCACAAACTGCTCATGAAATAACGCGGCTTGTGCGCTGAGCGCCTGGTAGGACTGCGCGTGGCTGCCGAACAGCGCTGCCACGACCGCCGAAATCTCGTCCGCACCGGCGGCCACCACCGCCGTGGTCGGGGCTGCCATGGCGAAATTCGCCGCGCTGATCGTCGAGCCGATGTTGGCCAGATCCGTTGCCGCTGCCGCCATCGTCGCCGGGGCCGTCGTCAAGAACGACATCCATTTCCTCCAACCAAATTCCTGGCCCCCGCGGCTCCGATGCTAATGCGGTTGGCCAGCGGATTTGCGGGATTTCACAGCAACGCGTCAGGCATCTTGAGCTGGCAGGGTGCGCGGGCCTGGTGGGATGATTCGAAATGTGCACCAACCCGCTCCAAAGGGCGCTGCGTGGGCCGACAGCTACCTGAATGTCGGCAGTTTCCGGTTCTGGTTCGTCGGCCAGCGCTGGGAATGGTCTGACGAGGTGGCGCGGATGCACGGTTATGAGCCCGGATCGGTAGTGCCGACGACGAAACTGCTGTTGTCCCACAAACACCCCGACGACCGTGCCCATGTCCAGGACCTGTTGGACTACGCCTTGAAATCGGGGGAGCCGTTTTCGAGTCGTCACCGATTCGTCGACACCGAGGGCAAGGTGCACGATGCGATCGTGGTAGCCGACCGCATGCTGGACGAGACGGGTGCCGTGCTGGGCACCGCCGGCCATTACATCGATCTCACCGAGACCTTTGACGAGGCCCGCCAGGAAATGCTCGACGAGGCGCTGCCGGACCTGTTCGAGAACCGCGCCGCCATCGATCAAGCCAAGGGGGTGCTGATGTTCGTGTACCGGGTCAGCGCCGAGCAGGCGTTCCGGGTCCTGCAGTGGCGCTCGCAGGAGACGAACGTCAAGGTGCGTGCGCTGGCCACGCAACTGCTCGCGGAGATCTCCACGCTGACCTCGCCGTCGCCGGTCGTGCAGAGCCAGTTCGACCACTTGTTGCTGACGGTGCACGAGCGCATCCCGCCCGAGTCGACTGGGTAACCTGCTGGCGATGGAACTGTTGGCCGTTTGCCACGAATCGCGTGCCGAAGCGGTTTTCCTGCGCGCCGAGGGGGACGTCGACTCGAGCACCGTCGACGAACTCGTCGAGCAATTGACGGCCGCGCTGCAGCAGGCTGTGACTCACCCGGCCCGGCTGCTCATCGTCGACCTGCAGCCGGTGACATTCTTCGGCAGTGCCGGGTTGAATGCGCTGCTGGACTGCCATGAGCGAGGCCGGGCGACCGGGACGTGGGTGCGGCTGGTCGCCGATCACGCGGAGGTGATGCAACCGATCGAGGTGACGGAGCTGGATCGCATTCTCGACGTCTACCCGACCGTCACCGACGCGCTGCAAGCCCGCACCGGCTGATTCGGCCTGGTCAGGCGTCTTCGAGCGCCTCGCCGAACTCCTCGAGCAGCCGATTGTGGTGGTTGCTGGCCATGATGTGCCCGGTGGCGATGACCAGGGCGACGGGCCAGTCGATGAGTTCGAGCACGGCCAGCGCGGCCAGACCGCCGTAGTAGGCCAAGTGGTCGGGCGGCGGAATGTGCACGGGCCCCACCACCGGCAGGTTGACCGCGAACTTGTCGCCCGCGCGGACTTTCGCCACTGCATCGCGCTGGGAGGTGGCCCGTCGCGTTTTCTTTTCGACCATGGTTTGCCTTTCGGTAACTAAGGGTTTGCCGTCGAGCCGGATCGTGCGGTCACCGTCGGGAATATGTCGAGGACCGACGTCCAGCCCGACCCGCTAGTTTCGTCGTTTGCCGCTGTGCTGAGTGTGCCGTTGCGGGAGCTTTACGCGGTGCTGTGGCGGGTGGGACTGGTCGAGATTGTGAGTGCTGACCCTGCTCCTCATCGTGCGCCGGGGCGTCGCGTTTTTCCAGAACGCGATTCAGAACGGCCATCGCGACCGTCGCGGCAGCGGCGGAACCCAGCGCCTGCCCCCAGCCGACCGGACCGATCGGGGTACAGCCGAGCAACTGGCTGACGATCGGAATGCTGATCAGCGTTCCCATCGCGGCCAGCGATCCCGCGGCGGTGAGCAGCACCAACCGGTCGTGCGAGTCCAGCAGGGTTTGGCCCAACTGCGCCGCGACCAGGGCAACCAGGGCCACCGTGGAAGCTCGGCGCGGCAGCCCGGTGAACCCGGCCATTGTCCATGCGGCGGTGGCCGCGGCCGCCGTCGTCGCCCCGCGGATGCCCACCGCACGCCACAGCGCCCGCTGATCGGGGCCTCGGGCCCCGGGTGTGTCGGGATCGCTGGGCTTGCTGACGGCCAGCGCCGCGGCGGGCAGCGCGTCGGTCAGCATGTTCACCAGCAGCAGCTGACGGGTGTTCAGCGGCGAGACCCCGGTGATGGCGCTGCCGATGATGGCGAAGGCCACCTCGCCGGCATTGCCGCCCAACAGCACCGACACCGCAGCCTGTACCCGCTGCCACAGCTGGCGGCCTTCCAGTATCGACGGCAGCAGTGATTCGATCCGGCCGTCGAGCAGAACCATGTCCGCGGCGACCTGGGCGGGGTCGCTGCCGTGGGCCACGACTCCGATGCCGACGGTGGCGGCCCGGATCGCGGCGGCGTCGTTGGACCCGTCGCCGACCATCGCACACACCCGTCCGCTGTTCTCCAGCGTCTGCACGATCTGCACTTTGTTCTCCGGCGTCATCCGGGCGAAGATGATTCGCTCCTGCACGGCCCGTTCTTGATCCTTGCGCGACAACGCATCCCAGTCCGCGCCGCTGATGATCTGCTCCGGCGTCACGGGTATGCCGAGTTCCTCGGCGATGGCCGCTGCGGTGATCGGGTGATCGCCGGTGATCAGCCGCACGTCCAGGTCATGCCTGCGCAGATCGGCGAGCAGGCCGGCGGCCTGCGGGCGCGGCGTGTCCGACAGGCCGAGGAAACCGACCAGCGACAGGCCATCGCGACAGAGGCCGGCGAGTACGTCCGGGTCGTCGGGTTCTTGCGAAACCGCTTGCGCCTGTTGGGTATTCAGCCGCCGGTGCGCCACGGCGATCACCCGCAGGCCGCCGGCGGCCAGCTCGGTGACCGTGCGATCGATGTCCGAGTCGACGTCGGTGCACGCGGCCAGCACCACTTCCGGCGCGCCCTTGACGGTGAGTTCCGTGCCGGAAACCGACGCGGAGAACGACCTGCCGGAGCGGAAGGGGAGGTGCGCGTCGGGTTCTTGGGAATGCGGGTCTGAGCCGTTGGCGCTGGCCGCTTTGACAATGGCGACGTCGGTGGCGTGGATCTGCGGGCCGCCGTTCGACGGCGGGGCGGCGTGTACGGCGCAGCGCAACACCTCGTCACGCGAGTGGCCCGGGGCCGGCCGTACCTGCGCCACCCGAAGCCGGTTCTCGCTCAGCGTTCCGGTCTTGTCGAAGCAGACCATGTCGACCCGGCCCAGCGCCTCCACCGAACGCGGGATGCGGACCAGGGCGCCGAACTGGGTCAGCCGTCGCGCCGAGGCCTGCTGGGCCAGCGTCGCCACCAGCGGCATGCCCTCGGGAACCGCGGCCACCGTGACCGCGATGCCACTGGCCACGGCTTGGCGCAGCCCTTGACGGCGCAGTACGCCGAGGCCGGTGACCAGCGCGCCGCCGGTCATGCTGACCGGCCAGGCCCGGTTGGTGAGCTGACTCAGCTGGTGGTGCAGACCGACCGTCGACGGCGCACCGGCCACCAGGTCGGCCGCTCGCCGTTCCTGCGTGTCGGCGCCGACGGCGGTCACCACCGCAACGGCGGTCCCGGCGACCAGGGTGGTGCCGGCGTAGAGCATGCAGTGCCGCTCGGCCAGGTCCGCCCCGGGAGTCGGTTCGACCTGTTTGGCCACCGAAAGCGATTCACCGGTGAGCGCGGATTCGTCGACCTCGACGTCGACCTCCTCGATGACCCGCGCGTCGGCAGGCACCACTTCGTGGGTACGCACCTCGATGACATCGCCGGGGCGCAGCTCTGCGGCAATGACTTCGACATGCGTCGGTTGGCCGTCGGGACCTTTTACCACTTTCCGCGCCGGTGGAACCTGTTGTGCCAGCAGGCGGTTGAGCCGGCTTTCGGCCCGCAGCCGTTGGGTGGCCGCCAGGATCGAGTTTCCGGTCAATACCGAACCCACCATGATCGCGTCGACGGGGGAGCCCAGCACGGCGCTGGCCGTCGCGCCCAGGGCCAGCAGGGGCGTCAACGGGTCGGACAATTCCGCACGCACGGCGCCGAAGAATTGGGTGGCCGCTCTGGCCGGCCGCGTGGTCAGTTGTGTCGCGGTGTGCACCCCGCCGGCCAGGGTGCGGACGGGCGACTTCTGCGGTTCGGGCGAGGCATCGGTCTGCGGCGCCGGCAAGAGCTTGCGCACCTGCGCGACCGACATCGCGTGCCATTCGTGAAAGGCTGCCGGACGCGGGGTTTGGGTTCGGAACACCCGGCGCGCCAGCGAGTATCCCGAGAGCAGGCCCGCCGCCGCGCCGGTGGTGACCGGTCCGGGGCCCAGGCCGCGGACGCCGGGCAGCATCAGCAGCGCACCCAAAGCCGATGCGCCACCGGATATTTCGATACCGCGCCGGCGTGCGTCGCGGGCGGCGGGAATCGCATGCATGATTCGCCAGGCCGCCGCGAGGTCGGGCAGTAGCAGGTCGGCGCAATAGGGTGGGGCACCGGTGTTCGGCAGGACGCCCAGCGCCACATCCGCGGCCGAAACCGCCTCTGTACCAACCGAAGACAGCACCGCGACGGTGTAGCCTGCCTGTTGCAGGTCGGCGACCGCGCCGGCCAGTGCGTCGTCGATGGAGCCACCGTCTCTTGGCCGGATCTCGTCGAAGGCCGGCCGCAGCTCACCCAGGGAGTCGACCTCGACGGTGATCAGATCCACTCCGGTGCGGTGTGCCTCGGCGACCACGGCCGAGGCCAATGGATCGTGTGCGGGCAGGAAAAGTGCCTCGACTTCGGAATTTGGGGCGTCGGCAGATATTCCGGGAACGCGGTGCCAGCCCGCGCGCAGCGTGTCTGTCTCCAGGACGAGCTGGGCCCGGTTCCACGCCGCCGTCAGCTCGTCCGGGTGGGCGCCGCGGATGCGTGCGACGCGCAAGTGGTCGGTGCACAGCACCCGAGGGTCGATCACGATCGCGTCGATCCGGTCCAGCCGGCGCAGGCTCTCCGGCCGCAAGGGCAGTGCCCCGTGATGCTCGGCCAGCCCGTATCCCAGCGCGGCGGCGAAGGCCTCCGGCGCGGTCCGGCTGGCCTTGGGGGTGGCCACCAACGCGGCGGTGGCGGCGGTGTTGAGATCGCCGGTACCGGCGCCGACCAGCCCGGTGCTGATCGCCTGGATGAGGGCGAAGCGACCGGCGTTGGGTTCGGCGGATCGCGGCGGGGTAGCCGGCCGCGACCGCCCAGCGGCCGGTTGGTCTGCGTAGCGGGTCAGCTCCGGCTCGTGGCGACGCCAGGCTCGCGCCTCGGCGCGGCATTCGGCGGCTCGCAGCGATTGCATCACCAAACCCACCGACAGCGACGCCGGCGCCTGGGTGACGGTTTCGGCGGCGGCCACGGCCAGCGTCATCACCGTGTCGGCCGCCGGGGCGCCGATGCGGTCTTCGAGCAGCCGTCGCACCCGCGGCTGGTAGTCCACTGCCACCACGGCGGCCAGCACGCTGACCGGCAGGCGCGGCCAGCGCAGCGCCCGGCCGGCCACCGCGATGCCCAGGCCGGCGGCGTTGGCGGCCACCGTCACCGCCCGGGTGGCCAGCACCACACCGTCGCCCGGCAGGCTGGTGGTGGACGTCTTTTGTGGTGTGCGGGAGCCCTTTTGGGAGCGCTTTTCGGCCCTTTGTACGGTGCGGCACAGGTCGCGTAGTGAGGTGTCCCGCTCGTCGAGGTGGATGACGACGCGCGACAGCGGATGGTTGAGGCTGGCCGACGTGACCCCCGGGTGGCTCCGGATCGCGTCGAGCACAACCCGGCCGAGTTCAGCGCCGTCGTTGCCGTCGAGGCCGCGTACCTCGATCCACGCCCGGTTCTTGCCGCGCCAGCAGTGCCGGGTGAGCGTCTCGGGGGAGAGGTCGGCGGTAAGCGCCCTGGCTCCTTCCCGGACTGGGATGGCTGCGATTCCCGCGAGGGCCGATATTGACCGTGTTAAGGATGTGGCAATGCTCAATGGGCGGCCAGCACTGCCTGACTAGTTGGTGCTGCGCAGATCCGCGGTGCCTGCCCGGCGGCCGGCCGTCTTCTTGGCGGCCGTTTTGCTGGGCGCCTTCTGCGGCGCGGCCTTGTCCGGTTCCGGCGCCGGCTTGGTGGGCACGGGGGTCAGCTTGGCTTTCGACGGCGGGGCGGATACCTCTTGCCGGTCGTTGTTGATCTTCCGCAGTAGCAAGGCACCGCCACCGACGGCCAGCAGGATCGGCCACTCGACTATGCCGGCGACGCCGAGGGCGCCGATGGCCAGCGCAGCGGCGGGCGTGGACTTGCTGCCCTTGCTGATTCCGCGCTGAATTCCTTCAGCGGCTCCGCTGACACCGCCGACGACTCCGTTGACGGCCGCGCCACCTACGGCCCCCGCGGCCGCTGTGGTCGCAGTCGCCGCACGATTCACTGTTCGACCCACACTGCGGACCGCTCCGCCGACGACACCCATAATTACTCCCTGGCCTTACGCTTGCGCGCTGATATACCCGTGGTTTCAAAGCTCAAGCCTGCCACGTTATAAACGCGCGTACAACGAGCAATCGACAACCACCGGTGCGTGGTCGCTGGGTGCCTTGCCTTTGCGCTCGTCGCGGACGATCTGTGCGTCGACCACGCGGTCGGCCAACGCCGGCGAGGCGAGGATGAAGTCGATGCGCATGCCCTGCTTCTTCGGAAACCGCAACTGGGTGTAGTCCCAGTAGGTGTAGACGCCGGGACCGGGCGTGAAAGGCCTTACCACATCAGTGAATTGGGCGTCGACGATCGCGTTGAACGCGTCGCGCTCGGGGCCGGAGACGTGAGTGCACCCTTGGTAGAACTCGGTGCTCCACACGTCGTCGTCGGTCGGGGCGATGTTCCAGTCGCCGACCAGTGCGATCGGAGCCGAGGGATCCTCGCGCAGCCAGCCTGCGGCCGTATCACGCAGCGCGGCAAGCCAATCCAATTTGTATTGGTAGTGCGGGTCGGTCAGGGCGCGGCCGTTGGGCACATACAGGCTCCATACCCGCACGCCGCCGCAGGTGGCCCCCAGAGCCCGGGCCTCGGCCGTGGCCGCTACCTCCGGCTTACTACTCCAGGTGGGCTGACCGTCGAAGCCGACTTGCACATCGGTGAGTCCGACCCGGGATGCGATGGCCACGCCATTCCACTGATTGAAGCCGACGTGTGCGACCTCGTAGCCGAGTTCGAACAGCGGCAGGGTGGGGAACTGGCTGTCCGAGCACTTGGTCTCCTGCATGGCCAGCACGTCGATTTCGGCGCGGGCGAGCCAGTCGACGACGCGGTCCAGGCGGGTGCGAATGGAATTGACATTCCAGGTGGCCAGTCGCAGAATCCCGTCGGGCAAGGTGTCTCCTAACTCGAAAGATCAACCGTCACAGCGGGATTTGCGCACCGGCGCGTCGGGGAGTACCCGCAGCGCCACCACGTCAGCGGGATCGCACTCGACGACGTTGCCTCTTTTCGTCCGCACCTGTACCACCGGGTCGACAGCCAGCAGGTGGCCGACCGCATCGGTCAGTGGCGGGACCGACCCGGCGGGCAGCCGGTAGCGAACCGTGACCCGCGTCCCCAGGCTCGGCCACGAGACCATCAGTGACCGAACGGGTCGGGCCCGTCGCCGGGCAGCCAGGACAATCCGGGAACGCCCCAGCCGTGGGACTTGACGGAGCGTTTCGCGGCCCGGGCGTGCCGGCCGATGAGGCGGTCGAGATACAGAAAGCCGTCCAGGTGCCCGGTTTCGTGCTGCAGCATCCGGGCGAACAGGCCGGTGCCCTCGATGGACACCGGGTTGCCGTCGGCGTCGAGTCCGGTGACTCGCGCCCAGTCGGCCCGGCCGGTGGGAAACGACTCGCCGGGTACTGAGAGGCAGCCCTCGTCGTCGTTGCCGGGATCGGGCATGGTTTCGGGGATTTCCGAGGTCTCCAGTACCGGGTTGACGACGACGCCGCGCCGCCGGTGGGTCAGGCCGCGGTCTTCTGAACAGTCGTAGACGAAGACCCGCAACCCGTACCCGATTTGGTTGGCGGCGAGCCCCACGCCGTGGGCGGCGTCCATGGTTTCGTACATGGTCTTGATCAGTTCGGGCAGATCGGCCGGCAGCGATCCGTCGGCGCCGACCGCTATGGGCGTCGTCGGCGTGTGCAGGACCGGATCCCCGACGATGCGAATGGGTACGACTGCCATGGTCGGCTAGCTTAAGCCTGCCGACGATGCGGGCCGGAACGGCCCGAGATGGGGGCACCTCCCGCTTGCGGGGGAGAGGCGGGCAATCGGGTCCGGCCTGCCGACGATGCGGGCCGGAACGGCCCGAGATGGGGGCACCTCCCGCTTGCGGGGGAGAGGCGGGCAATCGGGTCCGGCCTGCCGACGATGCGGGCCGGAACGGCCCGAGATGGGGGCACCTCCCGCTTGCGGGGGAGAGGCAGGCAATCGGGTCCGGCCTGCCGACGATGCGGGCCGGAACGGCCCGAGGCGGGGGGACCTTCGGACTGGCGGTCTTTGTCACATCTGTCGCATGCGCCCCTCCCGGGAGCAGTGAATCTTTTGCCCACCTCACAGCGACAGCCGGTCGTGTCGCTGTGAGGTGGGCAAAAACATCACTACTCCTCCTAGAGACGCAAGTGACAGTTGCGACCAGTGCGACATGCCGGCGGACACCACCGCACCCAGTCGGCGGGACATTCCACCTAACTCAGCCGACTCGCGGGTCTGCATTACTGCTTGAGGGTTCGCGGCGTGGTTCAATATTCGCGCAAAACATGCCCGATGTAAGCCGATGCAGGTCAAGTCATTCGAAGTTTGGGAATTCGCCGGAAGGGTCCAGGGGAAGCAATATGGACAGCGCCATGGCGCGGGCAAATCGAGCGGGGGACGATGCTGAAGTTGCCGATGGGCTGACCCGTCGCGAACACGACATCCTGGCATTCGAGCGGCAGTGGTGGAAGTTCGCCGGCGTCAAGGAGGACGCCATCAAGGAACTGTTCTCGATGTCGGCAACGCGTTACTACCAAGTGCTCAACGCGCTGGTCGACCGGCCCGAGGCGCTGGCCGCCGACCCGATGCTGGTGAAGCGATTGCGACGGTTGCGCGCCAGCCGGCAGAAGGCGCGGGCAGCGCGCCGCCTCGGCTTCGAGGTGACCTGACGCCGGGCGTGCTTTTGCGGGTTCTGGCGTTCTCCTGGCTACAGTGGGCTCGATGAACGAGCGCGTACCCGACTCTTCGGGGCTTCCCCTGCGGGCCATGGTGATGGTGCTGTTGTTCCTCGGCGTCATCTTTCTGCTGCTGGGCTGGCAGGCCGTGGGTTCGTCGGGTAACTCTGACGACGATTCGTCGTCGCCGGTGTCCTCGGTCACCAGCACCACCACGACCCCGACGTCGACCAGCGGCAAGCCCGCGGCCAACCAGGCCGAGGTGCGCGTCTACAACATCTCCGGCAAAGAGGGCGTCGCCGCACGCGCGGCCGACCAGCTCAAGGCGGCCGGTTTCAAGGTGACCGAGGTCACCAATCTCTCAGTGTCCGATGTCCCGGTGACGACGGTGTATTACACCGACGCGGAGGGCGAGAAGGCCACCGCGGACGCGGTGGGCCAGAAGCTGGGCGCACCGGTCGAGCACAGAATCGCCGCACTCGCCGACCAACCGCCCGGCGTCATCGTCCTGGTGACGGGCTAGGCTCTCGCTATGCCTAAGCCCGCCGGTTACCGCCCTGTCGCCGCCGCTGCCGTCTCCGTTGTCGCCGCGACAGCCTGTGTCGCGCTGCTGACCTCGTGCTCATCGCCCCAACACGGGTCGTCGACCCCGGGTACCACGCCGTCGGTGTGGACGGGATCGCCTGCGCCGTCGGCGATGTCGGGTCACGGTGGGGAGTCACTGCCCACCTCGGAGAGCCTGTCCACCGTCTTGAAGGGTCCCGACGGCACTGAGGTCGCGACGGCGAAGATCGAGTTCAGCAACGGCTACGCGACCGTCACGCTCACCACGGCGAGCGTGGGGGTGCTGTCGCCCGGATTCCACGGCGTGCACATCCACAAGGTGGGCAAGTGCGAACCGAACTCGGTGGCACCGACTGGCGGCGCGCCCGGGGACTTCCTGTCGGCCGGAGGACACTTCCAGGTTCCGGGCGGGCACAGCGCACAACACTCCAGCGGCGACTTGAGCTCGCTACAGGTGCGCAGCGACGGTTCCGGGACACTGATCACCACGACCGACGCCTTCACCAAGGACGACCTGCTGGCCGGCAGCAAGACCGCGATCATTATTCATGCCGGCGCGGACAACTTCGCCAATATCCCTTCGGATCGCTATAACCAGACCAACGGGACGCCGGGTCCCGACGAGACGACGATGACCACCGGTGACGCCGGCAAGCGGGTGGCGTGCGGTGTCATCGGGTCCGGCTAACCCGCCGATCAGCCGGGCGGGTGCCCGAATCGATTTCGCCCGCTCACCACGTCCGACCGTGGGCGTGGAATGGGAGTTCGCTCTGGTCGATGCGCACACCCGCGACTTGAGCAACGAAGCCACCGCGGTGATCGCCGAAATCGGTGAAAACCCGCGCGTGCACAAGGAATTGCTGCGCAACACCGTCGAGATCGTCAGCGGCATCTGCGAGTGTTCCGCGCAGGCGATGGAGGATCTGCGCGAAACCCTCGGTCCGGCTCGCCAGATTGTCCGCGCCCGCGGCATGGAGTTGTTCTGCGCCGGCACCCACCCGTTCGCGAAGTGGTCGACCCAGAAACTGACCGATGCGCCGCGCTATGCCGAGCTGATCAAGCGCACCCAGTGGTGGGGCCGGCAGATGCTGATCTGGGGTGTGCATGTGCATGTGGGGATTTCGTCGGCCAACAAGGTGATGCCGATCATGTCGGCACTGCTCAACTACTACCCGCACCTGCTGGCACTGTCGGCGTCGTCGCCGTGGTGGGCCGGTGAGGACACCGGATACGCCAGCAACCGGGCGATGATGTTTCAGCAGCTGCCCACCGCCGGTTTGCCGTTTCAGTTCCAGACCTGGTCGGAGTTCGAAGGATTCGTCTACGACCAGAAGAAGACCGGGATCATCGACCACGTCGACGAAGTCCGTTGGGACATCAGGCCATCGCCGCATCTGGGCACGCTCGAAATACGGATCTGCGACGGGGTGTCCAACCTGCGTGAGCTCGGGGCGCTGGTGGCGTTGACGCACTGCCTGGTCGTCGATCTGGACCGGCGCCTGGATGCCGGCGAGAAGCTGCCGACGATGCCGCCCTGGCATGTCCAGGAGAACAAGTGGCGGGCCGCCCGCTACGGCCTGGACGCGGTGATCATCCTGGACGCCGACAGCAACGAGCGGCTGGTCACCGAGGATCTCGATGATGTGCTCACCCGGCTACAGCCGGTCGCGAAATCACTGAACTGTGCCGACGAGCTGGCCGCGGTTTCCGATATCTACCGCGACGGTGCCTCCTACCAGCGACAGCGCCGAGTGGCCGAGGAGCACGAGGGGGACCTGCGCGCGGTCGTCGACGCGCTGGTTGCCGAGCTGGTCATCTAGTCGCCGGCCGCACTCGGAAAGGGGGCTATAGCACCGGGTTGCCATGCGGACAAGTCAAATGTATTTTCTGCATGTCAATCGTATAGTAATGTGAAGGTGCCCGATGTCGTTTGTCGTTGCAGTCCCCGACGTTTCAGCTTCCGCCGCAACACATTTGGTGGGCCTCGGCTCGTCGCTGAGCGCCGCGAACGCCGGCGCGGAGTCGGCCAATGTCGAACGGGCACTGCTGAATGCGGTGAACGCCCCCAGCGTGGCGCTCATAGGCCGGCCGATGATGGCCGACGGCGCCGACGGCGCAACTGTCGACGGGGTCGGACAGCCAGGCGGGGCCGCGGGATGGCTGTACGGCAATGGCGGCACTGGCGGGGCTAGCACGTCCAGCGGGGTTGCCGGCGGCCGTGGCGGCGCCGCGGGGCTGATCGGCAATGGTGCTGACGGCAATCCCGGGAAGCTCGGGTGATGCGGCGTTACTGTGGACCCATGGCGGCTGTCGAACCCGTCGATTGGGCGATGTTTCCGCTGGAAACCACGCTATTGCCCAACCAAGAGCTGCCATTGCGCATCTTCGAGCCGCGCTATGGCGCACTGGTTCGCCATTGCATAGATACCGGCGAGCCGTTCGGTGTCGTGCTGATCTCGCGCGGGCGCGAGGTCGGCGGCGGTGATTCGCGGTGCGACGTAGGGACGCTGGCCCGCATCACCGAATACATCGACGAAGGGGTGGGGCGCTATCAGCTGCAGTGCCGGACCGGCGAGCGAATCCGGGTGCAGGAGTGGCTGCCCGACGATCCCTATCCCCGGGCGACCGTCCAGATCTGGCCCGATGAGCCGGGCGATCCGGTGACCGACGGCCAGCTCCGCGATCTCGAAGACCAGGTGATGGCGCTCTTCGAGCGCGTCGCGGCCGCCCGCGGCGCCGTTCTACCGGGCCGCGACGTGTTGCTGGGCAGCCGTGAAGACGCGGATAGCGCCGGAAATCGCTTGTATGCGTTGGCTTCTCGGGTACCGATCGGGGTCGCTGACCGCTACGGCGTGCTCGCGGCGCCATCGGCTGCCGACCGGCTGGCCGCGCTCACTGAGGCGGTCGAGTCGGTTGCGGCGGTGGTCGAGTTCGAGCTATCGGAGTAGCGGGCGGCATCGGCGATGCGCCGCAGCATCCGGCGCACCACGATCCGGTGTCCACCGCTGCCGATGACCAGCGCGCGATAGACCTTGCCGCGCAGCCCTGGAAAAGCCGCCCAGGTAAGCGCACGCACCCGAACACCGTCGCCGTCTGGATCCAAATCGAACACCAAGCGGTAGACGGCGAACGGATGCCGGCCCTTCAGCGCCAGCCGATGCGGCGCGTCGGCCTCCTCGAGCCGGAACCCCAGCGGAACCGTGGTCGGGTCAGCGGGGTCGCGGCACATTTTGTTCAGCAGCGCCGACCAGGCGTCCGCCGCCGATGCGTGCAGCCAGATAGCATGTTCATCGATATAGGGTAACCGTTCCATATAGAAGGACCATACTAGATAGTGGCACCTCCGCGGAAGCATGAGACCGATGTGATTCTGGACGCAACGCGTGCCCTGGTCCTCGCGCACGGGCCGCGGGCGGCCAGCGTTGCGGCGATCGCCGCCGCCAGCGGCGCGCCGGCCGGCACGCTGTATCACCGGTTCGGCAACCGCGATGGTGTCGTGCTGGCCGCCTGGCTTCGCGCATTGCAGCGCTTCCAGTCGCGCGCACTGGCCGCCGAAGCCGATAGCGCGTTGGAGACCGCCACGGCCATGGCCGTGGCGGCCATCGCCTTCGCGCGGGAACTTCCCGATGATGCCCGCCTGCTGTTGACCATCCGGCCCGCCGATCTGGTCGACGGCCAACCCGACGCGACGTTCGGCGAGACCCTGGCCGCAATGAACTCCCCGCTCATCGAGCGGGTGCGGGCATTGGCCGCACAGTTGTACGGCAGCGACGATCCCCGTTCGGTCGACGCGGTCAACCGAGCCGTTGCCGACCTGCCGTATGCCGTGGTGCGCCGGCATGCCTACGAAGATCCGCTGCCCGGCTGGCTGGAGTCCGATGTCGCGGCGGCGGCCCGGGCACTGCTGGAGAGTTTCGCGCCAAGCGGGTAGCGGCTCAGCATTCAATCTCTGTTCAACGTCGGTGTGGGATTACTAGCCCTATCGGCGGCGAAAGGGCGACCCATGCCATTTGCAGTTGTGGCCCCAGACTCGCTGGTAGCTGCGGCGTCGGACTTGGCACGTATCGGCTCGACACTTAGCACTGCCAACACCTCGGCAGCGGTTTCGACGACCGGGTTGTTGGCCGCCGGGGCCGACGAGGTGTCGGCGGCCATAGCGGTACTGTTCGGCTCCCACGCGCAGGCATACCAGGAGATCAGTGCCCAGGCAGCGGCCTTTCACGAAGGATTCGTCCAGGCGCTGACCGGCGGCGCGCAAGCATATGCAAGCGCTGAAGCGATCAACGTTCAGCAGTGGCTGTTGGGTCTGGCGAATGGTACGAGCCAGGCGATGACCGGTCGCCCGCTGATCGCCGACGGCGCGAATGGACAAACCCTGAACGGGGTGGGGCAACCCGGCGGCGCCGGCGGATGGCTGATCGGCAACGGCGGCAATGGCGGTGCGAGCACCGCGGCCGGGGCGGGTGGAGGA
>NZ_MVHE01000097.1 GCF_002086155.1 Mycobacterium angelicum | reverse complement strand
GGCCTGGGGCCTGGGGCCTCGCCGCGGCGCGCGAGCGTGAAGCTAGCTTCACGCTCGTAGTCCACTGTGAAACTGGCTTCACGTTCGCCCGGCTGAAGTGACGGTGGCGGTGTGCCGTGCAACGCTGCTGCGGTGTTGGGCGAGCCATTCATCGGCAGCGAAGCTATCGCCGACGGAGCACTTACCAAGAGTCAACTGTGCACCCGATATACGCGGATATTCCGCGATGTCTACGTTGATCCGAACCTCGAGATCACTGCCGCGTTGCGCGCGAAGGCTGGTTGGTTGTGGGCAGGGCGGCGCGGCGTGGTCGCCGGGTTTTCCGCTGCAGCGCTGTACGGCAGTAAATGGGTGGACGCCGCCAGGGCCGTGGAGCTGCTCCACGATAACCGTCATCGGCTACCGGGAATTCTGACGCGCGGCGACCGCATCGAGGAGGACGAGATCGAAGTCATCGATGACCTGCCTGTCACATCGCCGCCCAGAACCGTGCTCGATCTCGGCTGCTGGTATCCGACCATGACCGCGGTGGCGGCGATCGACTCGCTTGCTCGCGCGACGGATGTCAAGCGGGTAGATATCGACCTGCTGCTTGGCAGGCATGTCGGGCGACGAGGCATCGTGCAGGCCCGCCGAGCGGTCGAATTGTTCGACGCCGGCGCGCAATCACCTAAGGAGTCCTGGTTGCGGGTCGTACTGGTGCAGGCCCGACTGCCGCGGCCGGCAACGCAGATTCCGGTGTGCGATGAGTTTGGCGAAGCGATCGCCTATCTGGATATGGGCTGGGAAGACGTGAAGGTCGCCGTCGAGTACGACGGAGATCAACACCGCAGCGAGAAAAGGCAGTTCGCCTGGGACGTCAAGCGATTGGAGATGCTACAACGCCGAGGCTGGATCGGCATCAGGGTAGTCGCCGGCGATAAGCCGGCGGAGATCATTCGCCGGGTACATGCGGCATTGGCTGCCCGACGAGCGTGAGCTTGGCTTCACGCTGGAGCTCGAGCGTGAGGCTGGCTTCACGTTGGGCGCAGTTCGACGCCGCTCAACACGACGGCGTTGTCGCGCGCAGGCGCGACAACGCCGGCCAAGAAGCGGCCATCTTCCTTCCACACGTTGACTTGCAACGTTTCGCCCGGATACGCAATACCCGCGAAGCGGGCGCCATATGCCGAGACGGCGGTGGCATCGCCGTCGAGCAGTGCGTCGGTGATGGCTTTGCATGTCATGCCGTAGGTACACAGACCATGCAGGATGGGCGCGGGAAAGCCTGCGGCGGCGGCGAATTCGGGATCCGAGTGCAGCGGGTTGCGGTCGCCGCAGAGCCGGTAGAGCAGCGCCTGCTGCGGCAGAATCGGCATCGCTAGCTCCAGGTCGGGTGCCCGCTCCGGCGCCGCTTCCGAACCCGACGGCCCCCGTTCACCGCCGAAACCGCCCTCGCCGCGGGCGAAGATCGATCGTTTCTGCGTCCATAGCAGCGCGCCGTCGGGGGTGGTGACCGTCGTCTCGCTCCAGATCACCGCCGCCTTGCCCTTGTCCCAGATATCGGTGAACCGGGTGACGGCCCGCGCCGAACCCGAAGGTGGCAGTGGCGCAGGCACTTCCACCCGTTCGGACGCATGCAGGACCTTGCCCAGCTCGATGTCGATGCCGGGAAACCGCACGACCGGCGGCTTGGTGGCGTGGAAGGTCGCGGCCACATTGCCGAAGGTCGGCAAGACCTGCGGCGTTTCGTCGACCAGGTAGCGCAGCTCGCGCGGGTCCAGCGGATCGGCGCCGGCGCCCAGACCGAGATGATAGAGCTGGATATCGGTACTGCTCCAAGAGAATTCGATGGGATCTAGCTCGGCGGCCAGCGCCACTTCGACGTCGATCGGCATATCAGTGACTCTCCGCGATGTGCAGGGCGGCCAGGTAGCCGAAGGTCATCGCCGGCCCGATGGTGCCGCCCGGCCCGGGGTAGGTGTGGCCCATCACCGGAGCGCTGACATTGCCTGCGGCGTAAAGGCCCTCGATGATGCTGCCGTCGTCCCGCAGGGCGCGGGCATGCACATCGGTGCGGATGCCGCCTTTGGTGCCCAGGTCGCCGGGCACCATCTTCGCCGCGTAGTAAGGCGCCTGGCTGATCTCACCGAGGTTGGGGTTGGGCTTGTTGGTGGGGTCGCCGTAGTACCGGTCGTAGGCGCTTTCGCCGCGGTGATAATCGTCGTCGACCCCCGCGCGTGCAAACCCGTTGAAACGCGCCACGGTTGCCATGAATTCGCCGACCGGAAGCCCGGCTTTGCCGGCCAGCTCCTCAAGTGTGTCGGCCTGGATGATCACGCCGGACTCCGTCCACTTCCGTGGAATGCGTTGCCCGGCTTGCAGTCCGGCAAAGATGTAGCGGTCCCGGTATCGCTGGTCGAACACCAGCCAGGCGGGAATGTTCTCGCCGGGGCCGGGCCCTTGACCGTATTCGCCGCCGTACATGTGATGGCATGCCTCGACGTAAGGCATCGATTCGTTCATGAAGCGCTTGCCGGACATGTTGACGATGATGGAGCCGGGGGAGTTGCGCTCGGACAGGGCGAACCACGGCGCGCCGACCAGCGGCACCGTCGGGCCCCACCACGCGTCTTCCATCACATCCAGTGCGGCGCCCAGCTTTTCACCGGCGATGATGCCGTCACCGGTGTTGGCCTTGGCGCCCACGGTCCACTCGGTGGTGATCGGAGCGCGCTGGTATTTCACCCGCATCTGTTCGTTGTGTTCGAAGCCTCCGGAGGCCAGGATCACCGCGCGCCGGGCCCGAATCAATTGCGGGTCAGCGGATTCCGACGCGGTGGTGTCACGGACGTAGACGCCGCGCACCACGTTGTCCTCGACGTACAGGTCGGTCAATGCGGTGTTGAGCTGGACCGGGACGCCGGAACGCTGCAAGCCGATCCGCAGGGGCCCGATCAGGGCGCGGCCCATGCCGACGAGGTTCTTGCCGGTCGACTTCGCCCACATGGTGCGGGCGCCGACCTTCAAGCTGCGCAGCACGCCCCGCGGGTGCCGCTTGAGCTGATTGAGTCGCACGTAATCCTGCTGCATCACAACGACATTCAGCGGCACCTTGCCGTAAGCAGGCTCCAGGCCGGCCTCGTCGGGACCGAGCTTGCGGGCGTTGAACGGCTTGGGCTCGATGGAGCGGCCGTCGGCGCGGCCGCCGGGCGCCTCGGGGTAGTAGTCGGAGTACCGCGGCACCCAGCACATCTTCAATGGCGTGTTCTTCAACACGAACGACAGCATCTCGGGCCCACGCTCGAGGTAGGTGTCGATGCGCTCGGGTTCGACGACATCGCCGATGATGCCGTGCAGGTAGGTGCGGGCCGCGTCCGGGCTGTCCTTGACGCCGTCGCGCTTGAGGACCTCGTTGTTGGGAATCCAGACGCCGCCGCCGGAGCGCGCGGTGGAGCCGCCGAAGTGTGCGGCCTTTTCGATGACTAGTGTCGAGAGGCCGCGGTGCGCGGCGGTGAGGGCAGCCACCATGCCGGCGCCGCCGCTTCCGACCACGACGACGTCGTACTCCTGTGCTGTCATGTAGAACACGTTATAGAATTGCCAGGGTCGGGCGCTACTGACCCGGTCACCATGAGGGCGGAAAGACAAGGGGACTTCGGTAAATGCTCAGTGTTGCGATCCGCGACGAGCTCGCCGCCGATTTGGCGCAAGCTGAGCGCAGCCGGGAACCGATCACGCCGCTGACGGCCGCCTATCCGGGTATCGACGTCGTCGACGCCTACGAGATTCAGCTGATCAACATCCGCCAGCGGGTTGCCGAGGGCGCCCGGGTGCTGGGCCACAAAGTCGGTCTGTCGTCGAAGGCGATGCAGCAGATGATGGGCGTCGACGAGCCGGACTACGGCCACCTGCTGGACGAGATGCAGGTCTTCGAAGACACCCCCGTCAAGGCGGCCAACTATCTGTATCCGCGGGTCGAGGTCGAAGTGGCTTTCATCCTGGCCGGGGATCTGCCCGGTGCGGGTTGCACCGAGGAGGACGTGCTGGCGGCCACCGAGGCACTGGTTCCGTCCATCGAGTTGATCGATACCAGGATCACCGACTGGAAGATCGCGCTGTGCGACACCATTGCCGACAACGCCTCGTCCGCGGGATTTGTGCTGGGCCAGGCGCGGGTGTCGCCGGCCGATATCGACGTCAAGGCGATTGAGGCGACGCTGACCCGCAATGGTGAAGTGATCGCCGAGGGCCGCAGCGATGCGGTTTTGGGTAATCCGGTGACGGCAGTGGCCTGGCTGGCGCGCAAGGTGGAAAGTTTCGGGGTGCGGTTGAAGGCCGGTGACGTGGTGCTTCCCGGATCGTGCACGCGGGCTATCGATGCCCGCGCCGGCGACGAATTCGTGGCTGATTTCACGGGTCTGGGCGCAGTTCGATTGTCGTTCGAATAAGGAGCAACATGCCGGCTAAGGCAAGTGTCGCGATCGTCGGTTCGGGAAATATCAGCACTGACCTGCTGTACAAACTGCTGCGCTCGGAATGGCTGGAACCGCGCTGGATGGTCGGCATCGACCCGGAAAGCGAGGGCCTGGCCCGCGCCCGCAAGCTCGGTCTGGAGACCAGTCACAAGGGCGTCGACTGGCTGCTGGAGCAGCCCGAGAAGCCCGACCTGGTATTCGAGGCGACCAGCGCCTACGTGCACAAGGACGCCGCTCCCAAGTACGAGGCCGCCGGAATCCGCGCCATCGATCTGACACCGGCCGCCGTCGGCCCCGCCGTCATCCCGCCGGCCAACCTGCGTGCGCACCTGGACGCCCCGAACGTCAACATGATCACCTGCGGCGGGCAGGCGACCATTCCGATCGTGTATGCGGTGAGCCGGGTCGTCGAGGTTCCCTACGCCGAGATCGTCGCCTCGGTGTCGTCGGTGTCAGCCGGACCGGGCACGCGGGCCAATATCGACGAGTTCACCAAGACCACCTCGCGCGGTGTGCAGACCATCGGTGGTGCCGCACGCGGGAAGGCGATCATCATCTTGAACCCCGCCGACCCGCCGATGATCATGCGCGACACCATCTTCTGCGCCATCCCCGAAGACGCCGATCGCGACGCGATCGCGAAATCCATTCACGACGTGGTGGCCGAAGTTCAGACGTATGTGCCGGGCTACCGGCTGCTCAACGAGCCGCAGTTCGACGACCCGTCGATGAATTCCGGTGGCCAGGCGCTCGTCACCACGTTCATCGAGGTGGAAGGGGCCGGCGATTACCTGCCGCCGTACGCCGGCAACTTGGACATCATGACGGCGGCGGCCACCAAGGTCGGCGAGGAGATCGCCAAGGAGACGCTCGCGGTGACGGGAGGCGCACGATGACCGGCCACATTCTGGAAGGCGCGTGGGACGTTCGGATCACCGACACCTCGCTGCGCGACGGATCGCACCACAAGCGTCATCAGTTCACCAAAGACGAGGTTCACGCGATCGTCACGGCGTTGGACGCGGCCGGGGTGCCGGTGATCGAGGTGACCCACGGCGACGGGCTGGGCGGTTCGTCGTTCAACTACGGCTTCTCGAAAACGCCTGAGCAGGAACTGATTAAGCTCGCCGCCGAAACGGCGAAGGAAGCCAAGATCGCATTCTTGATGCTGCCCGGGGTGGGCACCAAAGAGGACATCAAAGAGGCGCAGGACAACGGTGGGTCGATCTGCCGGATCGCCACCCACTGCACCGAGGCAGACGTCTCTATTCAGCACTTCGGGCTGGCCCGGGAACTGGGTTTGGAAACCGTGGGGTTCCTGATGATGGCCCACACCATTGCGCCGGAGAAATTGGCGGCCCAGGCCCGGATCATGGCGGACGCGGGCTGCCAGTGCGTCTACGTCGTCGACTCCGCCGGCGCCCTGGTGCTCGACGGGGTGGCCGACCGAGTGTCGGCGCTGGTCGCCGAACTCGGTGACGACGCCCAAGTCGGTTTCCACGGACACGAGAACCTCGGCCTCGGGGTGGCCAACTCGGTCGAGGCCGTGCGCGCCGGCGCCAAGCAGATCGACGGCAGCGTGCGGCGGTTCGGCGCCGGTGCGGGCAACGCGCCCGTCGAGGCGCTGATCGGGGTGTTCGACAAGATCGGCGTCAAGACCGGCATCGATTTCTTCGACATCGCCGACGCGGCCGAAGACGTGGTGCGGCCGGCGATGCCGGCCGAATGCCTGCTCGACCGCAATGCCTTGATCATGGGGTACTCCGGCGTGTATTCGAGCTTCCTCAAGCACGCCGTTCGGCAGGCCGAGCGCTACGGCGTGCCGGCCCACCAGCTGTTGCACCGGGCTGGGCAGCGGAAACTCATCGGCGGCCAGGAAGACCAACTCATCGATATCGCTTTGGAGATCAAGCGGGAGCTCAATAGCCCGGCGACGCCCTGAGAATTCGGTTTCGGCGGCGCCCGAATTTGACCGAAAGGCAAATTACCGGAGCGGGTTTGCCCTAGCGTTCAGCACACCAGCCGGAGTCGGGAACGGGGTGTGTGATGAACTTTGCGGTTTTGCCGCCGGAAATCAATTCGTTGCGGATGTTCGTCGGCGCCGGGTCGGCGCCGATGTTGCAGGCGGCAACGGCATGGCAGGGATTGGCCGACGAGCTGGGCTCGGCCGCGGCGTCGTTTGCGACGGTGACTTCCGAGCTGACCGCTCAAGCGTGGCAGGGCCCGGCCGCGGCTGCGATGGCAGCGGTCGCGTCCCCGTATGCGGGGTTCCTGAGTTCGGCGGCGACGCAGGCCTCGGGGGCGGCCGGGCAGGCCAAGGCGGTGGTCGGCGCCTTCGAGGCGGCCAAGGCCGCCACGATTCACCCGCTGGCGGTCGCGGCCAACCGAAATGCGTTCGTGGCGCTGGTGCGGTCGAACTGGTTGGGGCTCAATGCGCCGGCGATCGCGGCCGCCGAGAGTCTTTACGAACAGATGTGGGCCGCCGATGTCAGCGCCATGGCCGGCTATCACTCCGGGGCCGCCGCTGCGGCCGCGCAATTGGCGCCGTGGGCGCAGGCGCTGCAGGACCTGCCTAATTTGGGCGTCGGGAACATCGGCAAAGCCAACCTGGGCAGTGGCAATACCGGGGACACCAACATCGGCAGCGGAAACTTCGGCAATTCCAATGTCGGCAGCGGAAATGGCATCTCGTTCGGGATGACCGGCAGCGCAAACATCGGCAGCGGAAACATCGGCAATGGAAACCTGGGTAGCGGCAACTTCGGCGACAACAACTTCGGCTCTGGCAACGGCTCATTTGCCACGGGCAAGGGTAATGGGAACCTGGGCAACGGAAACTTCGGCAGTATCAACATCGGCAGCGGCAATTTCGGCAACTCCAACATCGGCTTCGGCAACACCGGTGACGGCAACATCGGCAATGGCAACGCCGGCGCCAGCAATCTGGGCAGCGGCAATACCGGGAACTTCAATCGTGGTTTCGGCAACACCGGCATCGGCAACATCGGTTTCGGCAACACCGGCCACCACAACTTCGGTATCGGCCTCACCGGTGACAATCAGGTGGGGATAGGCGGCCTGAATTCCGGCACCGGAAACATCGGATTGTTCAACTCGGGCACCGGCAACGTCGGATTCTTCAATTCTGGCGACCACAACTTCGGCATCGGCAACTCCACCAGTTTCAACGTGGGCATTGGAAACTCCGGCACGGACATGGGTCTGGCGGTTGGCCACAACACCGGCTTCGGCAACTCGGGGAGCCTCAATACCGGGGTGGGCAACGGCGGCTTCTTGAATACCGGAATCGGCAATGGTGGGTTCGCGAATTTCGGTATCGGCAACGGCGGCGAGTTGAACACGGGCAATTTCAATGCGGGCATTCTCAACACGGGCAGCTTCAACGGCGGGGGCTATAGCACCGGCGACTTCGGATCCGGCATATTCAACACCGGCTGGGCGAATTCCGGCTCGACGAACACCGGTCTGTTCAACGCGGGCACGCTCAACACGGGCGCCGGATTCATCGGAACCGGCACCTCATTGAGCTCGGGATTCGGTAATACCGGAACTGGGAGCTCGGGCTTCTACAACGCGGGCGATGGCACCTCGGGCATCCAGAACGGCGGTTCCAACGAGACCGGATACTTCAACGCCGCCAGCGCGCTCGGCTCGTCAGGCATCGCTAACCGGGGCTTCAACAACGCGGGCTTCAGTAACTCCGGTGTGCTCGTTACGGGTTTCGGTAACGCGGGTGAGAACAACTCGGGCGGCTTCAACTCGGGTAAGGGCCAGTCGGGCTTCGGGCACTGAAGGTAGCCGTCCAGCGCGCGTAGGCTCGAATAGGACATCTGCGTCTGCGCTGCGCAAAGGAGCAATCCGATGACCCTGACTGCCAAAATCTGCGGCTTGCTTGCCGCTAGCACCGCCGCCGTGGCGATCGCGATGCCGGTAGCCAGCGCGGCTCCGGGGCAGTGCAACACCACTTTCGGCCAAACCGCGTCCGAACAGGTTCAGGGGTACCTCGACCGGCATCCCGACGTGAAGGCCGAGCTGACGGCAAGATCGCAGGCTGACGGGTCTAACGGCAACCTGATCGACTACCTCAACCGGCATCCCGATGTGCGCCAGGCACTGATCACTCTGGCCAACCAATGCACCTCCTGAGGTGATCGGGCTTCGTTTGTGGGCGCCGCGGACGACGCGCGCAAATGTTCGCGGTTGACTCAAAATAGGAACACGTTCTAGCGTCGAGGGCGTGTGCGCCACTCCCTTTTCAGACCCGCTGACCGAGGCGATCGCGGAGGCCGAGAAATTGGTGGCCGCCGCACCATTCATCGAAACCGAAGCCGACTTGCTGGAAGGGCTGCAGTACCTGGCGGGTTGTATCGCGGGCTGTATGCATCTGGCCTTCGACTACGAACGCGACCACCCATTCCTACAGTCGGGGACCGGGCCTTTCACCAAGATGGGCCTGGACAATCCCGACACGCTCTACTTCGGCACCCGGGTCCACGCCGACCGCGACTACGTGGTCACCGGCCGGCGGGGCACCACCACCGACCTGAGCTTCCAGCTGCTCGGTGGCGAGTACACCGACGCCAACGTGCCGCCCAGCCAGGCCGCGTTCGACGACCGTGAACTACAGATCGCCGCCGACGGCAGCTTCGCATGGCGGGTGCGCCCGACCAGCCCGGGTCAGCTGGTGATCCGCGAGGTGTACGGCGACTGGTCGGCGCAGCGCGGCACCCTGGCCATTTCCCGGCTGGACACCGCCGGTACCGGTCCGCCGCCATTGACTCATGCGCTGATCGAAAAGCGTTATGCCACAGCCGGAAAGCAACTGGTGAACCGGGTGAAGACCTGGCTGCAGTTCCCGCAGTGGTT
Source organism: Mycobacterium angelicum (assembly GCF_002086155.1). Lineage (GTDB taxonomy): Bacteria > Actinomycetota > Actinomycetes > Mycobacteriales > Mycobacteriaceae > Mycobacterium > Mycobacterium angelicum. Next base: position 5,794 of record NZ_MVHE01000097.1, on the reverse strand, counting down.
CTATCTCGACATTCCGGTGAACACGATGGTGGCCCCCCGGCTGACTCCGGGCGGGCTCGCGACCCAGTATTCGTCGGTGGGGCATTTCGATCTGCGCCCGGATCAGGCTTTGGTGATCACCGTGCCGGTGTCCGATGCGCCCTATCTCGGTTTCCAGCTGGGCAGCATGTGGTACATATCGCTGGATTACATCAATCACCAGACGTCGCTGAACAACTCTCAGGCGCAAGCGGATCCGGACGGCAAGGTTCGCATCGTCGTCGCCGACCAGAACCCGGGTGTGACGAATTGGGTTGAAACACTTGGCCATCGGCGCGGCATACTGCAGTTCCGCTGGCAGCGGGTGTCACGCGAATTGACCGAGGCCGACGGGCCCACGGTCGAGCTGGTCGATTTCGACGGCTTACCGGCGATGCTGCCGCATTTTCAGCACAACAAGATCTCCGAGGAGGACTGGCGCGCTCGGATTGCCTTGCGCCAGCAGCAAATTGCGGCCAGGATGCTGGGGTGACCGAGATGCTCAAGCGAAAAGTAGTGGTGATCAGCGGGGTGGGTCCGGGGTTGGGGACCACGTTGGCGCAGCGGTGTGCGCGCGACGGCGCCGACCTGGTGCTGGCCGCCCGCAGCGCGGAGCGTCTCGACGACGTGGCCAAGCAGATCACCGACACTGGCCGTCGCGCGGTGGCGGTGCCGACCGACATCACCGACGACGATCAGGTGAGTAACCTTGTCGATGCCACAATGGAGGCCTACGGCAAGGTTGACGTGCTGATCAATAATGCGTTCCGGGTGCCGTCGATGAAACCGTTGGCCGGCACCACCTTTCAGCACATCCGCGATGCGATCGAGCTCAGCGCGCTGGGTGCGTTGCGGCTCATTCAAGGGTTTACGCCGGCTTTGGCCGAAGCGCACGGCTCCATCGTCAACGTCAACTCGATGGTGATCAGGCACTCCCAGGCCAAGTACGGCGCCTACAAGATGGCCAAGTCTGCCTTGCTGGCGATGTCGCAGTCGCTGGCCACCGAACTCGGCGAGCAGGGCATCCGGGTGAATTCGGTTGCGCCTGGGTATATCTGGGGTGACACGCTGCAGGGCTACTTTGAACACCAGGCCGGCAAGTACGGCACCACGGTGGACCAGATCTACCAGGCCACCGCGGCGAACTCCGACCTCAAGCGGTTGCCCACCGAGGACGAGGTGGCCTCGGCGATCCTGTTCTTCGCCAGCGACCTGTCCAGCGGCATCACCGGACAGACCCTGGACGTCAACTGTGGGGAGTACCACGTCTGATGGCCGACCGGACCGATATCGGTACCGTCGACGAATTGCATGCCTCGGCCACCAAGCTGGTGGGGCTCGACGACTTCGGCACCGACGAGGACAACTACCGCGAAGCGCTTCGCGTGCTATTGGACTCTTATCAGCGGGAAGCGGACCTAACGGTGTTGGGCAGCAAGATGAATCGGTTCTTTCTGCGTGGTGCGCTGGTGGCGAGGTTGTTGTCCGAGGCGGCCTGGAAGCAGTATCCGCAGCATGCCGATGTCGTGGTTTCGCGCCCAATTTTCGTCACCGGTCTGGTGCGTACCGGCACCACCGCGCTGCACCGGCTGTTGGGTGCCGACCCGATGCATCAGGGCCTGCACATGTGGCTGGCCGAGTTCCCGCAGCCCCGGCCGCCGCGCGACACCTGGGAATCAAATCCGTTGTACCGCGAGCTCGATGCGCAGTTCACTCAGCATCACAAGGAAAATCCGGGTTACACCGGTCTGCATTTCATGGCGGCGTACGAGCTGGAGGAGTGTTGGCAGCTCTTGCGGCAGTCGCTGCATTCGGTGTCCTACGAGACACTGGCGCACCTGCCCAGCTACGCGCAGTGGCTGTCTGGTCAGGACTGGACGCCGTCGTATCGGCGGCACCGCCGCAACCTGCAGCTGATTGGGCTCAATGACGCCGAAAAGCGTTGGGTGCTCAAGAATCCCAGTCATTTGTTCGCATTGGACGCGTTGATGGCGACCTATCCGGACGCGCTGGTGATACAGACTCACCGGCCGGTCGAGACGATCATGGCGTCCATGTGCTCGCTGGCCCAGCACACTGCCGAGGGGTGGTCGAATTCGTTCGTGGGCGCTCAGATCGGTGCTGATGCGATGGAAACCTGGTCGCGCGGGCTGGAGCGGTTCAATTCGGCACGGGCGAAATATGATTCGGCTCAGTTCTATGACGTCGATTACCACGAATTGATCGCCGACCCACTGGGCACGGTGGCCGACATCTACCGGCACTTTGGCCTGACGCTGACCGATGAGGCGCGAAAGGCCATGGAGGACAGCCACACCGAAAGCCAGACCGGGGCGCGGGCGCCCAAGCACAAGTACTCGCTGGCGGACTATGGGCTTACCGTCGAGACGGTCAAGGAGCGGTTCGCCGGGCTGTGATTGGCCTCAGCTGTCACATGCGTTTCTGTCTTGGGGCATAACGCTTTTGCCCGCCTCTGAGCGACAGTTTCTGTTGTCGCTGTGAGGCGGGCAAAGAGGGTGCCAGGTCGGAGAGGGGTCGCGTGGCGGGGCTGGCGAGGGGTCAGCGTGGCGGATGCTGGTGAGGGTTAGCGTGACGGGGCTGGCGAGGGGTCAGCGTGGCGGATGCTGGCGAAGTCACTTCGACGGTGAGCTTCCTGCGTGATTGGCCTCAGCTGTCACATGCGTTTCTGTCTTGGGGCATAACGCTTTTGCCCGCCTCTGAGCGACAGTTTTTGGTGTCGCTGTGAGGCGGGCAAAGAGGGTGCCAGGTCGGAGAGGGGCCACTGTGACAGATGTGATGTGGCGGAACTGACTAGTCCGGCTCGTTGTGGTCCAGATAGCCTTCGGCCACCGCGTGTTCGATACTGTCGCGCAGCTTCGGGCACGCCTTGGTGCGGGCGGTATCTCCTCCGGAGGCACGCACTTCGGCGAAGTGAGCGCAGCGCTGCGCTGCGTCGGAACTCCACTGCACCGCAGTGTGACCCGGCCCCAGTCGTCGGACGGCAACGGTGACATGACAGAAACGGCAGTCGACCGGCTGCAGTCCGGCCGTCAGGTAGCGTTCGCGGTCGGCGCGCGACGCTTCTCGCACGGCGGCAGCGCGTTGCGGGTCGTCAGCGAAATCCCTTGATTTCGACCAGCTTCCGGAGCCACCATTGGACGGCGGCGCGTCGTCGTGATCGTGCTGATCGCCGTGCAAGAGCAGCATCGACCGGGCCAGCCGATCGACGTCCGGGATCGCCTGATCGTCGGACATGTGCGTCAGTGCTGCTCGGCGGGCACTTCGTCGGCCGCTTTGGCCTTGAGATTCTCGGCGACCTCGGCGTTCCAGTATTCGTTGGCGCGCGTGGTGTCGACCTCAATCTCGAAGCGCTCCACCATTTCTGGTTTGATGTCGGCCACGTCGACATAGAACTGCTCATACCACCGACGCAGTTGATAGACGGCGCCGTCCTCCTCGACCAGCAGCGGATTGTCGATCCTGGTCTTGTGTTTCCAGATCTCGACGTCTTGCAGGAAGCCCTTGCTGACACCGTCGGTGAACACCCGCGACAGCTTGTCGGTCATCTTTTCGTCCATGCCCTTGGGCTTTTCGACGATGACGCCCCACTGCAGGATGAACGAGTTCTGGGTAACCGGGTAGTGGCAGTTGATCAGGATCGATTCGGCCTTGTAGCCGCCATAGCTGTTGTGCAGCCAGTTGATCATGAATGACGGCCCGAAATACGAGGCCTCGGAGTCCAAGTGCGCTTCACCGTACGAGGTGCCCAGATCGTCCACGTCGGGCCGGCCCACGTTGTGCAGGTACTGCGAGGCGATGTGGCCCTCGAAGACGTTCTTGAAGTACGTCGGCAACCCGAAATGGATGTAGAAGAAGTGCGCCATGTCGGTGACGTTGTCGATGATGTCGCGGCAGTTGGAGCCCTCGATGAGGATGCTGTTCCAGCGCCAGTCGGTCCATTCGTCGCTGGCGAACTCGGCAAGCTCCGGAATCCGGACGGCGGGGTCCGGCGGATTGCCTTCGTGGTCGTGCCAGACGAACAGCAGGCCGCTGCGCACATCGGTGGTCCAGGACCGGGTGCGTGCGGTTTTGGGAGTGCGCTTGGCGTATGGCACTAGCTTGCAGCGGCCGTCACCGCCCCAACGCCAGTCGTGAAACGGGCAGGCAACCTCGTCGCCCTTGATCGTGCCCTCGGACAGATCGCCACCCATGTGCCGGCAGTAGCCGTCGAGAACCTTCAACTCCCCGTTCGAGTCGGCGAAGACCACCAGTTTGGTGCCAAATGCGTTGACCGCGTGCGGTTTTCCGTCCCGAAAGTCCTTCGCGACACCTAGGCAATGCCAACCTCGGGCATAGCGCGTCGGTAAGGTGCCGGCATCGATCTCCCGGACGCCGACGCCGTGTGTGTCGGTACTCACCCTGTCACCTCCAGCTCACCGGGCCTCTAACTAGAACACGTTACAGTTTTGTGCCGGGAGAGCGCAACGAAGGCGACCCTGGCTGTGTTAACTGGGGGGCGTGTGCAGCTTGCGGTATATGTAAACGATGCCGCTGTTTGCATTCGAAGGTCGCGCACCGCGGGTCGACCCCACCGCGTTTGTGGCCCCGACCGCAACCCTGATCGGCGACGTCACCGTCGAGGCTGGCGCGTCGGTCTGGTACAACGCCGTGCTGCGCGGCGATTACGCGCCGGTGGTCGTCCGGGAAGGCGCCAACATTCAGGACGGATCGGTGCTCCATGCACCGCCGGGAATTCCGGTGGATGTCGGTCCGGGCGCGACGGTTGCGCACCTGTGTTGCATTCACGGGGCGCATATCGGAAAAGAGGCGTTGATCGCCAACCACGCCACGGTGCTCGACGGCGCGGTGATCGGCGCCCGCTGCATGGTTGCGGCTGGGGCGGTGGTGGTGGGCGGCACTCAGATTCCGGCCGGGATGCTGGTGGTGGGCGCGCCCGCCAAGGTGAAGGGGCCGATAGAAGGGACCGGGGCCGAGATGTGGGTCAACGTCAACCCGCAGGCCTACCGCGACCTGGCTCAGCGGCATCTGGCAGGGCTGGAGCCGATCGAGTAGCGGCTAAGTAAGTCCGGGAGTCCCGGGGGCGCCGAACAGCAGGCCGGCGGTGCCACCGGTACCCGGGCTGCCTTTCAGGCCGACACCGACGTTGCCGCCGTTACCGCCATTACCAATGAACTGGGCGTTGCCGCCGTTCCCGCCGTTGCCGCTGAGGCCTTTGGTGGAATCGCCGCCGGCACCGCCAGTGCCACCGGAGCCGACGATTCCGGCTTTGCCGCCGTCGCCGCCGGCTCCCCCCACCAGTGCACCGGCCCCGCCACCGCCGCCGGCGCCACCATCTCCGTTGAGCATTCCGCCGATACCGCCGCGACCCCCCGCGCCGCCCGAAACCGAGCCAAGACCGCCGCCGCCGCCGGAGCCACCGGCGCCGAACAGCTGGGCCGCGCCGCCGGCACCGCCGTCGCCGCCGGTGCTCGCCGACGAAGCACCGCCGGAGCCGCCCGCGCCGCCGGCACCGAAGTAGCCGGCCAGGCCACCGACGCCGCCCGTCCCGCCGGCGGCACCATTGGAAAGTCCACCGGTGCCGCCGACGCCACCGTTGCCCGAAAGCATGGCGCCGGCACCACCGGCACCGCCCACACCACCGCCAGCGGCCTGGGAGAAGCCGCCGGCACCGCCGGCCCCGCCATTGCCCGAAAGGATGCCTGCGGCACCCCCTGCGCCGCCGGCCCCACCCGGCCCACCGGTCATGGCCTGGGAC
>NZ_MVHE01000096.1 GCF_002086155.1 Mycobacterium angelicum | reverse complement strand
CGGCGTGGCCGCCGGCCCCGCCGTTGCCGGCCAGCATGCCGCCGGTGCCGCCGGCACCACCGGCGCCACCGGACAACAAACCACTCGCCCCGGCGCCGCCGTCGCCGCCGTCGCCGAATACCCCTGCGGCACCGCCGATTCCGCCGACCCCGCCGTGGGCGGGGGCGCCCGCGCTGCCGCCGGCTGCACCGCCGGCCCCGCCGGTTCCCATGAGCAGGGCGCCGTGGCCACCGTGGCCGCCGGTCCCGCCGATACCCCCGGCGCCGGCGTTTACCCCGCCGGGGCCGCCGGCCCCGCCGTCACCCAGCAGCAGTGCACCGTGGCCGCCGTCGCCGCCGGCCGCGCCGAGGCCGGCGCTCTGGCCCAGTCCGCCGATGCCGCCGGCGCCGCCGTCCCCGAACAGCCCGGGGGCGTTGCCGCCGATTCCGCCGGCCCCGGCAAGGCCGGTGCTGCTGTTGCCGCCCAGGCCGCCGGCCCCGCCGCGGCCGGCCAGCAGGCCACCGGCACCGCCACTGCCCCCCGCGCCGGCGGTTCCGGCCGTCACGCTGTAGCCGGCGCCGCCGGCGCCGCCGTTGCCGAATAGTCCAGCGGCCCCGCCATTTCCGCCGCCGGGGTGCAATGGCCCCCCGGATCCACCGCCGCCGCCGTTGCCGTACAAGATCCCGCCCGGCCCGCCGTCGGCACCGGTGCCCGGCGCTCCTGGGGTGCCGTTGCCGATCAGCGGGCGGCCCATTAGCGCTTCGGTGGGCGCGCTTATCGCGGTGAGCAGACTTTGCTGAACATTGATGACTTCGGCGTGGGCATACGACGCCGCACCGGTGTCGAGGGCGTTCACAAGCTTTCGGTGAAATGCCGCCGCCTGGGTGCTGAGCGTCTGATATGCCTGCGCGTGCGCGCTGAACAAGGCCGCCACCGCCGCTGAGACCTCATCGGCGCCGGCTGCCAGTAAGCCCGCCGTCGGTCCTGCTGCCGCCGAATTCGCTGCAGCTAGCGCGGATTCGATGCGTGCCAGATCGGCCGCGGCGGCCATGACCAGTTCAGGCACCACGTTGACGAATGACAACTGTTTTCCTAGCCGATCGAGGAGCGCCGCTGCTGCCGGTCAGTTCAGTTTCATCAGCCGGCGAGTAACACGTCTAGCAGATTGTTTCGACTAATTCGTTGCGTCAGCCGAAAGCGTCGGCCGGCGACACGAATTACTCAGGTGTTGACTGCGCTGATGCCGCGGTTGACCATTTCGCTGCGACTTATTGCTTTCACGACGTTCTTGGAGAAGCGTCTAAGAAAGCGCGCAACTTCGTCCCTACTGATTTGGGGGTGTCATGACACTTTCCCGCCGGCGCACGCTGGGCGTCTTCGTCGTGATCGTGACGAGCATCGCTTTTGTCTCGGCCGTTGTCCTGTTCGCTCCCAGAGCCCAGGCGTTCTACGTCATGAACCATGAAACGATCACGCGTGCGGCGCTGCCGGCAGACCAGGTCAGCCAGCTTGCCGTCAACCAGATACTGATAGGTCCGCCGCCGGGAGCGGGTGCAATGGGAAGTGACGCGTTTGCCACCGACGAATTCCGCCATCTCGACAACTCGATTACCCCGGTCGATATTTGCAACCGGGCCCAGCAAGCCTGGGATACCTTCTCGCCCGCCGTGCTCAGTGGCTCGGTGCTCACCCCCACGGGGGAGGCGAATGGACCAGTGGCCCGCGCGGCTTTCGGAGCCCTTGTGCATACCCAGCAGGACTTCTACGCCCACTCCAATTGGGTTGAGGACAACATCGCCGTAGGGCAGCTGGATCGGCTCGCCCCGCCGATCTTCCCCGCGTGCAACCCGGCGGCTTTTCCGCCCGATCTGCACACCGGGTACTTCAACATCGATCTCTCCTCGCAGTTCCCCCTGGAGGGCTGCCCGCCGGCAGGGCCGCCGCCCGGGTTCCAGGAGTGCCACACCACGCTGAACAAGGACGGCCCACAAACCATCCGCGGCGCTCAGGCCGTCCCCGGCACCAACATGACCAACTACGACCTCGCGACCCGACTCGCCACCCAGGCGACCACCGACCTCTACGTTCAGGTACGCGACCTGGTTGCCAGCACCAACGGGCCGGACGCGGCGACGGCGCTGTTCCAGCAAGGCGGACCCATGCCGTCGCTGTCCAGCCTGCCCAGCCTGCCCAACGTCTATCCGGGCACCGGGTAGGGAACCGGCGTCCGGCGTCGGCGGGCCGACCCGGGCGTTATGGCATACGTTCGGACGATGAGCAACGAAGGCATCGGCTATCTGAAATTCGAATGCCCCCAAGGCCATCCGGTGGGCAGGGTCCTCAAGGACGTGCCGCATCAGGCGGTCCAATACGATCCCGGAGCCCAGGTTGGACCACGCCGGTTCTGGCCGCAGGAAGACGAGCAGCGCCAGTTCACAGCGCATTGCCGCTTCTGCGATAAACCCGTGGCGGAGTCGACTGCCACGTTGCAGAACCAATTGCGTGCCGTGCTCGAAGACCCGTCGGCAACCTCAGCGATCGCGACCTTGCCCTACGGCTAGGCCGGCAACCTAGGTTTCCCAATAGTGTCGGTTTCCCACATGATCTTGATCGGCCTGGCCGGGTTGGCCGCCGGCGCGATCAATGCGCTCGTCGGCTCGGGCACCCTGATCACCTTTCCGACACTGGTCGCCCTGGGCTATCCGCCGGTCACCGCGACCATGTCGAACGCGGTCGGTCTGGTGGCCGGCGGTGTTTCGGCCACCTGGGGCTATCGCAATGAGCTGGGCGGTCAGTGGGACCGGTTGTGCTGGCAGATCCCGGCGTCGCTGGCCGGCGCGGCGCTGGGCGCCTTCCTGCTGCTGCATCTGCCCGAAAAGGTCTTCGCCGAGATCGTGCCGGTGCTGCTGGTGCTCGCCTTGGTTCTGGTGGTCATCGGTCCGCGGATCCAGTCCTGGGCGCGCAGGCGCGCCGAGGCGGCCGGCCGTTCCGCCGAACACATCACACCGGCGCGGATGGCCGCGCTGGTACTCGGCACCTTCGCCGTCGCGGTCTACGGCGGCTATTTCACTGCCGCGCAAGGCATTCTGCTGATCGGCGTGATGGGCGCCCTGCTACCGGAGTCGATGCAGCGCATGAACGCCGCGAAGAACCTGCTGGCGCTGGTGGTCAATATCGTTGCGGCACTTGGCTATACGTTGGTCGCATTCGGCCGGATCAGCTGGCCGGTGGCCGGACTGATCGCAGTGGGCTCGCTGGCCGGTGGATTGGTCGGAGCGCGCTACGGCCGTCGGCTCTCGCCGAATGCGCTGCGCGCCACCATCGTGGTGGTCGGCGTGATCGGGTTGTACCGGCTGCTCACCGTGTGAACCGCGGCCCGAGGCCCTACTATTCGCGCATGCCGGTTTCTCCTGACGACGCGATCGAAGCGATCCGGGGCACCGGGGGAGCCTGTCCCGGTTATCGGGCGCTGCACGCCAAAGGCACCCTTTACCGTGGCAACTTCACCGCAACCCCGCAGGCCGCCGGCCTTTCGCGGGCCAGGCATCTCGACGGCTCGCACATCCCCGCGCTGATCCGGTTCTCCAACGGATCGGGTAAGCCAGACCAGCGCGACGGTTCGCCGGGCGTGCGCGGAATGGCGGTGAAGTTCACCCTGCCCGACGGCAAGACCACCGACGTGTCGACGCAGACGGCTCGGCTATTCGTCTCGAGTACGCCCGACGGATTCGTCGATCTGCTGCGGGCGTTGCGGCCCAGCCTGACCACACCGGTGCGGCTGGCCTCCTACCTCGCCACCCACCCCCGGCTGCTCGCTGCCCTGCCCGTGCTGGGCGCCGCCGGCCGGGTGCCGGCGAGCTACGCCACCGCCGAATACCACGGATTGCACGCCTTCCGCTGGGTCGGCGCCGACGGCAGCGCCAAATACGTTCGCTACCACCTGGTTCCGTCGGCCGGTGCCAAGCATCTTTCGCCGCTTGCCGCCCGGGGCAAGGGTCCGGACTTCCTCACCGAAGAACTGAACGCCCGGCTGGCGGTCGGACCGGTGCGGTTCGACTACCGGGTCCAAATCGCCGGATCGAATGACTCCACCGTCGACCCGTCGGCGCCGTGGCAAAGCAACGACACCGTTTGCGTCGGCACCCTGGACATCACCGGCCTGGACACCGAACGCGAGCACGGCGACGACATCGTCGTATTCGACCCGATGCGGGTGACCGACGGCATCGAGCCATCCGAGGATCCGGTGCTTCGGTTCCGCACCCTGGCCTACTCGGCCTCGGTCAAATTGCGCGCCGGGGTGGATCGTGGTCCCGACGCGCCGCGCACCTGAGCTAGCCGCTGACCGTCCGAGCGGCAGCTTCGTCGATCACGTCCATCACGTCGCCCCGTTGCCGCCACGCTCGCAGCTGACGCATCGCGCCGTTGCCTTCGGCAGCGATGCGTTCGAGTTCCCAGACCACCCGTTCGTATTCACCGAGCTCATCGAGCGCCGGATGCACCCGCCGCACCAGCGCGCACAACTGCTCGCGGGCCTGCACTGCCGCACACCCATCGATCAAGTTCAGCGTCCGCCCCGATAGCCCGTCGTGCGCCGACATCCAGTACGCCGCGCGAAGCGCGCCCGGCGGCAGCCGCTTGGCTTCCTCGCCTTCGGCGCGCTCGTGCAGCGCGGTCATCACCGCGGCTCTGATCAGGGTAGCCAGCAGGACCGTCTCGGCGACGGTGGCCGGCACGTCGGCAACCCGGACCTCCACCGTCGGAAAGTTCGCCGACGGGCGCACGTCCCAATAGATCATCTTGGGATCCAGGATCACCCCGGTGTCGAGCAGCATGTGCACCGTGCGCCGGTAGTCGTCCAGCGACGGGAAGTACGGCGGCGCCCCAGCGGCCGGCCAGCGCCGCCATAAGACGCTGCGCCAGCTCGCATAGCCGGAGTCGGTGTTGCGATAGATCGCCGAATTGGCCGACAAACCGAGCAGCGACGGCAGCCACGGCCGCAGCCAATTGCTGACATGGATGGCGGCGGCGCGGTCGGGCACTTGCACGTGCACATGGCACCCACAGATGCCCTGTTCATGCGCGACCATTCCGAACCGGGCCGCGATCTGTTGGTAACGCGGGGTGTCGGTGACCGGGAAATCATGCGGGGTGGCCGGCGGAAGGCCCAGGGCCAAGAGCCGAACCCCGCACGCCTCGGCCGCATCGGCCGCAGTCCGGCGCAGCTCGAGGAGCTCCTTGCCGAGTTGCGCGCTTGTGGTGGCCACGCCGGAGGTGGTTTCCACCTGGCAACTGCTCAACTCCAATTGCAGTGTGGCGCCGCAGTGTCCGGCCTCGGCGGCAACCGCGGCATTGCGCGGCGCCGGTGCGCCGGTCTGTGGGTCCACGAGGAGGAATTCCTCCTCGACGCCGACGGTCGGAGCTGCACGCTCCGAGCGCTGCGCGCTCATATCCGCAAGCTACCCCCTACCCGGGGGCCAAAACCCTCTGGTCTGCCAGGGAATCTTTAGCCATGTCAGCGATTTGCTTGTCTGAACCGGATACTCTTCGGGAGAATGGCTAGTTTAGAAGGCTAGTTGACAAACCCTAGATGAGAAGCCGAGACGACCTCGGGCACGCGGAGCATTTCACTGGGATCAACGTGCACCACCTCGCGCGTGGGTATGAAGGAGCGGTTTAGCTGTGTCGAGTCCTCGGTTGAATGATTCCGACCTTGTCATCGATTCTGCGGAAGAGCTTGTGGCGCAGGACGGCATAGATGCCGTGACGATTCGAGCGCTCACCAAGGCGACCGGCGTCTCCAACGGCGCGATCTACCGAACGTTCGAGTCACGCGGGGGCCTGCTGGGCCGCGTGTGGATCCGCGCGGAACGCCGTTTCCTGGACCTGCTGACCAGCCTGGTCGAAGACGTCAAGAAGCAACCCACCGGTGACCCGCTGGATGCGGTGTATGCAGCCGCCGAAACGTCACTGCTCTACCCGGAGATGTATCCGGGGTCGTCGGCACTGCTCATGACGGTGCGGCGCGAAGAGGTGGCAAGCCAGCCGATGCCGCGCGAGATCGCCGATCAACTGCGCGCGTCGGAGCGGGAACTGGCCGACGTCATGGCGCAGTTGGCCGAAGGCCTGTGGGATCGCAGCGACACCGGCGCGGTCGACCTGATCGCGACCTGCATCGTCGATCTTCCGAAATGGATCGCCCTGCGCGGTCAGCGCTACAGCATGCCCATTTTGCGCGATTACCTGCGCGCCGCGGTGCGGTCAGTGCTCGAGGTCGGCCCGCCGCCCCAGGGCGCGGGACAGGAAGTAGCGGCCAGCGAAGTGGCGTCGGGCGCCGCCCGGCACGGGGCGGCATAACCCAGCTTCTGGCTAGTAAGCAGTCGCGCAATCAATCATCGCGGGGCTGAAGTCTTCGCGAAATAACATATTTGCGCCACCGCAAGCGTAATCTGCGGGTCGGGCTGATACCGACAGGGGGTCAATTGTGGCAAACTTCCTGACCTTGCCGCCGGAAATAAACTCTCTGCTGATTTTCAGCGGCGCGGGCTCGGCTCCGTTGCTGAACGCGGCGACCGCCTGGGACGGCCTGGCCTCGGAGTTGGCGACCGCGGCATCGTTGTTCTCGCGGACTACGACCGACTTGGCCGCCAAGTCGTGGCTGGGAGCGGCCTCGGCCGCGATGACGGCCGCCGCTGCCCCCTATGCAGATTTCTTGAGTACAGCCTGCGCGCACGCGGCGGGCACCGCCGAACAAGCGCGCGCGGTGGCAAGTGCGTTCGAGGGTGCGAGAGCGTCGACTGTCCATCCACTGGAGGTGGCGGCCAACCGCTCCGCGTTCGCACAGTTGGTCCGTGCGAATTGGCTGGGGCTGAATGCGCCGGCGATCATGGCCGCTGAGGCGCGGTACGAGCGGATGTGGGCTGCGGACGTGGCGGCGATGTCGGGCTACCACGCGGGCGTAGTGGCCGCGGCGGCGCAGTTGCCGGGTGAGCTGCAACAGTTCCTGCAGAACCTGCCCAATCTGGGTGTCGGCAACAAGGGCAATGCGAACATCGGACAGGGCAACACCGGCACCGGAAACATCGGCATCGGCAACAGCGGCACCGACAACAGTGAACTGGTACCCCCACAGGCGGGCAATCACAACGTCGGCGGTGGAAACAACGGCAGCAACAACGTGGGTGGCGGAAACAACGGGAACAACAACTTCGGGTTCGGCAATTTCGGCAATGGGAACATCGGCTTTGGGAACGGCGGCCCGACCAACTTGTCCAATCCGAACGTGTTCGCCTTCCAACCAGCGCCGGGAAACCACAACGTAGGCATGGGTAACACCGGTAGCAACAACGTCGGCCTCGGGAATCTTGGCAACGGCAACATAGGCGGCGGGAATACCGGAACGGGCAACATCGGAGCGGGAAACACCGGCGTCGGCAACTTCGGCTTTGGGAACAGCGGCAACGGAAACATCGGAATCGGGCTGGTCGGAAACGGCCAGGTGGGCATCAACCTCGCCGGGCTGTTCAACCTCGACAACGGCAACATCGGCTTGTTCAATTCCGGCGATCACAACGTCGGCTTCTTCAACTCCGGTAGCGGCAACATCGGCATCTTCAGCTCGGGCGTCAACTCAGTGTTTCCCGGTCATATCAACAGCTTTGGTTTCGGAAACTCGGGTACTGGCAGCCTCGGCTTCGGCAATTCGGGTGCGGGCAATGTCGGCTTCTTCAACTCTGGTCTGCTCAACACGGGGTGGGGGAACGCGGGTTCGATCAATACCGGCGGATGGAACGGAAACAACCTCAATACGGGCCTGTGGAACTCGGGCGAGGCGAACACCGGCTTTGGCAACTCCGGCCACGTCAACACCGGCTTCGGCAACGCGGGCAATGTCAACACCGGATTCGGGGTCGCCACCGATGCTGGTGAAGTCGGTATCGGCGCCGTCGACAATTCAGGGTTCGGCAACAGCGGTGGCGGCATCTCGGGCTTTGGAAACACGACAAGCGGTAACGGTGAAGGGATTTCGGGCTTCTTCAACACGGCCAGCCCGGCGGGGCACACCGGGGTCTCCTCTGGCTTCTTCAACACTGGCATCACCGCCGCCATGGGCCCCTTCCCGAGCGGCGCGCTGAGCGGCTTCAACTCTGGTTTGCTCAACACCGGGACCGGCAATTCGGGGCTGCTGAGTCTTGCTCAGATATTGCTGAAACTGACCTGACCGAGGCCGATCAGGGAGCACACCGACGAGATCCTCGCCGAACTCGACGCCCGTCGGCAGCCCCAACTAGTTCCCAGAAATCACCAGCGGACGGTGCCTGCCGCCAGGGCGGAGTCCACGGTCGGGTAGACCGAAAGCGCGCCGCTCAATCCGCACGCGTCGATGACTCGCGTGACGATCTGCTGATGGCTCACCAGGCGCAGTTCGATGCCGCGCCGGCGGCACCGTTCGGCCTCTTCGGCCAGGACGGCGAACGCGCAGCAGCCCATGAAGTCGACGCCGGTGACGTCCACGATGAAGGGCCCCGGCGCGGTGGCCCCGGCCGCCGCTTCGCTCACCAGGTGGCGCCAGGTGTCCTCGTTGCAGGCGTCGATTTCGCCGCCGGCATGGATCAAGACCGCGTCGCCGGCGCGGTCTGTTGTCGCTCGCAGCGTGCTGCGCGGGTCGCCTAGCTCGTAGACCAGCCGCGTGCTGAGAGTCAGGTGGGTGGACACGGATTCGGCAATAACCAGGCTCATCGTGCACTCCTAAACGGCCGGCGCAACAGCGCCGCCCATGGATGCCCGTCCTGCGTGTCTGAAGACAGACGAATTGCGGATCTAGATCTCATTTGTATAACGAGACAGGGCGGTCTGTCTACAGGGCAGGCTTAAGAGTATGGTGAGGCTCGCTATGCCTAGCATCGACTCCGTGACGGCCATGCCGGCTCGCGAACGAATCTTGACCGCGGCATACGGCCTGTTCAGCCGCCGAGGCGTCCGTGCGGTGGGCACCGACGAGGTGGTCGAGCGCGCCGGGGTGGCCCGGGCGACGCTCTACCGCCACTTTGCGACCAAGAACGACCTGGTGCTGGCGGTGCTGGATCGTCGCGAAGAGCTTTGGACGCACGGTCTGATCGAAGAGCAGTCACGCCAGCGCGGCACCACCCCGGAGGAACAGCTACTCGCGATCTTCGACGTCCTGGACGAGTGGTTCCAGCGCCGCGACGGATATGAAGGTTGCTCGTTCATCAACGTGTTGCTGGAGTTGGGGGCCGATCATCCCGTCGGGCGGGCCTGCGTCACGCATATCGACCACGTGCGCGAGATCGTGCGCGGCCGTGCGGTAGCCGCCGGACTCGAGGACGTCGAGGATTTCGCGTGGTCCTGGCACATCCTGATGAAGGGCGCCATCATCCTTGCCGCGGTGGGAGACTGCCAAGCCGCCCGCCGGGCCCAGAAGATGGCTCGCGTTCTCATCGAGCAGCACCGCCCGGAAACCGCGGCAGAGCAGGGCGAGGCGACCGCCTGAGTCAGGCGGCGGGAGTACCGGTCTTGCGGTAGTGCTCCTCTTCGAGTTCGGCAATGGCCCGAGAGGTACGTTCGCGCAACAGGATTGCCGCCACCAGGCCGCAGACCAGGGCGACGACGAGCGCGATCCAGGAGAACCGCTGCAACCACCGCTCGGCGGCCACCCCGGCGAAATAGACCAGGGCGGTGGTGCCGCCGGCCCAGCAGATGCCGCCGCTGACGTTGGCCGCCAAGAAGCGCGGGTAGGGCATTTTCAGTGCGCCGGCCAGCGGTCCGGCGAAGATGCGCAGCAAAGCGATGAAGCGACCGAAGAACACCGCGCGAACGCCCCAGCGGCTGAAGGTTCGCTCGGCGAGTGCGACGTGACCGGGGCCGAAGTGCTTGGGGAAGCGCCGGCCGAGCCGGTCGAACAGCGGCATGCCGAACCGGCGGCCTATCGAGTAACCGATGGAGTCGCCGATCACCGCGCCGATCACCGCGGCGATTCCGACGCCGATCGGGTTGACCGCCAGCTCGTGATGCGACGACAGCAGCGCCGCGCTGACCAGCACGATCTCCCCGGGGAGGGGAATGCCCAGGCTCTCGATCCCGACCACGCCCCCGACCAGCAGATAGACCGCGAGCGGCGGAATCGAATGCAGCAGGGCCTCCACGTTCATGGGACAAGAATGCCTGACACAGGCTGAATGCGCGTCACAACCGGCCCGATACTGTCGTCGGGAACGACAGCACAGGAGGGTCAGTGGAATTCAACCTCGCCCAGATATTCACGGCGGTGGCCGCGGCCAATCCCGACCGGGACTGCATCGTGTTCGGGGATCGGCGATTCACCTTCGCGCAAACCGACGAACGCGCCAGCCGGTTCGCTCGCGCGCTGCACGAGTGGGGGTTCGGCGCGCACCGGGAACGTTCCGAACTGGCGCCATACGAGTCGGGGCAAAGCCATCTGGGCCTGTACCTGGCCAACTGCAACGAGTTCCTCGAGGCGATGCTGGGGGCCTACAAAGCCCGCGTCGCCCCCTTCAACGTCAACTATCGCTACGTTGCAGACGAACTGGTGTACCTGCTCGACAATGCCGGTGCGGACGCGCTGATGTACCACGCCCGGTTCGCCCCGACGTTGGCCGAGGCTTTAGAAAAGGCTTTAGAAAAAGCTGCAGAAAAGGCTGGGCGCCGGCCGCGGCTGATCCACGTCGACGACGGATCCGGAAACGACCCGCTGCCCGGGGCGGTGCGCTACGAGGACCTGCTGGCTGCCACGTCTGACGAGCCCCTCGACGGCGAGGGCGTGGTGCCCTCGCCCGACGACCTCTACATCCTTTACACCGGCGGCACCACCGGCATGCCCAAAGCGGTGCTGTGGCGCCAGCACGACATCTATCTGAACACCATGAGCGGACGAATTCTGGGCAGCGAGGTCGCCACCAGTCTGGAGGAGATCGTCGAGCGGTCGCGGCCGGAGGGGCCTGGCTCGCTCACCGCGGCACCACTCATGCACGGAGCCGCTCAGTGGGCCGCGTTCGTAAACCTTTGCAGCGCAAAGCCGTTCGTGATGGCGCCGACCACTACGCATTTCGACGCCGCCGAAACCCTTGCCCTGGCCAGCCGGGAGCGCGTGATATCGATGTCCTTCGTGGGCGACGCGTTCGGGCGGCCCCTGGTCGACGCGCTCGAGTCCGGCGATTACGACCTGTCCGGCCTGTTTGTGATGGTCACCGGCGGAGCCGCGTTGAGCGCACCGATCAAGCAGCGGTTTCTCGAGCTGCTGCCGCACGTGACGATCCTGGACGCCGGCGGCTCGTCGGAGTCCGGAACACAGATGGGCCAGGTCTCCAACCGGCTGCAGAGCGCGTCGGGCCGGTTCGCCCCCGGCCCCGGGGCCGTGGTGGTCAGCGAGGACATGACGCGGATCCTGTCGCCCGGCGACGAGGAGATCGGCTGGCTGGCCCAGCAGGGCAACATTCCGCTGGGGTATCTGGGCGACCCGGAGAAGACGGCGCGCACGTTTCCGGTGATCGACGGGATCCGGCATTCGGTTCCTGGGGACCGGGCCCGCTGGGACGCCGACGGCGAGATCGAGATGCTGGGGCGGGATTCGGTCACCATCAACTCCGGCGGGGAGAAGATCTTCGCCGAAGAGGTCGAGGCCGCCATTGCCGAGCATCCGGCGGTTTACGACGTGGTGGTCGCGGGCCGGCCCAGTGTGCAGTGGGGTCAGGAAGTCGTCGCGCTGGTCCAGTTGGCTGACGGCGCACAGGCCGAAGCCGAGGACATCATCGCCGAGGCCGCGCGGCACGTCGCGCGCTACAAACTCCCCAAAGAGGTGATCTTCTGCGCCAAGGTGCAGCGTTCACCGTCCGGCAAGGCCGACTATCGATGGGCGAAAACTCAAGTCGCACAGACTAATTGAAAAACCCCGACTGGTCGTCGCCTTTGTTGAAGCCGCCCGAACTGCCGGCTCCGGAGTTGCTCACGCCCGAGCTGTGGTCACCGGAGTTGAACCAGCCCGACGCGTAGGTGCCGCTGTTGAAGAAGCCGGCGTTGGCGTAGCCGGTGTTGTAGAACCCGACGTTGCCGGGCGAGCCCTCGTTGTGCACACCTGAGGTGAACCCGTAGGTGTCGGCCGTCACATTCTGGAAACCGGACATGTCGCTGCCGGTGTTGTAGAAGCCGGATACATACGTGCCAACGGTGCCGAAGCCCGAATTCACCACGCCCACAGGGGTATCCGAACTACCCATGCGGGTGTTGAAGTTGCCGGAGTTGAACAGGCCGGTGTTGACGCTGCCCGCATTGAACATGCCGGTGTTGAAGTAGCCGGAGTTGAAGGAGCCGGTGTTGGTCCCGTAGCCGGTGTCGTAGGGAGCAAGGTCGGGGAAGTAGCCGCTGTTTCCGATGCCGGTGTTTCCCGAACTGGCGTTGCCGAAGCCCACGTTGTTGAAGAAGGCGTTTCCGGCGCCGACGTTGTTGCTGCCGGCGTTGCCGTAACCGAAGTCGTAGTCGCCGCCGTTCCCGAAACCCGTATTCACGACGCCGCCGTTCCAGAAGCCGGTGTTGGTGCTCCCGGCGTTGCCGAAGCCGAAGTTTCCGTTGCCCGCGTTGAAGAACCCGACGTTGTTGTCGCCGGAGTTGAAGAAGCCGATGTTGTGGTTGCCGGAGTTGCCGAATCCGAAATTGCCGGAGCCCGAGTTCAATGCGCCGATGCCGACCTGGTTGTCGCCGGTGAGCCCGATTCCCACATTGTTGGTGCCGTGGTTGCCGAAGCCGAAGTTGTTGGTGCCGTGGTTGCCGAAGCCGAAGTTGTAGTCGCCGATATTTCCGCTTCCCAGGTTGAACGAGCCGATGTTGCCACTGCCGAGGTTGATGCTGCCGATGTTTCCGCCGCCACGGTTGCCGTCGCCGATGTTGCCGCTGCCGAAGTTGCCGCTGCCGTTCGTTAACGAATATTGGTCGGAATGCCCGTTGCCGCTGCCGAAGTTGAGGTTGCCGATGTTGCCGTTGCCGAAGTTGGTGACGCCGGCGTTGCCGTTGCCGATGTTGGTATTGCCCCAGTTTCCGCTGCCCAGGTTCGCGTTGCCGAGGTTGCCGCTGCCCAGGTTCGCGTTTCCGTCGTTGCCGCTGCCGAGGTTGGCGTCGCCCCAGTTGCCGCTGCCGAAGTTGTGATTGCCGAGGTTGCCGAGGCCCAGATTCCAGGCGCCGGTGTTGCCGATGCCGGTGTTCCAAGAGGCCAGTTGAGCCGCGGCCGCCGACACATCGGCGTGGTAGCCGGCCATCGCGGCCACATCGGCGGCCCACATCTGTTCATAGCTGCCCTCTGCGGCGGCGATCGCCGGCGCATTCTGGCCGAACAGATTGGATAACACCAACTGCACGAACGCATTTCGGTTGGCCGCCACCGCCAGCGGGTGAACCGTGGCTGCCCGTGCCGTCTCGAACGCCCCGGTGACCGCCTGGGCCTGGCGTGCCGCCCCGGCTGCCCGGCCGGCTGCGGCTTGCAACCACGCCGCGTAAGGCGCGGCCGTGGCCGACATCGCCGCGGCGGCCGGCCCCTGCCAGGACTGTCCGGTGAGTCCCGAGGTCACCGAACCGAACGACTGCGCTGCCGAGGCCAGTTCGTCGGACAAGTCGGCCCAGGCCGTCGCCGCTTTCAGCATCGGGGCCGCACCCACTCCACTGAAAATGCGCAACGAATTGATCTCCGGCGGCAAGACTGAAAAGTTCATTGCGCGCACTCCTTTGTCCGCTAGACGAAAAACCGTACAGCGAACAGTCAGCCAAAATTGGAGTTTCGCGACCTCTAGTACAGAAAACGCGTGCGCAGCCGTTCGAAGGCCTTGGGCTCCGGGCAGTTCGTATACCGCTCATACAGCTCGCGAGCCAGCACCGTGACCGGCGTGGAAGTGGTGTCCAACTCGAAGTCGTATTCGGCATCGGCGTGCGCCGCACGGGCGCTGCCCCGGTTCCAGCCGGGGTGACGGTCGCCGCGCTCTTCCTCCCGGCGGGCGCCTTCGTCGTCGGACACGTGCACGCCCACCATCCACACCGGGCAGCCCTCGAAGATCCGCAGCGCGTCGATCAGCCATTCCCGTTTCCAGATCACGTCGTCGGCGATGACGTTCATGCCGTTGTCCAGGTGGGCTTTGATGGCTCGGTAGCGGGCATACATGGCCTGGTCCAGCAGCGGACCCGGGTGCACGGTGAACCATTCCAGGCCGTCGGCTTCGACGATGCTGTCCCATGTGTAGTACTCGGGCCGCACCCGGGCCAGATCGAGTTGCTCGGGAGGCAGCGCGAACCAGAACAGGTCGATGCCGATATGCACCCAGCACTCGCCGGCCAGATCCTGAAAAGCTCGGGCGAGCGATGTCTTTCCGGCGCTGGATCCGCCGTTGAGCAGGATGAGCTTGCCCGTCGTGAAACCCGCCATAGCTGTCGGAGGGTAGCGCAACCGTGCCCGCGGCAGCGCACCGGCCCGGCCGAGCCGGAGTTTGCTGACGGCAGTGGCTGCCCGGTGCCGTCGGGTGGGTGGTCAAGCTAGTGGAATTCGCACGTTGACCGCATGATCTGCGGTCTACAGCAACGGTGACACGCGGTTGAGCAAATGCTCTTCAGCCGATGTGCAGCGGGGATAGGATTTGTTGCTGCCGAGTGCTCGATGCTTCGCGGCGACCATTGGCTTGTCCGGTGCGGGAGGTCTCAGATGTCGTTTGTGTTTGCGGTACCGGCGACGGTGACAGCCGCGGCGACGGATTTGGCGGGAATCGGGTCGGCCCTCGCGGCGGCTAACGCGGTGGCGGCACTGCCGACGACGACGGTCCTGGCCGCTGCAGCCGATGACGTGTCAGCGGCGGTGGCGGCCGTATTCGGGACGCACGCGCAGGAATATCAGGCGCTCAGTGCGCAGGTGTCGGCGTTTCACGACCAGTTCGTGCGGAACCTGACCTCCGGCGCCGGCGCGTATGCCGCTGCCGAGGCTGCCGCCGCATCGCCGCTGCAGGACCTGCTGGGGGTGATCAACACACCCACCCAGGTGTTGTTCGGGCGTCCGCTGATCGGCAACGGCGCCAACGGCGCTCCCGGGACCGGGGCTCCCGGTGGCGACGGCGGCCTGCTGCTGGGCAACGGCGGAGCCGGCGGAGCCGGGGTCGCGGGCACCGCCGGCAACCCCAGC
>NZ_MVHE01000095.1 GCF_002086155.1 Mycobacterium angelicum | reverse complement strand
CACCTACACAGGCCCCCCCGACCCACCGCCATCTACCGCCGCTACCCTCGGTGATCACCATTCCGGGCGTGCCGTCTCCGATTACGCTGCCGCCCCACCTTCCGTAGCCGACCGCCAGAAAATCAACTGACACAGGGGTATGCGATATGAGCGATTCGCTCGGGTTGTCGATTGGGGTGGCCAACCTGGTCGCAGCTCGGGCGGGGGCCAACCCGGTGTCCCGGTCTTCGGTATTGACGCTGTTCGATCGCAGACCGGCTGAAGTCGGCCTGCCGGAAGAGAATCCGAATCTCAACGAACCCGGGCTGGTGCTGCGCGGCTTTGTCGAGCGGGTGGGCGACCAGGCGCCGCTGGTGGCGACGGACGGAACCAAGTACCAAGGGGCGGCACTGACCGTGGTCGCGCTGGACGCGATGGCGCGCACGGTGGGCTACGGCACGCCGGTCACCATCGCCGCGCCCGCATATTGGTCGGAGGGCCAGTTCGCGGCGCTGCGCGGGGCGCTCGTCAGCCAGCCGAGCCTGGCACCCGACGGCGCCCCCCTGGTGATCTCCGACGCCACGGTCGCGCTCGCGAGTTTGGCGGCCCAGCCCGGATTCCCGACGGGCGGCGTCGTCGCATTGTGCGACTTCGGCGCCAGCGGCACCAGCGTCACGCTGGCCAATGCCGGAGCCAATCTGCAACAGATCGGACCGACCCTCCGGGACCGCGATTTCTCCGGAGACGACATCGATCAGGCCATCCTGAATCACGTTCTCACCGTCGCTCCCGGTGTCGACAGCACTAATGTCTCTGTCACCGCAACGCAAATGGGTTCGGTGACCCGGCTGCTCGGGGCATGCCGGCGCGCCAAGGAGCAGCTCTCGGCCACGACGGTGGCCACGATCGCCACTGGCGCGAGCGGTCTGCCCGGGTCAGGCGGGGATCTGCGGTTTTCCCGGTCCGAGTTCGATCAGCTCATCTCCGGGCCGCTGGACCGATTCCTCGCAGCATTCGAAGAAGCGTTGCAGCGCAACGGAATTGCGCGTACCAGCCTCAGCGCGGTGGCGGCCGTCGGCGGCGGGGCCGGCATCCCGTTGATCGCCGGCCGACTTTCCGAACGGTTCCAGATCCCGGTCCTCACCACTGCGCAACCGATGTTCGGCGCCGCACTCGGCGCGACGGCCCTCGGCCTGGAGCGGTCCTCAGCGGGCCTGCCGACCGGTGCCGGTCCCGCGGTGGACGTACCGACCAGCGTCGTCGGCGCCGCCGGCCTGCCGACCCAAGCAGCACCGGCCGCCTGGACCGGTGCAACCGACGCGCTGCCCGGCAGCGGCGACTCCACCACCGATCAGGCCCTGGCCTGGTCCGAGGACGCCGGCACCGGCATGGAACCGGTTCCCTATGCGGGCCCAGCCGACTACACCACCCCCGTCGAGCCGCCGGTCGCGCCCGACGAACCCGAGCTGCCGCCGTGGTACCGGCGTCCCGCCATCCTGCTGAGCCTGGCCGGGGCGGCTGGGGCCATCCTGCTGGCAGTGGTGCTGGCGCTGACGCTGCGCCCGACCAACACCAAACCGGTCACCACCACGTCGCAGCCGCCGCCCATCACCACCACGGTGATCGGGCCGGACAACAGCCCCACCGAGACGGTGATCACCCCTCCGCCCGTCACGGTGACGACCACCACGCAGCCGCCGTCCAGCACCACGACGAGCCCGCCCCCAACCACCACGTCGACGACCTCGACCACCCCGTCGACCACTACGACCACCACAACCACGACGCAGCCGCCGACCACTACGACGACCACGCCACCGCCGACCACGTCTACTCAGGTCACGACGACCGCGCCCCCGACCACCACGGTGAAGCCGCCGCCGACGACGACGGTCGCGCCGGTCACTCCCACCAGAGTGGCGCCCGGGGCCTAACGGCTACCGCCCGCTACCCGGCTGCTACCGGCGCGCGCCGAACTCGGCGACCATCGCTTCGGCGCTGCGCACCGCCGCGCGGCAGGCCCGGGTGGTGAACGGGTCGTTGAGCGGGTGCTCGGCGCGACGGCGCCAGCGTTGCGCCGCGGCGAAGGCCGCGCGCGGGCCCTCGTTGGGATCCTCGGTGCTCAGTCCCAGTCGGGCGGCCGGACCGGTGCCCGAGCCCCCGATGATGCGCCGCAGTGAGACAATCTCTTCTTCGTTGAGAGTCGTTGCGTGCGAGGATAATAGGCTCAGCAAGCGTAGTTCTTCGAAGGCGTGGGTGTCGTTGAGCAGCGGGTCGATATCGGCTATGACGTACGGGGTGGCCATCACCGGATATGCCGCCACGAACCTGCGCAATGACACCAAAGCGGTGTGCGCCTTTAGCATGTCGGCGCGCTGCGCGAACTGCTGATCGATGACGTCGCGCAGCGCCACCAGCCCGCTGCGCTCCAGCAGCTCGGCGGCCAGCCCCGCCGCATCGTTGACGCCGGCCGCCAGCACAGCGATCGAGATCCGAATGCCGAACATGCCGAAGCGGTCCAGCAGCTGCGCACGGGTGCCCGCGTCAACCGGCAACGGAATATCTTGCCGGACAAAGCGATCCACACTCAGCAAGGCCTTGTTGAGTTCACCGCTGTCGGCCCCGGCCAGCTTGCGTAGCGCGGTGAACTCGCTTTGGCGCAGCGTGCGCGCGGTCATCGCAAGCAAGCCGGACACCGGGACCACCGCCTGGCAGATGCCCGTCTGATTCATCTCGCTGGTGAAGCGCTTGGCAACGTCGTTGGCGGACAACATCGCATCGATGCGGCCGGCGCCTATCTCGTCGGCGCGCGAGGCCACGCCGACGATGCCCAGCGCCCCCGCTGAGCCGCCGACCAAACCGCCAATCTGCTTGAGCAAAGCGATATCCGGGGCGTTTAGGGTCCGTAGCAGGAACACCACCGCATCCACCCGCGGTACCCCATCGGCCGGCACCAACAGTCGCAAGGTGCGCTCGGAGGCGTCGCGCGTCAGCGACGACGTACCGGGCGTGTCGATGATGGTGGTCTTGATCAATTCCTCGGCGGGCCACTCGACATCGAGATCGATCACATCGGCGGGGTTGACCTTGCGCAAGTCGAAGCTCAATCCACCTTCGTGGGTGATTGGGACGTTCGAACGCCGCCCGCCGCGATGATTCGCGGTGACCCGCGGAGTGGGCCCGTGCCGAAACCAGGTCACGATGCGGGTGGCCTCGGTGGCATCGGTAGGCGCGATGTCGTCGCCGACCAAAGCGTTTACCAGCGTGGACTTTCCGGCTTTCAGTGTGCCGGCCAGCGCGATGCGGATCGGTTCGGACAGCCGCGCGCCGATTCGATCGAGTTGGTGAAACACGTCGGCGCGCTGGCGGTAAGCCGGCTCCCCCCGGTAGGCCTCGATGGTTCCGCCCAGTATCGCGCGGACGCGATCAGTTGTGCTCACGGGCGACCCAAGGGCGCGAGCTTATTCAGATTGTCGGTGACCTGGTTGAGGATGTCCAACTGCCGCTCCAGTTCGTGAACTTTGTTGTCGCGCTCCACATCTTCCAGGTGCGCGGCGGCGATGGTCGACTGCAGCGACTCGTTGAGCGAACGGGTGATCTCGTTGGCGATGTCGCGGTAGTGGTCGCGAATCGTGCGCTGGATCAGCTTGAGCCGGTCTCGAGATTCCTTGCCCACCACAAACGAGACGTCGTCGACGAAGCGCCGCACATTGGCTTTCGCCTCCGCGCGTGCCCGCAGCAGCCGGTTCTCCTTGTCTTCCTTGTACGCCATCCGGCCGAGGATCAGACCGGCCCCCACCGACACAGGGTTGAACAGCCCCAGCCCGGCGACCGACGACAGCATGCCGATCATCACCACGCCGCCGTAGGATCCCCGCAATCCCGAGACCACTTTCTGGCCCTTGCCAAGCGGCTTGGATTCCAACCGCGCCAACGCTTTTAGCCGTCCGAACTCGCCGCCCATCAGACGTGCGGTCAGTTCGGGAGACATGACGGAGTCCAACCCCGCATCGGCGAATGAGCGGGCGACATCGTCGGCCAATACCTCGGCGCGTTGGTAGGCCCAGACGAAATTGTCCCCGACGGCGGTGCCGATCGCGTCTTCCACGTCAGCACCGATCTCGGCCCAGTGCCGGGTGGGATCGCAGGAATCGATCTGGCGTTCCATGTCGTCGGTGACGGCGCGGAATCGTGCGCGCAGATCGTGGTCCACGTCGGTGCTCAGGTCGGTGAAGCCGTCGTTGAGCACCTGCTGCCAAAGCGCGGTCTGCTGCAGCGCGTCCTGGGCTTCCTTCTTGCGCCGCTCCAGATCGTCGGCCAGCCGCTCCCGCAGGCCCGGGTCGTTGAGGACCGACAATTCCGAACCGGCCGAGAACGTCAATTGCTCTGCGGCCGAATGTATTTCGTTGAGTACCTGGTCCCGCACTCGGTCGGTCTGGCGAGAGAGGACCTTCTCGCTGAGGAATTTGACGATCGCCGGGAAATTGGATTCGTCGTTAAGTTCCTTGTCGTTGAGGGTGACCGCGTGGCTGCGCAGCAACGATGAGACCGGAACGATGGGCAGCTGCACGCGGGCGCGCTGCAGGTGCGCGGCGTTGGTGTTGACGACGTCTCGCCAGCGTGGATACAGGTCTGTCTTGGTGGCCACGACCACCCCCACGGGGCAGATCTGGTGTGCCTTTCGGAGGAACCACATCTCCGGCTCGGTGAATTCCTGACTGGTGTCGCTGACCATCAAGAGGGCGTCGGCGTCGGGCAGCAGGCCCAGGGTCGCTGACAGATGGGGCTGCCCGTGCCCGCCCACACCGGGTGTGTCGATGAACGCTAATCCGCCTTGTAGCAACGGACTTGGCGCGCCGATCTCGACCCGGAGCACCTCGCGGCCGGCTGCCTGCGGTGCGCGGCGGAGGTCTTGGTTGACGTCGTCGACCGGGATGGACACGGTTGCGGTTTCGCCGTTTGGGCCGGCCGCCACGACCAGGCGAGCCGACGGTTCGGCGCTATAGCTCACGACGGTGACCAGCACGGTGGCCTCGTCGTCGCCGACGCGGGCCACCGGCAGATTGAGCAAAGAGTTGAGTAGTTGACTCTTGCCCTGTTTGAGTTGCCCGGCGATCACCACCCGGATCTGCGGGTCGATGATGCGCTCGCGGGCCCGGGTCAGCCGCTGCACCAGGTCGCCGCGGTCGTTCAGCTTGGCGATCGCCACGGTGTGGTCGATCAATTCGACGATCACACTGACCCGGCGCGGGTCATCGGGTTGGTTCACCGCGTTGCCCCACTTTCTCGATCGCTGGCTTCGGAGATCACGGTATTCGCACAAACCGGCGGGGACCATGAAGGTCCCCGCCGGTTCGGCCCGAGTCTTGTCGAATCAGAACCCGTGGTGCCCGACCGGACCGTGCGACGCCGGCGGATCGGTGTGCGCCGGCGGCGTGTGCGGCACGGGCGGCTCATGCCCGAACACCGACGGGCTCGGCGGCTCATGATGGACGGGCTGCTCAACCGGCGCGTGCTGTTGCGGCGTCGGCACCGGCGCGTGGTCGGCCGGCATCGGCGTCGGGTGGGCCGGAACCGGTGTCGGGGCGTGCGGCGCCGGCGCATGGATCACCGGCGGAGTGCCACCCGTCGTTCCGCCTCCCGGCGTCTGTATGACGGGTCCGTGCGACGGCGGCGTCACCTGGCCGCCAGCGCCGCCTCCGGTTTGGATGACGGGGCCGTGGCCGGCGGGGACGGGCGGGGTGTGCTCGCCCGGCGTGACACCTGCCGTGCCCCCGGCGGTGGTCCCGCCGGTGGTGCCGAGTGTCGTTCCCTCATGGGTGAGGATGTCGCCGTGGGCTCCCGCGCCCGCTCCGCCGGCCACCGTGGCGCCGCCGTGCGTGCCAGGCCCGCCAGGTACGACAGGTCCGCCTGCTCCGGCGGCTCCGGCGGCTCCGGCGGCCAGGGTGCCGCCGCCGGTTCCGGCGGCCGCGACGCTGCCGGGAGCCGTCTGGGCGTCCAAGCCAGCTCCGCCGCTGGCGGCGACGGTCGCTGCCGGTTGCGGTGTCACAACCGGGTGGCCACCGAATGCGTTGCCTCCGATGCCCAGTCCGGCACCGCCTGCCGCGCCGGCCTGACCACCGACCCCGACGCCGGCTAGCGGTCCCGAAACATGCGGTGTGGCAGCGCCATTCAGCGCCGCGCCCTCACTGGAAAGCAACCCGGCTTGGCTGCTCGCGCCGACACCCAGCGCTGTGTTGCCGGCGGCTGCCACGCCTCCTCCGGCGGCGATACCGGCCTGGCTGCTTAATGCCGCTTGACTAGTGAGGCCGGCAGAGGTGCCGGCGGCCAGCCCGGCTTGGCCGGCGACGCTCGCTTGGCTTGCGAGACTCGCTTGGCTGGCGATACCCGCTTGGCTGGCGATACCCGCTTGGCTGGCGACGCTCGCTTGGCTTGCGATGCCCGCTTGGCTGGCGATGCCCGCTTGGCTGGCGATGCCCGCTTGAGCGCCCAGTCCGGCGCCGGCCTGACCGGCAACAGCACCGCCGGCCTGACCACCGACTCCGACCTGACTGTTTCCGACCGTGCGGCCGACGATGCCCGCTTGGCTGCCGGCACTAGCACCGATTGCACCGCCAGCCTGAGCGCCGCCCGCAATAGCGGCCTGCCCGCCCAAGCCGGCACTGCCGCCGACGCCACCGCCCAGACCTGCGCCCAGGCCGCCGCCGATTTGGCCGCCAAGACCCGCTCCGATACCGGCTTGACCGCCAACCGCACCACCAATGCCAGCCTGACCGCCGAGCCCACCACCTAGGCCCACACCGGCAGCACCACCAAGGCCAGCCTGACCGCCAACCGCACCACCGATTCCAGCCTGACCACCAACCGCACCGCCTAGGCCCACACCGGCAGCACCACCAAGGCCAGCCTGACCACCAACTGCCCCACCGATACCAGCCTGACCACCAACTGCCCCACCGATACCGGCTTGACCGCCTAAGCCGCCACCCAGGCCCACACCCGCAGCACCACCGATTCCGGCCTGACCGCCAATGGCCCCACCGATGCCAGCCTGACCGCCGATGCCACCGCCCAGACCCACACCCGCAGCACCACCGATACCGGCCTGGCCGTCAAACCCACCGCCAAGACCCAGACCCACGCCAGCTCCGACCTGACCACCAACGGCGGCCTGGCCACCAAGACCAAAGCCAAGACCCGCACCCACGCCGGTCTGGCCACCAATACCAAGGCCTAGCCCTGCTCCAAGCTGAGCACCAGCTTCGGCCTCAAAGCCGGCCTCGAAGCCGACGTTGAAACCCAGGCCCGCCTGAGCCCCCACCCCGATCTGGCTGGCGAAGCCGCCGGTCGGCGCAGCGAAAGCGAACCCCGGCATGAAGCCGCCCGCACCCGTTTGCCAACCAACTCCGCCACCGCCTTGGCCGAAGAACCCGGTGCTGAGGCCGCTGGCTATGCCAGCGCCGACGTCGGCCGCCACCCCGGCGCCCACGTCGGCCGCCACCAAACCGGCGTCCTGAGCAACCACCGCTGGGCCGTAACCCGCGTCGGCGTACGCCGGAGCGTCGGCGTACACCGGAGCATCCGCATACACCGGCGCGTCCGCGTAAACGGGGGCAAAGCCGTACTGGTCAGCCACGGCCTGCTGCAAACCCCCGATCGGGTCGCCAGAACCCAGCGCCAGGTCCGGCAAAGCCGTCGCCGCCGCGGACGAGACTTCTGCGGGCGAGACGTTGATCAGGCCGGCATTCGTCATCGCCTGCCCGGGCGCGGCGAGAAAAGACCGCGCCGCGTCTTCGCTGCGGAACAGGCTCAGGATGTAGTCGACAAGCGAGGTCATCTTCGTTTCCCTTCAATCGGATCTGTGAAGCTTTTCGCCGACGAGGGCGGCGTTGACATAAACGCTATGGATTCCGGCCCCCTCCGGAATCGGGGTCTGGTCCCCCAGCCCGAGGAGTACCCACCGGGATCGACCGGGGTACCCCGTTAGGGGGTTAGGGGAAATCGGGGCGCCCCTATACCCATACCGAAACGCCCCTATTTGACAGCATTTGCGCTGGTCAACAGGGGCGAACAGACGAAAATCAGCCGTGCAGGCCGAAGCCGTGGTGATCGGGATCAGCTGTGTGCGGGTGGATCACCGGGTGATCCCATATGCCGGGGTCGTCGGCCACGAATCCCGCGTGGTCGAACGTTGGATCGGGTGTCTCCGAGCCGGTGAGCAGCACCGAAGGTTCATGTGGCTCAATCCCCAGCGGCTGCGCTCCCGCCGTCTGTTCGCTGAACCCGGGCACAGCCGGTTCGGTGATAACGCCCGGCGCGACGTGCTGATGAACCACACCGGCCGGCGGATGTGGCGCGAAAGCGTCCAGCGCCGCTGCTGCGGCACCGCTTGCCCAGACGTTGCCATGGTCGACGACCTGCGCTCCCGCAACCGGGCCCGGCGGTGCGGCCATCGATAGTGAATCCGACACCATGGGAATCAGATTGTTCACATCGGCGCTGGTCACGTTCGTAAGATGAGCGTCTGCGATCGATTGCGCGGGGTTGGCGGCATAGCGCGCTGCGGCCTCGGGATCACGCACTAGCGAGATCACAAAGTCGAGCAACGAGTTTGCCATCACGCACCTCCTCAGCCGATTAACAAGATGCTATCGGTTTGGGGCACCGGCTGTGATCGGTGCGAAACCCGCCTGCCGTAGGGCACCATTAGGGGGTCCCCCATTAGGGGATGTCCGGGATACTGGGTGAAAGCGAACATGGTGGAATCGTCCAGCGAGATCCATCCGGCCGCGCGCGCCGCCGTCCGGGAGCTTGCCAACGCGGCGAGCGTTCCGGTCAAGGTGCTCATCAGTGGCGGCATCGGAACCGGCAAGTCGACCGTTCTCAACTCGGCCCGCGGCATCCTGCGCGATGCTGGCCTGCCCGTGCTGACCCGCGTGCGAGACGACGATCCGTCGGATGCGGCTCTGGTGATCGATGACGCGCAGTCGCTCTCCGACAGCGAATTGCAACGCCTGGCCGAACGCGCCGCCGACCCCCGGTTGACGGTCGTGGTGGCCGCCGAACCGCAGGAACACCACCCCGAGCTGCGGGCCGCAACGACGGCTATCGAGCGGACCCGACCGCGAATTACACTCGCGCCGCTGACCGTCGCCGACCACCTGATGGGCTGCACCGCGGGGCTGCCGTTCCTGGTTCATGCGGTCTGCGACGGGCCACAGTCGCCGACGCGCGCGGCCAAGGTCGCTCTCCTCGAGCGGCTACGCCGCCTCGACGAGTCCACGCTCGACACCCTGCTCGTCATGTCGCTGGACCACGACTTGGGCGCCGCCGATGTTGCTGCGGCACTAGAGGTTTCGGCAGCGGATGCACAAAGACTGGTCGATCGCGCCCGCGCCGGCGGACTCGTCGAACCCGTGCACCCTCCCTTGTTCCTGCAATTGGTGCACGACGCCGTCGCCCAGCTCGTCGGCAACGCCCGCCACCGCGGGGTCGAGACTTCGCTACTGCATTCGCAGCTCGAAATATCAACGGTGTCAGTTAATTTCGCGCTCAGGCTATCCGAGCATGGCCTGCACGACCAACGTCTGGCGCACATTCTCGCCCGCCAGGCCGCCGAGACCCGCGGGGACTCGAGACGACAGGCGCGCCTGTACCGGGCAGCGGTCGAGGCCGGCGCCGAAGGGCTGACCTCACGCCTGGCCGAGGCGCTGGCCCGCACCGGCGACTGTGCGGCGGCGGCGACACTTGCCGACGATCTGCTAAGCTCGCCAGACCAAGCCGAATGCGCTGCAGCGGTGCGCATTTCGGCCAGCGTCGCCACCCACGACGGAAACACAAGCCAGGCCGCCGAACTGTTCAGTTGGCTGGGACCACACTCAGACGCGATAGTAAACGCCGCCGCGGCAATCGGACTCATCGCGACCGGCGACCTGACGGGCGCGCAAGCGGCACTGCGACCCGCGACCGCCGGTCCCCCGACGACGGCCGCGCGCACCGCACGCAGCCTCGCCGAGGGGCTGTTGATGACCATCGATCAGCCCTATCCCGCGGCGATCGCGAAATTGGGTCAGGCCATCGCCACTGAACAACCGTTGACCGAAGTCATGCCAGACAGCCCCGCCGCACTGGTCACTCTGGCCGCAATACACGGCGGCGACCCAGTTCGCGCCCGCAGCGTGATCGCGCGCGCCGTAAGGGTTCGCGGCGACGGGGCATTCGTGCCGCGGCACCTGCTGCTGTCGGGGTGGATCAAGATGCAAGACGGACAACTGTCCTCAGCCGCGGCGGACGTCGCTGCGGCCGGCACCGATCTGCATCGCCGCGACGCGTTGTGGGCGGCTGCGTTGCAGACTGCGATCGCGCGCCGCAGCGGCGATACCGGTGCGCTGCAAAAGCATTGGTACACCGCGATGGAGGTGCTTGCCGAGTGCTCGATTGATCTCTTCATACTGCTGCCGCTGGGCGAGCTGTGGGTGGCGGCAGCGCGGATGCGTCATGTCGACCAGCTCCAGCACGCGCTGAATCAAGCCTTCTCGCTGCTGGATTCGCTGAGCAACCCGGCGCTGTGGTCGATTCCGCTGCATTGGGCGGGGGTGCACGCCGGGATCCTGGCGAACTCGCCGGAGTCGGTGGCGCCGCACGGACAAGCGCTCAGCGGCGCGGAAAGTGCCCTTGCCCGTGCACTTTCCGCGGCCGGACGAACCTGGCTGCGGGTGCTGGCCGATCAGGTTGACGCCGACGAGGTCATCGTGGCGGCTCGAGCGCTGTCGCACGTCGGGCTGACCTCGGACGCAACCCGGCTGGCCGGTCAGGCCGCGCTGCAAACGCCCGACGGGCGGGTCTCGGGCGCCATGCTGCAGCTGGCCCGCGACCTCAAACTCGGTGCCAACGAAGCGCCCGGCGAGGCCCGCGAGGCCCGTGAGGCCAGTGAGGCCAGTGAGGCCAGTGAGGCCCGTGACGCCAGTGAGGCCCGTGACGCCATGGCCGAATCCGGCGCCCCGCCGTCGCCGCGCCAGCCGGCGGCCGGCACGCCGCTGTCCGATCGGGAACGAGAAGTCGCCGAGCTGCTGCTGCTCGGCATGCCGTACCGCGACATCGGCGGCCAGCTATTCATCTCGGCGAAGACGGTCGAACACCACGTCGCCCGGATCCGCCGCCGCCTGGGGGCCGGCTCGCGATCGGAAATGCTGTCGATGCTGCGCGCGATGCTGGCAAGCCGCTAGTACACAGTCGATCCTGCGATCGATCGCGACCACCGACGCACATACGCCCCCACGCTTCGCGTGTGCACTCTTGGCTTCGAGTGTGCACCCTTGGCGGTCGAATCGCGATTGCCCCACCCTGGCTGCACACTCAAAGCCGCTAGTACACAGTCGATCCTGCGATCGATCGCGACCACCGACGCACAAACGCCCGACCGCTTCGCGTGTGCACTCGTGGCTTTGAGTGTGCATCCTTGGCGGTCGAATCACGGGTCCGCCACCCTCGCTACACACTCAAAGCGCAACCCGGGCCGGGACGCCACCTGGGTGCGGTAATCGAGTCCGCCACCTTCACCCTCAGGGAGGTGAATCTGGATCTGGAACGGCTGCCGGAGACGCCGCAGGAGGCGATTCTGCGGCCGGTGTTCAAGGACGACGAGCCACTGATGATCGCGGTCGAAGCCATTCTCGGGGGCTTCGTCGGCGAGATCCAGGTCCAACTGATCAAGCTTCTTGGCTCCTGAATGGGCCTTGAATGGCCACTTAACACAGCACTTAGGGCAGCCTATCTCGCGGCCAGAGCCGCAAAGATGTCACTATGAGCGTTGCCCGCACACGACTTCCAGTGCGATCCGCCGAGTGACGACTAAGTGAGGTGACCATCCGTGACCACGCAGACGCTCATCAGATTGGTGCTGGGCATGGGCATGACCGCGGTCGTAGTCATGTTTGCTGTGCGGCGAGTCTGGTGGCTGTACAAGCTGGTCATGTCGGGCCAGCCGGCCAGTGGCCGCACGGACAATTTGGGCAGCCGCATCTGGACGGAGCTCTCCGAGGTGTTTGGCCAGCGCAAGTTGCTGAAGTGGTCGCTGCCGGGGTTGGCGCACTTCTTCACCATGTGGGGCTTCTTCATCCTGCTGACGGTCTACATCGAGGCCTACGGGGTGCTGTTTCAGCCCAACTTCCACTTGCCGATCATCGGTCGCTGGGACGCGCTGGGCGCTTTGCAGGACTTCTTCGCTTTGGCCGTGCTCACCGGCATCGTCACGTTCGCCATCATCCGAATGCGCAGCGAGCCCAAGGAATATGGTCGCCAATCCCGCTTCTACGGTTCACACACCGGCGGTGCATGGCTAATCCTGTTCATGATCTTCAACGTCATCTGGACCTATGCCATCTTCCGCGGGGCCTCGGTCAACGCCCTCGGTGACGAATTCCCTTACGGCAAGGGCGCATTCTTCTCCCACGCGATGGGCGCGTTGCTGCATCCGCTGGGCCACGACGCCAACGAGATCATCGAAACCGTCGCGCTGATGCTGCACATCGGCGTCATGCTGGCGTTCCTGTTGATCGTGCTGCACTCCAAGCACCTGCACATCTTCCTGGCCCCTATCAACGTCGTGTTCAAGCGGCTGCCCGACGGGTTGGGCCCGCTGTTGCCGGTCGAGGCCGACGGCAAGCCGGTCGACTTCGAAAACCCGCCCGACGACGCCCAATTCGGCCGCGGCAAGATCGAGGACTTTAGCTGGAAGGGCATGCTCGACTTCGCCACTTGTACCGAGTGCGGGCGGTGTCAGTCGCAGTGCCCGGCCTGGAACACCGCAAAGCCGTTGTCGCCCAAGCTCGTCATCATGGACCTGCGCGACCACTGGATGGCCAAGGCGCCTTACATCCTGGGCGAGAAGGAGTCTCCGCTGGAGAGCACGCCGGAGGGCGGGCTCGGCGAAGAGCTGCGCGGTGAAAAGCACGCCGAGGAACACCACGTTCCCGAGTCGGGCTTCGGCCGGGTGCTGGGCTCCGGGCCGGAGCAGGCGAGCCGCCCGTTGGTGGGCACCGAGGAACAGGGCGGCGTCATCGATCCGGACGTGCTGTGGTCCTGCGTCACCTGCGGCGCGTGCGTCGAGCAGTGCCCGGTGGACATCGAGCACGTTGATCACATCGTGGACATGCGCCGCTACCAGGTGATGATGGAGTCCGAGTTCCCCTCCGAACTGGGCGTGCTGTTCAAGAACCTGGAGAACAAGGGCAATCCCTGGGGGCAGAACGCCTCCGACCGGACCAACTGGATCTCCGAAGTGGACTTCGACGTCCCGGTCTACGGCGAGGACGTCGAGAGCTTCGACGGCTACGAGTACCTGTTCTGGGTGGGCTGCGCGGGCGCCTACGACGACAAAGCCAAGAAGACCACCAAAGCCGTCGCCGAACTGCTTGCCGTCGCCGGCGTGAAGTATCTGGTGCTGGGCACCGGGGAAACCTGCAACGGCGACTCCGCGCGTCGCTCCGGCAACGAATTCCTATTCCAGCAATTGGCTCAGCAGGCGGTCGAAACCCTGGACGGGTTGTTCGAGGGCGTGGAAACCGTGGACCGCAAGATCGTCGTCACCTGCCCGCACTGCTTCAACACCATCGGCAAGGAATACCGGCAGCTGGGCGCCAACTACACCGTGTTGCACCACACCCAGCTGCTCAACCGGTTGGTGCGAGACAAGAAGCTGGTCCCCGTCACCTCGGTTTCGCAGGACATCACCTATCACGACCCGTGCTATCTGGGCCGGCACAACAAGGTGTACGAAGCGCCGCGTGAGCTGATCGGCGCGGCTGGAGCCAACCTCACCGAAATGCCGCGCCACGCCGAGCGCAGTTTCTGCTGCGGCGCCGGCGGAGCCCGCATGTGGATGGAAGAGCACATCGGCAAGCGCATCAACCACGAACGGGTCGACGAGGCGCTGGCCACGGGGGCCGCGACCGTCGCCGTCGCGTGCCCGTTCTGCCGGGTGATGGTGACCGACGGCGTCAACGACCGGCAGGAAGAGGCCGGGCGCAGCGGCGTTGAGGTGCTCGACGTGGCCCAGGTGCTGCTCGCGTCCCTCGATCACGACAAGTCGTTGCTGCCGGCGAAGGGCACGGCCGCCAAAGAGGCCGAACAGCGGGCCCCGAAGCCGGAGAAGACGGCGCCCAAGGCCACCGCGCCCGCCGAAGCGCCCGCCGAAGCGCCGGCTGAGAAGCCGGCCGAGAAGCCGGCTGAGGAAGCCGCCAAGCCCGCGGCGACGGCGCCGGTGAAGGGTCTGGGCATGGCCGGTGGCGCCAAGAGGCCCGGCGCCAAGAAGACAGCGGCACCGGCCCCTGAAGCAGCTGCTGCACCCGCTGCGCCGGCCGCGCCAGCCGCACCGGCCAAAGGCCTGGGCATGGCCGCCGGCGCCAAACGACCCGGCGCCAAGAAGACAGCAGCCGCTCCCGCTGCCGCTCCGGCTGCTGAGACGAAGGCCGCGGCACCAGCAGCGCCCGAAGCCACGGCTCCGTCCACCCCGGCCGCACCCGCGGCACCGGTGAAGGGTCTGGGTATCGCGGCCGGCGCCAAGCGTCCGGGAGCAAAGAAGGCGTCCGCACCCGCGCAGCCTGCGGCCCCCACCGCTGAGGCAAAACCCGCTGAGGCAAAACCCGAGGCAAAGCCGGAACTGAAGCCGTCGTCGGACAAGGACGGGGAGCCGAAGCCGCCTGCAGCACCGGTCAAAGGCCTGGGCATCGCCCCCGGCGCCCGCCGGCCCGGCAAGCGCTGAACTGATCGCCACCAGATTGGCGAATCCGGGACTTTTGCTGCCCTTGGCGAAATAAGCTGCGGTCCTGTCGGTCGCCGACGCCAAACCGCGCCGACCTCGCGTCTCGACAGGACGTAGTGGGAGGTACCCGGATGTCGTTCCTGCTCGCGGCGCCCGAGGCGCTGGCAGCGGTGTCTTCGGATTTGACCGCTCTCGGTTCAACGATCAACGGCGCCAACGCAGCGGCGGCATCGCCCACGATGTGGGTTGTAGCAGCGGCCTCCGATGACGTGTCGGCGGCCGTCGCGACGGTGTTCGGCTTGCACGCCCAGGGGTATCAAGCGCTCAGCGCTCGAGCGGCGGCCTACCATAACCAGTTCGTGCAGGCCCTGAATGCGGGCGCGGATTGGTATGCCGCCGCCGAGGCCGCCAACGCGTCGCCACTGGAAAATCTGCTGACCACCGTCAACGGGCCAACCCAGGCGCTGTCGGGGCGCCCAATGATCGGCAACGGCACCCCCGGAGCCCCGGGGACCGGGCAAAACGGGGGATCTGGCGGGTGGCTGATCGGTAACGGCGGCGCCGGCGGGTCCGGAGCCTCCTCCGCGACCGGGGCAGGCCAAAACGGCGGCAGCGGCGGGGCGGCCGGGCTGTTCGGTGTGGGGGGTGTCGGCGGTGCCGGCGGGCAGGGGGCCACCACCGGCGGCAACGGCGGCGCCGGCGGTCAAGGCGTGTTCGGCGCCAGCGGCGCGGGGGGCGCCGGCGGGTTCGGCACAACTGCCGGCGGGCGCGGCGGG
>NZ_MVHE01000094.1 GCF_002086155.1 Mycobacterium angelicum | reverse complement strand
GGCGGGCGCAGTTGGGCAGGCCGGAGGTGTTGGCGGGGCTGGTGGCGCCGGAGGTGCGAATAGGCAGCTATTTATGGGCATGGGCGGCTCCGGAGGCGTCGGCGGTATCGGCGGCGCAGGCGGGGCAGGCGCTGTGGGTAGCCCGGGCGGCGGGCACGGCGGTACAGGTTCGCCCGGTGGTGCTGGGGGGATCGGAGGGGTCGGCGGAGCGGACAACGCGCTGCTGTTCGGTCACGGCGGTCACGGCGGTGTCGGCGGACACGGCGGCGCAGGGGGACTCGGCGGGGCCGGCGGCAGCGGTACGGGATTCGGGGTCGACGGAGGGTCCGGCGGTAACGGCGGCGTTGGCGGTACCGCCGGGGCTGGCGGCGCCGGTGGTACCGCGGGGTTCTTAGGGAGTTGTGGCGCCCCGGGCGCTTCCGGTCGCGGCGGTCACGGCGGTAGTGGCGGCAATGGTGGTGCCGGTGATGTTGCATCTAGTGCTGGGGGTACCGGCTTTGGCGGCGGTGCCGGTGGCGCTGGTGGTACGGGCGGAATGGGTGGCAGCGCCGGCGCCGGCGGCAGCGCCGGCGGTCAAGCTGCCGATGGCACTGCCGGAGAGGCCGGCGCCGTGGGAGCCCCCGGAACAGCGGGCAACCCCGGCATTGCCGGCACTTCGGGCTGACGGGCTGGTGCCCGCTAGGGCCCGCCGAGCCGATCGCAGAACGCCACACACATCTGCCAAGCAGCGATGGGCACCCATTGCAGGTCGCCATTCTCATTGCGCTGGCAATAAATCGGGCCGGGGTTTCCCCACACCTTCGCGCCTTCTGGCGAACAGGGTTTGCCCAAATCGCTGTCGGCATGTGCGGTGCCACTTCCCAGGAGGATCGCGATGGGCGCGAATGCCGTCACTACCGCCAAGCCGGCCAACTTCATTGCGCGCATACTCCACGCCTTCCCCTAGCAGTCAACGACAAACTCGACGATACAAGGGAACGGACCTCGCTAAAACGGTGGTGATTCGTACTGCAGCGGCTCCGTCCCGCCTGCGGTCGGCTCCGGTAGCGAAGTTACTGGTTCCAATCCACCATCTTCATCCGGACGTCGACGCTCTGCCCGAGCTTTTGCTTCAACCCGTGAAGAAAGCCCCATTGATGCGATACGTCCGCAGCAAGGCGGCTGCACACCTGCTCCACCGCGTCAATCCGCTGGAGTTCGTAGTCGAGGCAGCCTCGCGCTCCAGGCTCTCGGTTGCCGAAGCGACCGGAATCTCGTTCTCCAGCAACAGCACTGCAATCTGACGCTTGTCCACCAACACCCACCGCATCTCAGGAGGCAACTCGGGCAGCGACGATGTCGTTCCATCACTTTGCGTGGGCACATCCGCCAACGGGTCAGCACGATGCCGTGCAAGGCCGATTGAGATGCCGGTCGCCGCCACGATTGAGCCGGTGCCGATGGGTGTTACCGCTACTGGCTGGCACCGAGCTGACTCCCGCCAACGCCGCGAAAGCTGCTTCGTGACGGCACCGGCCGTGATGTGACCAGGACAGGATCGCCTGGCCGCCGCTAACCGGACCGACCCGAGCCGGTCCTGCAGTCCCGGGGTGAACGCTTCGACCAACTTGGCCAGCTGACGTTTGTTGTAAGCAGCGGCGCGAGCCCGAGCGGGAGCGACGACGCGCGATAGCCACCAGGCTCGGGTCGGACATCGTGACGCAGAATTGCTTCACGTTCACCGTCCTTGCGCGGTAACGGCTTTCGGGCATCGTCCATCCGTAGGACCTCAAGTGCGACAAGCCGAGCATCGATACCAAGTCCGGAAAGCCTCGTACTGTAGCACTTTTGGGCGTTCCTCATTCCGACGGCGTGGCCGTCGTCGCGGGCCAATTATGGCGACGGGAGGCGCCTGGGCTGGTATCACACCCTCAAGGCCGCCTCCGGCAATCGCTGTACGCGCCAGACCCACAAGGTCACTGTCTCCAGTCCACCAGCTTCATCCGCACATCGACGCCCGGCCCGAGCTTCTGCTTAAGCACATGAAGGAAACCCCCATTGGTGCGACACGTCGGCAGCAAGCCGCCTGCACACTCGTTCCACCGCATCGACGGGCTGGCGTTCGTAGTCGACTTCATCCTCGCGATCCAAACTCTCCGTTGCCGTAGCGACCGACAACTCGTTATCCAGCAGCATCACCGCGATCTGGCGCTTGTCCACCAACACCACCCAGCGCATGCCCGCGGGAAGTTCGGGCAGGGAGGGCGTTGTTCCTCACCGGGTCCATAGGTCATGTGCATTCATCCGCGCCGAAGGCGGAAGGCGGCTCGTAGCCGTGGAACTCCGTAACAAGGTTGGCGACATCTTCCTGCAGGTAAATCTCTTCTCCCTCAGTCAAACGGAGACGTTCTTCAGCAAGCGCTGACGCGTAGATGATCTCAAGCAGCCCACATGCGTAGCAAAGAGCTGGTCGAAGGCGGATCCGCGACGTCGTTGAGAGATCGGATTATCGACTTCCACTCACGATCTATCCGTTCGAGATCGGCGAATCTGCCACCGCAACTGTTCAATGAATCCAGCGCCAGCTGCCGAAGATTAGCGGCCCGGTCGCGAAGAACCGCTTGGGGTGTCAAGGCCGTCGATCCCCGCAACTCACGGTGACAATGCTGGCGGCGAACTCTATCAGGGTCGCGCCAAATGCGGATGCGGGCCGGGCGGCCGGCGGATCGACGTGTTCGTCTCCAGGCGGCCCGAAAAAGCTCGCCCGATATGCTCGTGCGCAAATTTCGTAATTCGTTCCTCGTCTTCTGCTGGTGCCACTGGCGTGGAAAAATCGTCGTCGCGTTGTGGTCGATGGCGATACCGGTGATCGTCACGCCAACTCGATGCGCGGTGTATCGTCGCCCACAATGAGCACCCGCGGATTCCGAAGTTTGTCGACGTAATCCCTCACCGCCGCACGTTGTTCGTCGGTGTAACTCGAGACATCGGTTCGGACATAGTCAACCTTCTTCAAATGGTCCGCGATGGTGAGCTTAAGAATTTCTAGATTGAAATACCTTGCCGGGTCAGGACCGATCGTGAAAAAGGTTTCTTGAGTCGGATCCCTGTTGTAGTCCTGCTGTTCCCAGGCACACCGATACAGATCCTCGAACCTACTCGTGAGGTTCTTCCGCAATTGCGCGTCTTCCAGGCTCGCGACATGGGCCGGAAGCTGATCGGCGATGATGTCGACCAGCTCAGCACACTTCGGATCACTGAGGTTGAAAAGGGATACGCCCGCATCGACCATATCGATCAGCCTGTTCCTCGTCGACGGGTCCGACACCCGGCTCGCCACAAACCTCATGACATACTCCACCGCGGCCCCGGAACTCGACCACTCGCGCTGGAGGAAGAAAATGTCACCTGCCACTGCCGTAGTCTCCCACTATAAATACGTTGGGTTCGCCGAGACCGTCGATAAACCGTCTGATGATTGTACGTTGCTTGGCGCTGAACTGCGAGACATCAACCGGAACATAATCAGCCTTGCGGGCGTGCCTTCTAATCTCGCCCAGAAATTCATCGACATTCAAATATTGTCCAGAGAAATTGCCGACTGCGTCATAGGTCTTTCCGGTCGCCGGGTCAACCCAGTCGACTCCTGGATGCGGGCTTCGCTGTAGTGATATGCCCCGTTGCGCTTCGACCCGCAGCCCGGTCTCGGCTTCACGTGGGCGAAAGCACCCTCCGGTCGCGGGATCCGTGCCCAGTTCGCGGGCATGGGGGGTGGTGATATCCAACGGGTGGTGGGGCAATTGTGCCTGAGGTTGCTGTGGCACGGGTTGCGTCCAGTATGGGTCGTGTGCGCTTGCAGCCGGCGAATCCGAGGGTGTGTATGCCGTATTCCATCCGTTTAACTGGCCCTCAAGTTGTGCCTTCCATGTGTTTAACCATTGGGCTTCGGCGTTGTAGTCGGCCACCGCCGCTGGATCATGAGGGTCAGGCCGCCAAGAATTGTGATTCTTTATGTCTTGGATTACTTGGTCGTATTCTTTCCGCGCGTTATCGGAATTCTCGGCCGGCGCGCATCGGTAGACGAGATCATCAGTGACATGCAGTTGGCGCTGAAGATTTCACTGCTGATCGCGGGCACCGGCCACGTGGGTTCGAAACATGTCATCGATGCGGAACTCGAAGCGCGGTATTCGGCGATCGCTAGCGGCGCGGCGCGGCCCATCGCCTACTACGACTTCGCGTCGCGGAACATACTCGATGCGCCCTCCGACACGGCACTGAGCCTGGCGGCATTCGTTGCAATCGTCGACCCCGGCCCCGCCAGGACTTGGGAAGAGGGACTGCGACCCGACCCGGCCGACCAACCGCCGGTGATGAAGCTGTTCGCGGCGCTCATGTGCCTTCGCCCGCGCCGAAGGCAGACGGCAGCTCGTAGTCCTGGAACTCTGCAACGAGGTTGGCGACCACTCCCTGCAGGTAAGTCTCTTCGTCCTGAGTTAAACGGAGACGTTCTTCAGCAAGCGCTGACGCGTAGATGATCTCAAGCTGGCCCCACAGTCGGAGCAATGAGCTGGTCCAGGACGGATCCGCGACATCGTTGAGAGATCGGATTATCGACTTCAGGTCACGATCAATCCGTTCGAGATCGGCGAACCCGCCGCCGTAGGTGTTCAATGAATCCAGCGCTAGCTGCCGAAGATGAGCCGCCCGCTCGTGAGGAACCTCTTCGTGCGTCAAGGCCGTAGATCCCCGAAACTCACGGTGACAATGCTGCCACCCGCGGATTGGACAACGCTGACATTGTTGACCGGATCGTAAAAGACGGTGGTGCCTCCCCGGCTCGGCGCGGACAGACCGGTTCGAAGTGCATTTTGCACGACACTTACCGGAATGCCGTCACTTTGCATTTCGTCAAGAGCATGTCCAGTGAAAGGGGTTCCATCAATCGTCGCCGGAGCATTCGTCCCGCGGGGCCCATCCATTGGGCCGCCGCGCTAGCCAGTTGGCGTCGATGGATCAGGCGCAGGCTCGACACCGGACGGCAGTATCTGCACGCCCAGCTGGCCGAGCCGGGTCTCGAGTTCGGTCTTCCTCATGTTGAGTTCCCGTGCCCACGCGTTGCACCATTGCGCTTTGGCCTCGGTTGGCACAATGGGTGGGCAGGCTTGTTCGTGTGCCTGCTGCTCGGCCTTCAAGGCGTCGTATGCAGCGCGTGCCTGGGCTTCGGTCATCTCGGCGATGGGCGGTTCGCCCGGGCGCGGCGAGGGTCCCGGTGGGAGTGGGTCGAGCGGCGGTGGGAAATGTGGTGTCTGTGGGGCCGGTGCTAGCCCTGGCGGGCCGAAGCCCAGCATTTGCGCACCGCCGCCGGCACCGCGCCAAACGACAAACTCGACGGGAAAAGTAGATGGGAAGACTCGCGAAAGTCTTTGCCGCTGCTACGCGTTGGGTCATCGCTGGCCCCATTGTCTGAGCATTTTTAACGGCTCCTCAGCGACCTGGGAAAAGTGCGGTATGCGCGCAACGCGCGCGGTTGCAACGGTCTCGATCGCGCCTTATGCTGCCCACGCGCATGACCTGGAATTTACCGACCGTCCGTGAGAACTCTCGCGCGTG
This sequence comes from Mycobacterium angelicum, assembly GCF_002086155.1. Lineage (GTDB taxonomy): Bacteria > Actinomycetota > Actinomycetes > Mycobacteriales > Mycobacteriaceae > Mycobacterium > Mycobacterium angelicum. The sequence continues at coordinate 10,146 of NZ_MVHE01000094.1, read as the reverse complement.
ACAAAGCTCGCGCGTGGGTGCAAGCTGAGCTTTGGCTGTTCAGCTGACCTGACCGCGGATGGTTCGTCGATGTCCGGAATCCACAATGACCGCTGACGCCGAGACAGTCGCGATCGTCGGGCTGTCGTGTCGGGTGGCGGGGGCAGTCGATGCCGATCAGTTGTGGCAGCTGCTTAGCCAAGGACAAAGCAGTGTCTCAACCGACGTGGGCTATCAACGTCTAGGTTCGACGGCTTTACCTGCTCCGGATCGTTCAGCTGCGTTGAGCTACGGCGCTTATCTCGAGGATGCGCTGGGCTTTGACGCGCCGTTTTTCGGGATATCCGACGGCGAAGCCGAAAACATGGATCCCCAACAGCGGCTGGCGCTGGAGCTGGCTTGGGCCGCCCTTGAAGATGCGGGGATTGTGCCGCAGGAAATCGCCGGCAAGTCGGTGGCTTTGTTTATCGGCGCGATGCGCGATGACTTCGCTTCTCTTGCCTCGGGCAGTGGTGTGCCGCCCACCCCGCGCAGCCTGCTGGGGTCGCTGCGGTCCGCTATTGCGGGAAGAATTTCCCACTTCTTAGGGGTTACCGGTCCCAGCTTGGTCATTGATACCGGTCAGTCGTCGTCGTTGGTGGCAATCACGCGGGCGCTGGAGAGCCTGCGCAGCGGGGAGTGCGAGCTGGCGCTAGCGGGTGGGGTGCACCTCAATCTCGACCCCTATGCCAGTGGGGCCATCGCTGAGCTAGGGGTCTTGTCGCCGGATGGGGTATGTCGCCCCTTCGACAAGGACGCGAATGGATATGTTCGCGGCGAGGGCGGTGGCCTTGTCGTCCTGAAGAAGCTATCTCGCGCATTAGCGAACGGCGACCGGATCTATTGCCAAATTCGTGGCGGCGCGGTCGTCAATGATGGGTCACGGCCGGGGCTGGCCGCACCCGACACCGAGGCACACAAACGGTTGCTACACGCTGCGTTGACGGCCGCCTCCGTCGAGCCCGAAGCGGTCGACTACGTCGAGGCGCATGGAACGGGCACGCCCGTTGGTGATGCCGCTGAAGTCGAGTCGATCGCTGCGGTGTATTGCGGACAGCGTGCGGGCGCCGCGGATCCGTTGGTTGTCGGGTCGGTCAAACCCAATGTGGGGCATCTGGAATCGGCCGCGGGGGTTATCGGTGTCATCAAGGTCGCATTGGCCTTACAACGTCGCCTATTGCCCCCGACCCTCAATTTCGTTTCCCCGAACGAGGCCCTGCTTGGGCACGAATCCGTGCTGCGGGTGTTTTCGCGTGCCTGCCAATGGCCCGCCAAAGAGCATCCGCATACCGCGGCGGTCTCATCGTTCGGGATCACCGGCACCAACGCGCATCTGATCCTTCAACAAGCCCCCAGCCAATCCGCCCGCGCTGCAACGGAACCCGTTGCGGGACCGCTGCAGATTTGGGCGCTGTCGGCGCGCAACCCAGCGGCGCTGGCCGCCCAGGCTGGGCGCCTGCAGCAACACCTGGTCGAGCATCCCGACCTGAATCTGGCCGATCTGGCCTACAGCTTGGGCAGCACCCGCACCCACCACTCCCATCGCGCCGCCATCACCGCACACACCGACACCACGTCTCCCCGCGAACACCTGCTGGCGGCCCTAGACGCCCTGCGGCAAGGCCAGTCACACCCCCAGCTCACCAGCCATCACCTGGCTGGGCAGCCCGGCGAAATCGTGTTCGTGTTGCCCGGCCAGGGTGCCCAACACGCCGGCATGGGCGCCCAACTCTACGACCACCACCCGGTGTTCGCGCGCGCCCTAGACGAAGTATGCGAAGCCGTCGATCCCCATCTGAACATCGGCGAGGTCGGGCTGCGTGAGGTCATGTTCGCCGCCCGACACTCCGATTTGGGTCAACTGCTAGACCAGACCTGCTACGCCCAACCCGCCTTGTTCGCCTTCGGGGTGGCTATGCACGCCCTGGTCACCCACGCCGGGATCACCCCCCACTACCTGCTGGGTCATTCCCTCGGGGAACTGACCGCTGCCTACCTCGCCGGGGTTCTCTCGCTCGAGGATGCCGCGGTGCTGGTCACCGCTCGTGGCCGGCTGATGCAATCCTGTGCCCCCGGGGCGATGATCGCGGTGGCGGCCAGCGAGCACGACGTCGCCGCCCTGGTGGGAGACCATCCCGAGGTCGCCATCGCCGCGATCAACGGCCCCACCTCGGTGGCGGTGTCCGGGCCCCGCGAGCAGCTCGACCAAATCGCTGACCAGTGCGCGGCCCGCCAGCTCAAGGTCACGCCGTTGACCGTGAGCCACGGGTTTCATTCGCCCGCAATGGACCCCGCGCTACCCGAATTCGCGACCATCGCCGCCGCGTTGACGTTTGCCGAACCCAGCCTGCCTATCGTGTCCAACCTCACCGGAGAGCTGGCCACCGCCGAACAACTCATCTCTGCTGACTACTGGACCCGGCACCTGCGTGAACCGGTCCGCTTCCACGACAGCGTCGCTCACCTGCTGAGCCACGGTGAGCGCGTGTTCGTCGAGTTGTCTCCGCATCCGGTGCTGGCCCCGGCGATCGCCGCCACGCTGGCCGGGACGCCGGAGCGAACCCGGTCGGTGGTGATCACCACCTTGCACCGCGACCGCCCCGACCTCGACACCGTGGGTGCCGCGCTGGGCCGCCTGCACACTCGTGGCTACAGCCCGTCATGGCGCAGTCTCTACCCCCGCGCGCAGGCCGTCGGCCTGCCGACTTACCCCTTCCAACACCGCCGCTACTGGTTGGCCTCTACTCCTCGGCCCTTGCCGACGGAATCAACCCCGGCGAGCCCATCCGAGACGTTCGCCGCGCGACTGGCTGCCCAAACTACTGACCAGCAACAGCTCACCTTGATCACGATGGTGACCGCCGCTACGGCCAGCGTGTTAGCCCACCCCGACCCCGGCGCTTTGGATCCCGACCAGCCCTTCACCGACCTGGGCGTCGACTCGCTCACCGGCTTAGACCTGTGCAATGCGCTGGCCGGACAAACCGGTCTGACCCTGCCGCCCACTCTGGTTTTCGACTATCCGACCCCCACCGCGCTGGCCGACCAGCTAGCCGTGCTGCTCAGCGGCACCACCGCGCCCGCGGCGGCCACCCTCGCTGCTGCGGTGACCCGCGTCGACGAGCCGGTGGCCGTGGTGGGGATGGCATGCCGGTTCCCCGGTGGTATCGACTCGGCAGCGCGGTTGTGGGAGGCGGTGATCGGCGGCGTCGACGTGATGGGGGGCTTTCCCGGCGATCGCGGCTGGGATTTGACGACGTTGTTCGACCCCAACCCCGACGCGGTGGGCAAGACCTACACCCGCTACGGCGGGTTTGTGCCCGACGCGGCTGGCTTCGACGCGGAGTTTTTTGGCATCTCACCGCGGGAAGCGCGGGCGATGGACCCTCAGCAGCGGGTGTTCTTGGAGGTCTGTTGGGAGGCCCTCGAAACTGCCGGAATCGATCCCGCCAGCCTGGCCGGCTCTAATACCGGCGTGTTCGCCGGGGCGTGGGCGCAGCCGTATGGCAACGCCGGTTCCGACGGCGCCGAGGGGTATGCGATGACCGGCACGGCCACCAGCGTGGCTTCCGGGCGGGTGGCTTATGTTCTGGGCCTGCAGGGCCCGGCGATGACCGTAGACACCGCGTGCTCGTCATCGCTGGTAGCCACCCATCTCGCGTGTCAATCCCTACGCAATGGTGAATCGACGCTGGCTCTTGCCGGCGGAGTCACCATCATGACCACACCCTCGTCGTTCATCGAGTTCGCCCGCCAACGGGGGCTGGCCACCGATGGGCGGTGTAAGGCGTTCGCGGCTGCCGCTGATGGTGTCGGGTGGAGTGAAGGGGCCGCGGTGCTGGTGTTGGAACGGCTCAGCGACGCCGTCCGCAATCAGCGCCGGGTGTTGGCGGTCGTCGCCGGATCGGCAGTTAACCAAGATGGCGCCTCTAACGGATTGAGCGCGCCTAACGGGCCTGCTCAACAACGCGTCATTACCCGAGCCGTCGCCAACGCAGGCCTGACGTTGGCTGACGTCGACGTGGTGGAGGCGCACGGTACCGGCACTACGCTCGGCGACCCGATCGAAGCCGGCGCCCTGATCGCGACCTATGGCCGCGACCGGCCAGCGGGACAGCCGTTGTGGTTGGGCTCGGTCAAATCCAACATCGGCCATACCCAGGCTGCGGCAGGCACGGCGGGGTTGATCAAGATGATCACCGCCCTCAACCACCAGACCTTGCCTCCGACGTTGCACGTTGACCGTCCCAGCTCGCATATCGACTGGTCGGGCGGCGCAGTGCGGCTGCTCATCGAGCCCATCTCTTGGCCGGTCAACGACCACCCCCGCGCCGCGGCGGTCTCCTCGTTCGGGATCAGCGGCACCAACGCCCACCTCATTGTCCAAGCGGCCCCCGACACGGCGGACCAAACCGTTGGGACTCAACGGATCTCCGATCCCGCCCTCTATATCTGGACGGTGTCAGCGCGCACCCCCGCCGCGTTGGCTTCCCAGGCCGACCGACTGCACCAACACCTTGTCGACCACCCCGATCTGGATCTGATCGATCTGGCCTACAGCTTGGCCGCCACGCGCACCCAGCACCCCTATCGCGCCGCCGTCACAGCGGTCACCACCCCTGCCCGCGAGGATCTGCTGGCTGCGCTGCATGCCTTGCACGCCGGTCGCCCGCATCCGCATCTGACCCAGCATCATCTGGCCGGGCGGCCCGGCAAGAAGGTGTTCGTCTTCCCCGGCCAGGGCGCCCAATACCCCGGGATGGGCCTCTACCTCTACGAGCACCACGCTGTTTTCGCGCGTGCCCTCGACGAGTGTGATCACGCGCTGCGCCCGCATACCGGCTGGTCGGTGTGCGACGTGATCCGCCAGCAATCGACCGCGCCCTCACTAGAGCGGGTGGAGGTGGTTCAGCCGGTCTTGTTCGCGGTCATGGTCGCCCTGGCCCAAACCCTGAACAGTTACGGCGTGGTGCCCGACGCGGTGATTGGGCACTCGCAAGGAGAAATCGCCGCCGCCTATACCGCTGGGGCGCTGAGCTTGGCTGATGCGGCCAAAGTCGTGGCGCTGCGCAGTCAGGCATTGGCGCGCCTATCCGGTGCCGGCGCGATGGCTTCGGTCCTGCTGGGTGTCGAAGACCTGCAGTCGCGGCTGCAAGACTTCGGCGCGGGGCTCGCCGTGGCGGCGATCAACGGACCCGCGCATACCGTCGTCAGCGGCAACGTCGCCGCCCTGGAGCGATTCATCGACGCGTGTGATCGCGACGGTATCCAGGTGCGGCGGATCGCGGTGGATTACGCCTCGCATTCGCCGCAGGTCGAAGACCTGCGTGCGGACCTGTTGTGCCAACTGGGCGAGCTGAACCCGCTGCCGGCCCGGATCCCGCTATTTTCCAGCGTGGCCGGCGCGGTTTCCGCCGACCCGCTGGACACCACCACCATGGACGGCGAGTACTGGTATCGCAATCTTCGTGAGCCCGTCGGATTCCGCGACACCGTGGCGCAGTTGTTGACCCAAGGTGACAACGTTTTTGTGGAGTTATCGCCACACCCGGTGCTGGCTCCGGGTATCACCGACGCGCTGGCTCACGCCCCTGAGCGGATCCAGTCGGCGGTGATCACCACGTTGCACCGTGACCGGCCCGAGCTCGACACCTTGGCTGCTGCGCTGGCTCGCCTGCACACATATGGCCATAGCCCGTCGTGGCGGTGCCTGTATCCGCAGGCTGGGACAGTTGAGTTGCCCACCTACGCCTTTCAGCACCGCCGCTACTGGCTGGCCCCCACCCCCGCCACCCCCACGACGGACGTAGTTCGTCCTGGGGAAGCTGCGTTGTGGAAAGCCGTCGACGAGGACGCCGTTGAGGCCGTCGCGCAGGTGTTGGGGATCAGCGATACCCACGACGCTGCCTCCCTTAGACCAGTTGTGCACGCCCTGCGTCAGTGGCGCACCGACCTGGATGTCCGGTCAACGGCGAACACGCTGCGCTACCGAATCGGCTGGACGGCGGTAACACCAAACACGTTCCCCCCGACGCGTCACCGATGGCTGGTGGTGGCCTTTCTCGACGAGGCCGAGGATGCGTGGATCACCGGCCTGGTCGCACGGTATCCCGAGGCCATCCACCTGCTCACCATCGACCCCGACCAACTCGATCGAAATACCCTGTGCACCCTCCTCACCATCGCCGCGACGCAAAATGCCTGCGACGGCATTGTGTGCTTCCTGGCAACAAGCGAGCATGAGCACCCAGATTTTCCCGGGATACCGCTGGGCCTGCTGGCAACGCTTCTGGTCGCACAAGCGCACGGGGATGCCGAACTCGGCATCCCGTTGTGGGTGACCACGCAGGGCTGCGTGTGGGCGGCCACCGACGACGCGCCGCCGCGCCCGAGCCAGTCCGCCGTCTGGGCGCTCGGCCAGTCGGTGTGCCTGGAACGTCCCGATGAGTGGGGTGGGATGATCGATCTCCCGCACAACCCGGCTGCGCAAGATATCGAGCTGCTGCACGCGATACTGAGCTGTCCGCAACCCGAAGACCAGCTCGCGCTACGCCATGACGGTGTGCGCGCCCGCCGCTTGTCGGCCGCGCCGGTGCCGTTAGATCGGGCGGCGTCGGTACCCACCTGGAAGCCGCGGGGAACGGCTTTGGTCACCGGCGCGACCGGCCGCCTGGGTGGACATATTGTCCGCTGGCTGGCCGATGCTGGTGTCGAACGCGTTGCCCTACTGAGCCGCAACGCGGTAGGTCATCCGCGCTCAGCTGAACTCGAAGCAGAACTGCACGTGCGCGGGATCGCCACGACAGTGGTTTCCGTCGATGTGTCCGATCGGCCCGCTTTAACGCGGGTTCTGGCAGAAATCCGCGCCGAACACGGGCCTATTCGTACCGTCGTGCATGCCGCGGCGGCCATCGAATGGAACTCCGTATCCCAAGCAACCGCTGAAGAATTCGCCGACAGCTACCGCACCAAAGCGGGAGGCGCCGACAATTTGGCCGAATTGCTCGAACGCGAGCCGCCAGACACTTTTATCTTGTTCTCCTCCGCGGCGGCGACCTGGGGCGATGCCCGACTAGGCTGCTACGCCGCCGCCTGTGCCCACCTCAATGCGCTAGCCACGCGGCTACACAGCCATGGATGCACGGCAGTGTCGGCGGCCTTCGGGCTTTGGGCAGACGAGATCAGCACCATGACGCACGAGACTCTCGACTATTACCACCGCGCGGGAATCAATAAGCTCCTGCCCGCCACTGCGCTGGCCGCGCTGCGTCAGTCTATTGAGGCAAACGACACCGTGATCACCATTGCCGACGTTTCCTGGAATCAATTCCTGCCCGCGTTTACCGCACGCCGCTCCCAGCCACTACTGACCGAATTCGCCTCATTGGCGAGTGCAGCTGCAACGAATGAGGGCACTCCTTCTGATAGCGCCGAGGGGCTTCGCGAGCGGCTGGCAAGTCAAACCCCCCAACAGCAGCTACAGACCCTCACCACGCTGGTGGCCCACAGCACTGCCACCGTATTAGCCCACCCCGACCCCGACGCACTCGAACCCGCCCGCTCGTTCAAAGAGCTGGGTATCGATTCGCTGACCGCCTTAGAGCTGCGCAACGCCATCACCGAACAGACCGGGCTGACCCTGCCGCCCACCCTGGCGTATGACCATCCGGCGCCCACCGCACTGGCCCATCACCTGGCCAGCCTGCTTACCGCCACCGCATCGATGGACCAACTAGCTAAGACCGGCCCGCGCTTGACCCCACAGATTGGTGAGTTTGAGCTGACCCGGCCGCAGCTCGACATTTGGTTTGCTCAAGAAACAAGTCGCGCCGACAACGAGTGGCAACCCGGCATGTTCGTGGTCATCGAGGGCGCGGTCGAGGTTGGCCCACTCAAGCTGGCAATCCGCCACACAATCCAAGATGCCGAGCCGCTTAGAGCCGCCATTGTCGAGGTGGACGGTCAAGTTATTCAGCGGGTGACGGATTACCCGGATATCGAGTTTCCCTTCCACGACCTGACACAAGCTCAGAATCCGGTGCAGGAGGCCTATCGGCTAGCCGCGGAGATGCAACAGACCCGAATACCGTTGACGGGCCCCCTGTTTAAATTCGCAATATTGCAGACGCAGCCCGACGAATTCTATTTGTTCCTGTGCGGCCATCACATAGTGCTGGACGGAATGGCCTTTTGGCTCGTTATTGATCGGATCGCCACCGTCTATTCCGCGATTGTTGCCGGCGCACCAATACCGCCATCTTTTTTCGGCTCGCTGCAGGACATGGTTGAATGCGAGTCGGCCTACGAGAGCTCCGATGATTATTTGGAGGACCAGGCCTACTGGATTAAGAACTTGCCGCGGGAAGACGCTACGCATTCTTTATTGCCGCAGGATGCTGGCGGGCAGGACTCGTCCCCGGTTTCGCTGCCGGTGCAAGTGGACACTGGCGCCGTCGACGGACTCCAAAAGTTGTCTCACACATGGGGTGTCTCACAGCAAGCGGTCGTCACTGCGGCGTGCGCACTTCTGGTGCAGGGCTGGTACGCAAGCGGCTCCGAGGTGGTACTTGATTTCCCGGTTAGCAGGCGAGTGCGTCCAGAATCCACAACGTTTCCTGGAATGCTCGCTGGGGTGGTGCCGCTGGTGTTGCACGCAACACCGGGATCGACAATTGCCGATTTTTGCCAGCACGTTGATCAGCGGATTCGAGAAGCGGTGCGGCATCAGCGATACCCTGTGCATCTCTTAGAAGGACATGCCCGCCTTCGCGCCGCCGGACAGGCGGCTAACCGCGTAGACGTGAATTTCGTCCCGTTTGCCAATCTGACGCCGTTCGGCGATGCCGCTGCTTCAACGGTGACCACCAATATTGGGGGCGGGGGGCGGTTTGAATTGTCCTTCCGACGTACCGGAGATCAGCTATTTCTCAGCACTGCGGGCGCCGGGCACCCGCTGTCGGAGTTCGCGCTCACAGAATTAGCGGGCCGGTTGCAGAAGGTGCTGGTGGCTATGGCCGCCGACCCAACGCGCCGGTTGTCGTCGATCGACTTGCTCGAGGCGGGTGAGCACGCTCGCCTGGCCCAATGGGGCAACCACGCCGCGCCCACGCAGCCGGTGTCGGTGTCAATTCCCGACTTGTTTGCTGTGCAGGTGCAGCGCATTCCGGAGGTTGTTGCGGTGGTTGGTGAGGCTGGTTCGCTGACCTATCGCGAGCTTGATGCGGCGGCGAATCGGTTGGCGCGGCTGTTGGTTGGTGGCGGGGTGGGGGCCGGTGATGTGGTGGCGTTGTTGGTGCCACGGTGCATTCAGGCGATCGTGGCGATCTTGGCGGTGCTGAAGTCGGGGGCGGCGTATTTGCCGATCGATCCGGCCCATCCCGATGCCCGGATTGGCTTCATGATCAACGACGCTACCCCGTGCGCCGCCTTGACCACTACGGCGTTACGGGCGCGCCTGGAGGGGCATCACCTGCAGGTCATCGACATTGACGATGTGCATCTGGGGGTCGGTGTCGTCGCGGCGCCGGCGCCAGCACCGGACCCTGGCGATATTGCCCACATCATCTACACCTCGGGCACTACCGGGACTCCTAAGGGGGTGGCGGTTACGCATGGCAATGTCTGTCAGTTGTTTGCCTGGTTGGATGCCGCACCGGTGCCGGTGGTTGGGCAGGTGTGGAGTCAGTGTCATTCGTATGCGTTCGATTTCTCGGTGTGGGAGATCTGGGGTGCGTTGTTGCATGGTGGGCGGCTGGTGGTGGTGTCCGAGCAGGTAACTCGTTCGGTGGCGGAGTTGCATGCGTTGTTGGTGGCTCAGCGGGTGGGGGTGTTGAGTCAGACGCCTTCGGCGGCGGGGATGTTGTCGCCGCAGGGGTTGGGTTTGGCGGTGTTGGTGGTGGCCGCTGAGCCGTGTCCTGCTGAGGTGGTGGACCGCTGGGCCGGTGGGCCGGTGGTGGTCAATGCGTATGGTCCGACCGAGACCACGATCTATGCCTCGATGAGTGCGCCGTTGGTGGCGGGTTCGGGGGTTCCGCCGATTGGGGGGCCGGTGGCTGGTGCGGTGGTGTTTGTGTTGGATGCGGGGTTGCGGCCGGTGCCGGTGGGTGTGGCGGGGGAGTTGTATGTGGC
>NZ_MVHE01000093.1 GCF_002086155.1 Mycobacterium angelicum | reverse complement strand
CCGAAAGCTGATCCTTGCCCGCCGCCGCCCCCGGCACCACCAGTGCCGCCGGTTTGGCCGCCGCCGCCGTGGCCGCCGGTGCCGCCGTCGCCGCCGTGACTCGTAGCGTCCAGACCGGCGGTTATGCCGCCGTAGCCGCCTTGGCCGCCGGTGCCGCCGGTTCCGTTTGCGCCGCCGTCGCCGCCCGCGCCCCCGTTGCCGCCCTTGCCGCCGTTACCGGCGGTGAAGTCGATCGTCGTGCCGCTGGCTCCGCCGTTGCCGCCTTGGCCGCCCGCGAAGCCGTTGCCGCTGGGCGTACTTGCGTTGTCGCCTGCCCCGCCGGTGCCACCGGTGCCGCCGTCGCCGCCGTGGCCGCCGATACCGAAGCTCGCCGGGAGGCTGGCCCCGGCGCCGGTACCGGCCTGACCGGCTTGCCCCCCGGCGCCGGCTAGTCCACCGTCGCCGCCGGTGCCGCCGGCCTTGCCGGCACCGATGCCGGAGGCCCCGGTGCCGCCTGTCCCGCCGTTGCCGCCGTTGCCGCCGTTGCCGCCGGCGCCGTTGCTGCCGCCGCTACTGCTGTTGCCGCCGTTGCCGCCGGTGCCACCGGCTCCGCCCGCGGTGCCATTGCCGGCGTCGCTACTCGCCGTGCCATCCGCGCCGGTCCCGCCCGCACCGCCGTTGCCGCCGGTGCCGCCTTGACCGCCATTGCCGACGAGACCACTGAGCGCGCCGGTCCCGGTGCCGCCGGTCCCCGTCAGGCCGCCCGCACCAGCGTCGCCACCGGTGCCGCCCGTGCCGCCGTTGCCGCCGGCCAAGCTGGAGGTGCCGGTGCCGCCGTTGCCGCCGGTGCCACCAATGCCGCCGTCACCGCCGTGGCCGCCGCTGCCGTTGGTTCCGCCGGCACCACTGTTCCCCCCCGCGCCACCGGCGCCGCCCGTGCCGCCGGTGCCGCCTTGATTGCCGATCGTCGCCGCCGCACCGGTACTGCCGGTACCCCCGACGCCGCCAGTGCCGCCGTTACCGCCGGTGCCCCCGTTGCCCGCGTTGCCGTTGCTGCCACCGGTGCCGCCGGTGCCGGCCTGGCCACCGGCGCCGGCGTTGCCGCCGTGTCCGCCGTCGCCGCCGTTGCCACCGTGGCCGCCGTTGGCGCCTCCGCTTGCGCCGGTGGCGCCGTTGCCGCCGGCGGCGCCGTTGCCGCCGTGGCCCCCACTGCCGTTGCTGCCGCCGGCGCCGCTGTTGCCGCCGGCTCCACCGGCGCCGCCGGCTCCGCCCGCGAAGCCGATGCTTCCGTCGCTGGCCGTGGAGTTCGCGCTGGCGGCGCCGTTGCCGCCGTTGCCGCCGTTGCCGCCATTGCCCGCGGCGCCCGTAACCCCGCCGGTGCCGCCTGCGGCGCCGCCGGCACCCGCGGTGCCGCCTGCCCCGCCTGCGCCGCCGTCACCGCCTGCTGCTCCGGCCGCGGACGCGCCGTTGCCGCCGTCAGCGCCCAGTCCGCCGTTACCGCCCAGCCCGCCGTTGCCGGCGTGGCCGTTGATCAATCCGTTCGCGCCGCCCGCGCCGCCGTGTCCGCCGGCGCCGCCCGCGCCGCCGGCGATGCCGGTCAGACTGCTGCCAGCGTGCGCGGATGCGCCGGCGCCGCCGGCGCCGCCGTCACCACCTTGACCGCCCGCGCCGCCCTGGCCCATCCACATGCCGCCCTTGCCGCCGGCGCCGCCGTCGCCGCCGGCGCCACCGGCCAGGCCGGGCGCGCCGGCCAGTCCAACGCCGCCCTGGGCGCCGGCACCACCGATGCCCGAGAACAGTCCGCCGTTGCCGCCGGCTCCACCGGCGCCGCCGGCTCCACCGTTTATGCCTGCCACACCCGCCCCGCCGGCCCCGCCGCGGCCGCCGTTGCCGAACAGCCCGGCCGAGCCGCCGGCTCCACCGTTCTGGCCGGGCAACCCTGCCCCGCCGTTGCCGCCATTGCCCATCAGCAGGCCGCCGGCGCCGCCGTTTTGGCCGGGCGCACCGTTGGCGCCGTCGCCGATCAGCGGGCGACCCAGCAGCAGCTGGGTCGGCGCGTTGAGTGCATTGAGCACCAGCTGGTCGACGCTGGTGGACTCGGCGGAGGCGTAGGAATTCGCACTGGTTGACAGGGTGCGCATGAACTGGTCATGAAACGCCGTCGCCTGGGCGCTGACCGACTGGAATTGCTGACCGTGCGCGCTGAAAAGCGCTGCGATGCCTGTTGATACCTCGTCACCGGCAGCAGACAACAGTTGGGTGGTAGTGGCCGATGCGCTGCGCGCAGCCGAATGGACTGCCGAGCCGATCCCGGCCAAGTCGGTTGCAGCCGCTGACACTATTTCCGGGGATACCGATACAAACGACATTGGCGTTTCCTTTCTCAAACACCGACCGGAAAGTTGCCGGGCCGGTTGAGCGGCCTGCACTCCTGAGGCAAACGTTGCTCAGCGACACATGTGGGAACCTTGCTGATTTGTTGAACAGGCAGGTCAGCAATGTTTTGCGTAGTTGCGACGGTGACCAAGGCCGGTAACCGGTGGCAGAAACCGCCACGCTGGCCGTCCATTCCACGCAAACGGGTCAAATGGCCCGGCGGTTACGTAGCCGCGATGATCGGCTATCACGGCGGGGCTTCGGCGGCGGCTGCGCAGTGGCGTCAACGGCGAGCACGTTGGTACCCAACTTCGGCACCACCGCGCAAGCCGCGGCCGCGCAGGCCGCGGCGGCGGTCAACTACGGCAACGTCGGCAACGGCAACGTCGGCCTGTTCAACACCGGCAACTACAACGTCGGCATCGGCCTCAACGGCGACCACCTGACCGGCATCGGTCCGCTGCACATTGGCCAGTAGCCGCCGGTAACGCGAAGGCATGCTGAAGGGCACAATTGCAGTGTGCAAGTAGCTATCAGCGGTGCCGGTGTGGCGGGAACGGCGCTCGCGTACTGGCTGCATAGAGCGGGCCACACGCCGACGGTCATCGAGCAGGCCCCGCAATTCCGTACCGGCGGCTACGTGATCGACTTCTGGGGTGTGGGCTATCAGGTGGCCAAACGCATGGGCTTGGCCGACCAGATCCGCAACGCGGGTTACCAGATTGAACGGCTGCGCGCCGTCGGGGCCGACGGCGAGGTCAAGGCCGATGTAGTCGTCGACGTCTTGCGCCCCACCTTCGGCGACGATTTCACCAGCCTGCCCCGAGGCGACTTGGCCGCCGCCATTTACTCGACCATCGAAGGCAAGGTCGAAACGATCTTCGGTGACAGCATCACCGCCGTCGAGGAGCGCGCCGACGGTGTCCGGCTGTCGTTCGAGAAGAACGCCCCGCGCGAGTTCGACCTGGTTATCGGCGCCGACGGCTTGCACTCCAACGTGCGCCGTCTGGTCTTCGGCCCGGAGGAGGACTTCGAGCGTTACCTCGGCTGCAAGGTCGCGGCCTGCGTGGTCGACGGATATAAACCGCGCGACGAGTTGGTCTACGTCACCTACAACACGCCCGGCCGGCAACTGGGCCGCTTCGCGTTGCGCGGTGGCCGCACCATGTTCTTGTTCATCTTCCGCGCGCCGCACGACAACGCGGGCGTCACACCAAAAGACCAGTTGCGCAACGAGTTCGGGGACTGCGGCTGGGAGGCCCGGGACATTCTGGCCGCACTCGACGACGTCGACGACCTGTATTTCGACGTCGTCAGCCAAATCCAGATGGACCGCTGGTCGCGTGGCCGGGTGCTGCTGATCGGCGACGCGGCCGGGTGCATCTCGCTACTGGGCGGCGAGGGTACCGGCCTAGCGATCACCGAGGCTTACGTGCTCGCCGGCGAACTCGTGCGCGCCGGCGCCGACTACCGCCGCGGCTTCGATGCGTACGAGACTCGCCTGCGTCCCTTCGTCGAGGCCAAGCAAGCCGGTGCGGTGCGGTTCATCTCCTTCTTCGCTACCCGGACCCGATTCGGTCTGTGGTTACGCAATGTGGCGATGCGTGCGATGAATTTCAGGCCGCTGGCCAGCCTGCTCAGCGGGGGTATCCGCGATGACTTCGACCTGCCGGATTACGAATTGCCTTGAGTCCCAGTGCCGGCCGGCGTGTGCGTTGCCGACGGCCCATCGGTGATCGGGTAGGGTGCCTTCCCGCCGGCCGGTTACCGAATCGGGGAAGCAGTGAACACACGTCGACTAGAAGGGTGTGGGATCGATGACCGTTGCCACCTGTCCCGCCTGCGGGTACCCCACACTCGGACCCGCCCTGTGCTACTACTGCCGCCCGATGACCGTTGAAACACCAGGCGCGGCCACCGTGCCGATTCCTGCTCTCGCCGGGCGCCCATCTCAAGCCACTTGACTAGCGAAGATGCGACGCGAGTTGCTGGCCGAACAATGTCAGCGGTTTGGGGTTGAGCATTTCGAAATGTGTGGAAGCCACGGGATATTCGGTGATATTGCCGGCAACGTATGGTCGCCACATCGGCTGTAGCGCCGAGCCGTCGGCCCGTTTCTCCGAGAAGATGATCATGTCGCCGTCGAATACGTCCGGGACATGTTTTGAAAGAAGCCGAATACTGGAGTTCATGTTATCGACCATGGTCGCCACCATCGGCTGGGGCGGGAGTGGGAATTCGGTCGTCTCGTGGCGTTGCAAGAGCAGTTCCGCCTGTTGATAGGTGAGCGTTCGGGATTCGCCGCCGACGTTGATGCCATTCATCTGCAAAAGGGTGATTAGTAAAGCGCTTTCGTTTACCAGCTCCGAGTCTTTATCGATGGCACCGCTGACGTCTGCGGCCAGAATCGCATCCAATACGAGCAGGCGCCGCACCACACACCCCCGCCGCTGCAACTCTACGGCCACCTGATGTGCGACGACGCCGCCAAAAGACCAGCCCAATAAATGGTACGGGCCGTCGTTATAAAACTTGTGAACCGTGTCGGCGTACTGTGCGGCGATCTCGCGGACTGATCCGAGCCATTCCCCGTTGGATGGCAGGGGGAAGCCGATGATGGGGCCGTCCACATATGCGGCCAGATTGCGATATTGCCAGCTGAATCCTCCGCCAGGAGGAGGGCAGAACAACGGAATCCCGTCACCCTGTTTCAATATCTCAATTGGCGCAGCGTCGATTGGACCGTCCAGCCGGCGACTGAGGCCTGCAATCGTCGGCCTCTCAAACAACGCCCGCACCGGAACATCGGCGTCTAACGACGTATTGATCGCGGCAATGGCCCGCATCGCCGACAGGGAATCGCCACCGAGATCGAAAAATGAATCCTCGACACCAACCCGCTCGAGCCCCAAAACCTTGGCATAGATACCGGCCATGGTCTCCTCCACCGGGCCGTTCGGCTCCCGATACCGGCCGCTGTCCCCGTAGTAGGGGGCCGGCAGGGCGTGGGTGTCGAGTTTGCCGTTGACCGTCAACGGCAGTTCTTCCAGCACCACAATCGCCGCGGGCACCATGTAACCCGGCAACCGAGTCGTCAACGCGACGCGTGCCTGCACCGGATCGGCTGTCCCGGTGACATAACCGACCAGGCGTCTGTCTTCGGGCCCGTCCTGGCGGGCGATCACCACCGCCTGCTCCACCCCGTCGAGCTCGGCCAGCGATGCCTGTACGTCACCGAGCTCGATGCGGTACCCGCGGATCTTGACCTGCTTATCCCCGCGCCCGATGTAGTCCAGTTGGCCGTCAGGACGCCACCGCACCAGGTCCCCGCTGCGATACATGCGCGCGCCAACCCCGCCGAACGGGCATGCCACGAACCTTGACGCCGTCAAGGCTGCCCGGCCCCAATACCCCACCGCCAGACCAGAACCCGCCACATACAACTCACCGGCCACGCCGGCCGGCACCGGACGCAACGATGCATCCAGCACGAAAAATGCCAGATGCGCCAACGGCACCCCGATGGGGCTGGCACCGCTGGTGGTGTCGCTCTCCACGATCTGCCGAAACGATGCGTGCACCGTCGTCTCGGTGATGCCGTACATGTTGTCCAGGCACGGCGATCCCGGATGGTTGTGCAGCCACGCCCCGAGACGGTCTGGTTGCAGCGCCTCGCCGCCGAACACCACGGCACGAAGCGCCAGCTGCTGTCCCGCCTCGGTAGCCCG
Source organism: Mycobacterium angelicum (assembly GCF_002086155.1). GTDB lineage: Bacteria > Actinomycetota > Actinomycetes > Mycobacteriales > Mycobacteriaceae > Mycobacterium > Mycobacterium angelicum. The sequence continues at coordinate 9,845 of NZ_MVHE01000093.1, read as the reverse complement.
AGCATCGGCTGCCGCCAGCGCGTAAAACGCCGACGGCGTCTGGCTTAGGACGCTGACTTCTTCGGCAACCAGTAAGGCATGCAGGTCGTCCGGTGAGCGGGCCACGTCTTCGGATATCACCACCAGCCGGCCGCCACTGAGTAGCGCACCCCAGATCTCCCACACCGAATAGTCGAATGCGTACGAATGGCACTGTGTCCAGGCGTACCCCGGCGCCAAATCCATTTCGGCATCCAGGGCCGCCAGTAACGCGGTGACGTTGTGGTGGCTGATGGCTACCCCTTTGGGCACACCGGTAGTGCCCGACGTGTAGATCAGGTAGGCGATGTCGTCGGCGCTTGGTGCCGGGGGAGCCGTGCTGGGTTGCCTGTCCAAAGCGGGGTCGGCGATGTCGATGACGGCCAGGTCGTACCCGTCCAGCCGGGAGCGCAGTCCAGCGGTGGTGATCGCCACGATCGGCGCGGCATCGGCCAGCATGAACTCGATGCGCGCCGCCGGGTGGGCCGGGTCGATGGGCAGGTAGGCCGCCCCGGTGTTCAGCACCGCCAGGATCGCCACGATCGCCTCGGCCGATCGGGAAAACAGCAGTGCGACAAACTGTTTCGGGCCCGCGCCATGGGCGGCCAATAGGTGCGCCAACCGGTTAGCGGCCTCGTCAAGCTCGCGATATGTCCACGAGCGCGCGTCGCAGTTCAGCGCCACCGCGTCCGGGGTGCGCGCCACCTGCGCGGCGAACAGCACCGGAAGCGATGCCAAACCTGACGGGGCCTGGGACGGCGGCTGCGCCAGGACCGCCCGGTTGCCCCACTCGTCCAGCCGGGCGTGCTCAGCCTCATCGAGCACGTCCACCGACGAAAGCAGTCGTGCCGGGTCGGAGGTCATCACCGTCAGCACGTGCTCTAGCCGCTCAACGAGCCGCGCAATGCCGGCGGCGTCGAACACGTCGGTGCGGTATTCCACCGCGCCGCTGATGCCGGCGGGCTCACCGGTGTCGCTAAAGCGTTGCGCCAGCGAGAAAACCAGGTCCATGCGAGCGGTGTGGGTGTTCACCGGGATGGAATCGACTTTCAAATCCTCCAGGACCAACTCGGCCGGCGGGTCGTTTTGCCAGGCGAATATCACCTGAATCAGCGGGTGATGAGTCAACGACCTGCGCGGATTGAGCTTGTCCACCAGCACCTCGAACGGCACATCCTGATGCTCAAACGCCTCCAGGCTGCGCTCGCGCACTTGGGCCAGCAACTCGGCAAAGCTCAGCACACCGGCCACCTGGACCCGCAAAACCAACGTGTTGACGAAAAACCCGACCAACTCGTCCAAGGCCGGATCATCACGACCGGCCACCGGGAAGCCCACTGCGACATCGTTGGTCGCCGCGATCGTGGACAACAGCACGCTCAGGGCGGTCTGGATCACCATGAAACTGGTGGCATCGTGCTCGCGCGCCACCCGGGCCACCTGCTGCTGCAGCTGCGCTGACCATTGCACGCCGACGGTGGCGCCGCGGTAATCAGCCACCGGCGGATAGGGCCGATCGGTGGGCAGTTGGAGCCATTCATCCATGTCCGCCAACGTTTTGACCCAGTAGTCGACTTTGGTCTCCGAAGCACCGCCGCCAGAACTGGTTTCGTTGGTGTGCTGCCACAATGTGTAGTCGACATATTGCACCGGCAAGCTGGGCCAATCCGGAGCCTGGGCTGCACACCGGCTGGCATAGGCCACACCGAGATCGCGCACCAGCGGTCGCAAAGACCAGCCGTCCGCCGCGATGTGGTGGATGACGACCGCCAGGGCGAATTCGTCGTCGGCGACCCGAAAAAGCTGCGCGCGCAACGGGATCTCGGTTGCCAAATCAAAACTGTAGTGTGCCGCCGCGTCGATGGCTGCACTTAACCGGCTTTCCTCCCACGCGGTCGAATCCGTTACCTGCCAACCGAAGTCGATCCGCTCAGCGGGCATGACCACCTGTTGCGGCACTCCTGCGACAGCCACAAAAACCGTGCGCAGGCTCTCATGGCGAGCAACCACATCAGCCAATGCCAGGCGCAACGCATCGACATCCAGCCGACCGCGCAACCGCAATGCCCAAGCCAGGTTGTAGACGGGCGAGGGTCCCTCTAACTGATCGATAAACCACAACCGGCTTTGCGCGAACGACAGCGGAATCACCGGCGGTCGCTCGCTTGCCACCAATGGCGCACGCGCCGACCCGGCGCCGCCGGCACCGATGCGGGTCGCTAACCGGGCAACAGTCGGCGCGTCGAACAGGGCGCGCACCACAAGATGGGCGCCGAGGGCGGAGTTGACCGCGGCGATCATCCGCATCGCCAGCAGCGAATCCCCGCCCAAGTCGAAAAACGACTCGTCCACGCCGACACGGTCCAAACCCAGCACCCGCGCATAGATGCCGGCAATGGTCTCCTCGATGGGCGTCGCCGGCGCCCGGTAACGCTCCGCGTCGCCGTACTCCGGTGCCGGCAGGGCACGTTTGTCGAGTTTGCCGTTGACGGTCAACGGCAACGACGGCAAAACCACCACCGCCGCCGGGATCATGTACGGCGGCAGCCGGTCCGCCAAAGCTTCGCGCGCCCAACGCGTATCCACCGTCCCGGTGACGTAGCCGACCAGCCGCTTATTGCCGGGGCTGTCCTCGCGGGCAATCACGGCCGCGGTATCCACTCCCGGAAGCTGCGCCAGGGCGGAGGCGACCTCGCCGAGCTCGATGCGATATCCGCGAATCTTGACCTGCTCGTCGGCGCGCCCGACATAATCCAGCTGCCCATCGGTGCGCCACCGCACCAGATCTCCGGTGCGGTACATCCGCGTTCCCGCGCCGCCGAACGGGCATGCGACAAACCGCGAAGCCGTCAGCCCCGGCCGGCGCACATATCCGCAACCCACCCCGCGGCCCGCCACGTACAACTCGCCGACCACGCCCGCCGGCACCATTCGCAACCACCCATCGAGCACGAAAAACGCTGCCCCAGATACCGGCGATCCAATCGGCGGCACCCCTGAGCCGGGCAGCAACGGCGCGCTTGTCGACACGGTGATGGTGGTCTCGGTCGGGCCGTAGCCGTTGACCATCAATCGTCCTGGTGCCCACTTGTCGACCACCTCGGCCGGACAAGCCTCGGCGCCGACGATCAGCGCCAGCGAATCCAGCCCGTGCGGCGACAACACCGCCGCCGCCGACGGGGTTTGGATCAACACCTCGACTTGTTCAGCGACCAGCGCGGTGTGCAGGTCCGTCGCCGAGCGTGTCACCGACTCGGGCACCACCACCAGCCGCCCGCCGTGCACCAGCGCACTGAAGATCTCCCACACCGAGGTGTCGAAGCCGTACGAAAACCATTGCATCCACACCTTTCCCGGCGCCGACGCCGGGCCCGCATTCGATGCCTGAAGGAGCTGGGTCACGTTCTGGTGGGTGATTGCCACACCCTTCGGGGTGCCGGTGGTGCCCGACGTGTAGATCAGGTAGGCGATGTTGTCGGGGGCGGGCGCCGGCAACGCCGTGCCGGGGCCGGCGTCAATGCGCGGATCGTCGACATCGATCACCGCGAAGTCGTGCCCGGCCAGCCGCTCCCGCAGGGCTGCGGTGGTGACGGCGGCCACCGGACGGGAGTCCTTCAGCATGAACTCCACCCGCGCCTGGGGGTGCATAGGATCGATGGGCAGATACGTTGCCCCGGTTTTCAGCACCGCCAGAATCGCCACGATCGCCTCGGGGGAGCGCGTGAACAGCAGCGCGACGCTGGTGCCGGGTACCGCGCCGTGCTGAATAAGCAAGTGCGCCAACCGGTTAGCGGCCTCGTCGAGGTCCTGGTAGCTCAGCGAACGCTCGCCGGACACCAGCGCAACGGCGGCCGGGCTGCGCTGCGCCTGCGCGGCGAACATCTCCGGAATCGACGGCGGGCTCGCTGGCTTCGTTAACACCACGCGATTGCCCCAGTTGTCCAGGCGAGCGTGCTCACTCTCGTCGAGCACATCGATCGACGACAATGCCCGCGCCGGATCGGCCGCCATCGCCACCAATACCCGTGCCACCCGGTTGGCCAGGTCGGTGACGTCAAGGCCAGTTGGGGCGGCCAGCACACCCGAGTTGACGGTGGTTTCCACCCGAAGCGTCAACCGCCCGCCGGTCACCTCGACGACGACGGTGACCGGAAAATGCGTCGGGCTCTGCGCTTCCGACAAATGGAAAGTCGCCGCGCCGGCGCGCACGTCGTTGACGAACAGGCCATCAGACGGGAAGTTCTCGAATACCAGTAGGGTGTCGAACATTTCGCCGACCCCGGCCAGCTGGCGCAGCCACGCATGGCTGAAGTACGCGTGCTCGCGCAGCCGCGCGGCGTCTTGCTGCACGGCCGAAAACTGCTCGGCCACAGATGATTTGGGGTCGAGCCGAACCCGCAGCGGCACGGTGTTGATAAGCAGGCCGACCATGGATTCGACGCCGGCCAGCTCGGTGGGCCGCCCCGATACCGCGACCCCGAAGACCACGTCGTCGCGGCCGGTCAGCGCGGACAACACCAGCGCCCAGGCGACCTGCATCAGCGTGTTCACGGTGACCCCGCAGCTACGCGCGCAGTCGACCAGGCCGGTGGTCGCGGCCGTGTCCAGCACCAGCTTTGCGCGCTTGGGCAATTCGCCGGAGGCTGGTGTCGACCCCGCAGCTGATAACAGCGTCGGCGCCGACAAACCGGCGAGGTGCTCGCGCCAAACCTGTTCACTCGGCGCCAGGTCACGCCGGGACAGCCAGCCGATGTAGTCGCGATAGGGCCGCGGTGCGGGACCAAGGGCATCGATATTGCCCTCAGCGCCATACAGGGTGAACAGCTCGTCGACGAACAGTGCCAGTGACCAGCCGTCGAGCACGATGGCGTGCACGGCGATGTGGAATCGCCAACGGGCATCGGGCAATTCGAGTAGCAGGAACCGGATGGCCGGACCATGTGCGAGGTCGAATCCGCGCCCTTGTTCTTCGGCTTCCACAGCGGACTCGACAGCGGCCCAAGCCTCCGGGTCGACGTTGAGCTGCCGCCATGGCAGGTCCCCTTCAGAGGGCACCACCTGCACCGGATGCGGCAGGCCGTCGGCGACGAAACTGACCAGCACATTCCGGTGGCGATCTAGCGTCGCCGCCACACAGTCGCGCAACAACGCAGCGTCCAAAGATCCCGACACATCGATGGCCAGCCTCATCACGTACGGGTCATCCGACGGTGTGTCGTTGAGCAGCGTGAACACCAACAGTCCCTGTTGCAGTGGACTGAGCATCATCACGTCGGCTGGTCCGATTGGGCCGTAGGTGCCGGCCAAAGCCGCCAGCTCGGCGGCCGACAAGCCGGACATGCTCATCGGCGGGAAGCGGACGTCGTCGCCGTCCTGCCCGAAAGTGCCGATGCCTGAACCGGTTTCAGCTTCGTCCAGGGCGGTGGCCAGCGCCATGACGGTGCGGTGTTCGAACACCATCTGTGGGGTCAGGGGCAGCCCCGCCGCCCGGACCCGGTTGGCCAATTGCAGGGAAGTGATGCTGTCACCGCCGAGGGCGAGGAACTGATCGGTGCGCCCGACGTGCTGGACGCCCAATACCTGCTCGATGATCGTGGCCAGGGTTCGTTCGGTATCGGTACACGCCGGTTCGATTGACCCGCTGCCCTGGACGGTCGATGTCTGCGGCAGCCGAGCACTGCGGGCGCGTTGCGACAAGTTGCCGTTCACCGCAGGGTCAAGCCAAAGCCGTTCTCGCTGGAATGCGTAGGTCGGCAGATCCACCCGCCGCGCGGTCGAACCCGCAAATGCGCCAGCCCAACGGATTGGCGTACCGCTGACGTACACGCTGGCCAATCCCGTTGCAAAGGATAGGGTTTCGTCGGCTTGAAACTGCAGCAGCAATGCCGGGCCGATTTCCAGGACATTGTTGACATCACCCGGCGGCTGGACGTTATGCGTAGCGGGCACAGTGTTTTTCAGTTGGTCGACCCAGTATTCTGGCGCACTCAGCACAGCGCTCTCGACATGCTTTCCGGTGCGCCCCGAGATGACCCCGATTGTCGGGGGTTGATATGTAAGGCGTTGGCAAACCGCGACGTCGCCTTCGGCCGCGACTAGAGCACACGCGTCTTCCAATGACCATAAACCGGCCACGTAAGCGGCGGTGATCTCACCGACGGAATGGCCCATCACGTAGTCCGGTCGAAAACCCCACGACTCGGCGAGCCGAAATAGGGCAACCTCGATAGCAAACAAAGTCGCCCGTTGCGGCATCCCCAGCTGCGTGTGGAAGAAAGTGCACACCTCGTCGAATGCGTTGGCGTATAACGGAAAACTTGCATGTAGCCGTTTTCCGATGTTCACCAATTGCCCGCCGTCGCCTGGGAATACCGCCGCAGTTTTCGTGGAGACCCCGGCTGCCCCGCGCACTACAGCCGATGACGCCGCGCCCGTCGCCAATGACCGCAAGCCGTCGAGCAATGCGTCTCGATCCCGCCCGACGACAACCGCGCGATGCTCAAACTGCGCTCGCGAACTGGCCAACGAGAACCCGACGTCGACTGGACGCAAGTCACAATTCTGCTCGAGCAGCGTCACCAGCCGAGCGGCCTGCATCGGCAGTGCCTCTTCGGATTTCGCGGCAACCACCCAGGGGATAACCGGGACGAGCTCGTCGTCCGTGCCATTCGCGGTAGGCACTTGCGGGGCTTCTTCGATGATCAAGTGCGCGTTGGTGCCGCTGATGCTGAACGCGGACACGCCAGCTCGACGCGCCTCGTCCCGCCGCGGCCACGGTTGGGGCGCGGTCGCTAAGCAAACGCTTTTCGACGACCAATCGACAAATGGCGCGGGTTCCTCCGCGTGCAATGTCGGCGGGATGACCTCATGGTGCATCGCCTCGATCGTCTTGATAACTCCGCCAACGCCGGCCGCGGCCGAAGTATGGCCGACATTCGACTTCAGCGAACCGAGCCACAACGGCCGGCCTGGCGGCCGGTTGCGCCCGTATGTCGCCATCAGCGCGCCCGCCTCGATCAGATCGCCCAACATCGTGCCGGTGCCATGCGCCTCCACCATGTCCACCGAGGCCGCATCCACGTCAGCGTTCAGCAGTGCCTGCCGGATCACCCGCTGCTGAGCCAATCCGTTCGGCGTCGTCAGGCCGTTGGACGCGCCGTCGTGGTTAACCGCCGAGCCCCGCACTAGCGCCAATACCTGGTGACCGTTCGCCCGTGCCTCGGAAAGCCGCTCCAACAGCAGCATCCCCACACCCTCAGCCCATCCGATGCCGTCGGCATCCGCCGAGAATGACTTGCAGCGTCCGTCCGGAGCCAGCGTCTGCTGGCCCGAACGCTCGACAAAAACGTCAGCAGTTGTCATCACCGTCACCCCGCCGGCCATTGCCAACGAACACTCACCCAGCCGCAAGGCCTTCACGGCTTCGTGAATCGCTACCGATGACGATGAACACGCGGTGTCGAGCACAAGGGTTGGCCCCTCGAGGCCCAGGAAATAGGAAATCCGTCCGGCAGCCACACTGGGCGCGTGGCCGGTTACCACGAAGGGCAAGCCGTCATCTGGGATTCCGGTATCTGTGCTCACGCGGGTGTTGGGCATCATGCCAAGAAAGACCCCGGTATCGCTTCCACGCAGCGTCGACGGGTCAATCCCCGCTCGTTCCAACACCTCCCAAACACACTCCAGCGCCAATCGCTGCTGCGGGTCCATAGTCAAGGCTTCGGGCCGGCTGATTCCGAAGAATGCCGCATCAAAGTCGGCGGCGCCGGACACAAAGCCACCAAAACGGACATGGGCATTACTGTCGGTGCCCCAGCCGCGATCGGTTGGCCAGCCCGACACCAGATCACGGCCCTCGGCGACCGCACTCCATAGGTCCTCTGGCGAATTCAGCCCACCGGGGTAGCGACAGGCCATGCCCACCACCGCGATCGGTTCTCGCAGACTTAGGAAGTCGTTGAAATCCTTGAGCGTATTCTGATCGGCTTGTCCTGTCGCGCCGGTATCGGCCAAGGCAAAAAGCTGGTCCAGTACTCCCGCGTCATGGAGCTTGCTGATCGGGATCGACCCAAGGGTGCGCTGCAGAGTTTCCTGGTCGGCTACGCCGAGCTTTGCATCGCCGGATTCGCCGGATTCGCCGGATTCGCCGGATTCGCCGGATTCGCCGGATTCGCCGGATCCGGTCTGGCCGCCGCCGAGTTGTTGGTGGAGGTCGTTGGCCACCGCGGCGGGGGTCGGATGGTCGAAGATCAGGCCAGGAGGCAGCGTCAGGCCGGTGTGTTGGGTCAAGGCGTTGCGAAGTTCGAGTGCGGTGAGCGAGTCGATGCCGAGGTCTTTGAAGGGCCGGTGCGGATCGAGGGCGGCGGGGTCGGGGTGGGCCAGCACGGTGGCGGTGGTGGCCACGACCAGCGCGGTCAGCGTCTGTCGTTGCTGGTCGGGCGTTTGGGTAGCGAGTTGGCTGGCCAGGGTGTGCGGACTTGCGGTGGCGGCCTGCGGGCGCGTGATGGTCAGTGCGGAAAGGATCGGGGGCAAGGTGCCGGTGCGGCCCGAACGGTCCAGTGCGCGCAGATTGAGCGGGGCCAGGACCAGGGCGGGTTGCTGGTGGGCCAGCGCGGCGTCGAATAGGGCGATGCCGTGTTCGGTGGTGATCGGGGTCAGGCTGGCGCGGCCGATGCGGGCTTGGTCGAGCTGACTGAGGTGGGCGGTCATCCCGGAGGTGCTTTGCCAGTAGCCCCACGCCAGGCTGGTGGCCGGTAGTTGGTGATGGTGGCGGTGGTGGGCCAGGGCGTCCAGGACGGCGTTGGCGGCGGCGTAGTTGGCTTGCCCGGCGTTGCCCAAAGTGGCTGCGGCCGAGGAGAACAGGACAAACGCGGCCAGGTCCTGGCCGGCGGTCAGCTGGTGCAGATGCCAGGCGGTGTCGGCTTTGGCGGCCAGCACGGTGTCGAGTTGGGTTTCGGTGAGTTCGGTGACGACGGCGTCATCCAGCACTCCGGCGGTGTGGATGACCGCGGTCAACCGGTGTTGGGCGAGCAGTGCCGCCAACTCCGCGCGATTGCTGGTGTCGCAGGCGCTGATCGTGACGTGCGCGCCAAGTGCGGTCAACCGCTGCGCCAGTTCGTCGGCGCCGGGTGCGTCCGGGCCCCGGCGCGATACCAGTAGCAGATGACGTATCCCGTGCGTGCTGACCAGGTGCTCGGCGAAAACTCCAGCCAGCATTCCGCTACCACCGGTGATCAGCACCGTGCCCTCGAGATCCCAGGCGGGGCCGGATGTTGTCGTCGCGGTGTTGGCTCGGATGAGGCGGGGGGTGTGGATGTTGCCGTGGCGGAGTGCGAGTTGGGGTTCGGTGGGGGGGTTTGGTTGGGCGGCAAGGACATTGATCAGCAGGCCCTGATCAGCGGCAGGGTCGGTGGTGGGGTCGGTGTCGATCAGGGTGATGCGGCCGGGGTGTTCGTTTTGGGTGGTGTGGATTAGTGCCCAGGCCGCGGCGTGGGCCGGGTCGGGGGCTTGGTCGTGGGCGCTGGTGGCTACGGCGTGGCGGGTGAGGATGGCCAGGTGTGTTTGCAGGGTGTCTTCGCGGGTGAGCCAGTGTTGTAGTTGGGTCAGTACGTGGCGGGTCAGGGTGTGCACGTGTGGCAGTGGGTCGTGCTCGGGGGTTTCGGGGTGGGGTAGGGCCCAGATGGCGAGGTGGGTGTTGTCGAGGTCGGGGTGGGTGAGGTCGGTGATGGTGGTCCAGGTGGGTGAGGCCTGGGCCGCGGGGTAGGTGTCGGCGGGCAGAGGTGGCCAGTCCAGGGTGTACAGGCTGTCGCGTGGGGTGGGGGTGGTGG
>NZ_MVHE01000092.1 GCF_002086155.1 Mycobacterium angelicum | reverse complement strand
CGCCACCCCCGCAAACCCGCCACCGGCCCCGTTACCGCCGTTGCCGATCAACAACCCGCCGGCCCCGCCGGCCTGTCCGGGCAACGTCCCATTCGCACCATTGCCAATCAACGGTCGTCCCAGCAGAAGCTGTGTCGGAGCATTGATCACCGCCAACACGTCACGCTCCAGCGTTTGCAGCGGCGTGGCCGCCACCACTTCGGCCGAGGCATACGCTTTGGCGCCCACGGCCAACGACTGCGCAAACCGCTCGTGGAACGCCGCCATCTGCTCGCTGAGCTCCTGATACTGGCGCCCATGGGTACCGAACAACGCCGCAACGGCTACCGAAATCTCATCGTTACCTGCAGCGGCCACCACCGTCGTTGAAGCCGCCGCCGCGGCCCTCGCCTCATCCAACGACCTCCCCACAGCGGCAACATCCCCCGCCGCCTGCACCACCCACTCCGGGGCCACCGCTAAAAACGACATGACTACCAACCTCCGCTAAACCCGAATAAGACCCAGAAAATGCACAAATAACCCACCAAAAGCCTGCACTCGGCATTCAATATCGTCCAGACAGAAAATATGAAACAAACCCATCTACTCGACGGAATACCACGACAAGCGACTACCCGTAAATGCGTCAAATACGCACTACAACAGAGAGCCTAGGCGTGCATCCAACGCAAGGAATCCTTGCAAGTTGTAAATTCCCGACCGCAAGGCAGTTGTTTATCGACCGACCCGCAATCGCTTATCAAAATCTGCAACGAACCCTTGCAGCCAATGACGCAATTACAATGCAGCTGCGACTTACCGCCAAAAGCGCCGTTTCCGAACAAGACGCTGCACGACGTCGACCGCCTGGATCACCTGCTGAGCCAACTCCTCCGTCGAATTGCACAGGTAGCGGTTGAGCACATCGCATAACACGCCCAAAGCGGCATTGAGGGCGGGATCCGAGGCCGCCTCGCGATGCACGACCAGCTCCGCCCACACCGAAGCAAGCCCGGCATCGGCCCCATCGATCCCCTGCCGCACCAGCTTGAGCAGGTCTTTGACGGATCGCTTCGGGACGGCCTGAGCGCTGGCCGGGCGCATGGCGCCAGCGACACCGCCCATTGCCATCGGAGCCGGCGCCGCCGCTGCAAAGCTTCGCACCGGGGCCCAGCCCGACGGCATTTCGACCGGCTGCACCACTTCGGTCAGGGGCCCGGCGTCGGTGCGCTCGGGGTCGACGGCGACGAACGCGGTGAATCTCGACAGCACCCCGAACCGGATGGAATGCGCGACCAGCCGCGCGGCCAACTCTTCGTCCGGGTATCCCGAGGCGTATTCGTCTTCCAGGTCGCGAACCACCGAACGTGCCCAAATAGTCTGCACTGCAATAGCTTTCGTTGCCTCATGGGCCGGCAGTGCGGCGGCGAAAGAACCGTCGGCAGCGACGTGGAACGTCACCGCGCCGCCCCGCCCGCGGTAGCGCCCGCAGATCACGCAGGGCACCCCGGCGAAGACATCGGGCGATCGGCCGGGCGTGACAGTGCCTTCGATGATTTCGGCGCCCTCGGCACTCACCCGGACGCCGGTCAGCGCCGGGCGCCCGATGGTTCGCGCCAGCCGGGTCATCGCCTCGTCGAGACGCTCCTCGGATTCGACGAGTTCGCTTCGGCCGTTGCCCAGCCGCGCGAGCCGGTCCAGGAAACCGGCGTTGACGGCGCGATCGATGCCCACGCAGTACACGCGGGTCCGGCCCAGCACCGGCGCCAGCGTGGTGAGCAGGTGGTCCTCGCCGGTGATCTGGCCGTCGGTCACCAAAACCACACTGGCCAACCGGTTTTCATCCGATGCGGCCAGCAGCTCGGCGGCCATCCGCAGCGGCTCGGCCATCGCGGTGCCGCCGCGGCTTTGCAGCGAGCCCAGCCAGGACGACGCGGCGAACCGATTTCGGTCGGTGGCCTCGACCAGACCGGCGGGCAGGCCGGCGGGCGTATCGATCCGGTCGTCGAAGCCCAGTACGCTGAACCGGTCGACGGTGTCGAGCATGTCCACGATCCGCCCCGCGGCGCGGCGCGCGGCGACCATCTTCCAGCCGTTCATCGACCCGGACCGGTCCAGCAACACGACGACGTCGCGCGGAGTCGTGACCGGCTCGGCGGGCGCCAACACAGTCACCGACCAGGTGCCCTCGTCTCCCTCGGCGTCCGGAACCAGCAGCGCCGTCGACGAAAGTTGTTGGCGCTCAACGCCGAAGCGCAGGACGAAATCCTGGTCGGCGCGGGCGCCCGGCTCGACGTGCATCCGGGTCGGCCCCTCGGCCGCAGTGATCGTGACGGGCAACGACGCCCGCAACTGCGACACCGCCAGGCCACCACCATCTACGGTCACCGCGATCTCGAGGTCGGGTCGCGCGTCGGCGTCTTCGAGGCGAGGCGGCGTTACCCGCGAGGCGTCCGGGACGGCGTCGGTATCGGCCGCCAATCCGGGGCCGGTCTGGTCACCGGGCACCGGAGTTCCGGTGGTGTAGCGCGGGGCGACCACGAGCGGGAACCGGAAGGTGGCCTCGCCGTCCTCGAAAGCCAGCGGGCCGGTGAGGCGCATTTCGATGGTGGCTTCCTCGCCGGGCCCGAGGTTGCCCACCCGCACCGAGAACACGTCGGGGCGGTCCTCCTCCACGATCGCGGCGCGCTGACCGGCGACCAGGGCCTGCTCGTAGTCGACGCGGGCCTGGCCACGTTCCTTGAGCACGCCCACCACCCGCCGCCCGGCCAGGTCGGCAGCGAAGTCGGTGACGCCCGCGCGGGCGGGCAACGGGAACACATAGGTGGCCTCGATGGCGGTATCCCCGGTGTTTGCGAAGCGCTGACGGACGAGCGAGGTTGCGGTCATGCCGACGATGGCGGTGTCGAGGTGCAGCGCCCGCAGCGGCAGCCGCGCCCCGTCGGCCGAACGCAGTTCGCCGCAGGTCGGCTTGTCCAACTGAGTACTCATTGCGATTCCTTTCCGGAAGGGGCCAGCAGGTCCAGCAGCGGCGCGGCGGCGCGGCGCACTGTGTCGAGGTCGGGCAGCGGCCCCCCGTCGACCAGCAAGGTGACAGTGTCGGAAAGCCGGACTGCCTGCAGGGCGGTGACCTCGGGCACCTCGGCCGCAACCACCGGCGGGATCTGCCAGAACCGGCTCGCCGCGCGCGAGGGCGCTGGAGGCTCCGGGTCACCGAGGCCGGGCGGCATGGCCTCGCGCGGGATGGCGGCCAGCGACTCCAGCTCCGCCGGCGACAAGGCCTCGAGCCGTTGGGCGATTTCGTCCAGCGACAGACCCTCGCCCTGCAGCCTTTTGATGGCGACCAGCCGCAGCAGGTGGGTGCGTCCGTAGGTGAGCGCGCGCCCGCGGGTGCCGGGCCGGGGCAGCAGGCCGCGGGCGGTGTAGTAGCGGATCATCCGTTCGGCCGGAATCGGTTTGGCCTGGCGGTTGTCGGGCACCACACCGCAGGCCTGCACCGCATCGGCGGCGACGGCGGCGAACTCGGCGAGGGTAAGCAGCGTGTCCATGTCTATTTGACAGTGTCACCCACTTAAAGACACTGTCAAATAGCTATTTGTAACTTCTGTCCCAATAGTCACAGCGTGCCGACCTGCGATCCGGCCGCCGATCACCTAATCTGCACACGATGCTCACTTCTCGGACCTTCACGCGAGCGGCATCATGCCTGGCCGCAGCGGCTTTCGTGACGACTCTGGGGATGCCGGCCGCCTTCGCCGACCCCAATCCGGAGGCCAACGGCGGCGCCGCTAATTGCCCTTACAAAATCTCCACTCCCCCCGCGGTGGACTCCTCGGAGGTGCCCCGAGCCGGCGAACCACCGCTACCCCTGGCGGTGCCCGCCACACCGGTGGGCGGCAATGCGCTGTCCGGCTGCGGCATCATCACCGCCCCCGACACCCCGCCGGTACCCAACGACGTCTCCGCCGAAGCCTGGCTGGTGGCCGACCTGGACAGCGGCGCAATTGTCGCCGCGCGCGACCCACACGGCCGGCATCGCCCGGCCAGCATCATCAAGGTGCTGGTCGCAATGGCCTCCATCAACGCGTTCAACCAAAACAAGACCGTGCCCGGAACCGACGACGACGCGGCCGCCGAGGGCACCAAGGTCGGTGTGGACAACGGCGGCGTCTACACCATCAACCAGTTGCTGCACGGCCTACTGATGCACTCGGGCAACGACGCCGCGCACGCCCTGGCCATGCAACTCGGCGGCATGCAGCAAGCGCTGGAAAAGCTCAACGTGCTGGCCACCAAGCTCGGCGGCCACGACACCCGCGTCGCCACACCGTCGGGACTCGACGGGCCCGGCATGAGCACCTCGGCCTATGACATCGGCCTGTTCTACCGCTACGCCTGGCAAAACCCGGTGTTCGCCGACATCGTGGCAACCCGCACGTTCGACTTCCCCGGCCACGGCGATCATCCCGGCTACGAGCTGGAGAACGACAACCAGTTGCTCTACCACTACCCCGGCGCGATGGGCGGCAAGACCGGTTACACCGACGACGCCGGCCAGACCTTCGTGGGCGCCGCCAACCGCGATGGCCGGCGACTGATGGCGGTGCTGCTGCACGGCACCCGCCAGCCGATCGCGCCATGGGAACAGGCCGCACACCTGCTGGACTACGGGTTCGCCACACCGCAGGGCACCCAGGTGGGAACCCTGGTCGAACCCGACCCCTCGCTACTGGCCCCCAAGGGCAAACCCACCGAGCGGGCGAATGACCAGGCCGCCGGCTTGATGCCGTCCGGCGACGCACTGCCGGTGCGGGTGGGCGTGGCGGTTATCGGCGCCGTGATCGTGTTCGCGTTGATCCTGGCCGCGCGCTCGATGAACCGCAGGCCCCGCACGCTTTAGACTTTCCGGATGACCGCCCTGTATGAGGACGCCGGGGGCGTCCTGGAATTACTCAGCTGCCGGGTACCAGTCAGCTGAGGGGCCTATCCGGGCGTGGGCTGCGGGTCGGGCTCACCGCTGCCAGTGTCGGCGTCATCTATGGATACGACCTGTCCATCATCGCGGGCGCGCTGCTGTTCGTCACCGAGGACTTCGGGCTCACCACGCGACAGCAGGAACTGCTGACCACGATGGTGGTGATCGGCCAGGTCGCCGGGGCTTTTGCCGGCGGCGCGCTGGCCGACGCGATCGGGCGGAAACGGTCCCTGGTCCTCATCACCGCCGGCTACGCGATATTCGCTGTCCTGGACGCGGTTTCCGTCTCGTTGCCGATGCTGCTGGTGGCGCGGCTGCTGCTGGGCGTGGCCATCGGTGTTTCGGTGGTCGTGGCCCCGGTCTACGTCGCGGAATTGGCGCCACCGGCCGTGCGCGGGGCCTTGGTGGCCGCCTACCAACTGGCGACGGTCAGCGGCATCATCGTGGGCTACCTGACCGGTTATCTGCTTGCAGATGCACACAGTTGGCGGTGGATGCTGGGGCTGGCCGCGGTGCCCGCGACGCTGCTGATGCTGTTGCTGCTGCGCATGCCCGATACCGCTCGGTGGTATCTGCTCAAGGGCCGAGCCGACGACGCCCGCCGGGCCGTGCTGCAGGTGGAGCCGGAAAAACCGGTTGCCGACGTCGATCAACAGCTCGACGAAATCAGCCTTGCGATACGCGAACACAGCGGCTCCCGCAAGGGAAACCTGTCCGAGATGCTGCGTCGGCCGTATCTGCGGGCAACCATATTCGTGATCGCGCTCGGTGTGCTCGTCCAGGTCACCGGAGTCAACGGGATCATCTACTACAGCCCCCGGCTGTTTGAAGCGATGGGCTTCGAGGGCAACTTCGCGCTGCTCGCTTTGCCGGCGATGGTGCAGGTCGCCGGGCTGGGTGCGGTGGCCACCTCACTGCTGCTGGTCGACCGGCTGGGCCGGCGTCCAATCCTGTTGTCCGGCATAGCGATGATGGTCGTCGCCGATGCCGTACTCATCGCCGTCTACGCCCACGGGCTCGGCCTGTTGTTCGGGTTTGTGGGGGTGTTGCTGTTCATCGTCGGCTTCAACCTCGGCTTCGGCTCGTTGGTGTGGGTTTACGCCGCCGAGGCGTTTCCCACTCACCTGCGGTCGCTGGGTTCGAGCACGATGCTCACGTTCAACCTGACGGCCAATGCGCTCATCGCCGGTTTCTTCCTGACGATGCTGCATTGGCTGGGCGGCACCGGCGTTTTCGCGGTGTTCGGCGCGCTCGCCCTGATTTCCCTCGTCGTGATCTATCGGTATGCGCCGGAGACCAAAGGCCGTGAGCTCGAAGAGATCCGCCACTTCTGGGAGAACGGCGGCCGCTGGCCGGCCGACGCAAAGACCCGATGATCGTCTCCGCCGCAACCGCGGTTATCGACGGGCGGACCTGCCGGCCCGGGTGGGTGCGGACATCCGGCAGGCACATCCTGGAGTGCGGCAGCGGGGAAGCGCCCGGGCCGCCCGACGTCCACTTCCCGGATTGCGTTGTGGTGCCAGGGTTTATCGACATGCACGTGCATGGCGGCGGCGGCGAGTCGTTCACCGACGGGCGGAGCTCCGGGGTTGCGGAGTTTCACCTGCGCCACGGCACCACGACCATGCTGGCCAGTCTGGTCACCGCGGCCCCCGACGAGCTGCTCTCCGCGGTCGCCGATCTCGCCGAGGCAACCCGGTCAGGCATGGTCGCGGGCATTCACCTGGAGGGACCATGGCTGAGCCCGGCACGGTGCGGCGCGCATGACCACACCCTGATGCGGTCACCGCATCCCGCGGAGATCGACGCCGTCCTCGCCGCCGCCGACGGCACCATCCGGATGGTCACGCTGGCACCCGAACTGGCCGGCAGCGCCGAGGCGATCCGGCGCTTCCGGGACGCCGATGTCGTTGTGGCAGTGGGGCATACGAATGCAAACTACGAGCAGACCCGGGGTGCCATCGCGTTGGGCGCGACCGTCGGCACCCATCTGTTCAACGCAATGCCGCCGCTGGACCATCGTGACCCCGGTCCGGTGCTGGCCTTGCTGACCGATCCGCGGGTGACGGTCGAACTGATCGCCGACGGGGTGCACGTCGACCCCGAGATGGTGCGCGCTGTGCTGCAGTGGCTCGGCCCGGACCGGGTCGCGCTGGTCACCGATGCGATCGCCGCCGCCGGCTACGGCGACGGCGCGTACCGGCTTGGCGCGGTACCGATCGACGTGGAGTCCGGTGTGGCGCGGGTGCGTGGCACGCCGACGATCGCGGGCAGCACCGCCACCATGGATGAAATGTTCCGGCTGGTGGCCGAACTCAGCACCCTGGCCGACGCGGTCCAGACGACCTCGGCGACACCGGCCCGGGCGCTCGGCCTGGATCGGATGGGTCGGCTGCAAGCGGGTTACGACGCCAACCTCGTTGTGCTGGACCGGGATTTGCAGGTCCACAAAGTCATGCACAACGGGATATGGCACCCTAGCGCCGCGTCCGGAACAACCGCGAAACCGTAAGCGCCCCAATGGCTCCCGCGGCCGCGGCGGCCATCGTCTGCCGCGCACTCAGCCCCTCGTCGACCTGTATCCGCGGGCTGATGATCGCCGGCCCGGGCGGATCCACCGGCTCGGCGCGCGGGTCTTCCCTGGCCGCCGTGGCGGCCCACGCCGTGGCGAACAGGACGAGGTAGGAGGTGACGTACGCGAACACCATCAAACCCAGCACCGGCCCGAATGCCGCGCCCGCCGGGCTGCGCAGCACCGCACCCAGATAGATCGAGCCGACCTGTTTGAACACCTCGTATCCGACGGCGGCCATCAGGCCGGCGCGCAGCGAGGTGACGATGCTGGCCGGCTGCCGCGGCAACCGGGCGATCATCCAGCTGAACAGCAGCCAGGACACCAGGAACGAGATCAGCAGCGAAACGGCCCGGAAGATCGGATCGAACACCGAAAACTCTGGAATGCCAAGCCATCTCAGCACCGCGTGCATCGGCGCCGCATGGCCCAGCGCACTCAGCGCCAGCGTAGCCACGATCACCACGAAGGTGCCCACCATTGCCGCCAGATCGGACAGTTTGGTGCGCACGTAACCCGTCGTATCGAGCGACTGGTCCCACATCTCGCTCAAGGCCTGCCGCAGATGCGTCATCCAGCCCAGACCCGCCCAGGCCGCCGTGACCAGGCCGATCGCACCCACGGAGGCCCGCGCGTCGATCGCCGAATCCATCAAATCCACCAGTTGCTGACTCAGTGCGCTGGATATCTCGGCCCGGATCCGGTTGTGGATGGTGTCGATCAGCGTCGGATTGCGCGACAGCGCGAATCCGATCACCGAGAAGCTGACCATCAGCAACGGAAACAGGGCGAAAATCGTGTAGTACGTCAGGCCGGCGGCAAAGAAGCCGCCCCTGCGCTGGCTGAACCGGCTATAGGCGCGGACCACATGGTCCAGCCGGCCGTACCGGGACCGTAGCCGATCGAAGATCCCTGGCTTGGCCGGATCGGTCATGAACGCCCTATTCCCGTTGCGGAAGGAACCCTAACCGATCGTAGACCCGCTGTACGGTTTTGCTGGCGACATCGTTGGCGCGCTGCGCGCCGGCCGCCAGCACCGCCTCCAGCTCGGCCGCGTCGGCGATCAATTCGTCCACCCGCGCCTTGATCGGGCTGACGTATTCCACCACCGCTTCGGCGGTTTCCTTCTTCAGGTCGCCGTAGCCGCGGCCGGCATAACCGTCGACGAGAGTGTCAATGCCGATTCCGGTGACCGCCGACTGGATGCTGAGCAGGTTCGACACCCCGGGCTTGGCGTCGGGGTCATAACGGATCTCGCGTTCGCTGTCGGTCACCGCCGAGCGAATCTTCTTGGCGGACTTGGCCGGATCGTCGAGCAGGCTGATCAATCCGGCATCGGTGCTCGCCGACTTGCTCATCTTCGACGTCGGATCCTGCAGGTCGTAAATCTTGGCCGTGACCTTGGGGATGAGCACGTCGGGAACCACGAAGGTGTCCGGGAAGCGGCTATTGAACCGCTGCGCGATGTCGCGCGCCAACTCCAAATGCTGACGCTGGTCCTCGCCCACCGGCACCAGATCGGTGTCATAGGCCAGCACGTCGGCGGCCTGCAACACCGGGTAGGTGAACAGGCCGACGGTGGCCGAATCGGTGCCCTGACGCGCCGACTTGTCCTTGAACTGCGTCATCCGCGAGGCCTGGCCGAAGCCAGTGAAACAGCCCAGCACCCAGGCCAGCTGGCTATGGGCCGGCACCTGGCTTTGCACGAAGATGGTGGCGCGATTGGGGTCGATGCCCAGCGCCAGGTATTGCGCGGCGGTGACCAGAGTTCGATGCCGCAGCGCGGCCGGATCCTGCGGGATGGTGATCGCGTGCAGATCGACCACGCAGAAGAACGCTTGATATTCCGGGTGATCGTCTTGCAGGCCGACCCACTGGGCGACGGCGCCCAGCGCGTTACCCAGGTGAAGCGAGTCAGAAGTTGGCTGCACGCCGGAGAAAATCCGGCCGGATCCGGTAGGGGTGCTCATGATGCCCTCGATCTTTTCACGGGTGCACCCGCCGTGTTTGGGGCCGCTTGCGATACCGCCGGTACCGCATTTAGTGTCGGGTAGGTGAGTACTCGCACACCGATCCACTTGGGCGCCAAAGACGGCTCCGCCGAACCCATCCTGTTGCTGCACCCATTCCTGCTCTCCCAGGCGGTGTGGGAGACGGTGGCCCAGCAACTGGCCGACACCGGCCGGTATGAGGTTTTCGCCCCCACCATGGCCGGGCACAACGGCGGCCCGCCCGCCGGCACCTGGTTCCTGTCATCTGCGGTGCTGGCCGACAACATCGAGCGCCAGATGGACGAGCTGGGCTGGGAAACCGCCCACATCGTCGGCAATTCCCTGGGCGGATGGGTCGCGTTCGAACTCGAGCGGCGCGGGCGGGCGCGCAGCGTCACCGGCATCGCCGCGGCCGGCGGTTGGACCCGCTGGAGCCCGGCCAAGTTCGAGGTCATCGCCAAGTTCGTACTGGGAATTCCGCTGATGGCGCTGGCCTGGCTATTCGGGCAGCGCGTGTTGCGGCTGCCGTTCAGCCGTCCGCTGGCCACCTACGCGATCAGCGCGTCGCCCGACGGGGTCAGCGAGCGCCAACTCAGCACCATCATCGACGACGTCGCACACTGCCCGGCCTATCTGCAGCTGCTGGTCAAGGCGGTGCAGTTGCACGGCCTGCGCGAGCTTGCCGAGAACGCCGTTCCGGCGCACCTGGTGATCTGCGAGAAGGACCGGGTTGTGCCGGCGCCGAGATACACCCGCCACTTCACCACCCACCTGCCCGACGACCACAAGGTCACCAAGCTGGACGGCGTGGGCCACGTGCCGATGTACGAGGCGCCCGAGCGCATCACCAAGGTCATCGACAGCTTCATCCAGGAGTGCTGCCCGCACATGCGGGCCATCGAGCCCCCGGCTAGTTAGCCAGCTCTTTTTCCAGGTTCTCGGCGATGGCCTGAAGAAAGTCCTCGCTATTCAGCCAGCGCTGATCGGGGCCGATCAGGATGGCCAGGTCCTTGGTCATCTTGCCGCTCTCCACGGTGCCCACCACGACTTCTTCCAGCGTCTGGGCGAACTGCCGGACCTGCGGCGTGCCGTCCAGCTTGCCGCGGTGCTGCAGGCCGCGGGTCCAGGCGAAGATCGAGGCGATCGGGTTGGTGGAGGTGGGCTGACCGGCCTGATATTGGCGGTAATGCCGCGTGACGGTGCCGTGCGCGGCCTCGGCTTCCACCGTCTTGCCGTCGGCGGTCATCAGCACCGACGTCATCAGGCCCAGCGACCCATAGCCCTGCGCCACGGTGTCGGACTGGACGTCGCCGTCGTAGTTCTTGCACGCCCAGACGTAGCCGCCCTCCCACTTGAGGCAGGCCGCGACCATATCGTCGATCAGCCGGTGCTCGTAGGTCAGCCCTTCGGCGTCGAACCGTTCCTTGAACTCCTCGTCGAACACCCGCTGAAATTCGTCTTTGAACATGCCGTCATAGGACTTCAAAATGGTGTTCTTGGTCGACAGGTACACCGGCCATTTCGCTTGCAGGCCATAGGAAAACGACGCGCGGGCAAAATCGCGAATCGACGATTTGAAGTTGTACATGCCCATCGCCACACCGCCGTCCTCGGGGAACGACACCATCTCGTGCACGATCGGCTCGCTGCCGTCGGACGGGGTGAAAGTCAGTGTGACGGTGCCCGGCCGGTCGACCTTGAAGTTCGTCGCCCGGTACTGGTCGCCGAATGCGTGGCGGCCGATGACGATTGGCTTGGTCCAGCCCGGAACCAGCCGGGGCACATTGGAAATCACGATCGGCTCACGAAAAATGGTGCCGCCCAAGATGTTTCGGATCGTTCCGTTGGGCGAAAGCCACATTTTCTTGAGATTGAACTCCTGAACCCTGGCCTCGTCGGGGGTGATCGTCGCGCACTTGACGCCCACGCCGTGTTTCTTGATCGCATACGCCGCGTCGATCGTCACCTGGTCGTCGGTGGCATCGCGGTGCTCGATGCCCAGGTCGTAATAGTCCAGGTTGATGTCCAGATGCGGGAGGATGAGCATCTCTTTGATCAGCTTCCAGATGACTCGGGTCATCTCGTCCCCGTCGAGCTCTACTACCGGGCCTTTTACCTTGATCTTGGGTTCGCTGGACATTGTCAGACCAGCCTACGGCCAGCCGAATTGGCATCGTGTGCCCGCCATGCGCTAATCTTCGAAGCGGTCATGAGTGCCAGCGTTTAGCCCCGGCTTGCTGGCCGGCAACCCTCCAACCGCGGTGGGGTGCCCCGGGTGAAAGACCAGGTTGAGTAGCCAAACCCGGCTACACGGCAAGCGCGGGTCCGCCAAGACGGGCCCCTGGCCAGACAGGGATACTTGATGGGCACCTCCGAAAGCAATTCCGAAACCGATCCGACGGCGCATTGGTCGTTCGAGACCAAGCAGGTTCACGCAGGTCAGAGCCCGGATGCGAGCACCAATGCGCGGGCGCTGCCGATCTACCAGACCACGTCGTACACCTTCGACAGCACCGCACACGCCGCCGCGCTGTTCTCTCTCGCCGAGCCGGGCAACATCTACACGCGCATCGGCAACCCGACCACCGACGTGGTCGAGCAGCGCATCGCCGCCCTGGAAGGCGGGGTGGCCGCGTTGTTCCTGTCTTCGGGGCAGGCCGCGGAGACGTTCGCGATTCTCAACGTCGCCGGTGCCGGCGATCACGTGGTATCCAGCCCACGGCTGTACGGCGGCACTTATAACCTGTTCCACTACTCGCTGGCCAAACTCGGCATCGAGGTCAGCTTCGTGGAAGACCCAGACGATCCGGAGTCCTGGCAGGCGCAGGTTCGGCCCAATACCAAGGCGTTCTTCGGCGAGACGATCTCCAACCCGCAGATCGACATCCTGGACACCCCGGCGATCGCCGAGGTTGCCCACCGCAACGGGGTGCCGCTGATCGTCGACAACACCATCGCCACGCCATACCTGATCCAGCCGCTGAGCCAGGGCGCCGACATCGTCGTGCACTCGGCCACCAAGTACCTGGGCGGGCATGGCGCCGCGATCGCCGGAGTGATCGTCGACGGCGGCACCTTCGACTGGACACAGGGCCGCTTCCCCGGCTTCACCACACCCGACCCGAGCTACCACGGCGTGGTGTACGCCGAGCTGGGGCCGCCGGCGTATGCGCTCAAGGCCCGTGTGCAGTTGCTGCGCGACCTGGGCTCGGCCGCTTCGCCGTTCAATGCATTTCTGGTGGCCCAGGGCCTGGAAACGCTGAGCCTGCGGGTGGAGCGCCACGTTGCCAACGCCCGACGGGTCGCCGAATTCCTGGACGCCCGCGACGACGTGCTGTCGGTGAACTATGCGGGCCTGCCCAGTTCACCGTGGTACGAGCGGGGAAAGAAGCTGGCACCCAAGGGAACCGGCGCGGTCCTGGCCTTCGAGCTAGCCGGTGGTGTGGAAGCGGGCAAGGCGTTCGTGGACGCGCTGCGGCTGCACAGTCACGTCGCCAACATCGGCGATGTGCGCTCACTGGTGATCCACCCCGCATCGACCACGCACGCTCAGCTGAGCCCCGAAGAGCAGCTGTCCACGGGGGTCAGCCCCGGGCTGGTGCGCTTAGCTGTGGGTATCGAAGGTATTGCCGATATCCTGGCCGACCTGGAGCTTGGTTTCGCCGCCGCTGGGGTATATGCCACCACTGATAGCAGCAGCGACCCGCAGGCTGTGGCGGCGTTCTGAGGACTTCTGACAGATGACGATCTCCGAGGTGCCTACGCAGAGGCTGCCCGCTGAAGGCGAGCTGGGGCTGGTCCACATCGGCTCCCTGACGCTGGAAAGCGGTGTGGTGCTTGACGATGTCTGTATCGCCATCCAGCGCTGGGGCGAGCTGTCGCCGCGGCGCGACAACGTGGTGATGGTCCAGCACGCGCTCACCGGCGACTCGCACATCACCGGGCCGGCTGGCCCCGGACATCCGACCCCCGGCTGGTGGGACGGGGTGGCCGGGCCGGGCGCGCCGATCGACACCGACCGCTGGTGCGCGGTGGCCACCAATGTGTTGGGCGGCTGCCGCGGCTCAACCGGGCCCAGTTCGCTGGCTCGCAACGGAAAGCCTTGGGGTTCAAGGTTTCCGCTGATATCGGTGCGCGATCAGGTGGAGGCCGACGTGGCCGCGCTGGCCGCGCTGGGCATTACCGAGGTGGCCGCCGTCGTCGGCGGATCGATGGGCGGCGCGCGGGCGCTGGAGTGGGCCGTCGGCTACCCGGATCGGGTCCGCGCGGCGCTGCTGCTGGCCGTCGGCGCCCGGGCCACCGCAGACCAGATCGGTACCCAGACCACCCAGATCGCGGCCATCAAGGCCGATCCGGACTGGCAGAACGGCGACTACTACGAGACCGGGCGGTCACCGGATGCCGGGCTGAAAATCGCCCGCCGCTTCGCGCACCTGACCTACCGCGGCGAGGTCGAGCTGGACAGCCGATTCGCCAACGACAGCCAGGGCGCCGACGAGCCGGTGTGCGGCGGCCGCTACGCCGTGCAGAGCTACCTGGAACACCAGGGCGACAAGTTGTTGTCGCGATTCGACGCCGGCAGCTACGTGACCTTGACCGAGGCGCTGAACCGGCACGACGTCGGCCGCGGCCGTGGCGGGGTGGCGGCGGCGCTGCGCGGTTGTCCGGTGCCGGTGGTGGTCGGCGGTATCAGCTCCGACCGGCTCTACCCGCTGCGTCTGCAGGAGGAGCTGGCCGAGCTGTTGCCCGGCTGCGCCGGTCTGAACGTCGTCGAATCCATCTGCGGGCACGACGGTTTCCTGGTGGAGTCCGATGCCGTCGGCGAATTGATCCGCGACACCCTCAAGCTGGCCGACGACGAGTGTCGTGGGTTTTCCAGGTGACCCGCTCGCGGCACGACCGCTCCCTGTCGTTCGGTTCGGCTGCGGCTGCCTATGAGCGGGGTCGTCCGTCGTACCCGCCGGAGGCGATCGATTGGCTGCTCCCGGCCACCGCTCGTGACGTCCTTGACCTGGGTGCGGGAACCGGCAAGCTGACCACCCGGCTGGTCGAACGCGGCCTGGATGTCGTTGCGGTAGACCCGATTCCGGAGATGCTCGAGGTGCTGAGCGCCTCGCTGCCGAAAACCGTTGCACTGCTTGGCACCGCGGAGGAAATTCCGTTGGCGGACAACAGCGTCGACGCGGTGCTGGTGGCCCAGGCTTGGCACTGGGTCGATCCCGCGCGGGCGATTCCGGAGGTGGCCCGGGTGCTGCGGCCCGGGGGGCGGTTGGGTCTGGTGTGGAACATCCGCGACGAACGACTCGGCTGGGTGCGCGAGCTGGGTGACATCATCGGCCGAGACGGCGATCCGGTGCGCGACAAGGTGACGTTGCCCGAGCCGTTCACCGACGTGCAGCGGTGCCAGGTCGAGTGGACGAATTACCTTACGCCACAAGCACTTATCGACCTGGTCGCGTCCCGCACCTACTGCATCACCTCGCCGACGGAAGTTCGGACGAAGACGCTTGACCAGGTGCGCCAGCTGTTGGCCACCCATTCGGCGCTGGCCAATTCGGCCGGACTGGCGCTGCCGTACGTCACGGTGAGCGTGCGGGCGACGCTGGCCAAGTAACCCGGGGGCAGATCGTTCACGCTGGCCGGCCGGCCGGCGATACCGGAGGTTCCGGCCGTCCCGGCGCCACCCAGCGTTCCGTGCGCGCCACGATCGCCGAGGGCCCCGGCGGTGGACCCGGAACCACCGGAGCCGCCGAAGCCGCCAGCACCGCCGGCCGCGCCGCTGCCGCCTGCCCCGCCGATACCGGCGCTGCCCGGGTGGCCGCTGAACATGCCGCTGGCCCCGCCGTCGCCGCCTTCGCCGCCCGAGCCGCCGGAACCGCCGTTGCCGCCCGCGCCACCGGCGCCGCCGTTGCCGCCGGCGCCGTGCACAGCGCCCGCACCGCCCATGCCACCGGAACCGCCGTCAGCGCCGGCGCCGCCCATCCCGGCGTCGCCGCCGATGCCGCCGGCGCCGCCTTTGCCGCCATCCCCGACGAATACGCCGCCGTGCCCGCCGTTGCCGCCCGCACCAGCCGCGACGCCATTGCCACCGGCATCCCCGGACACCCCGGCACCGCCGGCACCGCCCGCGCCGCCCGCGCCGCCGGCACCGTTGGCCCCATCGCCGTTGGCGCCGCCGCCGGGTTCGCCGCCCGAGCCGCCCGAACCGCCATTGCCGCCGGCCGCGCCGGCGCCGCCGGTGCCGCCTTGACCACCGGCGCCGCCGGAACCGCCATTACCGCCGGCTCCGGTGCCTGCCGAAATGCCGGCCCCGCCGTCGCCGCCGTTGCCGCCGTTGCCGCCGTTGCCGCCATCGCCGCCGCGTGCGCCCGGGCCGCCGTTACCGCCGGAACCGCCGGCACCGCCGTTGCCTCCCGGGTGGCCGTCGCCGCCCTGCTTGGAGTCGGCGCCATCGCCACCGCCCCCGCCCGAACCG
>NZ_MVHE01000091.1 GCF_002086155.1 Mycobacterium angelicum | reverse complement strand
CGGTGGCACCGGCGGAATCGGCGGCAGCGGCGGCAACGGCGGGGCCGGTGGACAAGGCGGGCTGTTGTTCGGCGCCGGCGGACACGGCGGTCTCGGCGGCTCCGGCGGCGTGGGCGGCACCGGTGGCAGCGGCGGCGACGGCAGCATCGCCGGGCTCGGCGGAATCGGCGGCGCCGGCGGGGTCGGCGGCGCCGGCGGCGACGCCGGCCACGGCGGGGCCGGTGGTGCCGGCGGACTGTTCAGCGGTGCCGGCGCGGCGGGCAGCGCCGGCTCCGGCGGCCTCGGCGGGACGGGCGGTATGGGTGGCGCAGGCGCGGCGGGCACGGCCGCGTCGCCGGGTACCGGTGCGATAGGCGGCGGTGGTTCTGCCGGCGGCGCCGGCGGGGCCGGCGGCGCGGGCGGTAATTCCAGCGCGGGCGGCTTCAACGGCTCCGGCGGAGCCGGCGGTGTGGGTGGTCTGGGTGGTGTGGGTGGTTCCGGCGGGTCCGGGACGGCTGCGGGCTCCGATGGCGGGGCCGGCGGCGCCGGCGGCACCGGCGGCAGCGCCGGGGCCGGCGGGGCGGCCGGCACCGGTGGCACCGGTGGCGCGGCGGGTAGCGCCGGCTCTGGCGGCAACGGCGGCGCCGGTGGCGCCGGCGGGGCCGGCAGAGCCGGCGTCACTGCGGGCGGCGACGGGTCCGCCGGCGGCGCCGGCGGGGCCGGCGGCGCGGGCGGCAACGGCCTTGCCGGCGGAACCAACGGGTCCGGCGGCGCCGGCGGGAACGGTGGCTCAGGATCTCAGGGCTGGATTAATACGACCGGCGGCGGAGGCGGGGCAGGCGGCAATGGTGGCGCTGGCGGCACCGGTACCGTCGTCGGTGGCGTCGGCGGCCTCGGCGGGTCCGGCGGCAGCGGTGGAGACGCCTTCGACGGCAGCTCCGGGCGAGGTGGTCTGGGCGGCACTGGCGGGACCGGCGGAATGGGCCTAGATGGCGGGAATGGCGGTGCCGGCGGTCTCGGAGGTGGCGGTGGTAACGGGGGCAGCGGCAGCAGCTCTGGGTTCGGGGGCGACGGTGGCACCGGCGGAACCGGGGGCGCTGGCGACCTCGGTGGCGACGGTGGTATGGGTGGCGACGGCGGCACCGGCGGCCGAGTTGCTTTCGAGGGCGGTAATGGCGGCGACGGCGGCAGTGGCGGCGCCGGCGGGGCTGGAAGTGCTGGGCCCGGCGGATTGCCCGAGCCCGGTGGAAGTGGCGGCGCGCCCGGAACGTTCGGCCAGGGTGCCGGTGGATCGGGCGGCGCGGGAGGCACTGGCGGTCCCGCGTAGCAGAGCAACGATCCCAGCAGCTAAACCTGGCTGAGCACGCTGCGCAGAATCGACTCGATGGTGTCGAACTCGGCCTGCCCGCTGATCAGCGGCGGGGCCAGTTGGATGACCGAATCGCCGCGATCGTCGGTGCGGCAATACAATCCGGCTTCGAACAGTGCTGCCGACACATGGCCGAGTAGCTTCGCGCGCTCGGCGTCGGTGAAGGTTTGCTTGGTCGCCTGGTCCTTGACCAGTTCGATGCCGAAGAAGAATCCCTCGCCGCGCACATCGCCGACGACGGGTATGTCGTACAGCTTTTCCAGGGTGGCGCGCAGCGCGGGGGAGAGCTGTTTGACGCGGTCGTTGAGGCCCTCGCGCTCGAAGATGTCGAGATTGGCCAGCGCGACGGCCGCCGACACCGGATGCCCGCCAAAGGTATAGCCATGCCGGAAGGTCGTCTTGCCGTCGTTGAAGGGTTCGAACACCCGGTCGCTGGCGATCATCGCGCCCAGCGGTGAGTACCCCGATGTCAGCCCCTTGGCGCAGGTGATCATGTCGGGCACATAGCCAAAGTCGTTGCAGGCGAACATCGATCCGATCCGGCCGAAGGCGCAGATCACTTCGTCGGAAACCAGCAGCACGTCGTACTCGTCGCAGATCTCGCGGACTCGCTCGAAATACCCCGGCGGCGGTGGGTAGGAGCCGCCGGCGTTTTGCACCGGTTCTAAGAACACCGCGGCGACGGTGTCGGGTCCCTCGAATTCGATGGCCTCGGCGATCCGGTCGGCCGCCCACCGGCCGAACTCCTTGAGGTCGCTGAACGGCGCGCGATAGAAGTTGGTGTTGGGCACCCGGAAGCCGCCCGGCGTCACCGGCTCGAACGGCGCCTTGTACGCCGGCAGCCCGGTAATCGCCAGCGCGCCCTGGGTGGTGCCGTGGTAGGCGATCGCGCGCGAAATCACTTTGTGCTTACCGGGTTTGCCGGTGAGCTTGAAGTACTGCTTGGCCACCTTCCACGCGGTTTCGACGGCCTCGGTGCCACCGCAGGTGAAGAAGACCCGGTTCAGGTCGCCGGGGGTGTAGCCGGCGATGCGCTCGGCCAGCTCGATCGCCGGCGGGTGGGCATTGCCCCAGATCGGGAAGAACGCCAGCGTGCCGGCTTGGCGCGCGGCGGCTTCGGCGAGCTCGGCGCGGCCGTGGCCGACCTGCACCACGAACAGGCCCGACAGCGCATCCAGGTAGCTCTTGCCGCGGTCGTCGAAGATGGTGACACCTTCGCCACGGGTAATGATCGGCGGTGTGATGCGGTTGCCGTGCCGGGCGAAGTGCAGCCAAAGGTTGTCAGTCATCGTGCAGGTGAGCCTAGCGTTAGGCTCGACCAATGACGGCGACGAACGAGGTCACCGAATTCGAAGAGCTACGGCCCCATCTCATGTCGGTGGCCTACCGGCTCACCGGAACCGTCGCCGACGCCGAAGACATCGTTCAGGAAGCCTGGCTGCGCTGGGATAACCAGGACGGCGTGATCCACGACCTGCGGGCCTGGCTGACCACCGTGGTGAGCCGGCTCGGCCTGGACCGGCTGCGCTCGGCCGCACACCGGCGCGAAACCTACACCGGCAACTGGCTACCCGAACCCGTCGTCACCGGTTTCGACGGCTCCGACCCGCTCTCGGCCGTGGTGGCCACCGAAGACGCCCGATTCGCGGCGATGGTGGTGCTCGAGCGGCTCAACCCCGATCAACGCGTGGCGTTCGTGCTGCACGACGGGTTCGCCGTGCCGTTCGGCGAAGTGGCCGACGTTCTCGGCACCAGCGAGGCCGCCGCCCGGCAGCTGGCCTCACGCGCCCGCAAGGCCCTGACCGCCGCGCCGGCCTCCCTGATATCCGAGAAACCCGATCCGAGCCATAACGAGGTGGTCGGCAAGCTGATGGCCGCCATTGCCGCCGGTGACCTGGACGCCGTGGTATCGCTGCTGCATCCCGACGTCACCTTCACCGGCGACTCAAATGGCAAGGCGCCCACGGCAGTTCAGGTCATCCACGGCGCCGACAAGGTGGCCCGGTTCATGTTCGGCCTCGCCCGCCGCTACGGTCCGGCGTTCTTCACCGTCAACCAGCTGGCACTGATCAACGGCGAACTGGGTGCCTACACCGAAGGGTGCCCCGGCGCCGACGGCTACCGCGAGATGGCACCGCGGATCACCGCCATGACGGTGCGCGACGGAAAGGTCTGCGCCCTTTGGGATGTCGCCAATCCCGACAAGTTCACCGGCTCGCCGCTGCGAGCTACACCGGCAGGATGATCGCGCCGGTCGGCCCGAGGAAGATGGCCTGGCCGCCCGGGGTGACGTAACCGCCGGTTGGCCCGTAGATGCCGTACATCGGGCTGGTCGGACCGAATCCGCCCCAGATGTCGTTGATCCAGCCGGTGGACAGCGTGTACACGGCCGAGGTGGCGCCCGGCGGCGAAAACTTGGTTATCAGCTGGAGCAGCAGGTCGATGACGGGGCCCCGGCCCAGCATGGAGTCGACATGCGAGCCGTTGACGATCTCGGCCCCGACGAACTGCCCCGGGTACAGGCTGACCAACTGATTTGTGGTGTCCCCGAAGGCATTCCACGCCTGCGGCGGCGCGGCCACCGTGTACACGGGAACATGGGCCGCCTGCAGGTTGGCGATCGCACCCCCGAAAGCCGTGGCATTGCTGGCGACTCCGTCGAACATCACCACGCCCTTGAGGTGATTGGTGGCGGCTCCCAGACCGGCCAGGTAATCGCCGGCGGCGATCGTGGCCAGCCCACCGCCGGCCGAGTGTCCGGACAGGATGAAATCCTGCGGCAGCGTGCCGAAGAACCCGGCGTGTTGCGCGCTGATGTTCAGCGCCGCCTGGGACCCCTGGAACAGCGAGGCCACGCCCTGCTGCATCTGCGGGCTGCCGATCCACAGCCCGAACGGCAGCGGAATCGACGGAACCGTCGGGGTGACCACAACGCTGTTGGTCTGCTGCGCCAGGTCGATGGCCAACGGTTGGTACAACCACGCAACCCCACCGAAGCCGTGCTGCAGATAGACGGTGCCGTTGGCGTTCACCGAGCCGTTGGCCTGCGTCGGGAAATACCACCACGCGGGTGCGGGGTAGCTGAACTGGGGAATCGTGAATCCCAGGAAGGAGCTGGGGCCGATCGGGATTTGCAGGAACGAGAACCCGACCCTGACGCCGGTCACGCCGCCCGTGCCCGGGGCGGCCAGCGTCACCGTCGAGGGGAAGTTGACCACGCGACCCAGGCCGACGGCGTTGGTCGCCGAGTTGAGTACCGCTCCCAGCGATGCAGTGGCGGTGCCGTCGAAGAGGGGACCCGTGAGGCCAACCGGTGGCGACAAGCTTTCGGCCGCCCGCAGCAGCGACCGCAGCGGCGACACGTTCGCCGCCTCAGCGGCGGCGTACGCTTGCGCGGCCGCGCTCAACGCCTGCTCGAACTGAGCCTGAAAGCGTGTCGTGTACGCGGTCAGCTGCTGAAACTCTTGCCCGTAGCTGCCGAAGAGATTCGAGATGGCCCTCGATACCTCGTCGGCCGCCGCGGCGACAACCCCTGTCGTCGAGGGCGCCGCCGTAGCCGCGGCGCCCTTGATCGCCTCACCTATCCCGGTCAAATCCGTCGACGCGAGGGCAATAGCCTCGGGCGCGGCGATCACATACGACGACAACGGCCTCCCTTTCGATCCTCGAAATGCTACGAGGTCAGGCCCGGATTGACTCACGAACGAAGATTCTCGGCCCACGGCACCCGGCACGAGTCTCCGGACCCCGAACCGGAATTGAAGCCCTGCTCGGTGATACCGAGCGCGGTGTTCATCCGGGCCCGCATGTTCTCCACGCCGATCTGATAGGTCAACTCGAACACGCCGTCGTCGCCGAACCGGGCCCGCAGGTCGGCCACCTGCTCGTCGGTGACGGTGTGCGGGTCGACGGTCATCGCATCGGCATAGGCGATGGCGACGCGCTCGTCGTCGCTGTACAGCGGTGAAGTCGCGTAGTCGTCGATGAACTTGAGCCGGTCCACGTCCAGGCCGTCCAGCCGCTGCAGCATCGACCCGAAGTCGACGCACCACGAGCAGCCGATCTTGCGTGCGGTCCACAACACGGCGAGCTCTCGGACGCTCACCGGCAGCGTGCGCGACGCACGCTCCAGCATCGTTTCGTGAACGGCGCCGACGACCAGTAGCCGGGAATGGTGCGCGGCCACGGTGAACGGCTCGGGAACCTGGCCGTAGCGCCGCTTGGCGATTCGGTACATGGCACGGGTCAGCAGCCCGGCGCGCTTGGGGGACAGGGGCTCGATGCGGGTTTTCTGTGTCATACCAATCAGACGTCACAACCCGGGCGACTGTGACACGCAAACCAAGAATTCGCCAAGAATCTCGGTAGGGCGGCGTTAGAACCTCGGACTCGTGTCCTACGAAACGTGTTCTTACTGGTCTTTCACCGAGAATCCGCGGCCGCAGGACATCGAGGATTGGGCGCACGCCGAGGTGCTGGTCGCCGAGTCGCGGCTGGACCAGGGGCGTATCCGCGCCGCCGTCGACGAGGTCTTCGAAGCCAACCCCACCCTTGGTGTCGTGTTCGAACCGCGCTGCGACCGCTGGCTGTCGCGCCCCGGCGGGTGCTGGGCGTGGGCCGTGGAGCCGCCCGGCGTCACCGTGGCCGAAGTAATCGCCCGCCAGCGCGCGGCCTTCGACATGCGCACCGGCCGGCTGTTCGGAGTGTCGCTGATCCCCGGAGCGCGCGACCGGCTGGTGCTGACCGCCAGCCACCTCTGCGTCGACGGCGCCTCGTGGCAGCACGTGGTCGAAGAGCTGATGACCGCCTACGACGGCGGCGAACTGATTCCCGCGGACCAGGCCTAGAAATCGCGGCGCAAACCCATCGGCGTGGCGGCGGGCAGATCGCCGCCGGCAGTCACCGTTCGGGCGATCGGGGTCAGCGCGTGCAACAACGTGTCGAGTTCGGCGTCGTCCAGACCGTCGAAGGCGAGCAGCCCGAGCAGATTGGTGGTGGTTTCGATGTGCTCCTTGACGTCGCGCCCGGTGGCGGTCAGCGCACCGTCATTCCCCAGCAGACCGCGGCCGGTCAGGCTCCGCTCGCAGGCCTCCCACTCGGCGCCGTCGTAGTGCCGGGCGCGCTGCATGTACTCCTTGGACACCGCGCCGGTCGCGGTGTGCAAGACGTTCGACTCCCGTCCCGAGACGCCGTCGGCGACCAGCGCGGCGACGTGCCCATCGCCGCGGTGCTCGCGCAGCAGGGTGGTCGCATGCCACAGTGCGGCCACCGGATCCGACGGCCAGGGCAGGGCGAGGTTGGCCGCGAACAGTGGCCGGCCGTCCAGCGCCGCCCGTTGTGCCGCGCAAGTGGCCAATTGTGCTGCGGTGCAGACGTTTTCGTCGTCGGTGATGCCGTATCGCCGCAGCGCCGCGACCGCCGATTCCGCCCGGGCCTGCAGCGCGAGCTGCGGCCCGGCGATTTCCCACGCCGACGGCAGGGACTTGGCGACCCGCGCGAGGGCGAAGTTGTAGAACACCGCCGTCACGACCTGCGGTGGCGCCAGGCCCAGCGGCGCCGATCGCGCGGCGAAGTAGCCCATCCAGAAGCCGCGATAGCCCAGGCCGTCCAGCGCCGCGCGGGCTTCCGGTGCGAAGTAGGTGACGGCATGGATCGGTTCGAAGCGGTCGTAGAGCCGGCGGGCCAGCTCCGGTGTGCGTTGCATGTGCGCAGCTAAGCACGTTTCAGGAACGCTCAACAATTGCGCAATGCCGAGCGGCCACCTTGAAGCCGTGACCATAAGTGTGTCCCGCCACATCGCCACGGACTTCAACCAGTTCACGCAACGCACCCAGGACGATATGTTCGGCCAGCTGCAGCGCGCGCGACGCGAAGGAATCTTCTTCAGTGAGCAGCTGCAGGTCTGGGTGGTGTCCCGCTACAGCGAAGTGGTCCAGGCGCTGCGGCAGCCGACGGTCTTCTCGTCCGTGGGACTGCTGCCGGTGCCGACGGATCCCGATATCCTCGCCATGCTCGACGGCAAGGTGCCTGCGGGCGGCAGCCTCATCGGCTGGGACCCACCCGATCACACGCGCATGAGAGCGGTGCTGGCCGCGGCGTTCACCCCCAAGCGGGTCGCCGCCCTCGAACCGGCGATCTGGCGGCAATGCGAGCGCCTGATCGACCGATTCGAACACCTCGGCGCGGTCGATCTGCATGCCGAGTTCTCGATGCCGCTGGCCATCGCGATCCCCTTCAGCCTGATCGGTGTCCCGGAGGAGATGTGGGAAGAATGCAGCTGTCGTTCCAACGACTTCGCGCTGTTCCTCACCGATGTCACGGGTAGCTTCGACAAGGCGCGGCTGGTCGAGTTGGCGGGGTCAGTGCTGCGGCTGCACGAGTACATGGCCGAACTCATCGAGCAGCGCCGAGTCGAGCCGAAAGACGATCTGATCAGCGCGGTGTGGCAGGCGCGGCGCGAATCCGGCGTCGAGCTAACCGATTTCGAGATGCTGTCGATGTTCCCGGGTCTGCTGTTCGCCGCCCATGCGACCACGGCACCGCTCATTACGACGGCGATGTACGAGCTATTGTCCGGCGACGTCGAGTGGACCGAACTGGTCGAGGACACCCAGCGCCGCAAGAGCGCCGTCGAGGAGATCCTGCGATACGAGGGCCCGATCTTGGGCATGCTGCGTACCGTGGTCACCGAAACCCAGTTGGGTGGACAGGATTTGCGGCCCGGCGAACGCGTCTTCCTGGTGTACACCTCGGCCAACCATGACGCCGATGTCTACGACGACGCCGACACGCTGCACCTCGATCGGCATCAGGAGCAGGCGCATCTGGCGTTCGGCCGCGGCATCCACTTCTGCATCGGTGCGCCGCTGGCGCGGCTGGAAGCCCATGTCGCCCTGCAGTGTCTGGCCCGGCGGCTGCCGGGCATGCGGCTCGCGCGACAGGTGCCGCCGATGGAGCCCTCCTTCCTGGTGCGCACCCGCCCCGCGATGCCCGTGGTGTGGGATCGGGAGGTGATGGATTGGGACGGCGCCTACCGCGAGCAAGGGATGTTCGACGGGCCGCCGCCGTGGAACATCGGTGAGCCGCAACCCGAACTCGCCGCCCTGATCGACGCCGGCCGAATCCGTGGCGAGGTGCTCGACGCGGGTTGCGGGACGGGGGAGCTGTCGCTGGCGCTGGCGGAGCAGGGCTACCCGGTGGTCGGGATCGACTTCGTGGCAACGGCCATCGCTGCGGCCACCGCGACGGCCCAGCAGCGTGGGCTGACGGCAGCTAGCTTCGCGCGAGCCGACGTCAGAACGCTCACCGGATACGACGACCGGTTCTCGACGGTGATCGACTGCACGCTTTTTCACTCGCTGCCGGTCGAGGGCCGCGACGACTATCTGCGCTCAGTGCACCGTGCGGCGGCTTCTGGTGCCGTGTTGTATGTGCTGGTGTTCGCCAAGGGCGCCTTTCCCGCCGAGGTGCGAACCAAACCCAACGAGGTGGACGAGGACGAGTTGCGCGCGGCCGTCGGAAAGTACTGGGAGGTCGACGAAATCCGGCCCGCCTACATCTGCAACGCCGAATTCCGCGTCCCCGGAGCGCCGTTCGAATTGCCGCCGCATGATCGGGACGACAAGGGCCGGCTGAAGTTCCCCGCCTATCTGCTGACCGCGCACAAAGCTTAAATGCTCAGCGGGAGAACATGATTGCGCGTTTGACCTCTTGAATCGCCTTGGTCACTTCGATGCCGCGCGGGCAGCCTTCGGTGCAGTTGAACGTGGTGCGGCAGCGCCACACGCCGTCGACCTCGTTGAGAATGTCGAGGCGTTCGGCGGCGGCCTCGTCACGGCTGTCGAAGATGAAGCGGTGTGCGTTGACAACCGCCGCCGGCCCGAAGTAGCTGCCCTCGTTCCAGAACACCGGGCAGCTGGTGGTGCAGCACGCGCACAGGATGCACTTGGTGGTGTCGTCGTAACGGGCGCGGTCGGTGGGGCTCTGAATCCGTTCGCGCGTGGGCGGATTGCCACTGGTGATCAGGTAGGGCTTGATCGCGCGGTAGGCGTCGAAGAACGGCTCCATGTTCACCACCAGGTCCTTTTCGACCGGCAGCCCGCGAATCGGTTCGACCGTGATAGTCAGTTTCTTGCCCGGCTTTTTCGGCAGCAGGTCGCGCATCAGCACCTTGCAGGCCAGCCGGTTGACGCCGTTGATCCGCATCGCATCCGAGCCGCACACCCCGTGTGCGCAGGAGCGCCGGAAGGTCAGCGTCCCATCGAGGTAACCCTTGATGTAGATCAACAGATTGAGCAGCCGGTCGGTGGGCAGACACGGCACCCGGAAGCTTTGCCAACCACCGGTGGCGGCGAACGCGTCGGGGTCGTCGGGATTGAACCGGGCGATCTTGACGGTCACCATCACCGCGCCCTGCGGAACCGGTGGCAGCGGAGGATCGAGAGTTTCGACGTCCGACTCAACGCTCATCAGTACTTCCGTTCCTTGGGCTCATAGCGGGTCTGCACGACGGGTTTGAAGTCCAGCCGGATGTCGCTGAGCAGGGCATTCCCTTCTTGGGGGCCCTCTTTGTAGGCCATGGTGTGGCGCATGTAGTTGACGTCGTCGCGGTTGGGGTAGTCCTCGCGGGCGTGCCCGCCGCGGGATTCCTTGCGGTTCAGCGCGCCCACTACGGTGACCTCGGCCAGCTCCAGCAGGAAGCCCAGCTCGATGGCCTCCAGCAGATCGCTGTTGAATCGCTTTCCCTTGTCGTGCACGGTGATTCGGGAATACCGCTCCTTCAGGGCGTGAATGTCGGTAAGCGCCTGCTTCAGTGTCTCTTCGGTGCGGAACACCGCGGCGTTGTTGTCCATTGTCTGCTGCAGCGCGCCGCGGATGTCGGCTACGCGTTCGTTGCCGTGCTCGGACAGGATGTCGCTCACCCAGCCGACCACCATCGACGCCGGCTCCGGCGGCAGGTCGACGAAGTCGTGTCCGCGCGCGTAGCCGGCCGCCGCGATGCCGGCCCGGCGGCCGAAGACATTGATGTCCAGCAGCGAGTTGGTGCCCAGCCGGTTGGCGCCATGCACGGACACACACGCGCATTCGCCGGCCGCGTACAGGCCCGGGATGGTGTTGGTGTTGTCGCGCAGCACCTGCCCGGTGACGGTGGTCGGGATGCCGCCCATCACGTAGTGGCAGGTCGGGTAGACCGGAACCAGCTCTTTCACCGGGTCGACGCCCAGGTAGGTGCGGGCGAATTCGGTGATGTCGGGCAGCTTGGACTCCAACACTTCCTCGCCGAGGTGGCGGACGTCGATGTGGACGTAGTCCTTGTGCGGGCCGCAGCCGCGTCCCTCCAGCACTTCGAGCACCATCGAGCGGGCGACGATGTCGCGTGGGGCCAGGTCGACGATGGTCGGGGCGTAGCGCTCCATGAAGCGTTCCCCGTCGGCGTTGAGCAGCCGGCCGCCCTCGCCGCGAACCGCCTCGGAGATCAGGATGCCCAAGCCCGCCAGGCCGGTCGGGTGGAATTGGTGAAACTCCATGTCCTCCAACGGGAGTCCCTTGCGGAAGACGATGCCGATGCCGTCGCCGGTCAGCGTGTGCGCATTGGAGGTGGTCTTGTACATCCGGCCCGAACCGCCGGTGGCGATGACGACGGCTTTGGCGTGGAAGACGTGTATCTCACCCGTCGCCAACTCGTAGGCGACCACTCCGGTGGCTACCGGGCCGGTCGGGGTCTGGGTGAGAGCCAGGTCGAGTGCGTAGAACTCGTTGAAGAACTGCACATCGTGTTTGACGCAGTTCTGGTAGAGCGTCTGCAGGATCATGTGGCCGGTCCGGTCGGCTGCGTAGCATGCGCGGCGGACCGGGGCCTTGCCGTGGTCGCGGGTGTGGCCGCCGAAGCGGCGCTGGTCGATGCGGCCCTCGGGGGTGCGGTTGAACGGCATCCCCATCTTCTCCAGGTCGAGCACCGCGTCGATGGCTTCCTTGCACATGATCTCCACGGCGTCCTGGTCGGCGAGGTAGTCGCCGCCCTTGACGGTGTCGAAGGTGTGCCATTCCCAGTTGTCGTCTTCGACGTTGGCCAGTGCGGCGCACATGCCGCCCTGCGCGGCGCCGGTGTGGCTGCGGGTGGGATAGAGCTTGGTCAGCACCGCGGTACGAACCCGCGGACCCGCCTCTACCGCCGCTCGCATTCCGGCACCGCCCGCGCCGACGATCACCACGTCGTATCGGTGTTGCTGGATCAAGACTCGCCTTCCAGGACTCTTAGGAGATATTCGGGTTGAAGGTGACCAAGATGTAGGTCCCCAGCATCAACGTGAACGTCATCGACACCGCCAGCAGCGTGTTGAGCCAGAACCGGGTGATGTTCTTGCGGCTGTAGTCGTCGATGATGGTGCGGATGCCGTTGCCGCCGTGCAGCTGTGCCAACCACAGCAGCAGCAGGTCCCAGGTCTGCCAGAACGGCGAGGCCCAGCGCTGCGCCACGAAATTGAAGTCCAGACGGTACACGCCGTTGTCCCACATCAGCATGATGAACAGGTGGCCGACCGCCAGGAAGATCAGCACGATTCCGGAGAACCGCATGAACAGCCAGGCGAACTTCTCGAAGTTTGGGATGCCGGCGCGGCGGCGCGGCGAGCGCGGGTTGTCCAGGCTGGCCGGACGGTCGTAGCTGCGCTGTTTGACCGGCGCGGTCTGGCCGCGCCCGAGCTGAAGGTCGGGGCTGCTCATCGGAAGTGCTCCCAGATGTGAATGCCGGTCACCACGCCCGCTGGAACCATCAGCAACAGGAACACGATGGCCACGATCCACAGCATCAGCCGCTGATGGCGGGGTCCCTCCGACCAGAAGTCGATCAGGATGACCCGGATCCCGTTCAGTCCGTGGAAAAGCACAGCGGCAACAAGGCCGTACTCCATCAGGCCGACAATCGGAACCTTGTACGTCGCCAGCACCGCGTTATAGGTCTGCGGGCTGACCCGGAGCATCGCGGCGTCCAGGACGTGGACGAAAAGGAAGAAGAAGATCGTCGCGCCGCTGATCCGATGTAATACCCACGACCACATACCGGGGTCGCCCCGATACAGGGTGCGAGGTGGGCGCCGTTTGCGTTGCGATCCGGGCGCAGTGGCCGGATCCGCGGTTGTCGTCGTTATCCTCACCGCCTTCAAAACCGTCTTGAAAACCGTCTTAAAAAGATCATTGAACAGCTCTAGCCGGGCAATCGAGCTTAACTTGACCAGGTAGCTGGTGGTACCGAAGAGTCCCATCGAAAACGTGTGTCGTAACCGACGCACCGCGGAGCAAAGGTTGCCAAATGCCTGATGTTGATTGGGATCTTTTGCGAGACAAGGCGATTGGTGTCGCAGCGCGGGCATATGCGCCGTATTCGCGTTTCCCCGTCGGTGCTGCCGCGGTGGTCGACGACGGCCGTGTGGTGACCGGATGCAATGTGGAGAATGTCTCATATGGTCTCGGTCTCTGCGCGGAATGCGCGCTGGTCTGCGCCCTGCATTCGACCGGCGGCGGCCGGTTGGTGGCGCTGGCCTGCGTCACCGGGAGTGGGTCCCTGCTGATGCCGTGCGGGCGATGTCGTCAGGTGTTGCTCGAGCACGGCGGCCCCGAGCTGCTGATTGGCCATCCAGACGGGCCGCGCCGGCTCGGTGACCTGCTGCCCGATGCCTTCGGTCCCGACGATCTAAGTAAGGAACGTTCTTGAGCGCCTTAGCATTCGACGCGCCGACGGTGATCCGCACCAAGCGCGACGGGGGCCGGCTGTCCGATGCCGCGATCGACTGGATCATCGAGGCCTACACCGACGGCCGGGTGGCTGACGCGCAGATGGCGGCCCTGTTGATGGCGATCTTCTGGCGCGGCATGGACCGCGGCGAGATCGCCCGGTGGACCGAGGCCATGCTCACCTCCGGTGAGCTGATGGATTTCACCGATCTGCGTGTGGATGGAAAGCCGCTGCCGACGGTGGACAAGCACTCGACCGGCGGGGTGGGCGACAAGACCACGCTGGTGCTGGTGCCGGTCATGGCGGCCTGCGGCGCGGGCGTGCCGAAGGCGTCCGGCCGTGGGCTGGGCCATACCGGCGGCACGCTGGACAAGCTGGAATCCATCGCGGGCTTCAGCGCGGATTTGCCCAACGAGCGGGTGCGCGAACAGCTGTGCGACATCGGCGCGGCGATATTCGCTGCCGGCCAGGTAGCAACGGCCGACAAGAAGCTCTATGCGCTGCGCGATATCACCGCAACGGTTGAGTCCTTGCCGTTGATCGCCAGCTCGATCATGAGCAAGAAGCTGGCCGAAGGGGTGGGCGGGTTGGTGCTTGACGTCAAGGTGGGGGCGGGGGCGCTGATGGAGTCGGAGGCGCGTTGCCGCGAACTGGCGCACACCATGGTCCAACTCGGCGCGGCGCACGGGGTGCCGACGCATGCGCTGCTGACGGACATGAACTTCCCGCTGGGGGCCACCGTCGGAAATGCGCTCGAGGTTGCCGAGTCGATGGAGGTGCTAGCCGGCGGCGGGCCGCCGGACCTGGTCGAGCTGACGTTGCGGTTAGCCGGGGAAATGCTGACGCTGGCCGGAATCGACGGCTGCGATCCGGCCCAGACGCTGCAGGACGGCAGCGCGATGGACCGATTCCGCCGGCTGGTCGCCGCCCAGGGGGGGGATCTGTCGGCACCGTTGCCCGTCGCCGCGCACGGCGAGAACGTGATTGCCTACCGGAGCGGCACAATGGGCGCTATCGACGCGATGGCAGTGGGGTTGGCAGCCTGGCGGCTGGGGGCGGGTAGATCGCGCCCGGGCGAACAGATCCAGGCCGGTGCCGGCGTCAGGATCCACCGCCGTCCCGGACAGCCCGTCGCCGCCGGTGAGCCGTTGTTCACGTTGTACACCGATACCCCGGTACGCTTCGACGCCGCGCTGGCCGAGCTGGAGGGCGCCTGGAGCGTCGAAGACACGTCACCGCAGTTGCCGCCGCTCATCATCGATCGGATTACGCCATGACCACCGCGCTGAATCTGGAATCCATCAAGCATGCGCCGAAGGCCGTGCTGCACGATCACCTCGACGGCGGATTGCGCCCGGAGACCGTACTCGACATCGCCGGCCAGATCGGTTACGACGAACTGCCGGCCACCGAAGTCGAGTCGCTGGCGACCTGGTTTCGCACCAAGTCGCACAGCGGTTCGCTGGAGCGCTACCTCGAGCCGTTCTCGCACACCGTGGGGGTGATGCAGACGCCCGAGGCGCTGTACCGCGTTGCCTATGAATGTGTGGAGGATCTGGCTGCCGATTCTGTGGTGTATGCCGAGATCCGGTTCGGCCCTGAACTGCACATCAACCGCGGGCTGTCGTTCGACGAGGTGGTCGACGCCGTGCTCGCGGGATTCGCCGCCGGTGAAAAGGCTTGTGCCGCGGAGGGGCGGCCGATCAAGGTCCGCGGTTTACTGACCGCGATGCGGCATGCCGCTGTGTCGCGAAAGATCGCGGAATTGGCAATCCGGTTCCGGGACAAGGGGATAGTGGGCTTCGACATCGCAGGCGCGGAAGCCGGGCACCCGCCGACGCGCCATCTGGATGCGTTCGAGTACATGCGTGATCACAATGCGCGCTTCACCATTCATGCCGGCGAGGCGTTCGGGCTGCCGTCCATTCACGAGGCGATCGCGTTTTGCGGCGCCGATCGGCTCGGTCACGGGGTGCGCATCGTCGACGACATCGACGTCGACTCCAACGGTCGTGTGTCGCTGGGCCGATTGGCATCGATCGTGCGGGACAAGCGAATTCCGCTAGAGCTGTGTCCCAGCTCCAATGTGCACACCGGTGCGGTCAAAAGCATCGCCGAGCATCCGTTCGACCTGCTGGCCCGGACCCGCTTCCGGGTCACCGTCAACACCGACAACCGGTTGATCAGTGACACCACGATGAGCCTCGAGATGCACCGTCTGGCAGAGACTTTCGGATACGGATGGAGCGACCTCGAGCGGTTTACCATCAACGCGATGAAGTCCGCGTTCATCCCGTTCGATGAGCGCCTGGAAATCATCGACGACGTGATCAAGCCGCGCTACGCGGTGCTGGTCGGCTAGCGGGGAGATGACCGCATGGACTTCGTAGTCACGACGCCAGAGATAATTGCGGCCACGACAACGGATTTGACGAGTATGACGTCGCGCCTGGGCGCTGCCCATGCTGCGGCGGAGGCTCGAACAACTCTGATCGCTGTAGCGGCGCAAGATGAGGTATCGGCGCAAATCTCCGCACTATTTTCCCGTTACGCGCACGGCTACTATCGCCTCAGTCAACAAGCGGCCACTTTTCATGAGCAGTTTGTAGCGACCCTCGGCGCCAGCGCGAACTCCTACGCCGCCGCCGAGGCGGCCAATCTGTCTGTGCTGCAGCAGCTTCTGAACGCGATCAATGCGCCATTCGAAACGCTGACCGGGCGAGCGCTGGTGGGCAACGGTGCGGACGCGACGACACCCGGCGGCCGCGGTGGCGACGGCGGCTGGTTGATCGGTAACGGTGGGGCAGGCGCGGCCGGCGGCGTCGGCCAGGTTGGCGGCCGCGGCGGAGATGGCGGTGTCATAGGCAATGGTGGGCCCGGTGGGTCGGGTGGACCTGGCCTAGCCGGCGGGGCGGGCGGCAACGCCCTGCTGTTCGGCAACGGCGGCGCCGGTGGGCACGGCGGGGCCGGCGCCCCTGGCGCTGCAGGGGTCAATCCCACCCAGAACGTCGTAGGACCGGCCGCCCAGGCCGGGAGTGACGCCGCTGATCCCGGTAGCGGCGGACAGCACGGCGAAAGCGGCGCCACCGCA
Organism: Mycobacterium angelicum; assembly: GCF_002086155.1. Classification (GTDB taxonomy): domain Bacteria; phylum Actinomycetota; class Actinomycetes; order Mycobacteriales; family Mycobacteriaceae; genus Mycobacterium; species Mycobacterium angelicum. Next base: position 96 of record NZ_MVHE01000091.1, on the reverse strand, counting down.
GGGCAAACGGGCGGTGCCGGCGGCGCCGGCGCTGCTGGAACCGAGGGGAGCTCTTCGGGACACACCGGCGGCGGTGGCGGGGGAGCGGGCGGTGCG
>NZ_MVHE01000090.1 GCF_002086155.1 Mycobacterium angelicum | reverse complement strand
GGGCACCGGCGGAGCCGGCGGGGCGGGTGGCACCGGTGGCAACGGCGGCGGCGGCGCTGACGCTTTCGGCGCTGTCACCCCGGGCGTCGGCGGCAATGCTGGCGCCGGTGGCCTCGGCGGCGATGGCGGCCTTGGCGGCGCCGGTGGCGGGACCGGTGGCAAGGGCGGTGACGGCGGCGCCGCAGGCACCGGCGGGACAGGCGGCGGGAGCGGCACCACCAGCGGCACAGCCAGCACCTCGGCCACCGGTGGCAACGGCGCCGCGGGTGGCAACGCCGGCAAAGGCGGCAACGGCGGCACCGGTAACGGAAACGCTGGAGACGGCGGCACCGGAGGCCAAGGCGGGGCCGGCGGCGTGGGCGGTAACTCATACAACGGTAAAAACGGCGGCACCGGCGGTACCGGCGGCATCGGCGGTACCGGCGGCGCCGGTGGCACCGGCACCGGCACCGGCACCGGCGGTAGTGGCGGCACCGGCGGCATCGGCGGCGGCATCGGCGGCGCCGGCGGCGCCGGCGGGGGCACCGGTGGCATCGGTGGCGCCGGCGGCACCGGCGGCAACGGCGGCAACGGCGCCGGCAACAGCGGCACCGGCACCGCCACCGGCGGCGCCGGCGGCGCCGCCGGCGCTGGCGGCACCGGCGGCAACGGCGGCATCGGCGGCTCCGGCGGCGGGACCGGCGGAAAGGGCGGCGCTGGCGGCAACGCAGGCACCGGCGGAACCGGCGGCAACAACTCTCTCTACGGCGCAGGCGGCGTCGGCGGAAGCAGCGCCGCCGGCGGAAACGGCGGCAAAGGCGGCGCCGGCGGCACCGGTAACGGCAACGCCGGCGACGGAGGCATCGGAGGCAATGGCGGGATTGGTGGCGTCGGCGGTGCCGGAGGCATTAACTATGCCGGTGGGGTTGGTGGCGCCGGCGGCATCGGCGGTACCGGTGGCGCCGGTGGCACCGGCAACGGCACCGGCAGCGGCGGTGATGGCGGCGACGGCGGCACCGGCGGCAAGGGCGGCAAGGGCGGCTCCGGGGATGCTGGTGGTCACGCAGGCGGATCCGGCAGCGACGGCACCGGCGGCAGCCCCGGCGGGTCCAACACCGGTGCCACCGGCGGCACCGGCGGCGGCGGCGGTACCGCAGGCACCGGCGGCACTGGCGGATTACCCTGATAGCGGCCGCGGGCACCGCGGGCGCCGACAGCATCCAACGCGCTACCGGCCAGACCGATGCGTCCGGGTACCTTCGGGTCAGGCGTCCAGCACTGCGCGAGCCACGGCATGCGTCCGCCGTGCATGTCCCCCGCCGAACAGCACCACGTGCGCCAGCAATGGATACAGCTGGTGTAGCCCAATGCGCTTGCGCCACCCGGGTTTCAACGCCCGCACCCGTTGATAGCCGTCGATTACCGCCTCATAGTGCGGGCAGCCGAATAACGCCAGCATCGCCAGGTCGCTTTCGCGGTGACCGGCGTGCGCGGCCGGGTCAATCAGCACCGCACCGTCACGCGTCCACATGACGTTACCGCCCCACAAATCGCCGTGCAGCCGCGCCGGCCAGTCATCGTCGTCGAAATCACCTGCGCGGCAACGTGTAATAACCGAGTCAACCGACGCACGGGTCGAAGCGTCGAGGCGCGGCGCCGCAAGCTCGGCCATCGGCATCAGCCGCTCCAAAGCGTAGAAGCCACCCCAACTCGCATGACCCCGCAACGACATCGGCAACGGCTGCGACAGCGGACCGAAGAACCCCGGCCCATCCCAGCCGTCAGGTCCCACACCGAAGGCCGGTGCGCCCGCGTCGTGCGTGACAGCCAGTCGGCCGCCGAACACGACCGCCGCCGCAGCACTCGGCGGCACCGAATCAAGCCGGCGCAGCGTCAGACTCGTCGTGTCCACGGAGACAATCTCGGCACACGACACGCCACCGTCGACGTCCGAAAGCCATTGCAGCCCTGCGGCTTCCCATGCAAAGTAACCAGCGGGTGCCGCCGGGTGCTCCTTGACGAAGTCCGTCACGCTCCAGTTGCCACGTGCGCGGAATGCACGTCGTCGGCGGGCCGCGCTTCGGTCTGCTCCTTGGCCCAGCGGTAGTCCGGCTTGCCGGCCGGCGAACGCTTCACCTCGTCGACGAACCAAAGGCTGCGTGGCACTTTGTATCCCGCGATCTCCGAGCGCACGAAGCTGTCCAGCTCGGCCAGCGAAGGCCGAGAACCAACCCGGGCCTGCACGACGGCGGCCACATGCTGGCCGTAGCGCGGATCCGGCACGCCGACCACCAGCGCGTCGAAAATGTCGGGGTGCCCCTTCAGGGCCGCCTCGACCTCTTCGGGGTAGATCTTCTCACCGCCGCTGTTGATCGACACCGAGCCGCGGCCCAGCATCGTCACCGTGCCGTCTTCTTCGACCTGCGCGTAGTCGCCCGGAATCGCGTAGCGCACACCGTTAATGGTGCGGAAAGTCTCGGCGGTCTTCTTCTCGTCCTTGTAATAGCCCACCGGAATGTTGCCCCGCTTGGCAATGAAGCCGCGCACGCCGGAGCCGGGCTGCACCTCGTTGCCCTCCTCGTCGAGCACGACGGTGCGGTGGTCGATGCTCACCCGCGGACCGCCGCTGTGCGCGGCGCCGGCGGCGACGATGCTGGTGCCACCAAAACCGGTCTCCGACGAGCCAATCGAATCGGTGATGACCCGATTCGGCAGCAGCTCGAGCAGTTTCTCCTTGATACTCGGCGAGAACAGCGCCGCCGTGCTGGCCAGCAGGAACAGCGACGACAGGTCGTAGTCGTTAGCGGCGCTCAGGGCGTCGAGCAACGGCCGCGCCATCGCGTCGCCGGTGAAGAACAGCAGGTTCACCTTGTGCTCATGAATTGTGCGCCACACCTCGTCGGCGTTGAATTCCGGTGCCAGCACGGTGGTTTGGCCGGAAAAGATCGACATCCAGGTGGCCGACTGGGTGGCGCCGTGGATCATCGGCGGAATGGGGTAGCGGATCATCGGCGGATTCGCCGTCGCGGCCTTGGCGAGGTCGTACTCGTCCTTGACGAATTCGCCCGTCGCAAAATCGGTTCCGCCGAACAGCACCCGGTAGATGTCCTCGTGGCGCCACATCACGCCCTTCGGGAAACCGGTGGTGCCGCCGGTGTACAGCAGGTAGATGGCGTCGGCGCTGCGCTCACCGAAGTCGCGCTCCGGCGATCCCTGCTCTATCGCGGAGTAGAACTCCACTCCCCCGTAGCGCTGAAAATCAGCGTCGCTGCCGTCCTCGACCACGAGGATCGTCTTGAGGTTCGGGGTATCGGGCAGCACGTTGGCCACCCGGTCGGCGTACTGACGCTCGTGCACCAGCGCAACCATGTCGGAGTTCTCGAACAGGTAGCGAAGTTCGCCCTCGACGTACCGATAGTTGACGTTGACCAGGATGGCGCCCGCTTTGACGATGCCCAGCATCGCGATGACGATCTCGATGCGGTTGCGGCAGTACAGTCCAACCTTGTCGTCCTGCTTGACGCCCTGATCGATCAGGTAGTGCGCCAGCCGGTTGGCTTTCTCTTCCAGTTGCGCATAGGTCAGCTTTTCGTCACCGCAGATGAGGGCGACACGGTCAGGCACAGCGTCGATGGCGTGCTCAGCGAGATCGGCAATATTCAGGGCCACGGCACCCAAATTAGAACGTGTTACATTTCTTGACAAGCTCATGCCCACTGTCGAGCACAAGGGAGCACCAGTGACCGCAGCGTCAGCAAACGAATCCGTACCATCAGAAGCCGACGCACTGGTCGAGCAGCGCAATCACACGCTCATCGTCACAATGAACCGGCCACACCGGCGCAACGCGCTGAGCACCGAAATGATGCAGATCATGGTCGAGGCCTGGGACCGTGTCGACAACGACCCGGACATCCGGTGCTGCATCCTGACCGGCGCCGGTGGCTACTTCTGCGCCGGCATGGACCTCAAGGCGGCAACCCAGAAGCCGCCAGGCGATTCCTTCAAAGACGGCAGCTACGATCCGTCGCGCATCGACGCTCTGCTCAAGGGTCGCCGACTGACCAAACCGCTCATCGCCGCCGTGGAAGGACCGGCGATAGCCGGCGGCACCGAAATCCTGCAGGGCACCGACATCCGCGTCGCCGGTGAAAGCGCCAAGTTCGGCATCTCCGAGGCCAAGTGGAGCCTCTACCCGATGGGCGGCTCGGCCGTGCGGCTGGTGCGCCAGATTCCCTACACCGTGGCGTGTGACCTGCTGTTGACCGGACGGCACATCACCGCCGCCGAGGCCAAGGAGATGGGCCTGATCGGTCATGTGGTGCCCGACGGCCAGGCGCTGACGAAGGCGCTCGAGCTCGCCGAGATCATCGAGAACAACGGCCCGCTGGCGGTCCAGGCGATTCTGCGCACGATTCGCGAGACCGAGGGCATGCACGAGAACGAGGCGTTCAAGACCGACACCCAGATCGGCATTCAGGTGTTCCTGTCCGACGACGCTAAAGAAGGCCCGCGCGCGTTCGCCGAAAAGCGCAAGCCCAACTTCCAGAACCGCTAGCGCCTCGCGCCGAGCGAGCACTCACCGCGAAAATCCGCGCGTTTTTTCGCACCCAGCGCACGTTCGGCGAACCTGTCGGCGCCCCACGCCACACTGCCCCCATGTACCAACCGTTTATCGGTAGCGAAGCCGTCGCCTCCGGCGCCCTCACGCCGTATCAACTGAGAAGCCGATACCGCGCCCTGCATCCCGACGTCTACCTCAACCCCGACGCCCCCGACGCCCCCGACGCCGGCCTGACCGCCATAACCCGGGCCCACGCGGCCTGGCTGTGGTCGCGCCGGCGCGGCGTCATCGCGGGAGAATCCGCGGCGGCGCTGCACGGCGCGAAATGGGTCGACCCACGCCAGCCGGCCCAGCTGCTGTACGCATACCGCCGTCCACCGCAGGGCATCACAACCTGGTCGGATCGCCTGGCGCCTGACGAAATCCAGCTCGTGTCCGGCCTACCCGCAACCACACCGGCCCGCACCGCATTCGACCTGGCCGGCCGCTACCCGCTCGGCAAGGCAGTGGCGGCCATCGACGCCCTTACCCGAGCCACCAAGCAAGACATCGAGGCAGCCAAGCAACTGACCGACCGCTACAAAGGCCACCGCAACATCAGAAGGGCACGACACGCCCTCACCCTGGTCGACGGCGGTGCCGAGTCGCCAAGAGAGACCTGGCTGCGGCTACTGCTCATCGACGACGGCTACCCGAAGCCGCAGACCCAGATCCCGGTGTACGGCGACTACGGCGAGTTGGTCGCCGTGCTCGATATGGGTTGGGCAGACGTCAAGATAGCGGTGGAGTATGAAGGCGACCACCATCGAACCGACCGACGCCAATTCAACCGGGACATCGCACGTTTCGACGCGCTCTCGGACCTGGGCTGGATCGTCATCCGGGTTACGGCCGAGGACACCGCGGGCGGGGTCCGAGGACGGGTTGCGACGGCCTGGACGCGCCGAATCAGCCGAACCCGCCGAGCTCAGCCCAGTGGCGCGGTCGGCGTGAACACCACCGGCATCGACTCCAGCCCGGACACGAAGTTCGCCGGCCGCAGCGGCAAGGACGAATCAGCAACGGCCAGCCGCAAGTCCGGAAGCCGCTGCAGCACTTTGCCCGTCATGATCGACAGCTCCAGCCTGGCCAGCTGATTGCCCAGGCAGAAATGCGTACCGAAGCCAAACGCCAAGTGGCTGTTCGGGTTTCGCTGCACGTCGAACTTCTCCGGCTGATCGAACACGGTCTCGTCGAAGTTCGCCGACTCGAAGAGCAGCATCATCTTCTCGCCCTCACGCAGCGCCGTGCCATGGAAGTCGGCATCCCGCGTCAGCATCCGGCACATGTTCTTCACCGGCGCCGTCCAGCGCAGCATCTCCTCGATGGCCCCGGGCAGCAATGACGGGTCGCGCTGCACCAGCTCCCACTGATCGCGGTTGCGCAGCAATTGCTCAGTACCGCCGCTCAACGTGTGCCGGGTGGTCTCGTCGCCACCGATCAGAATCAGCAGCGTCTCCATGATCAGCTCGTCGTCGGACAGCCGCTCTCCGTCGACTTCAGAACTCACCAGCGCGCTCACCAAGTCGTCGGTCGGCTCAGCGCGACGCGCCGCGATCGTGCCCCGGGTGAAATCGTTGTAGGCCGCGAACGCGTCGATGGTGACCTGGAAATCCTCTTCGGAAACATGGGAACTCAGGAATGTCACCAGATCGTCGGACCAGCGCAGGAACATTTCCCGCTGCTCTGGACGCACCCCGAGCATGTCGCCGATCACCGCCATGGGCAGCGGCGCGGCCAGATCGCGCACGAAGTCGCACTCGCCGCGTTCGCACACCGCGTCGATCAGCGTGTCGCACAGCGCATTGATCGAAGCTTCCTTGTCCTTCACTCGCTTGCGGGTAAAACCGGCATTGACGAGCTTGCGCCGCAACAGATGTGCGGGGTCGTCCATGTCGATCATCATCGGCAGGGCGTCCTGGTCGGGCCGGATACCGCCGGCGTTGGAGAACAACTCCGGCTGCCGTTCGGCGTCGATCACGGCCTGGTAGGTCGAAGCCGCCGCCAGCCCGTTGCGGTCCCGAAACACCGGCTCATGCGCGCGCATCCAGCGATACGCCGCGCGCGCCTCGCGGCTGCCGTAGAACGTGCCGTCGGTCAGATCGATGTCGGGCCTGGTCTGCAATTCGGTCAAGGTCATGAAATCTCCTGAGCGTCGCCGAAAGTCATCTGTACATTGGCAGCCGAGCTGGACATCATCGCGCGCTTCGGAAGGCCCAGCGAAGCAAGCTCTTTGGCGTAGGGGTGATCGCCGAGCTGCAGCCGCACGCCGCCCGGCCGGTAGCGTGAACCCGACGAGGTCATCGTGTATGCCGTCTCCAACGTATGGCCCTCACGATGCGCATAAGAGCGCAGCTGCTGCTCGCGGGAATCCAGCGCCGACGGAATCGGCAGCGCGCGAGCGAATTCCATGTCGACCAAGAGCCGGCCGTCGGCGCGCACCTCGACGGCCAGCTCACCGCCCGAACGAATCGCGAACTCGGCCATCACTTTCGGGAATCCCCAAATCGTTCGTCCCGCTTCCAAAGTGAATGCCTGGTCGACCAGCATCTGATGCACGAAGGCGGACTGCAGCGCGCGCAACCCCGACGCAGCCGAACCTGGCTGATTGACCATCACATTGGTGCTCAACTCGTGGTACTCGCCCAGGTCGCCGTCGATGAAATGCGCGAGTACCAGAACCACCGCGGCGCGCCCGGGCAGAAACCGGGCCACCTGCAGACCGCTGTAGTCGATCATCCGCTGGGCGGCGTCGGCGTCCACCGAAAACATCGCCATGTGCTGAGTGGCTTTGCGGATCTGCACCGGCATCGTGAGTACCGTGCCCGCGATGGTGTGTTGTGACGCTGCCATCGAGCCAATCTAGAACGCGTTCTACCGCCCTGGCAAGGACCGGCGCTAGACCAGCGCCGCCAAGTCGCGTACCTGATCAACGCTGCGAGCGGCCACCACCATCATGGTCACGCCCGACGCCTCCCAGGCCGCGATCTGCTTACGCACGTAGTCCAGGTCGCCGACGATCATCGCGTCGTCGACGAGTTCGTCGGGGATCACCTCCGCGGCTTTGTCCTTCTGCTGTGAACGGAACAGAGCGGTCACCTCGTCGACCACTTCCGCGTAGCCCATGCGCCGGTAGACGTCGGCGTGGAAGTTGGTGTCTTCGGCACCCATGCCGCCCATATACAGCGCAAGGAACGGTTTGATGGCGGTAAACGCCGCAGACCGGTCCTCGGTGACGACGATCTGCGCCGTCGCGCAGATCTCGAAGTCCTCGCGCGAACGCCGCGCACCCGGCCGGGCGAATCCCTCGTCGAGCCATTCGTTGTACATGTCGGCCATCCGCGGCGAGTAGAAGATGGGCAGCCAGCCGTCGCAGATCTCGGCGGCCAGCGCGACGTTCTTGGGCCCCTCGGCGCCCAGCATGATCGGGATGTCGGCGCGCAGCGGATGGGTGATCGGCTTCAGCGCCTTGCCCAGTCCGGTTGTCCCAGAACCGGTCAACGGCAACGGGTAGTGCGGACCGGCACTGGTGACGGGCGCCGAACGGGCCCACACCTGCCGGATGATGTCGATGTATTCGCGCGTGCGGGCCAGCGGCTTGGGAAACTTTGCGCCGTACCAACCCTCCACCACCTGCGGCCCGGACACCCCCAGCCCCAGAATGTGCCGGCCACCGGACAGGTGATCCAGCGTCAGCGCGGCCATCGCGCAGGCCGTCGGTGTGCGGGCGGACAGCTGTACCACCGAGGTGCCCAGCCGCACCCGAGAAGTCGACGAACCCCACCAGGCCAGCGGTGTGTAGGCGTCGGATCCCCACGCCTCGGCGGTGAACACGGCATCGAATCCCGCGTCTTCGGCGGCGGCGACGAATTCGGCGGTGTTGTCCGGCGGCTGCGCGCCCCAGTAACCGAGTTGCAGTCCGAGCTTCATAGCTGCCTCCTCGAGGCCCCCGCGAAGGGCCTTCTATATGCGGATGTTGAAACGATTCTTAGAACCTGTTCTACTCGAAGGCGTGACAGCCAGTTCGAGCGGCCCGACCCTGATCGATCACCCTGAGCCGCCCCTCTCCGCGCCGTTGACGTTGTCCTTCGACTACACCCGTTCGGTAGGTCCCACGCTAGGCAGGTTCTTCACCGCGTTGCGCGAGCGCCGCATTCTGGGTGTCCGCGGAACCGATGGCCGGGTGCATGTGCCGCCGGCGGAATACGACCCGGTCAGCTATGAACCGCTGGGCGAGATGGTACCGGTGGCCAGCGTCGGCACCGTCGCATCGTGGACCTGGCAACCCGACCCGCTACCGGGCCAGCCGCTCGTTAAGCCCTTCGCCTGGGCGCTGATCAAGCTGGACGGCGCCGACACGCTGCTCATGCATGCGGTCGACGCTGGGAATCCCGACGCGATCAGCACCGGCGCCCGCGTGCACGTGCACTGGGCCGACGAAACTCAGGGCGCCATCACCGACATCGCCTACTTCAAGCTGGGCGAAGACGCCGAACCCGAAGGCGAACAGCCCGATAAGGACCAGGACCCGGTGACCATGATCGTCACCCCGATCCAGCTGACCATCCAGCACACCGCCTCTCACGAGGAAAGCGCCTACCTGCGCGCCATCGCCGAGGGCAAACTGCTCGGCGCCAAGACCGGCGAACATGGCAAGGTCTATTTCCCACCCCACGGCGCCGACCCGGCCACCGGCCAGCCGACCACCGAGTTCGTCGAGCTGTCCGACAAAGCCACCGTCACCACCTTCGCGATCATCAACATCCCGTTCCAGGGCCAGCGCATCAAGCCGCCGTACGTGGCCGCCTATGTGTTGCTCGACGGCGCCGACATCCCGGTCCTGCACCTGGTCGCCGACGTCGACGCGCACGAGGTCCGGATGGGCATGCGTGTGGAAGCGGTGTGGAAACCCCGCGAGGAGTGGGGCTTTGGCATCGACAACATCGAATACTTCCGGCCCACCGGCGAACCGGACGCCGAGTACGACACCTACAAACACCACCTGTAAGGGGCCCCAAAGCAATATGAGCACTCGCAATGTCGCGGTGGTCGGCTTCGCCCACGCCCCGCACGTCCGCCGCACCGACGGCACCACCAACGGCGTCGAGATGTTGATGCCGTGTTTCGCCCAGCTCTACGAAGAACTGGGCATCAGCCAGAAGGACATCGGCTTCTGGTGCTCCGGCTCGTCGGATTACCTTGCCGGACGGGCATTTTCGTTCATCTCGGCCATCGACTCGATCGGCGCCGTCCCGCCGATCAACGAATCGCACGTCGAGATGGACGCCGCGTGGGCACTCTACGAGGCCTACATCAAGATCCTCACCGGCGAAGTCGACACCGCGCTGGTCTACGGCTTCGGCAAGTCCTCGGCCGGCATCTTGAGGCAGATCCTGTCCCGCCAGACCGACCCGTACACCGTCGCGCCGCTGTGGCCGGACTCGGTGTCGATGGCCGGGCTGCAGGCCCGCATCGGCCTGGACCAAGGTAAGTGGACGCATGAGCAGATGGCGCAAGTAGCGCTCGACTCGTTCGCCCACGCCGAACGCAACGACTCCGAGAAGCCGGCCAAGAGCATCGACGAGCTGCTCGCCCGGCCGTTTTTCAACGACCCGCTGCGCCGGCACGACATCGCGCCGATCACCGACGGCGCCGCCGCGATCGTGCTCGCCGCCGACGACCGCGCCCGGGAGTTGCGCGAAAAGCCGGCCTGGATAACGGGAATCGAGCACCGAATCGAGTCCCCCTCGCTCGGCGTGCGCGACATCACCACCTCGCCGTCCACCGCGACTTCTGCCAAAGCCGCCGGTGGCGACACCGGGATCGACGTCGCCGAAATCCACGCGCCGTTCAGCCACCAGCACCTGATCCTCGCCGAAGCCATCGGCCTGACCGAACAGACGAAGGTCAATCCGTCCGGCGGTGCGCTGGCGGCCAACCCGATGTTCGTCGCCGGCCTGGAGCGCATCGGCTTTGCCGCACAACACATCTGGAACGGCTCCGCGAACAAGGTGCTCGCCCACGCGACCAGCGGCCCTGCGCTGCAACAGAACCTGGTCGCGGTCATGGAAGGACAGATCTGATGGCCGGCGCAACGGCACAGCTCGCCGCGGTACTCGGCACCGGCCAAACGAAGTATGTCGCCAAGCGCCAAGACGTTTCGATGAACGGCATGGTGCGCGAGGCCATCGACAAAGCGCTGCAAGATTCCGACTCCACCTTCGACGACATCGACGCCATCGTGGTCGGCAAGGCACCCGACTTCTTCGAGGGTGTCATGATGCCCGAGCTGTTCATGGTCGACGCCATGGGCGCCACCGGCAAGCCGCTGATCCGGGTGCACACCGCGGGTTCGGTCGGCGGATCCACCGGCGTGGTGGCGGCCAGCCTGGTGCAGTCCGGCAAGTACCGCCGCGTGCTGGCGATGGCGTGGGAGAAGCAGTCGGAATCCAATGCCATGTGGGCGCTGTCGATTCCGATCCCGTTCATCAAGCCCGTCGGTGCCGGGGCGGGCGGGTACTTCGCGCCGCACGTTCGGTCCTACATCCGCCGCTCCGGGGCGCCGACGCACATCGGCGCCATCGTCGCGACCAAGGACCGGCTCAACGGGGCCCGCAACCCGCTGGCGCACCTGCACCAGCCCGACATCACCGTCGAGAAGGTGATGCAGTCCCCCATGCTGTGGGACCCGATCCGCTACGACGAAACCTGCCCGTCCTCAGACGGTGCCTGCGCGGTCGTGATCGGCAACGAGGAAATCGCCGATGCCCGCCTGGCACAAGGACACCCGGTGGCCTGGATCCATGCCACCGCGCTGCGCACCGAGCCGCTGCAGTTCTCCGGCCGCGACCAGGTCAGCCCGCAGGCCGGCCGCGACGCCGCGGCAGCGCTGTGGAAGGCAGCCGGAATCACCAGCCCGATCGACGAGATCGACGCCGCGGAAATCTATGTGCCGTTCTCCTGGTTCGAGCCGATGTGGTTGGAGAATCTCGGGTTTGCCCCCGAGGGCGAAGGCTGGAAACTCACCGAGGCCGGCGAAACCGCGATCGGCGGACGGCTGCCGGTCAACCCGTCCGGCGGCGTGCTGTCCTCGAACCCGATCGGCGCCTCGGGCCTGATTCGCTTCGCGGAGGCGGCAATTCAGGTGATGGGCAAGGGCGGCGACCATCAGGTCCCGAACGTCAGAAAAGCATTGGGACACGCCTACGGCGGCGGCTCGCAGTACTACTCGATGTGGGTTGTCGGAAAGGACAAACCGTGACCGACCGCATGAAGTACACCCTCAGTATTGCGATGGGCCCGATCGACCAGATGATCGATCTCGCCAAGACGGCAGAGGAAGTCGGATTCGACTCGATCGCACTGCCTGATTCGATCTTCTATTTCGAGAAGCAGTCCGTTGACTATCCGTACACCGCCGACGGCAAGCGGATGTTCGACGAAGACACACCCTGGGTCGACCCGCTGATCCTGGCGGGTGCAATGGGCGCGGTCACCTCGACCCTGCGGTTCTACACCAACGTGATGAAGCTCGGATCGCGAAACCCGCTGCTGCTGGCCCGCCAAGTGGGATCGGTAGCCAACCTGACCAGCAATCGCTTCGGCTTCGGCGTCGGAATCGGTTGGGCGCCAGAGGAATTCGAGTGGTGCGGGGTGCCTTACCAACGCCGCGGCAAACGCGTCGACGAGATGATCGAAGTCATCAAGCTGGTGTTGGCCGGCGGCATGGTCGAATTCCACGGCGAATTCTATGATTTCGACCGCCTGCAGATGAGTCCGGCGCCCAGCAAGCCGGTTCCGTTCTACGTCGGCGGCCACACCGACGTGGCACTCAAGCGCGCGGCCCGCATCGGTGACGGCTGGACCAGCGCCATGATGACCGGCGACCAACTGTCCGAAACCATCGGCAAAATCAACAAATTGCGCACCGAGTACGGAAAGGCCGACCAGCCCTTCGAGTTCCAGGCCGTGTGCATGGACAAGTTCGGGGTGGACGGGCATCGCGAGCTTGCCGAGATCGGTGTCACCGACTACATCACCATCCCGTGGATCTTCGAAGGCCTGGGCTTTGACGCGCCGCTGGACAAGAAGCAGGAATCGCTGAAACGCTTCGCCGACACCTACATTCACTCCGGCTGGCAAGACGCATGACCACCCTCGAAGTCAAGCACCCCGCTCACGAGGCCGGCCGTCGCTCCCGCGAGGCGGTGCAAGCCCGCGACAAGGAAGCCTGGCTGGCGGTGTTCGCCGACGACGCTATCGTCGAAGACCCCATCGGCCCATCGCATTTCGATCCCGAAGGCAAGGGACACCGCGGCAAGGCGGCGATATCAGCCTTCTGGGACATGGCCATCGCACCCACCGGCAAGATCGAGTTCTTTTTTCAGAAGACCTATCAATGCGGCAACGAGGAAGCCAACGTCGGGCATATCCTCATCACCACGGGCGACTATCGAATAACCGCGGAAGGCGTATTCACCTACCGGGCCAACGAAAACGGACAGCTGGTGGCCCTACGCGCCTATTGGGAATTAGACCGCGCGGCCGCCAGCGCCGCGCGGGTCTGAAGCGGCCCATCAGTCACAGCCGGTGCATTTCGCGCGCCATGCGCGAATCCTCGAGGAACGCGTGCCGGGGCGGGTAGTGGCGCCGCTCCCGGCGGGGCGCATCCGCGGAGGCGACCAACAGGCTCCGGATAGCCGCGAAGACACCGCGCCGGCGAGGCGCTGACGACAACGCGACCGCGCTGGCCAGCAGCACCTCTTGTTCGGTGATCAGCGTTGCGGAGCGCCGCAATTCGATGGCGTCGACCGGCGATGCCGGCACGTCGTCTTCGATGGGCAGTGTCGATGAATTGGGCATGGCGGATCACTCCTTGATCGTGTGTTCGTTTGCGTTGCCGAACCTTTCGGCGCCATCACCATCGGCCGTCGCACTTGCCGGATCCTTGTTCAATTCTTGGAGCAGAAGTCTTCGAGCTCCTTGTGCCCAACCTGAACTACCTGGCAATTACCTTCGGATCAGCTGAAAGCCAAGACCAGCACTCGCTGACTTGTTACGTTGCGCGACGGCCCGGTAACCGGCTGATCGTCAGTTCGAGCCGCTAGCGCGGAGGTGTGGCGTGTCCTTCTTGATGGCAATGCCGGACATGATGGCGGCGACGACGGCAAACTTGGCCGGCATTGGGACGGCGGTCAGCCAGGCGAACTCGGCGGCCGCGGCCGCGACAACCGGCCTGCTGCCAGCCGCTGCCGATGACGTATCCGGCGCCATCGCAACGCTTTTCGCCAACGAAGGCGCCGCCTATCAAGCCCTGAGCGTCCAGGCAAAGGCCTTTCACGACAAATTCGTGAGCACCCTGGCCGCGGCCGCGGGCTCTTACGGCAGCACCGAAGCCGCCAGCGTCTCGCCGCTGCAGACCCTGGAACAGGATCTGCTCAACGCCGTCAACGCGCCCACCCAGATCCTGTTCGCGCGGCCACTGATCGGCAACGGTGCCAACGGCGCACCCGGCAGCGGCAACAATGGCGGCGACGGCGGAATCCTGTTCGGCAACGGCGGCAACGGCGGTTCTGGAGCACCGGGCCTAAAGGGAGGTAACGGCGGGGCAGCCGGGCTCTTCGGCGGGACCGCCGGAGCCGGCGGAGCCGGCGGGAGTTCACTGCTCGGGTTGGCCAGCGGTGCCGGCGGCAACGGCGGCGCCGCCGGACTGTTCGGCACCGGCGGGGCGGGTGGCGCGTCCGGGGTCGCCGCCAATGGCCGCAGCGGCGTCGGCGGAAGCGGTGGCGCCGGCGGCTTACTTTACGGCGCTGGCGGGGCCGGTGGCGCCGCCGGCAACAGCATCAGCGTCGCGGGGGGCGGCGGCGCCGGCGGTCATGCCGGGTTGTTCGGGTCGGGCGGTGCCGGTGGCGCCGGTGGCAATAGCGCGCTCAGTACGGGCGGCGCGGGGGGCGCCGGCGGGGCCGCCGGCATGCTGTCCGGCAATGGCGGAATCGGCGGCGCCGGCGGAATCGGCAACCTCAACGGCGGGTCGGCGAACGCTGATGGTGGCGCCGGCGGAGCCGGCGGTCACGCCGGGCTCTTCGGCGCTGGTGGTGCGGGCGGCGCCGGCGGGATGTCGGCGGCGGCCAACAGTGCGGCAGGTGCCGGCGGAGCGGGGGGTTCCGCCGGCCTGTTCGGCACCGGTGGCGCGGGCGGAGCGGGGGGGACCGCCACCGGCGCCGCCAGCGCCGGTGGCGCCGGTGGCGCCGGCGGCAGTGGGGGAATGTTCTCCGGTGACGGCGGCGCCGGCGGTGCCGGCGGCTTCTCGCAGAACGTCGCCGGGGGCGACGGGGGCGCCGCCGGTGCGGGCGGCAACGCCGGCTGGATCTCGGGCAACGGCGGCGCCGGCGGCAACGGCGGCGGTTCACAGGCCGCCACCGGCGGAGCCGGCGGTAACGGCGGCAACGCCGCCTTGTTCTCCGGCGATGGCGGAACCGGCGGCAACGGCGGGCTTGCCGTTACAGCAGGCGCCGGGATCGGCGGGGGCGGCGGACAATCCGGGCTGTTCGGTGACGGCGGCGCGGGCGGAGTCGGCGGTCAATCAGGACCCGGCACCGGCGCGATCGGCGGTGCCGGCGGCGCTGCCCGGTTCTTCGGCACCGGCGGAGCCGGCGGCGCGGGCGGCGCCGGCGGCACGCTCGGTGGAGCGGGTGGAGCCGGCGGCGCCGGCGGCATGCTCGACGGCGACGGCGGCGCGGGCGGAGCCGGCGGTCTTGGGGGCTCCGGCGGGACCGGCGGAGCCGGCGGCAAAGCCGGGCTGATCGGCTCCGGCGGCGCCGGAGGAGCCGGCGGCGAAGGAATCATCGGCGGTGGCCATGGCGGCAATGGCGGAAACGGCGGCAACGCCCAGTTGGCCGGCAACGGCGGCAACGGCGGCAACGGCGGCAACTCGGTCACCACCAACGGCAATGGTGGCGCCGGCGGCGGCGGCGGACTGCTTTTCGGCCTCCCGGGGACTGCCGGCGCGACGCAATAAGGGGGGAAACCTATGTCTTTTCTGGTGACCATGCCGGACGAAATGGCAGTCGCGACTGCTCATCTGGCCAGCATCGGCACAGCGGTCAGCCAGGCCGACCTGGCCGCCGCAGCCGCGACAACCGGCGTGCTGCCACCCGCCGCGGACGACGTATCCGCCGCCATCGCAACACTTTTCGCCAATGAGGGCGCCGCCTACCAAGCGCTGAGCGCGCAGGCAAAGACGTTTCACGACCAATTTGTGAGCACCCTGGCCGCAGCCGCAAGTTCTTACGGCGGCACCGAAGCCGCCAGCGTCTCGCCGCTACAAACCGTGGAACAGGATCTCCTCAACGCGGTGAACGCACCCACCCAGATCCTGTTCGCGCGGCCACTGATCGGCAACGGCGCCAACGGCGCGCCGGGCAGCGGCAACAACGGCGGCGACGGCGGAATCCTGTTCGGCAACGGCGGTAACGGCGGATCGGGCGCGGCGGGGCAAAAGGGAGGTAACGGCGGGGCAGCCGGGCTCTTCGGCGGCACCGCCGGGGCCGGCGGCAACGGCGGCGCCATGACGGGCGGGACCGCGCCCAGCGGCGCCGGCGGAACCGGTGGCGCGGCGGGCCTGTTCGGCACCGGCGGAGCCGGTGGCACGGGCGGGTTCTCGGTCAACTCCGCCGGCGCCGGCGGTGCCGGCGGCGCCGGCGGCATGCTCGTCGGCAATGGCGGCAGTGGGGGGCTCGGGGGAACGGCCGGCGCCGTCGGCGGCGCCGGCGGCGCCGGCGGCCAGGCCGGACTGTTCGGTGTCGGCGGCGCCGGCGGCGCCGCGGGTGTTTCCTCCAACGATGTCGGCAGCGCCGGCGGGGCGGGCGGGGCCGGCGGCATGCTGTTCGGCGCCGGCG
>NZ_MVHE01000008.1 GCF_002086155.1 Mycobacterium angelicum | reverse complement strand
TGCCCTGCTAACCTCACCAGACCATCAGCCGTTGCGACGATGACTGGAACCCGCCTTGCCGTTGACAAATCGACCAGAACCAACGGAGGACGCTGACTGAACCACCAATGTAGCGATAGGCACGGCCCTCCGCCGATTGAAAGCCAACTGGGGTAACAGCCGCCGATTGGCCACCGGCCCCCGCCGTCGGGGCTTCTCCGTCGGTAATACGTCACCGTGACGGATTGCCTCGACCCGCACGGAGGCGGGTAGTGGCAACGGTGTCGTGCGCTCGCTGCAACTGTCACGCCAAACCCTGCGCACGATCCACCAGAACCTGGGCTGGGCCTTTGGCTACAACACCGCCGCCACCCCCTGGCCGCATTCGGGCTGCTCAACCCCGTCGTGGCAGGCGCGGCGATGGGCCCTGTCTTCAGTCAGCGTGGTTACCAACTCCCTGCGACTACGCCACTTTGGCCGCGACAAGACGATGGAAGCCCTGTCCGAGCGCCCCGCGACCACATGATCCACGACGTTCTGCTGCGGTGGACCGTCACCGGGTTGTTCGCGCTGGGCGCCGTTGAATGCGCGCTACCGATCCTCACCCAACGCCGCCCATGGTCGGTCATCGTCAGCCACAGCTTGCACGTGCTGATGGCGGTCGCCAACACTGCCCGCGATGCTTTTCCTGCTGGCGACCATGTGGTTCGCGACGATCACCATCGTTGCCGCCCGCGCGGCCGACCAGCTGCGGTTGGGCGGCTACCACGCCATGATGATGCTGGCCACGGCCTGGATGTATGCCGCCATGGACGGTCATCTGGCCGCTGACCCATCGCCTCCGCAGGCCGCGGCCTCGATGCCGGGCATCGACACGGCGACGACGAGCGCATCAGCAAACAGCGGATCGCTCAACTGGTTCACCGCAGCGAGCTGGCTGGGCGCCCTGATCTTCGCGGCCGCAACGGTTTTCTGGATACGGCGCTACCTCACCGGCCTCGCCACCACGAGATTCAAATCCCTCGGGACTCTCGCACAAGCCGCCATGGCCGCCGGAATGGCGATCCAGTTCCTCGTCGCGGTATATGAGATGTGAGCCGATTAGCCGGCCTGCCGCCAGGCGCGGCCTCTGCACAGCCGTTAGCGACGGCCAACCCTCAGGCTTGGGAGTGAGTTTGGCAGGAGTAACAGGTGACCGCAGCCGGCGGCCGAGCCGCCTCGCACCTTCCATCAGACCGTAGCCGGCACTGCTTGCGATTGTGCGCGAAACCTATCGACGACATCTGTTGGCTCGCCGACAACGACTATCCGCTGGCTCCCGTCGAGGAAGTCGCAACCAAGGCCAAATACCCCGAAGAGGTAGACCAACAGCACTTGGCCGATGCAGTAAAGCAATCGCGCACCGCTCGGGTGTGCCCAGCGCTTGGGTTCTGGCCACACCGTCCGGCGGCTGCGGTCGCCGACCACCAGCGCGGGCTGCTCGCACATCAACCACACCGCCGCGCTCTTTCGGTCAAACTCTGACAGACAAACACCGGTGTGCCCTCCTCGCCTTTTCTTGTCCACTACGGCCGCAGGCGTTTAAGGCGCCGGGCATGCACGCTCGGCGCGGCGCGGCGCGGCGCGGCAACGACTTAATGGCGATTTCAAGGACTTCTACACCGCACTGAGCCGCCAGGGCGTCATTCCGTGTGCCAAACCAAAGCACATTTCGACGGTTGCGAAAGTCGATGTGGCAGCATCGGTTTCGGCTACCACTGACCCGCCGTAGTGCGGTTGTTCGTCAACCAGACGGTGACTATCGGCGATGACGGCACGCCCACGGACGCCCAGCCCGTGATTCGGGTCAGGCTGGGGAAAGTCGATGGCCGATGGCTAGTTTCACATTTCGACCCGGTGTAATCCGCCGTGTCGCCCTTCTGGCGCCGGTCGCCGCCATGGCGATCCCGTCCGCCCGTGCCGACAACAAACGGCTCAACGAGAGCGTCCTATCCGGCCCGTACACAATCCCGCATCAAGCCGGTTGCACCAACGACGTCGTCAACAATAGCTCGCTCACCCTGGCTGCCCAATAGCAGGCCGATGACATACTCAACAATCGAAACATCAACGACGACATTGGTTCTAACGGATCTACACCGCAGGACCGGGCGAATGCAGCACGCCTCCACGGTAGAGCCACCCAAACAGATGCCACGAACCCGGCGCCGTCAGTCAGCAGCCTCGAACTGATCAAGCAGTGGTACTACGACCCCGAGTCTCTCGCGATTGTGCGCGACTGCGCGGACACCGCTAGAGGCGTGCGGTCGGTGAACACCGTGGACCGCACCGTCGTGGTCGCCGTGTACGGGCAGCTGGCACAAGGTAATCGCTGACACCCTTAGTCTCACCGCGATTCGACGCGTTGATGTGCGGAACGCGTGCGGTCCACGACCGAGCACGGTGGGTTTTGCTACCGAGCAGGGCACTCATTTGTCGCAGCGGTTCGCGGCGACTGGTGGCGTTCGTACAGCACCGACGTCATCAGCACTCCAAGGCCAAGCATCGCCAGCCCCGCGCCTACCAATGATGGAGCTCGATAACCATAACCTGCCGCGATCACCAACCCACCTAACCAGGCACCACCTGCGTTGGCGACGTTTAACGCCGAGTGGTTGAGGGCGGCAGCCAACGTCTGGGCTTCGTCAGCTACATCCATGAGCCGAGTCTGCAACGCCGGCACCAGCGATGTACTCGAGACCCCGATCATGAACACCAGAACCACTGCAACCCAATAAATGTCGGCTAGTAGGACGAACATCGTCAAAAATATAGCAACCAAAGCCAAACCTGTTGTGATAGTCAGAATCACATTTCGGTCGACCATCCAGCCGCCGAGCATATTTCCAGCCACCATGCCGAGCCCAAAAATAGCCAATGCGAGGGGAACTAGGTGAATTGGAAGGCCAGACACACTAGTAAGGGTGGTGCTGATGTACGTATAGAAGGCGAATGTTCCTCCGAAGCCCACCACTCCAATGAGCAATGCGAACCACACTTGAGCTCGGCGGAGCGCTGTGAGCTCGGTGACAAAACTCGTCACCGAAATGTCTGTCAGATCCGGCAGGAAAAGCAATAAGGCCGCCACCGTCAATGCGCCACTCACCACGACAACGGCAAATGCCGCCCGCCAACCCATTGCGTTGCCCAACCATGTAGCGGACGGCACACCAACGACGTTGCCTGCCGCTAGGCCCAGCATTGCCTGACCGACCGCTCGGCCACGGTTACCCGGACCAGCGAGATGCGCCGCCACTAGAGCCGCCACGCCGAAGTAGGCGCCATGGGGGAGTCCGGCAACGAACCTGGACAGCATCAGGGCCTCAGGGCCCGGGGCGCACACTGTAGCTGCGTTGCCCGCGGTGAACGCGACCATGAGCGCGATAAGCAGGACGCGGCGTGATATCCCGGCCGACACCGCAGCAATTATCGGAGAGCCGACCACAACCCCCAGGGCGTAGGCGCTGACAACATACCCCGCCTGTGGTTCGGTCACTCTGAAGTTGTGCGCAATGCTAGGCAACAACCCCATCGGGACGAATTCTGTCGTCGCGATACCGAATCCGCCGAGGGCGAGCGCAAAGATTGCGCCGCGAGGAATCGCGGGCTGACCTAGTCCCACTGTGCCGCCTGAGCAGCAGTCACGGAAATAAGAGAACTCAAATGCGAAACGGCGTCAGATACGGCTAAATCCCGTCCAGGAAATTCTGCGTAGGCAGGCTCTATGGTGCCGCGCATCGCGGTCATTACAACTTTGCTTCGCAACGGCCCTAGATTTGCGGGCGGAGCGATTCCCTTCCATATTCCGTATCGCCGGCCGTCAGCTGATTTCAATGACCACCTTAACCTGATCGGTATCCGATTCGAAGGCGTCGATGGCCCTCGCCAGCGGTACCCGCCGAGTGATTAATCGCTGCAGCCAGGGCTCGTCGGCGCGCGCCAAGACGTTGGCGGCTTCCCGGAAGTGGCGGAGATTCGAGTTGACCGACCCGACCACTAGATCGTTTTTTAACACGATGTCCCGGTTAAGGATGCCGGCGTCGACGTCCACCTGGTGCACGCCGGAAAGCAAGCCGAGCAGGCAGGTGACGCCATAGAAGTTGGTGTTGCGGATCGCGTCGAACACAACACTGCCTACTCCGGTGGCCTCGATGACGATGTCCGGACGGACTTTCTTAGCGATTGAATCGATGTCCCCGGTGTGATACGCCGCCCCCAGCGCGATAACGGCTTCCGGCTTGGGCCCACTGGTCGCCAGATCGACGACGTGAGTCTCCAAACCGCGTTGACGGGCGATCAGTGCGGCCAGCAACCCGATTGTTCCGGCGCCGGTGACCAGTACGCGCTCAGGCTCAAACCAACCGCGCCCTCCGGTTCGGTCTATCTGCTCCCACGCCTTTACCACAACCGAGGTGGGCTCGGTCAAGACGCCGACGCTGTCAAGCGATGGATCCAGGCGAACCGCGTAATCCTCGTCTAGGCACCATGTTTCGCTGCCGTACCCGTGCAGTTCTTTGATTCCGCGTTCCGCGTAGCCGCCGTTTCGGCAATTGTCGAACTCGCCGCGGGCACATGCCCCGCAGGGCTCCGGGTCAGGGCGACGTACCACGCCGACCACCAAGTCACCGGACGAAAAGCTACTGCCTTGCGGCGCCTGACGGACCCGACCGAGCGACTCATGGCCGAGGACCATCCACGGCGAGCCTTCCGGCGCCCAACCGATCTCGCCGGAAGCGATTTCCTTGTCGGTACCGCAGACTCCCACCGCGAGCCCGTCGACCAATAGCTCGTTGCCTGCCGGCGTGGGCTCGGGCAGGTCGGTGACCCGCAGAGAGCCCTTCCGTCCGGGCTCTACCGTCAAAGCGCGCATGTCTGCTCACTTGCCCTCTCAATAGCTGACCTCCCGCCGCTTAAGGTCATCGTCATTCACCCGCCAGCTCGGTACGCCTCTCCATGTCCACTGCGAAACCTGGCTATTTGTCTAGACAGGCCCGTACGGACGTGCGGTCACTTCGCCACCGCCATACCATACCCCCCTACCCTATATGCGCGCAACAACAGTACCCGCCACATGCCGCGATGGCCCATTCGTGTGAGTCTCATTTGAGCAAGCCGGGATGTCCTCGGTGGCGCCAATCGAGACCGACGCCACCGACTTTCACACCTATGCCCTCACCGCCGGGCACTGCCGCGCCAACCCGGCATCCGGTTATGCACGCGACAAGCCCAGCGGGCTAACCGGAGACTCCGTGCGCACCGTATTCGCGCCGCCGCGCACCGGAGGCCCGGACTACGCACTCATCGACTTCGGCACCAACTCCTTGGCCTCAGCATTCATCATCGAACAGCCACATGCCCTTCGCCGATGACCACCCCTAACCACAAATCGGCCAAACTGTGTGCAGGAACGGGGTTCCAGCGGCCAGCATTGCGACGCAGGCTTGTGGCGAGGTTATGTCCGTGCTCACGTAGGCGCCGTTGTCAACGCCGGCGAATACAGCGGCGAGCTTTTCGGTGTCTCGTGCGACCCCGAAAACCGTTGCACCCCTGAGGGATAACAGTCGCGCGGTTGCTGCGCCCAGGCCCGAGGAAGCTCCGGTGACCAATGCGATCTTGCCCTGTAGTCCGGTCAATGTCTGCTTTCTTTTGTCGTGCGTGGCGCCGCGGATGCCGCACCAAGGAAAGAACAAGGATCCGTCAAGTGGTGCTCGTGAATCTAGTCGTGTCCGGTTACGTATCGAGGAGACACGATGAGGGCCAAGAAGTACCTTGCGGCGGCGGGTTTGGCCGCCGGTTTGCTTGCCGTTACCACCGGTGTGGCGCATGCGGACGGCGCGGCGGCGCCGGTGGGTTTTTGGGCCACGGCCAATGGCTCCGAGCAGCTATTGGTTAGTGCGAGCGGATGTTCGCTGGCCAACGGCGCCGGGGTGCCGACCACCTCGGGCCCGTGCAAGTGGAATCCCTCTTCCCGTGGCGGCATCCTCACGATCATCAGCAGCCAAACTCGCCGTCCGGCGCCGGTGTACTTCAACGTGGTGTGGGTGAACCAGTCGACGATCACCGTCGAGGGTGACGTGTTCTATCGGCGGTCGTAGCCGGCTGGGTTGCCCGTCGAGCGATGACTTTGCCGGCGCGTGCGGGTCTACCTGCCGACGGAGACAATCGACTCATCGGGAGTAAGCCATGGGCCTCATCCATATCGCGCTGTTTGCCACCCTCGACCTCGTCGGGCAGTCACCCGGTGGCCCGGACGAGGATCCGGTGGGATTCCCGTTCGGCGGCTGGCAGGCGCCCCTGGTAGACGAGGTCACCGGCGCGCAGATCGGTGCCGCCTACCAGGGCACCGACGCCCTGCTACTCGGGCGGCGGACCTACGACATCTTCGCTGCGTATTGGCCACACCAACAGGTCGGCGAGGACGCAGAGATGGCCACCCTGTTCAACAGCATTCCCAAGTACGTGGCCTCCCGCGGCAGGCCCGATCTGTCGTGGGCCGGCTCCACGCAACTCGGGCCGGATCTGGCCGACGCTGTACGCGAGATCCGCGACCGGCACGAGCACGTGAAGGTCGTCGGCAGCCTGAACCTGGTGCAGACCCTCTTGCGCGAGAAGCTCTTCGATCGTCTCGACCTGTGGGTGCACCCGATAGTGCTGGGCGTCGGAAAGAAGGTGTTCGACGGTGGCGCGGTGCCCACCAACGTCACGCTCCTCGAGCCGCCGGTAGCCGCGCCGAGCGGCTCCGTGCACCTGCGCTACGCGCTCGCCGACGGCACACCCGAAACCGGAGATATGAGCGCGCCCGATCGCGGTCTAGAACGTCGGACCAGCGGCCGGACTTAGTGCCCCGAAAAACTTAGTGCCCGGAAAACTCGTCCATCGAGTTGTAGACGCCGACGCGCCGCAGATACACATCGCGCAGCCACACCGGCAGCACGGCGCTGAGCACCTTATTCATCTTCGACGTCCACGGGATGATGACGAATGAATCGCCTTTGAGCATTGCCGCCCACGCCTGGTCGACCACGTCCTCCTGCTTGAGCATCGGAGTGAACAGGATGCCCTTTGCGCCCTCGAACATGCCGGTGTTGATGTAGGTCGGGCATACGGTGGTGACCTTGACCTGCTCGTGGCCGGCCTGTTCAAGCTCTAGCCGCACCGAATCGGAGAAGCCGATCGCCGCCCACTTCGACGCGGCATAGGCGGCCATGCGCGGAATGGCGTTCAGTCCGGCTGAGGATGCGATATTGACCAGACGACACTGGGTGCCGGATTCGATCATCGCCGGCAGGAACTCCCGGGCGACCAGCATGGGGCCAATGGAATTGACTTCCATGGTGAGCATGAAGTCGCGCGGCTGGTTCTCCCAGAAGTAGCCGTTGCCACGCACGATGCCGGCGTTGTTGAACAGCACGTGGATCGTGCCGACCTCGGCGCGGACCTGGTTGGCGGCCTCGGCCACGCGGTCTTGCGAGGTGACGTCGACGATTTCGTAATGGACCGTGCCGCCAGCCGCCTCCAACTCGGCGGCGGTTTCCTTCAGGGCGGCCTCGTTGGCGTCCCAAAGCACCACCGCCGCAGCTCCCTCTTTGACAGCATTGGTGGCGAACAGCTTGCCAAGGCCCATCGCGGCCCCGGTGACAAGGACGTTGAGTCCACTGACCGACTGCATAACTGAACTCCTCTTTGCGGTTTTAGGGTGAAGCGGCCTGGTGGCTCCTACCGTTCTATCGCACCGGGAGCGTTGCAGGGAGGGACCTGCGCAAACCGGCGACGACCGTCGGCGTGTGTGTCCGCCGTGTCCGCAGGCTAGTGTGCTTTGGTCAGGCTCATTAATCGGCCATAGAACAGTTGAGCAAATTGTGACTGCAGCAGCAGAAGCGTCGGCAATCGAATCGCGGGTCGGCCACTACTACCAAATGGACGGCACCTACCTGGTCGGCCGCGAGAAGCTACGCGAGTACGCGCGCGCAGTGCAGGACTATCACCCCGCACACTGGGACGTCGCCGCCGCCGCTGGACTGGGTTATTCGGATCTGGTGGCGCCGCTGACCTTCACGTCGGTCCCGGGCATGACCTGCAATCGCCGCATGTTCGAGACCGTCGTCGTCGGGTACGACACCTACGTTCAGACCGAAGAAGTCTTCGAGCAGCACCGCCCGATCGTGGCCGGCGACGAACTGCACATCGACGTCGAGTTGTCATCGGTGCGCCGGGTTGCCGGCAGAGACCTCATCACCGTCACCAATACCTTCACCGATCCAGCCGGCGAGCGGGTGCACACCTTGCACACCACCGTCGTCGGCGTCCGGGCCGACGAGGTCGATCCTGCGGTCAAGGCGGTGGTGCAGCGGGCGATGATGCACGACGTGAACATCCTCGCAAGCGACGAAGCCGACGCGACTTACCACAAGACGGTACGTCCCGAGGGTGACGTGAAGATTGCCGAAGCGACCCGCGCGCCAGGAACGCCGTCCTTCGATGACGTGAAGGTCGGCGACGAGCTACCGGTCCACCACGCCCGACTGTCCCGCGGCGACCTGGTGAACTATTCCGGGGTGGCCGGCGATGCCAACCCGATTCACTGGGACGAGAACCTCGCCAAGCTCGCTGGGCTGCCCGATGTGATCGCCCACGGAATGCTCACCATGGGCTTGGGTGCCGGATTCGTCTCGACGTGGTCGGGTGACCCCGGAGCGGTGACGCGGTTCGCGGTGCGGCTGTCTGCGCCCGCGATCGTGGCGGCCATCGACGGCGCAGACATCGAGTACAGCGGCCGGATCAAGTCGCTGGACCCGGATACCCGCACGGGTGTCGTCATTGTCGCCGCGAAGTCCGGTGGCCGAAAGATTTTCGGCCTGGCAACGCTAAACATCCGTTTCCGCTGACCTGCGGCTCGCGGGCTCAGGGATGCTGGCGCGCGTCATCGGCGGGTGCAGGTACCGCAATTCGCCGGGGCGATAGAGCTGCGCCGGACGGCCACCGTCGCGGGTAGTGGTTTGCCCGGTAGGAACCAGAAATCCTTCGGTTCCGGTGACCTTGCGGTGAAAGTTCCGGCTGTCCAGCGCTGTGCCCCAAACGATTTCGTAGACCCGGCGTAATTCGGCCACGGTGAACTCATCCGGACAGAAGGTGGTCGCCAGGGGGGTGTACTCAAGCTTGCCGCGAGCCCGCTCCACGCCGTCGGCCAGGATCTGGCGGTGATCGAACGCGAGCCTGGTCCTCATCAGTTCGGCTACGGGTGCCCAGCGCGCACCGGCCGCATCGCCACCGGCGGCCGGTACCGGAAGGTCGGGTGCCAGGCCCAGATATGCGACGGTGATCACTCGCATACGCGGATCACGTTGCGGTGCACCGTAACTGGCCAGTTGCTCCAGATGCAGCCGGTCGATGGGCATACCGGTTTCCTCGATCAGCTCACGGGCGGCAGCCTCGTGAAGGTCCTCGCCAGGTCGAACGAATCCGCCGGGTAGCGCCCACCGGCGGGCGTATGGCGCCTGCCCGCGGCGGACCACCAGCGCACATAGCTCGTCTTCACGGATCGTCAGTGCCACCAGGTCGACGGTCACCGCTACCGGCGGATAGTCGTTCGGCTCGGAGTGCGACATTCGACCAGAGTAATCGTCGGATTGACGAAAAGTCATCTCTGCCCTTATCGTCACTGCGACGATAACCAAGAAGGAGGTGGCCATCATGGCCGTAATCACCCGCTACCCACTGCTACGTCACCTGCGCGTAGAACCGACCTCACACATCCGCGCACTGCGCGGAGGCCAGCTTGTACAAGATGGACCCGGTCTGGCGTTCTGGTTCCTTCCCCTGACCGCGGCAATGTCGGAGATCCCGCTCGACGACCGCGAACTGCCCCTGCTATTCCACGCCCGGACAGCCGACTTCCAGGACGTGGCCGTACAAGCCACCGTCACCTACCGCATCGCCAAACCCGCGCTGGCCGCGCAGCGCATCGACTTTTCGATCGACACCGAAACCGGCTACTGGCGATCAGCTCCCCTGGAACAGGTAGCTGGAATACTGACCGAATCCGCACAGCAGCACGGGCTGGCCCTACTGGCCCGCACCATGTTGGCCACGGCGCTGGTGGACGGGATCAGCACGGTGCGTGACTGCATGGCCGCGGGGCTCGCCAACGACACACGACTCGCCCAAACCGGTATCGCGGTGATCGGGGTTCGCGTGGTGGCGATTCGTCCCGAGCCCGAGGTGGAACGCGCGCTGCAGACACCGACCCGCGAGCAGGTTCAGCAGGAGGCGGACCGCGCCACGTTCGAGCGCCGGGCGCTCGCCGTGGAACGGGAACGAGCCATCGGCGAGAACGAGCTGCAGACCAAGATCGAACTTGCGCGCCGCGAGCAGGAACTGGTTGCCCAGAACGGCACCAATGAGCGACTGAAAACCCAGGAATCCTGGGCCGCTGACGCGATCGCCACCGAAGCGCAGGCTCGCCGCGAAGTACAGCTGGCCGAGGCGAAGGCACAAGCCACTCGGTTGATGGGCGACGCGGAGGCTACCGCCGAGGCCGCGCGGCTGGCCGCCTACCGCGACCTGTCCGAGGCCACCCTGCTGGGCTTGGCGGTCAAGGAACTGGCCGCCAATCTGCCCAAGATCGAGCACCTGGCGCTGACGCCGGATCTGCTTGCGCCCGTGCTGGCCCGGCTGGGGGCGGGTGCGTCATGACGCTTCCGCCGAGGGCGGTGCTGGTGCACCGGCGCACCGAACTCGACGATGCCCTGGCGCGGCACGGGACACACGGGCAGGCAGCGTTCTTCCTATCCAGCCGCGGTCGCAGCATCGATGAGCTCGAGGTCCGGCACGCCAGCACTCAGTCGGCCCTGGCCGCCGTCGCCGCCGCGATTCCTGCGGACTGGCGACGCGGCCGGGTCGAACGGGCAGACCTGTCCCGATTTCTGTTCGAGCCCCGCGACATCGTGATCGTGGTGGGGCAGGACGGTCTGGTGGCTAACGTCGCCAAGTACCTCGATGGTCAGCCGGTCATCGGCGTCAACACCGAACCGAATCGCAATGCCGGCGTGTTGGTTCCACACACTCCCGACGGCGCCGGCGGACTGATTCGGGCGGCGGCGCAAAACCGTGCCGAGATCGAGCCGCGCACGATGGCCGAAGCTGTGACCGATGACGGACAGCAATTGCTGGCCGTCAACGAGATCTTCGTGGGCCATGCCAGCCACCAAACCGCGCGCTACACGCTCGCCTTGCCTGACGGCCGCGCCGAGCGGCAGGCGTCATCCGGAGTGATCGTCTCCACTGGAACCGGTGCAACCGGGTGGTGTCGCTCGGTCTGGGAGCAACGCCGCAGCAGCGTTGTGCTGCCCGGCCCGAGCGAACCGCGGCTCGCGTGGTTCGTGCGCGAGGCTTGGCCGTCGCCCGCAACGGGCACATCCCTTGTGGAAGGGGACCTCAACGCCACGACGCTGACGGTCGACGTGGAGTCGGATCGGTTGGTGGTGTTCGGCGACGGCATCGAAAGCGACTCGTTGTTCTTGTCCTGCGGCCAACGGCTGACGGTGCGACTGGCTGTGCGGCGGCTACGGCTCGTGCGTTGAATGTTGTCTCAACATCCCCCAGGGCGGTCGATGCCGTCGCGGCGATCGGGCGACGGCGTCGAAGATGGAGCTAGGAGGCAACCAGAGCGTCGATCTGGTTGATCGCCGATGAGGCGCCCTCGACGATGCCCATGTCCAGCACCTGCTGAAGCGCCTCGGCGGACTCGAAGGTGCTCACGTAGGTCGCGCGGGTGCCGCCGTCGTGCTCGGCGAAGGTGTACACGTTCCTCGAGACCGGCAGCCCGGGGTTCGGATTGAACTCCACGTCGGCGAATCCGTCGACGAAGGAGAAGCTCGTGGGCTCGTCAACGGCCGTGATCTCCCAGTATCCGGCGTGCTTGTCGCCACCCGGGCCGGTCATGTAGTAAGTCGTGCGGCCGCCGGGCCTGAGGTCGTGGTCGACCACGGTTGCCGGATAGCTCGGCGGCCCCCACACCTTCTCCAGCTGACGCGGGTCGGCGTAGACCTGCCAGATTCTCTCCACCGGCGCGGCGAACTCGGCAGTGATGGTCAGGGTCAGGTTGTCGAGGTCCTGCTGAACGTCGGTCACCGGCATGGCTCAGTTCTCCTTGCTTGCGTCGGATGAGATGAGTTCGTCGATGCGTGCGATGCGACCACGCCAAATCTGTTCCAGCTCGCTGAGCATGGACGCCACCGACCGCACGGCCGCCACGTCACCGCTGGCCAGCTGCTCGCGACCGTTGCGTCGCTTGGTGAGCAAGCCGGCCTTCTCCAGCACGACGACGTGCTTTTGCACCGCTGCAAAACTCATTTCGTACTTGACTGCGAGCGCGGACACCGAGTGCTCCCCGGCGAGCGCCCGGCGCAAGATGTCACGGCGGGTCCGGTCGGCAAGCGCGTGGAACAGGGCGTCCGCCCGATCCTCGTCAGTCGCGATCACATTTTCAAACATACAACCAGACGGTTGTAGGTTGTCAACCCCTATCGCGTCGCCGAATTCCTCGCCGCCACCGGCGGCGACATGTGCGCATTCGACGCGGTTTAATCGCCTCGCTAACATCTCTTGCCTCGCACCGGTACCCCGGGACTCCGGTCGCATCAGCGGCAACCTTGACAGCTTTGTTCGGAATCCTCTTGCCGCGAAACTGAATTGGCGCGCTTCAACACCGTCACTGCCCAACCGGTGAGGTATGCGGATCCGCGAATCAGCCCAGCGGTCAAAGGTTTGCTGATGAATGCGCGTAGCGGCCTCGTCACCAGGTATTCGGTTCGGCTCGATACTGTCCAATGCATGCCCATTAGGCTCGAGAACGTCGGGATCGCCGTTCGTGACCTCGAAGCAGCGATCGCCTTTTTCACCGACCTCGGTCTCACGGTCATCGGGCGTGACACCGTCTGTGGCGAATGGACCGACACTGCCGTCGGTCTTGACGGCAACCACGCCAATATTGCGATGCTCCAGACGCCACACGGTCACGGTCGCCTTGAGCTATTCGAGTTCATCCACCCCACAGCGATCGAGTCAAAACCCTCTACTCCCAACGAGATTGGCATGCACCGCGTCGCTTTCTCAGTTGACGACATCGACATGGCGCTTGAGATAGCCGCGCGGCACGGCTGCCGTCCGCTTCGTGGCGTGGCGACCTATGAAGACCTCTACAAACTCACCTACATCCGCGGTCCCAGCGACATCATCGTGATGCTCGCCGAGGAGCTGAAGACGAACTGTCAGCCGATCGGTCGGCCCGCGCGCAGCCGTGGCGCAACCGCACGTGAGAGCGCAGAAAGCTATTGACCAAAGCTCGGTCACGGTGGCCGATTGGCGCGATTGGCGGAGACGTTCGCCGACCTGGATGAGCCCGAGGTCATGCGGCGCGCATGGAAATGAGAGGTTGGCTCATCGAAAAGTCGGCCCCGGCGATCAACGATCGTGTGGACGAGTACAGCGGCGGGCTAGATGGTCGTTGTTAGGCGACCGCGCATGCGGCGGCGACTTTCCTAATCGGATCCTCAGATGAC
This sequence comes from Mycobacterium angelicum, assembly GCF_002086155.1. Classification (GTDB taxonomy): domain Bacteria; phylum Actinomycetota; class Actinomycetes; order Mycobacteriales; family Mycobacteriaceae; genus Mycobacterium; species Mycobacterium angelicum. The sequence goes on along the minus strand of NZ_MVHE01000008.1, from coordinate 138,784 downwards.
GCGCACCCAATTGTGGACCGCACACCCACCGGTGCCGCGTCACCTGGCCATGTTGGCAAACCGCGACAAGTGCAGCTGGTGCGCGACGGTGACCGTCTTGGTCGGACCGTTACGGTGTTTGGCGAGAATGAAATCCGCTTCTCCCCCACGCGGGTCGTCGCGTTCGAAGGCATCGGGGCGATTCAGCAGGATAACCATGTCGGCATCCTGTTCCAAACTTCCCGACTCGCGAAGGTCGGACAGCATTGGCTTCTTGTCAGTACGCTGTTCCGGGCCGCGGTTGAGCTGGCTGATCGCGACTACTGGAACCTCCAGTTCCTTAGCCAAAAGCTTTAAATGCCTTGAGAATTCGGATACTTCGACCTGTCGCGACTCGTGCTTCTTGCCTGAGGTCATCAGCTGCAGATAGTCGACGACGACAAGCTTCAGGTTCGACTTCTGTCGCAACCGACGGGCCTTAGCGCGGATCTCCATCATGGTTAGGTTCGGCGAATCGTCGATATACAGTGGCGCTTCGCTGATTTCACTCATCCGCCGGGCTAGCCGGGTCCAGTCGTCGTCATTCATCCGGCCCGAACGCATATCGGCGAGCTTGATTTTCGCCTCCGCCGACAGCAGCCGCATCACGATCTCGGACTTACTCATCTCCAAGGAGAAAATCACGCTGGCCATGCGGTGCTTGATTGAGCAGGACCGCATGAAGTCCAGCCCGAGGGTCGACTTGCCCACCCCCGGACGTGCCGCGACGATGATCATCTGCCCCGGGTGCAGCCCATTGGTCACCTCGTCGAGCTCGGTAAAACCGGTCGGCACACCGCGGGCGATACCACCGTTCGAGGCGATGGCGTCGATCTCGTCCATCGTTGGCTGTAGCAGATCCTCTAGCGGCACAAAGTCTTCCGTTGTCCGCCGCTCGGCCACGTCGTAGATCTCGGCCTGGGCGCGGTCGACAATTTCGGCGACATCGGCGCCGTCAGCGCCGGCATAGCCGTACTGCACCACCCGCGTACCGGCCTCCACCAGCCGGCGCAACAGCGCCTTCTCGGCGACGATGCCCGCGTAGTAGCCCGCATTGGCGGCCGTCGGCACCGTCGAGATCAGCGTGTGCAGGTAGGGCGCACCGCCGATGCGGCGCAACAACCCACGGCGGTCCAACTCGGCGGCCACCGTCACCGCATCGGCCGGCTCCCCGCGGCCATACAGATCCAAGATGGCGTCGTAGACGTTCTGGTGGGCGGGGCGGTAGAAGTCCCCGGGCCGCAGCCGTTCCAGCACGTCGGCAATGGCGTCCTTGCTCAGCAGCATCCCGCCCAGCACCGACTGCTCAGCGGCCAGATCCTGCGGCGGCTGGCGCCCGAAATCCTCACTGGGCGGCGGAGCATCCATACCTGGGTGCGGCAGATCGTCAACGACCGCCACGGGCACTCACCTCCTCTGCTACGAGCATACGAACATACATTCGATTGCCGCTATTCAGAGCGTAAGGCAACGCACCGACACCCCGCCCCCTACCCAACTGGCCACCAGGCCGATCACCCGCTATGTCTAAGCGCCGGGAGAACCGTAAACGTTGCTGGCGAGTACTCCAAGAGGCTGTTGTTCATGAAGCTGTGCATCGTGTGTGCATATCCGTCGACAGCTGTGTTAAGGGGGGTGTGGAGAACCTGTGGATTAATGCGGGGCGGGACGACATCTCTGCTGCTGAGAACCGTACAACGAGGCACATTCAGTGTGGACAACAATCTCCTCGGCGTGTCGGGCCAGGTTACCGCGCCGGGCGTGTTGGTTTTCGCGCAGATTTTCGGCGAGTAAAGGGTCGGTTAAGCAGGTTGCGCGAGGACACGCACCAAATAGTTCGCCAGAAAGCACACCCCGCGCGGGCCTCGGCAGGCGATTTTCGCGCAGCCGAAAACCCCGGGGGCCGGGCGCGGCCACACCGGGGTCACGAACGTTTGCCGAAAGTTAGCTTTCCGCGACGACGTCGATGGAGACTTCGACGTCGATTTCGGGGTGCAGGTGCACCACCACAGGATGCGCGCCGACGGCCTTGATGTGCGCCTTGGGCAACCGGACGATGCGCTTGTCGAGGTTCGGTCCGCCTGCCTTCTTGATCGCGGCGACAATGTCGCCGGCAGTCACCGAGCCGAACAGCTTGCCGGAATCGCCGGCAGTCTTGACCGACAGCGAGACCGCTCCAAGCGCGTTGATCGCGGCTTTGAGCTCGCTGGCGTGCTCGCGGTCGCGCACCGTCTTGGTCTCACGGGCCCGGCGGATCTCGTCGGCCTGCTTCTGAGCCCCGCGGGAGGCGACGATCGCCAGCCCGCGCGGGAGCAGGAAGTTGCGGCCGTATCCGTCCTTGACCTCGACACTGTCGCCGACAGAACCGAGGTTGTCGACGTCAGCCGTCAGAATCAGCTTCATCGTTTTACGTACTTTCCGTTGGGCGGCCGACAGTTACCGCGTCGACGAGGTGAAGGGCAGCAACGCGACCTCGCGGGCATTCTTCACCGCGAGCGCGATGTCGCGCTGGTGCTGAACACAGTTGCCGGTGACCCGGCGGGCCCGGATCTTGCCGCGCTCACTGATGTAGGTCCGCAGCAGCGCGGTGTCCTTGTAGTCGATGTTCTGGTCCTTCTTGGCGCAGAAGACGCACTTGCGCGACTTGACCGGTTTCTCCGGAGCCGGGCGCCGCTTGCTGGACTTGGCCATGAGTGTCTTTTCTTTCCGTTCTTACTGGTCTTGAAGTGTGTGAAATCAGAAGGGCGGTTCGTCGTCGCCGCCGCCGAAGGAGCCCGACGCCGGGGCGCTGCCCCAGGGGTCGTCACCGGATCCGCCGCTCGGCTGCGCAGCCGGGGCCGGACGGGATCCGCCGCCGCCACCACCGCCGAAGCCACCGCCTCCGCCGCCACCGCCGCTGCGACTGGCCTTGTTCACCTTGGCCGTCGCATACCGAAGCGAGGGTCCGATCTCGTCGACCTCGACCTCGACCACGGTGCGCTTCTCGCCCTCGCGGGTTTCGAAGGAACGCTGCTTGAGCCGGCCGGTGACGATCACCCGCGCTCCACGGGTGAGGCTCTCGGCCACGTTCTCGGCGGCCTCACGCCAGATGTTGCAGCGCAGGAACAATGCCTCGCCGTCTTTCCACTCACCGCTTTGGCGGTCGTAGATCCGAGGCGTCGAGGCCACGGTGAAGTTCGCGACGGCCGCACCCGACGGAGTGAACCTCAGTTCGGGATCCGCGGTCAGGTTTCCGACGACGGTAATAGTGGTGTCACCAGCCACAAGTTCCTCCTGGGTCCGCCTGATAAAGGATTAGGGATTATCTCCGGCGAGCCTACGCAGCAGCGCCGACAGCGGACAGTCAGTGCTTGTCGGTGCGCATCACCTTGGTGCGCAACACCGACTCGTTCAGGCTCAGCTGGCGGTCGAGCTCGGACACCGTCGCCGGCTCCGCCTTCAGGTCGACGACAACGTAGATACCTTCGGCGTGCTTGGCGATCTCGTAAGCCAGCCGGCGCTTACCCCAGATGTCGACCTTCTCGACCTTTCCGCCGTCCTTGCGGACGACGTTGAGAAACGTCTCCAACGACGGGGCGACGGTGCGCTCGTCAAGGGTGGGGTCAAGGATGACCATGATTTCGTATGGACGCATAGGGACCTCATCACCTCCTCTGGTCTGTGCGGCCACGGTCGTTCCGTGGCAGGAGGGTCGCCTGCGTCGGCAACCGCCCCAGGCTACCGGACGTGGGCTGGCCAGGGAAATCCGGGCAAATCCGGGGCAATGTGCAGGATGCTCTATTTCGACCGTTATCTGCCCAAAGTGCACAGTGCCATGGGCATTTTCTTACGGTTACCGTCCCCATGTCGAACAGCCGTAAGAGACGGGTGTCACTACCTAAAGGAATCGCAGCATGACCATCTTGCTCGAAAAGCCGCAAACCGATGTCGGCAGTGTTATTGCCGAGGCGTTCGGGTCAGCTAGCCCCGCATCCATCATCTCTGCTTTTGCCGAAGGCCAAGAGACGGTCGCTGGCAGCCACTTTCGCTCAGGTGCGGTAAAGCCGGCAGCGTTCTTCCTGCTCTCATCGGATCTCGAGTTGTCTCGATAGCCAAATCAATCTTGGAGGGTGCCGACGGAGTGCTGCTGCGATGCAATGGGTAATGAAAACCACCAAGCTGTGCAATCTGCGCTGCAAATATTGCTATGAGTGGGAGCACCTGTCGGACCCGACAAGGATGTCGGAGGCCGTATGGCGACACGCTTTGGTCGCCATACGCGACTACGCCGAGCTCGCGAGCCAGCGCAGCGGATACGACCTGCCCGTGGACATCATTTGGCATGGCGGCGAGCCGACACTGTTGCCCCGTACGTATTTCGAGACCGTGTTCGCACTCCAACGGGAGATTTTTCCCGGCGAATGGGTTGAAAGCCGGCGGGTGCGGAATTACCTACAAACGAATCTCTACTCCGTTCGCGATGAGCATCTCGACGTCTTCCAAGAGCACGGAATCACCCTTGGCGTCTCGGTCGACTTCGCCGCGGGAGTGCGACTGACCGCAGGAGGTCGCGCAACTGAGTCGGCAGTTCGGGCGAATATGGGTCGACTACGGGACCGGGGCATACCGTTCAGCATCATCTCGGTGCTGGCCGGGCACACGGTGAGCCAGATCGAGCAGGTCTTCGACGAGATCACTCGAATCGATAAGCCGGCGCGGCTGCTTCCGCTGTTCGGCGGTCCGCCGACGCGTTCGATGGAAGGCGTAACTGTCGGCCTGGCAGACATTCTCGACGCGATCATGGTGTTCTTCGATTTGTGGCTCTCCGCCGGTATGCGGCCGCGGGTCGATCCACTCAACCAGTGCATGCAAACGGTAATTCTCAAGCGATTGAACTTAGAACGCCCGCGCCAAGACCGGGCGCTACTGGGCAACGACGTCCTGGTTATCGACCGTGACGGCACGCTGGCCTGCGACACGTATCGCGAGCACGGGATCCTTGGAAATATCACCGAGACACCCATCGAGCACATCGTCAATGGCCTCACCTACCGCAACTTGATCGTCGAAGAGACCCGTCTCAAGGAGTCGATCTGCACCGGGTGCCCATTCCTGGGCGCCTGCGACACCAGCCCCATCGCACGCCACTTCGATAGCCACGTCCTGCAAGACTGCCCACTGGAGAAGTACCTGCTACCGCGGCTTGAGGCCCACCTCGAAAGTAAGGGCTTCTTCGACGACGAATTCGACGCCAAAGCCCGTGAAATCGCGGCGGCGCATCTGGCGGAGTCACTCGAAGCAACGGCTTCGTATTCCTGAGGTCGTACCCCTGCGGCGACACATAAACGTCGCACACGACTCGCCGAAAAGCGTGTGCCCACTTTATGTCTCGCGGCGGCCAGAGCCCGTCCGCAAGGGCCACCTTACTTTCGCGCCTGCAGGAAGTCGTGCGCCCTGGCCTTCGTCGACTCGTCGGCCTTGGCCAGCGAACCCGAGTCGAACGGCGGCTGCGGGTCGTATTCGATGAGCAACTGAGCGGCCTGCGCGGCCTCGCGATCGACCAGCAACTCAACCAGCCGCAAGGCCATATCGATCCCGCTGGAAACCCCGGCGGCGGTGATGATTCGCTGCGGCAGATGCTCGACGACTCGGTCGGGCACATACCTTGCACCCAGCCGGTTCAGCTCTTCGGCGGCCCGCCAATGTGTCGTCGCAGTGAGGCCATCCAGCAGACCCGCAGCGCCGAGCAACAGTGCACCGGTACACACCGACGTGGTGAACTTGGTGCCCGGATGCACCGCTTGCAGCCAGCCGCGGATGACTTCGTCGCCGATCAGCACCCGGGTCCCGATACCACCGGGAAACACCACCACATCCGGTGCGCCGACTTCGTCGAAGGTCGCGTCGCAGTTGACCCCGAGCATGCCGTTCTCCGTACGCAGTTCACCGCGCTGATGCCCGACGAACACCACGTCAATCGACGGAATGCGTTGCAGCACTTCGTATGGCCCGACAGCGTCCAGCGCGGTGAAACGCGGGAACAACGGAATGGCGACCTGCATCATGCCTCCTGGCCGACGGTAGCGATTCGCTGACGTCGCGAGACGGGACGCAGCCAGGCCGGCACCCAGCCCGGCGGCGCGTCCGGGGCACGATCGTAGACTCCGCCCGCCGGGTCGTCGACCCGCCCCTGCCAGCGCACCAAATCCTCATTGGGATGGTAGATCTGTCGAATCACCAACGCACACAACGCCATAACGGCAATATCGCGCAGCAGCACCGTCGCGGTGAACCACTGTTCCGGCAGCGAACGATTCGGATTGCCGTACAGGTAATACATCCGCGGCACCCACACCAGCGCGTCAATCGTCATCCACGCCAACAGAATCCGCCGGTGCGGAAGGGCCAGCACGGCCAACGGCACCAGCCATAGCGAAAACTGGGGGCTCCATACCTTGTTGGTCAGCAGGAACGTGGCCACCACCAGAAAGGCCAGCTGCGCCAACCGCGGCCGCTGCGGCGCGGTCAAACCGATGTAAGCGATTGCCGCACAAGCCAATACGAACAGCACCAGGACCACGGTGTTCAGCACCACCGGTGGCTCCCAGAAGCCCAATCTCGGATCGAAGCCGCGCCAGCCGGTGAACGACTTCACAACGTTGTACAGCGAGTCCATGTCGTCGCCGCGGCGGGTGTTGAGCCGGAAGAACTCCGACCATCCCCGCGGATAGAAGACCAGCACCGGCAGGTTGACCAACAACCAGGTGAGCACCGTAGCCACCGTGGTGCGGACGAAATCACGCAACCGGCCCGCGCGGATTCCCAGCACCAACAACGGGCCCAGAAACAACAGCGGATACAGCTTGGCCGCGGCGCCGAGCCCGATCAGCACGCCGGCCAGCACAGGTCTTCGCCGCGCCCACGCCAGCAGACTGCCCATCGCGAAAGCCGTTGCCAGGGCATCGAAGTTGGTGAATATCTGAAAGATCACCAACGGCGAGGCGGCCACCAGCGCGGCATCCCAGACGCGGCGCCCGGCCAGGCCCGCGGTAGCCCAGACGGTAGCCAGCCAAGCCAGCGCCAACCCGAAGGCGGCGACATCGAAGAACATCACCACCTCGGCGACCACCGGAAAAAGACGCAACTTGCTCAGCGCGGTATAGGTCTTGGCGATCGCCATCGAGACGTACTGGTAGACGCCGGTCAGGACCGGATACTCCATGTAGCGCGCCGCGGGCTGGCCATCGTAGCGAACCTGTGGCGTGCCGTTGGCGTCGGTCTCGATCCAGCTCGACTTGTACGGAAACTTGCCCTGGCTCAACAACTCTGCGCCGTAGAGCGGCACGGTGTCGGAGTAACACAGCTCGTAGTAGGCGCGTTGGTTGTCCCAGTTGGCCACCCGTTGGTCACCCGGGCCGGTGCCGGTGCTCTGCAGACAGGCCGCTTTCGTCGACCAGCCCAGCGCCAGGAACACCAATCCGATCACGAACATCACCCGCAGTGGGGTGAAGAACCGGGTGCGGCCGATCAGCGCGTGCCGGCCGACCGGCCCGCCCACTACCTCGGCCAGAGCGGTGCCCAGCACATCGGTACGGCTGGGGCAATCACGGTTGTCTGCGCTCCGGCGATCGCCGGCCAACGGCATGGGTGAGGTGCTGGCGCGCTGGTTCGGTGCGCCCGTCACGGTGGCGGCGTGGGGTTCTCAGGAGGCGGGGGCGCCGAAGGCCCCCCGGGCGGCACGGCGGGTCCGAGGGTGATCGTGGTAGGCGGACCGACCGGCACGGTGATGCCTGGTGCGATCTCCACCGTCGGCTGAATCACGGTCTCCGAAGGTGGCGCCGGCGGTGGCGGGGGCGGCGCGGGCACGCCCGCATAGCCACCGATCTCGGTCGGTTTAGGGAAGGTCTCGTTCTGGGTGCCCTTGAGGGCGCCGTCCATGGTCGACTTCCAGATGTCCGACGGCAGCCCGGAGCCGTAAACCGCTCCGCCCGAGGCGGTTACCAGTGGCTGATCACCCTTGACGGTGCCCACCCAGACCGCCGTGGACAACGACGGCGTGTAGCCCACCATCCAGGCGTCCTTGTTGGAAGTGGTGTCACCCAGCTGCGTGGTGCCTGTCTTGGCCGCCGACTGCCGCCCACCGGCCAGGTTGTGACCACGCGAATAGCCGGCGATCGGCTGCATCGCCGCGGTGACATTGTCGGCGACGGCCTTGGGGATCCGCTGCTCGCCGCTGGTGTCGGCGGTGCCGGCGTCGAACAGGACCTGCCCCTCGGCGTTGACCACCTTCTGCACGAAATGCGGACGGTGGTAGATCCCGGAATCGGCAAGCGTGGCGTACGCCGTTGCCATATCGATCACCCGGGTTTGGTACTGGCCCAACACAATTCCGTTGTTGGGCGGACCGCCTTTGCCGTCTTCGGAAAGCGTGTGCGAGACGCCGGGGAAGCTTTCGGCGATGCCGGCTTGGTGCGCGGCGTCGGCGACGGCCTGCGGCCCGCCCTTGAGCTTGAGCATTAGCCGGTAATAAGAAGTGTTCAGCGACATCTTGAGCGCTTCGGCCAGGTTGCAGGTGCCGCAACTTTCGCCTTCGACGTTGGTGATCTTGATGCCGTCGACGGTCAACGGGGAACTGTCCACCTGGTAGCCCAGACCGATGCCCTGCTCCAGCGCCGCCACGAGGGCGAACACCTTGAACGATGAACCGGTCTGCAATCCCGCTTGGGCGAAATCGAAGCCCTGAGCATTGGATCCGCCGTAGTACGCGCGCACCGCTCCGTTGTGCGGATCGATCGACACCACGGCTGCGCGCATGTCCGGGTCTTGGCCGTCAAGGTATTTCGACACCGCTTTTTCCGCGGCGGCCTGCGCCTGCGGGTCGATCGTGGTGGTGACCTGTAGACCCTGGGTGTTCAGCGTCTGCTCGTCGATGTTGAAAAGCTCGAGCAGTTCCTTGGTCACCTGCCGCTCGATCAGGCCGTTGGGGCCGCTGGTCTGGTTCTGTGCGCGCGCCTGATCCGGCGGAACGGTCTTGGGGAATACCTGCGCGGCACGGTCATTGGCGGACAGCGCCTTGGTCTCCACCATCCCGTCGAGCACCCAGTTCCACCGCGCCAGCGCACCATCGGGATCGACCGCGGGGTCCAGGGTGGAGGGCCGCCTGATGAGCGCGGCCAGCAGTGCACCTTCGGCGACGGTGAGCTGCTCGACGGGCTTGTCGAAGTAGGCCTTGGAGGCCGCCGAAATCCCGTACGCACCGCGACCGAAGTAGATGATGTTCAGATAGGCCTGCAGCACATCGTCTTTGGACCACTCCCCCGACATCTTGGTGGCGATCACCAACTCTTTGGCCTTGCGCAGCAAACCACTCCACCCGTGCTGCGCGGAACCGACCAACGCGTTCTTGACGTATTGCTGGGTGATCGTCGAGCCGCCCTGCAGGTCACCGCCGAAGAGATTGTTCTTCACCGCGCGCGCGAATCCGCTGAAGGAGAAGCCGGGGTTGGAGTAGAAATTGCGGTCTTCGGCGGCGATGACCGCCTGGCGTACGTGTACCGGCACCTGGTTGAGGTTGACGTCGACCCGATTACCTTCGGGCGGAACGATTTTGGCGATCTCGGAGCCATCGCTGGCCAGAATCGTAGAAACCTGGTTGGTGCGGATGTCGCCCGGCTTGGGGACGTCGACGATGAAGTAGGCCATCGTGAAGGTGACGATCGGCAGCAACACCATCGCCACCGCCGTGATGACCAGCGAGCGCTTTACCCATCTCCAGTTGATCTGCTGGACCCAGCTCACGTCCACCTTCGGCCGTGAGCCCCGGCCGCCGGGGCGCCCCGATGGACCCGGCACCCCTCCAGGAGGAGGCCCGCCCGGCGGTCCCCCTGGCACCCCTCCAGGGGGAGGGGTGCCGCCGCCGCGCCGGTGGCGTCGCGAGGGCGGAGCATCGAGCGCGGCCTTGACCTGATCCAGCGGGGCGGCCTGCACCTGGTCGAGCGGGTCGCGCTGCTGTGCCGCCGAGCCGGGGCTGTCCAGTGCGGCCTTGACCTCCTCGATGGGGTCGGCGTGCCGGGCTGACCGGTCGTCGGTCACGGCGGGGATGATCGCGGTCAGCCGGTCGTCGGGCGGAACCTGACGGCGCTGCCCGGCCGGGCGCGGATCGCCCTCGTCGCCGCCGGGCTGCTGTCCCACACCTTCACTCGCCGACCCGCCTGGTGCGTTACTGGACGACTGGTGGTGGCGCCCTTCGTTATTCACTGGCCGTGCGGGCGCCGTTGCGCGCCGTCCGCCTGCCGGATCCCTTAGGTGGACGCGCCGCACCCAGGACGTACGACTTGACCAGGTGGTTCCAGCTGCAGGTGCGACAGACCTCCACCACGTGCACGGCGAACTCCGAGAACCGCGTTGCCAACAGCACCAGCTCCTCGGCGGTACGCGCCGAACCCGACACCGCACCCAGGTGCTCGCCGAACACCCACGACACCAGCGTGAGTTGCTCCTTGCGGCAGATCGGGCACATCACCTGGCTTTGTTTCCCGTGAAACTTCGCGGCGCGCAGCAGGTAGGGATTTGCATCGCACACCTCGGTCACGCCGGTGCGCCCCGAGTACACCTCGGCCAGCAGTGAGCGCCGCCGAAGCGCGTAGTCGACTACCTGTCGCTGCAATCGCACGCTGACCAGAGTACGTGGCCCCGCCCACCACCGATATGCAACCGACGGTGTTGTCGCGCGGGTGCTGGGGGTATTGCGTCGTCACCGCACGCCGGACTTCTACCATCGTCCCCGTGGCGAAATGGTCGGGACCGACGTCAACGCGTGCGAAGGACAGCGACCGGCAGGAAGCATGCCGGATCCTCGACACCGCCCTGGGCGACGGCGAGATCTCGTCAGAGGAGCATCGCGAACGCGTCAGTTCGGCGACCAAGGCCGTGACGCTCGGCGAGCTGCAGCACCTGCTGACCGACCTGCAGTCCGAAGGCGCACACCCGCAGACGCCGGCGGTCAAGCTACGTCCCAAACCCAGTGGTCTGGGTATCACGATCGCCGCCTTCGTGGTGACGGTGCTGCTGGGCATCGGCATCGGCTGGGGTCTCTACGGCAACACCAGTTCGCCGCTGGACTTCACCTCCGACCCTGGAGCCAAGCCCGACGGCGTCGCGGCCGTGGTGCTCACGCCGCCCAAGCAACTGCAATCCCTGGGCGGACTGACCGGGCTGATCGAGCAAACCCGCAAACGGTTCGGCGACACCATGGGCTACCGGCTGGTGGTCTACCCCACGTACGCGTCGCTCGATCGCCAGGACCCTAAGGACGAGCGCCGCGTGCTGAACTACACCTACCGTGGCGGCTGGGGAGATCCGAGCAGCTCCGCCAAGTCCAGCGTCGACGCCACCGTGGTTGACCTGAGCAAGTTCGACGTGAAGACGGCGGTGGGCATCCTGCGCGGCGCCCCGGAAACCGTCGGCATCAAGGGCTCGGACGTCAAGTCCACCTATTTGATCGTCGAGCCCGCCACCGACCCGACCACCCCCGGTGCGTTATCGCTCACGGTGTATGTCTCCAGCGACTACGGCAGTGGCTACATCGAGTTCGCCGGCGACGGCACCGTCAAGCAGGTGAATTACCCGTCCTGATCGCGGTGGCCTAACAGGTGTAGATCCGCCGGCGCCGGTCAACCCTGTTCGAATGTGTGACGAACAGCGCACTAACATTTGGTGGTGTTGTCGCTAATATATCGGAGCGATAGGATTTCACGAGGTGTTGGCCGATCGTAACCAGTCGCTGTAATCAGTCAACGTAACAGCCAGCGTAACCACGCCGCTTAACCAGCCAGGTCAGAGGGAGGTGTCTCGATGCTGGAGCTCGCCATTCTGGGCCTCCTGATCGAGTCGCCGATGCACGGCTATGAGCTGCGCAAACGCCTGACCGGCTTGCTCGGCGCGTTCCGGGCGTTTTCCTACGGCTCGCTGTATCCCGCGCTGCGCCGCATGCAGGCCGAGGGATTGATCGCCGAGAACGCCGCCCCCGCCGGAACTCCGGTGCGACGTGCCCGCCGGGTTTACCAGCTGACCGACGAGGGACGACGGCGCTTTGGCGAGCTGGTCGCCGACACCGGCCCGCACAACTACACCGACGACGGCTTCGGCGTACACCTGGCGTTCTTCAACCGGACCCCGGCCGAAGCGCGGATGCGCATCTTGGAAGGCCGTCGCCGTCAGGTCGAGGAGCGGCGGGAAGGGCTGCGCGAGGCGATCGCCCGGGCCAGCACTTCGCTGGACCGCTACACCCGCCAACTGCATCAGCTTGGTCTCGAGTCCAGTGAACGCGAGGTCAAGTGGCTCAACGAGCTCATCGCCGCCGAACGGGCCGCGCCGCACGCGGAACAGACATAAAACCCTGCACGAAACGAAACACCGGGACACCCCAGAAGTTATGAGGTTAGGAGAACGCCCTAATGAGTGAGTACAACGAGCCGCAGGCATCGACCGAGGTACGTGTCGCCATCGTCGGCGTCGGTAACTGCGCGTCCTCGCTGGTCCAGGGTGTCGAGTACTACTACAACGCCGACGACACCTCGAATGTGCCGGGCCTCATGCACGTGCGCTTCGGGCCGTACCACGTCCGCGACGTCAAGTTCGTCGCCGCGTTCGACGTGGACGCCAAGAAGGTCGGCTTCGATCTCTCCGACGCGATTTACGCCTCGGAGAACAACACCATCAAGATCGCCGACGTGCCGCCCACCAACGTGGTGGTGCAGCGCGGCCCGACGCTGGATGGCATCGGCAAGTACTACGCCGACACCATCGAGTTGTCCGACGACGAGCCGGTCGACGTGGTGAAAGTCCTCAAGGACAACAAGGTCGACGTGCTGGTGTCCTACCTGCCGGTGGGTTCGGAAGAGGCCGACAAGTTCTACGCCCAGTGCGCCATCGACGCCGGCGTGGCGTTCGTGAACGCGCTGCCGGTCTTCATCGCCTCCGACCCGGTGTGGGCCAAGAAGTTCAAGGACGCCGGTGTGCCGATCATCGGCGACGACATCAAGAGCCAGGTGGGCGCGACCATCACCCACCGGGTGATGGCCAAGCTGTTCGAGGACCGCGGTGTCACGCTGGACCGCACTTACCAGCTCAACGTCGGCGGCAACATGGACTTCAAGAACATGCTGGAGCGCGAGCGGCTGGAGTCCAAGAAGGTCTCCAAGACCCAGGCCGTCACGTCCAACCTCACCGGCTCGCTCGCCGGCAAGGTGGAGGACAAGAACGTCCACATCGGCCCGTCCGACCACGTCGCGTGGCTCGACGACCGCAAGTGGGCCTACGTGCGCCTGGAAGGCCGCGCCTTCGGTGACGTGCCGCTGAACCTGGAATACAAGCTCGAGGTTTGGGACTCGCCGAACTCGGCCGGCATCATCATCGACGCGGTGCGCGCGGCCAAAATCGCCAAGGACCGCGGCATCGGCGGCCCGGTGCTCCCGGCGTCGGCCTACCTGATGAAGAGCCCGCCCGAGCAGCTGCCCGACGACGTCGCGCGCGCCCAGCTCGAAGAGTTCATCATCGGGGCCGACTAAAGTCGCCCAACCCCAGTTCGTAATGTCGGAGTCGTGACGGAAATCTCCGACGACGAACTAACCGGTCTCGACGAGTTCGCCCTGCTGGCTGAAAATGCCGAGCAGGCTGGTGTGACGGGTCCGCTGCCCGCCGTCGAGCGGCTGCACGCAGGTGGCATCAGCGCGCTGCGCTGGGGCGGCCCAGAGCCGCGGGTGATCTTTCTGCACGGTGGCGGACAGAACGCGCACACCTGGGACACCGTCATCGTCGGACTCGGTGAGCCGGCGCTGGCGGTGGACCTACCGGGCCACGGCCACTCCACCTGGCGCGAGGACGGCGACTATTCGCCGCAACACAATGCCGACGCCCTGACGCCGGTGTTACGCGAGCTGGCGCCGCGCGCGGAATTCGTCGTCGGGATGTCGCTGGGCGGGCTGACCGGGATACGCCTGGGTGCGACGGCACCGGACCTCGTGGACGAACTCGTCCTCATCGACGTCACCCCGTCGGCGCTGCAGCGACACTCCGAGATGACCAAAGAGCAGCACGGCACAGTGGCACTGATGCACGGTGAACGGGAGTTCCCCAGCTTCCAGGCCATGCTGGACCTGACCATCGCCGCGGCGCCGCATCGTGAGGTAAAAGCGTTGCGCCGCGGGGTATTTCACAATTCCCGCAGACTCGACAACGGCAACTGGGCGTGGCGGTACGACGCAATTCGCAAATTTCCCGACTTCGCGACGCTGTGGGACGACGTCGACGCCCTGGCCGCGCCCGTCACCCTGGTACGCGGCGGCACGTCGGGCTTTGTCAACGACGACGACGTAGCCGAATTAAGCCGTCGGGCAAAGCATTTCCGTGCCGCACATGTCGTCGAGAATTCGGGTCACTCGGTGCAAAGCGACCAGCCGCGTGCGTTGATCGAGCTGGTACGCGGAGTTGTCGGCACACGCTGAGGTTGAATCGCGGATGACCGATGACGATCGACCCGGCCGGCCTGCCGGGCGACCGCGTGACGCATCGATTGACGAACGGGTGTTGTCGGTGACGCGCGAGCTGCTGATGGAGGTGGGCTGGGACGAGCTGAGTCTGCGCCTGGTCGCGGCGCGGGCCGGGGTCGGGCGGGCCAGCCTGAGCCGCCGCTGGTCCTCCAAAGCGGAGTTGGTGCTACACGCCATTTTGGGTGAAACCCCGGATTTGGCACCGTTTTCCGGCACCGATCTGACCGGCTGGATCGAATGGGTGGTGCGGGGCAGCCACGAGCTCTACCGCAGACCCGACGTACAGGCCGCAGTGCCTGGGCTATTGCTGGCGTTGCGCGAGAACGACGAGCTGCGCCGGGCGCTGTGGGCGGGATTCAGCGGGCCGGCTGTGCAATTGTTCGCAGAGCGAGTCAATGCCGGCACGGATGCCGAACGTCAGCGTGCCGATCTCGACGCGCGGGCAACGCTGGCGATGGCGGCCGGCGCCGCGTTGTTCGTTACGACGATCGCCGTCGAAGACGACACCGATGCCCTGCGCAGCCGGATCGCGCAGTTGTTGATTACGGCTATCGGCAAAGCCCACTGAGTCGGAAGGCATACCCATGGGGACCTATGCAGTCACCGGCTCGGCGTCGGGAATGGGCGCCGCTACTGCGCGGCGGCTGCGCGCCGACGGCCACACCGTCATCGGGGTCGACATCCGGGAAGCCGAAGTCGTCGCGGACTTGTCGACGCGGGCGGGCCGCGCGCAGGCGGCGACCGACGTGCTCGCCGCGGCTGCGGGCCGTCTCGACGGCGCCGTGCTGGCGGCGGGCCTCGGCCCCGGCGCCGGCGCCGAGCGGCTGCGTCGCATCGCCGAAGTGAACTATCTGGGGGTGGTCGAACTGCTCGATCGGTGGCGACCGTGCCTGGCCACCGCAAATGGGGGGAAAGCCACGAAAGTCGTTGTGTTGTCCAGTAATTCGACGACCACCACTCCCCTGGTCCCCCGCCGGGTGGTGCGGGCGCTGACCGCCGGTGATGTCGACAAGGCGCTACGCGGCATCCGGATGCTCGGGCCCGCGCGGCCTGCGATCATCTATGCGGCCTCCAAGATCGCAGTCAGCCGGTGGGTACGGCGACATGCCGTGCGGCCGGAGTGGGCCGGTGCCGGCATCCGGCTCAATGCCCTGGCTCCGGGTGCGGTGCTGACGCCCTTGCTCGAGGAGCAGTTGGCCAACCCACAGCAGGGTAAAGCGGTGCGGCGCTTCCCCGTTCCGGTGGGCGGCTTCGGAGACGCCGACCAACTCGCCCAATGGGTGTGCTTCATGCTGTCTGATGCCGCCGATTTCCTTTGCGGCAGTGTGGTTTTCGTCGACGGCGGTACCGATGCCCACTTCCGCGCCGACGACTGGCCCCGACCGGTACCGGCTCGCCGGCTGGTGAGCTACTTGAGGAAGTTTCTAGCCACGCAATGACTCGACGATGGCCGCCTTCGGGCACCGCCACGTCATGCCCAGGTCCTGCAGCGTCCGGCTGTCGTCGGTCGGTGTCGCGGCGGTGAGCAACATCGCCGCCTCGTAAGTCAGGCCGTCGCCCAGCGCAACATAGCGGCCGGCAAGATCGCCCAGGCGGCCCGCGGCGCACAACAACCGCGGGGATACGGCCACGCGGCGCACCCGGCGTCCCAGCCCCGCTTCGACCGCGTCGACCATTTCGTCGAACGTCAGCAGGTGCCCACCACAGACGTACCGGCGTGGGCCGCGACCGGCTTGCATGATGCGCACGTGCACGTCGGCGACGTCGCGCACGTCGATCATCTGCATGCCGCCGCGCACCCGCGGGGCCACCGCCCAGCGCACGATCGGCGCCCAGCCCCGCTCGGTGACACCCGCGGCCGTGCCGAATGCCGGCCCGACCACACTCGACGGATACGTCACCACGACCGGCCCGCCGGCGTCCTGCAGCCGCCGGGCGGCCCGGTCGGCATAGCCCTTGGTCTTGGCATACGCGCTGCGGCCGGCGGCCGTCGGCGAATCCGGCGAGATGACGCCGTCCGGTGGCGGGAAGAGCGCGCTGTAGCTACTCACCGAGACCACCGGATCAAGCCCAAGCTCAACGGCACGAGTCAGGATCGCTTCTGTCGCATAAGCGTTGACCTCCCACATCAGCCGGGCCCGGCGTTCGTCGGTGCCCACGATGCCGGCTGCATGCAGCACGGCGTCAGCTGCGGTGAGGAGTTCCTCGATGCTCGAGGTTGCCCGCACGTCACCGACCAGCACGGTCAACGGCCCGAGCTCGCGCAAGCGCTCGATAACCGGGGCGGAATCGTTCGGTGCCACCAGCAACGTCACGTGATGACCGGCCTGCAGCAAGGCGCGCACCACGTGCGCGCCGAGATAGCCGGTTCCGCCCGTCACCGCAATGCGCATCGACTGCCTCCTCGCCACCGCCACCCGGAACTGTTATATTACGGTACCAATGGCATCGAAACTTGTTTTCACTCCGCTGCGACTGGGTCCGCTGTCGTTGAAGAACCGATTCATCAAGGCAGCGACGTTCGAGGGCGTGATGCCGCGCGGCCAGGTCAGCGACGCGCTCATCGACTTCCACACCGAGGTGGCCCGCGGCGGAGCGACCATGACGACGGTGGCCTACTGCGCCGTCTCCCCCGGCGGTCGCGTGCATCGCGACACGATCGTGCTCGACAGCGACCGCGCTGCGCAGTTGCGCCGCCTGACCGACGCGGTGCACGCCGAGGGTGCCCTGGTCTGTGCGCAGATCGGGCATGCGGGGCTGGTGGCCAACACGCTGTCGAACCGGACTCCGACGCTGGCGCCCTCGACCCGACTCAGCGCGCCGGCGATGGGATTGGTCCGGGCCGCCACCGCCGAGCAGCTCGATGCGGTGGTCGACGACTTCGGCGCGGCCGCCGCCAACGCGGTCGAAGCCGGCTTCGATGCGATCGAAATCCACATGGGCCACGGCTATCTGCTCAGCTCGTTCTTCAGCCCGAAGTTGAACAAGCGGACGGACCGCTACGGCGGCGACACCGTGCGTCGCGCGGAACTGGCCCGCCGGGTTGCCGAACGGGTGCGTCTGACCGTCGGCCAGTCCGTCGCCGTCACCGCAAAGTTCAACATGGACGACGGCGTGCCCGGCGGCTTCTGGCTGACCGACAGCCTGCCCACCGCGCGACTGTTGCAGTCCGACGGGCACCTCGACGCGTTGCAATTGACCGGCGGCAGCTCGCTGCAGAACCCGATGTACTACTTCCGCGGCGACGTCCCGCTCGCGGAGTTCATCGCGTCCCAGCCGCGGGCGGTCGGATTGGGCCTGCGCGTCATCGGGCGACGGTTGTTCCGCAGCTATCCCTTTGCAGAGGCCTTCTTCTTGCCGTTGGCCCGTCAATTCCGCTCGGCCCTGTCGATGCCACTGATGCTGCTCGGCGGCATCAACCGCCTCGATACCGCGGAGAACGCACTGGCCGAAGGCTTCGAGTTGGTGGCCATGGGCCGCGCGCTGCTGCGAGATCCCAACCTGGTCAACAACTTTCGCGAAGAAACCGCGACCGAAGGCTTGTGCATCCACTGCATGAAATGCATGCCCACGGTCTACAGCGGGACGCACTGTGTGCTTCGGCCTACGGTGGTCTAATGACCTCTGACCTTCCCGTTCGAATCGGCGTCCAACTACAGCCCCAGCACGCCCCGCAGTACGGCCAGATGCGCGACGCCGTACGCCGCTGCGAAGACATCGGCGTCGACATCGTCTTCAACTGGGACCACTTCTTTCCGCTCTACGGCGATCCCGACGGCGCACATTTCGAATGCTGGACCATGCTCGGGGCCTGGGCGGAGCAGACCTCGCGGATCCAGATCGGCGCCCTGGTGACCTGTAACTCCTACCGCAATCCGGAGCTGCTGGCCGACATGGCACGCACCGTCGACCACATTTCCGACGGCCGGCTGATCCTGGGCATCGGTTCGGGCTGGAAACGAAAGGACTACGACGAGTACGGCTACGAGTTCGGCACGGCGGGCAGCCGCCTCGACGACCTGGCCGGCGCACTCCCCCGGATTAAGTCGCGGCTGGGCAAACTCAACCCGGCGCCCACCCGCGATATCCCGGTGCTGATCGGCGGCGGCGGCGAACGCAAAACGCTGCGGCTGGTCGCCGAATACGCCGACATCTGGCACAGCTTCACCAGCATCGACGAGTACCCGGCGAAATCCGCCGTGCTCGAGCGGCACTGCGCCGACGTCGGCAGGGATCCGGCGGGCATCCAGCACTCGGCCGCCGTCGAGAGCGCGGGCGGCCTAACCGCCAACGCCGACGCTCTGGTCGGGGTCGGTGTCACGTTGCTGACGGTGGGTTGCGACGGCCCGGACTACGACCTGAGCGCCGCCGAAGCGCTCTGTAAGTGGCGCGACGGACGTTAGCTCACTTCTGCGAAACATCCGCCCGTACGACGTCAGTCATGAGAAACTTGCGCACGCCAATAGCCGCTCGGGAGGCTGAAAGAGGCTCAACACGCCGATGCCGAAGAAATATGGGATCAAGGAAAAGGATCAGGTTGTCTCGCACATCCTGAACCTGGTGTTGGCGGGCAAGCTGCGCAGCGGCGACCGCGTCGACCGCAATGAAATCGCGCAGGGCCTGGGCGTCAGCCGGGTCCCCATCCAGGAGGCCCTGGTCCAGCTCGAACACGACGGCATCGTGTCCACCCGCTATCATCGCGGCGCGTTCGTCGAACGCTTCGACGAATCCACCGTGCTCGAGCACCACGAACTCGACGGCCTGCTCAACGGCATTGCGTCGGCGCGGGCAGCGGCCAATCCCACGCCGCGGATCCTGGGGCAGCTCGACGCGCTGATGCGCTCGCTGCGGGCCTGCAAGGATCCGCGAAGTTTCGCCGAGATCGCGTGCGAATACCGCCGCACGGTCAACGAGGAATATGCCGGGCCGCGGTTGCACGCCACCATCCGGGCCTCAGACAATCTCATTCCCCGCGCTTTCTGGATGGTCTGCCAGAACAGCCGCGACGAGCTGCTGCCGTACTACGAAGAAGAAACGTCGGCGATTCACCGGCGCGATCCGGAGGCCGCCCGGGCCGCGTGCATCGGCCGCGCCGATCGGATGGCACAGCGGATGCTGACCGAATTGGTTCGGCGCCGAGTGTTCAATCCGGCCGATGAGCCCTGTTTGGACCCGCTTCCGCTGCACGCCACCGCCGACGCGGGAGCTTCCTTCGCTTTCTAGTGCGCTCTGAACGGCGCGGGCCGTAGGCCGGCGGATACGGTGACGGTGATGAGTTGCTGGGGCCGGTGGGCTGGGCATGGCGCGAAAGCGCTCGGATTGGCCGCGACAATCCTGATCGTCGGCGGTTTGGCGGTGGCCCCGACCGCTGCGGCCGACCGCAATCAATGCGCGCCCGCCGGGGTGGAGAGTGCCACCGCACTGCCGACTGACCTGACCGGCACCCCCGGTGCGGGCCAGGATGACACCGACACCACCGTCGGTGTCGAGCCGCTGAGCTCGGTGAGCGGGGCCGCGCTGGATCTCGGTACGCCGGGCGTGCTGACCGTCGGCACGCTCTCGGATGCCCCGCCGAACGCCTGCATCAACTCCACCGGCCGATTCACCGGTTTCGACAACCAGCTGCTGCGCGCGATCGCCGACAAGCTGGGCCTCAAGGTGCGCTTCGTCGGGACCGAGTTCTCGGGGCTGCTCGCCCAGGTGGCGTCGCGACGTTTCGACGTCGGCTCGGCCGCGGTGAAGGCCACCGATGCGCGACGCCACACGGTGGCGTTCACCAACGGCTACGACTTCGGCTACGACACGCTCGTCGTGCCGCCCGGTTCGCCGATCAAGGGGTTCGCCGACCTCGAGGCCGGGCAGCGGATCGGCGTCGTGCAGGGGACGGTGCAAGAGGCCTATGTCGTTGAGACGTTGGGGCTGCAGCCGGTGGAGTTTCCCGACTTCAACACCGTGTATGCCAGCCTGAAAACCCGCCAGATCGACGCCTGGGTGGCGCCGATCAACCTGGCCTCGGCGGTGATGCGGTCGGGCGACCCGGCCGTCGCGGTAGCCACCACCTTCAGCCTCGGCGACTTCGTGGCCTACGCCGTCGCCCGGGAGAACCAGCCGCTGATCGATGCGCTCAACTCCGGGCTGGACGCCGTCATCGCCGACGGGACATGGTCGCGGTTGTACAGCGACTGGGTGCCGCGCGCGCTGCCGCCGGGCTGGAAACCCGGATCCAAGGCCGCACCCAGCCCGCACCTGCCGGACTTCGCCGCGATCGCGGCCCGCCACCAGCGGTCCCAGACCACACCCGTTGCGCCTAAGTCCACCCTCACCCAGCTGCGCGAATCCCTGTTGGACTGGGACATGTACCGGCAAGCCATCCCGGCGCTACTCACCACCGGGCTGCCCAACACCTTGATCCTGACCGGCAGCGCCAGCGTCGTGGGCCTGACGCTCGGCATGGGGCTGGCGGTCGCGGGAATGTCGAGTAAGCGCTGGCTGCGCTGGCCGGCGCGGGTGTACACCGACGTCTTTCGTGGCCTGCCCGAGGTGGTGATCATTTTGATCATCGGGCTCGGTGTGGGTCCGCTGGTGGGCGGCCTGACCAACAACAATCCCTACCCGCTCGGCATTGCCGCGCTGGGGCTGATGGCCGCCGCCTATGTCGGCGAGATCCTGCGTTCCGGAATACAGAGCGTCGACCCCGGCCAGCTGGAGGCGTCGCGTGCGCTGGGCTTCAGCTATCCGGCCGCGATGCGGTTGGTGGTGGTGCCCCAAGGAATCCGGCGGGTATTGCCGGCGTTGGTCAATCAGTTCATCGCGCTGCTGAAAGCCTCTGCGCTGGTGTACTTCCTCGGGCTGGTTGCCAAGCAGCGCGAGCTGTTTCAGGTCGGCCGTGACCTCAACGCGCAGACCGGGAACTTGTCGCCGTTGGTGGCCGCGGGGATCTTCTACCTGATATTGACTGTGCCGTTAACGCATCTGGTGAACTACATCGACAATCGGCTGCGCCGCGGCCGGGCCAAACTGGAACCCGAGGACCCCTCGGATGTGGTCTCCTCCACCCTCGGCCAGGAGATGGTGTGACGACCGGTGACGTGCGGCGCGAGCCAGTCTCGTTGGTAGCCAAAGACATTCACCAGATGCTTGGCGGGGTTGCGGTATTGCGCGGCGTCGACATCGACGTGCCGGCGGGCAGCACGACCGCGGTGATCGGCCCGTCCGGCTCGGGCAAATCGACATTGCTTCGCACCCTGAATCGCTTGCACGAGCCCGATAGTGGGGACATCTTGCTGGACGGCCGATCGGTGTTGCGCGACGACCCCAACGAATTGCGGCAGCGCATCGGCATGGTGTTCCAGCATTTCAATCTGTTCCCGCATCGCAGCGTGCTGGACAACGTCACGCTGGCGCCGCGCAAGCTGCGCCGGATGCCCGCCGATTCGGCACGTGAACTCGCGCTGAACCAGCTGGACCGAGTTGGCCTGAAAGACAAGGCCGGTGCGCGTCCGGACACGCTGTCGGGGGGGCAACAGCAACGCGTCGCGATCGCGCGGGCGCTGGCCATGTCCCCACAGGTGATGTTCTTCGACGAAGCGACCTCGGCGCTGGATCCCGAGATGGTCAAAGGCATCCTGAAACTGATCGCAGACCTCGGGGCCGGCGGCATGACCATGGTGGTCGTCACCCACGAAATGGGCTTCGCCCGCTCGACATCGGATGCCGTCGTATTCATGGATCATGGCAAAGTGGTGGAATCCGGCCCTCCGGAGCGGATTTTCGAGGCAGCAGAGACCGAACGACTGCAACGGTTCCTTTCCCAGGTGCTTTAGGTCGGACGCATGTTCTATTCCGGGTCTGCCGTCGCGGTTGCGTCGGGTTAGACTGCCGACTTATGGCGGACAGCGAACCCACAGCCCCGGAGGTGACGGAGCTGGCGGAGGGGCTGCATCGCGCGCTGTCCAAGCTGTTCTCGATACTGCGCCGGGGGGATCCCAACGGCGCGGTCGCCGGTGAATTGACGCTTGCGCAGCTGTCAATTCTGGTCACCCTGCTCGACCGTGGCCCCATCCGAATGACCGATCTGGCCGCGCACGAACGAGTGCGGACGCCCACCACCACCGTGGCCATTCGCCGGCTGGAGAAGATCGGGCTGGTGAAGCGCTCGCGTGATCCGTCGGACCTGCGGGCCGTCCTGGTGGACATCACTCCCCAGGGCCGGGCCGTCCACGCCGAATCGCTGGCCAACCGCCACGCCGCGCTGGCCGCGATGCTCAGCCAACTTTCTCCGTCAGACCTGGAGACCCTGCTGAAGGCACTGGCACCGCTGGACCGGCTGGCCGCGGGCGAGCCGGCCGCCAGCCCGGACTGCCCCAGTCGCTCGCAGGCCTGAAAGTGCTTGACTGCCAAGGATATTGGTAACCGGTCAAGTCATGCCTACTGCACTGATCACCGGCGCCGGCGGCGGCATCGGCGCGGCCATCGCCACGGCGTTGGCGCCCACCCATACCCTGCTGCTGGCCGGCCGCCCGTCGGCGCGGCTCGATGCCGTCGCGAATCGCCTGGGCGCCACCACCTTTCTGTTGGACCTCACCGACACCGACTCGATCGAAGCCAGCTGCGAAGTCATCGACGAACTGGATGTGCTGGTGCACAACGCGGGGGTGTCCATCCCGGGCCGGTTCGCGCAATCACACGTCGACGAGTGGCGAGCTACGTTCAGCGTCAACGTTTTTGGCGTGGTGGCCCTTACTCTGGCACTGCTGCCCGCCCTGCGGCAGGCCGGTGGTCAGGTGCTGTTCATCAACTCCGGTTCCGGGCGCAATGTTTCACCGGGTATGGCCTCCTATTCGGCCAGCAAGTTCGCCCTGCGCGCCATCGCCGACTCGCTGCGGCAGGACGAGCCGGCGCTGCGGGTGACGTCGATCCACCCCGGTCGAGTCGATACCGACATGCAGCGCGAACTCGTCGCATACGAAGGCGGCGAGTACGACCCGGCGAAGTTCATCCGGCCGGAAACCGTGGGCCAGGTGGTCGCCAATGTGGTGGCGACGCCGCCCGACGGGCACATGCACGAGGTCGTGATCCGGCCCCGCTGAGGCCTAGACGACGAGGTTGACCAATCGGCCGGGGACCACGATCACCTTGCGGGGAGTTGCGCCGGCCAGAAACGCCAGCACCTTTTCGTCATCCAGGGCAGCGGCCTGCACCGTGTCGTTGTCCGCGTCGGCGGCCACCACCACGCGGCCACGCACCTTGCCGTTGACCTGTACCGGGTATTCGACGGTGTCGTCGACGAGATAGGCCAGGTCTGCCTGCGGGAAGGGACCGTGCGCCAGTGAGATGGTGTTGCCCAGTCGCAGCCACATCTCCTCGCCCAGATGCGGGGCCAACGGCGCCAGCATCAGCACCAGCGGCTCGACGGCCGCCCGGGGTACCGCGTCACGGTGTCGCTTGGTGAGGTGGTTGGTGTACTCGATCAGCTTGGCGGTCGCGGTGTTATTGCGCAGTGCCGCATAGTCTTCGGAGACTCCGGCGATGGTGCGGTGCAGCGCGCGCAACGTGTCGGTGTCGAGTTCGGTGTCAACCACCCGGGTCTCGCCGGTCTCCTCGTCGACCACCAGCCGCCACACCCGTTGCAGGAAACGGTAGGCGCCGACGACATCCTTGGTGGCCCATGGCCGGGATGCTTCCAGCGGCCCCATCGACATCTCGTAGACGCGCAACGTATCGGCGCCGTAGTCGTCGCAGATCTCGTCGGGCGATATCGAGTTCTTCAGGCTCTTACCGATTTTGCCGAATTCCTGGAACACCTCGAGCTCGGGGGCGTCGGAGCCGTCGGTGCCTTCGGGTCCGGGCAGGAAGAACCGGCCGGCGCGCTCGACGACCTGCTCGGCGGGCACATACGAGCCGCGGGCATCGGTGTAGGCGAACGCCTGAATGTAGCCCTGGTTGACCAGTCTGCGGAAAGGCTCGCGTGAGCTGACATGACCGAGGTCGTATAAAACCTTGTGCCAGAACCTCGAATACAGCAGGTGCAGCACGGCGTGTTCGGCACCGCCGACATACAGGTCGACGCCGCCGGGGTCGTCGGGACCGTGTTCAGCCGGCCGCGGGCCCATCCAGTAGGCCTCGTTTTCCTTGGCGCAGAACCGCTCTGAGTTATGCGGATCGGTGTAGCGCAGCTCGTACCAGGAGCTGGCCGCCCACTGCGGCATGACGTTGGTGTCGCGGGTGTAGGGCTTCAGGCCGTCGCCGAGGTCGAGTTCGACATGCACCCATTGCGTCGCCTTGGCCAGTGGCGGCGACGGTTCGCTGTCGGCATCGTCGGGATCGAAGAGCACCGGCGAATAGTCGGGCACGTCGGGAAGTTCGACAGGCAGCGCGGACTCGTCGAGGGCGTGCGCGCGGCCGTCGCTGTCGTAGACGATCGGGAACGGCTCACCCCAATACCGCTGCCGCGCGAAAAGCCAGTCGCGCAGCTTGAATTCGATACGAGCACGGCCGCGGCCGTCGGATTCCAGCCGTTGCGTGATGGCCTGTTTGGCGTCGGGGACGCTCATGCCGTTGAGGTAGCCGGAGTTGACCAGCACTCCGTCACCGGCATACGCGGCCTCCGAAATGTCGCCGCCGGCAATGACTTCGACGATCGGCAGGCCGAGGGCGCGGGCGAAGTCCCAGTCGCGTTGGTCGTGTCCCGGCACGGCCATGATGGCGCCGGTGCCGTATCCGATCAGCACGTAGTCGGCGATGAAGATCGGCACCTGTTCACCATTGGCGGGATTGGTTGCGTAACCGCCCAAGAAGACACCGGTCTTCTCCCGGCTCTCCTGGCGCTCCAAGTCGGATTTGGCCGCGATCGCGCGACGGTAGGCGGCGACGGCCTCGCCGGGCGTGGCACTGTCGTAGATCCACGACGAGTTCACCCCGTCCGGCCACGTCGCGGCGACGAGCTGGTCGACCAGCTCATGCTCGGGCGCCAGCACCAGGTAGGTGGCGCCGAACAAGGTGTCCGGGCGGGTGGTGAACACCTCGATCTCGGCTAACGAGCCGTCGGACGTGGCGGCCGAGAACAGCGCCGCGGCTCCGGTCGAGCGACCGATCCAGTTGCGCTGCATGGTCTTGACCTTTTCCGGCCAGTCCAGCACATCGAGGTCGTCGAGCAACCGGTCGGAATAGGCGGTGATCCGCATCATCCACTGCCGCAACCGTTTCCGGAACACCGGGAAGTTGCCCCGGTCGCTGCGGCCGTCCGCGGTGACCTCCTCGTTGGCCAGCACGGTGCCCAGTCCCGGACACCAATTCACCAGCGAATCGGCCCGGTAGACGAGGCGGAAGCCGTCGATCACGTCGGCCCGTTCCCCCGCCGTCAGCTCCGCCCAGTCCCGGCCGTCGTCGAGAGTCCTTGCACCCGAGTCGAATTCGTTGACCAGCTCCGAGATCGGGCGGGCCTTATTGGCCGCCGTGTCGAACCAGGCGTTGTAGATCTGCAGGAAGATCCACTGCGTCCACTTGTAGAACTCGACGTCGGTGGTGGAGAAGCTGCGGCGGCTGTCGTGGCCCAGCCCCAGCCGGCCCAGCTGCCGGCGGAAGTTCACCACGTTCGCCTCGGTCCGGGTCCGCGGGTGGGTGCCGGTCTGCACCGCGTACTGTTCGGCGGGCAGCCCGAAGGAATCGAAGCCCAATGCGTGCAACACGTTCCGGCCGATCATCCGGAAGTAGCGCGCGTAGACGTCGGTGGCGATGTAGCCCAGTGGGTGACCGACGTGCAATCCCTCGCCCGACGGGTACGGGAACATGTCCTGGACGAAAAGCTTGTCCTGTGGCACGGCGCCGTCGGCGGGAGCCAGCGAGCCCACCGGGTTGGGCACGTTGAACGTCCCCAACCGGGCCCAATTCTCCTGCCAGGTTCGTTCCAGCGTGGCCGCCACCTCTGCGGTGTAGCGGTACCGCGGCGCGTCGGAGTCCGCGTCGTTGACACCGGACGTACTGCCAGGTGTTGCGGTCGGCGATTCGGTCACGCCCAACAGGGTATAAGGGCGGCCCTGGCGCGCCGGGCGCCTATCCGCTGGCCACGGGTTGATCTCGGTTGCATTGCACCCCGATCAGAGGTTCATCCCAGCTCTATTTCAAACCTGGTCGCCGCCGTTGAGCACTGGTTACATTCAGCCTCGATGGACGGGCACTGGCGCCCGAGCTACTCGGAGGGACCGACGAACCATGATTCACGTCGCGCGTAACTGGCGGGTATTCGCAGGAGGTATGGCCGCCGGTTTCCTCGGCGTGATGCTCATTGCGGGCGGTCGGGCATCGGCAGATCCGGCATTCCCCGTGCCGCCGGTGCCCGCGCCCAGTCAAGCGGCCGCCCCGCCCATCCAGAACCTGACGCTGCCCGGCGGCGTCAACGGCAACAGATTTGCCCCCGCGCCGGCCCAGGCGCCCGTCCCCGCACAGGCACCGGCGGCGGCCGCGTCGCCGCTGCCGCCTGCCACCCCCGGAATGGCACCCGCCGCCGTAGCTCCCGTGCCGCCCGCCCAGACCGCGGCCGTCACCGGAACACTGCGCGACTACTTCACCGCGAAGGGCGTGAAGCTCGAGGCGCAGCGGCCGCAAGGGTTCAAGGCGCTCGACATCACCATGCCGATGCCGCCGCGCTGGACTCACGTGCCCGACCCGAACGTGCCCGACGCATTCGCGGTTTTCGCCGACCGCGTCGGCGGCAACAGCATCTACACCTCGAACGCGCAGTTGGTGGTGTACAAACTGGTCGGTGATTTCGATCCGGCCGAAGCCATTACCCACGGCTATGTCGACAGTCAGCAACTCCTCGCCTGGCGGACGACGAACGCATCGATGACCAACCTGGGCGCCTTCCCGTCGTCGGTCGTCGAGGGCACGTACCGCGAAAACGACATGACGCTCAACACCTCACGGCGCCACGTCATCGCCAGCTCCGGACCCGATCGATACCTGCTGTCGCTGAAGGTGACCACCGCAGCGACCCAGGCCGTGGCCGACGCACCGGCCACCAACGCCATCATCAACGGGTTCCGGGTGGCGCCTCCCGGGTCCACCACACCCGCCCAAGCGCCCAGCCCGGCGCCCGCCCAGGCACCCGCTCGGGTGGCG
The DNA here is from genome assembly GCF_002086155.1 of Mycobacterium angelicum. Lineage (GTDB taxonomy): Bacteria > Actinomycetota > Actinomycetes > Mycobacteriales > Mycobacteriaceae > Mycobacterium > Mycobacterium angelicum. The sequence continues at coordinate 111,119 of NZ_MVHE01000008.1, read as the reverse complement.
CCGACGGCGCCGGTTCAGGCGCCGGTGGCACCGAGCCGATCCGCACCTCTCGCCGTGCCCGGGCAGCAGCCCGCACCCGGGCTCAGTCCCGTCGCGAGTCCCGTCGCGCCGAGCATGGCGGCTGCCCAGCCGCCGCAGACGATGGTGACGCCCGGTCAGCCACCCCTGCTGACCGTGACACCGGTGCCCGGGCGCTAACCGCAACTCGGGCCCGGCCCGTCAAGCGCGTTCGCCGGTGAGCTCGTATTGTGAGCGCATGTTTATCGCCGGCCTGCTGTGCATGTGTGCGGCGGTGGCCTCAGCCGCGTTCGGTGTCTGGTCACTTGCCCACCAACCGGCCGCCGACACCACCCAGCTGGCGCTGCGCGCTGTAGCGCCCACTCAACTCGCCGCCGCGATAATGCTGGCGGCCGGGGGAGTGGTGGCACTGGCCACCGCCCCGCACGCCGCAGTGGTGGTGGTGATCGTCTGTGTCGCCGGCGCGCTGGGCACGCTGGCCACCGGCTCCTGGCAAAGCGCGCGATACGCGCTGCGCCGTGCGGCGACCGGCTCCGAAGGAGCCGAATGTGGCGGCAGCTGCACGGGCTGCACCCTGTCCTGTCACTAAAACTGCAGGTCCAAGCGTCGTGAGGCAGCGGCTGAAGGCGATCCCGATCGATAGCTTTCTGTTGGCCTTGGCCGCGACGCTGGCCGTCGCCGCGCTGCTGCCGGCGCGTGGCAGCGCCGCCGAGCTCATGTCGGTGATAGCCCGGGCGGCCATCGCGTCACTGTTCTTCCTCTACGGCGTGCGGCTGTCGCCGCAGCAGGCCTGGCACGGGATGCGCCAGTGGCGGCTGCACATGTTGGTCCTGGTGAGCACTTTCGTCGTCTTCCCGGTGCTCGGGCTGGCCGCTGAGGTACTGGTGCCGTCGGTGCTTACCCCCGACTTGTACAACGGGGTGCTCTTCTTGTGTCTGGTGCCGTCGACCATGCAATCCTCGGTCGCGTTCACCTCGATGGCGCGTGGCCACGTTTCGGCCGCGATCGTCAGCGCGTCGTTGTCCAGCATTCTCGGCATGGTTCTCACCCCGCTGCTGGTGGTGCTGCTGATGGACACCGGAGCCGGGTTTCGCGTCGACAACGGTGCGATCGCCGAAATTGTGCTGCAGCTGCTGCTGCCATTCAGCCTCGGTCAGCTGCTGCGGCCCTGGCTCGCCCCACTGGTGACCCGGCGAGCGGCGCTGGTCAAGGTCTTCGATCGCGGTTCTGTTCTGCTGGTGGTCTACACCGCCTTCTCGATGGGCATGGCCGATCGAATCTGGTCCAGAGTCGATCCATGGCGATTGGTCTGGGTCGCTCTTGTCGCCGCGGTGCTGCTGGCCGTGGTGCTCGCCGGCACCACGGCCATGGGCCGGCTGGCCCGCCTGGACCGCGGTGACGCGATCGTGCTGCTGTTCTGCGGTTCGAAGAAGAGCCTGGCAGCCGGTCTTCCGATCGCGTGGGTGATTTTCGACGCGGCCACGGTTGGACTGATCATGTTGCCGCTGATGCTCTTTCACCAGATCCAGCTGGTGGTGTGTTCGGTGATCGCCGGCAGATTGGCGCGCGAGGCGCCCGACGAAGCCACGGTATGAGGCCGGAGCCGATTACCCGGATGCGCCGGTATCGTTTGCCCATGTTCATCCCGGGGGTCACCAGATCGCGCGGGGTCCGAGTGTGCTGAAGTGGCTGAACAAGAGCCCGATCGATACGTTTCTGCTGGCTGTGGGCGCGGCGCTGGCCCTGGCCGCGCTGCTGCCGGCGCGCGGTTCCGCCGCAGCGGTCATGTCGGTGGTCGCCAGGGCCGCCATCGCGTTGCTGTTCTTCCTGTACGGCGTGCGATTGTCGCCGCAACAGACGTGGCAGGGCGTACGTCAATGGCGGCTACATCTGTTGGTGCTGGGCACCACCTTTGTCATTTTTCCGGTGCTGGGGCTGGCGGCTCGGGTGCTGGTGCCGTCGGTGCTGACGCCCGAGCTGTATGAGGGTCTGCTGTTCTTGTGTCTGGTCCCGTCGACCATGCAGTCCGCCGTCGCGTTCACCTCGATAGCGCGCGGCCACGTTTCGGCCGCGATCGTCGGTGCTTCCTTGTCCAATCTTCTTGGTCTGGTTCTGACGCCACTGTTGGCCGTGCTGCTAATGAACACCGGCGCTGGGTTTCACATCAATGGCGGCGCGATCGTCGAAATCGTGCTGCAGTTGTTGGTGCCGTTCGGGCTGGGACAGCTGGTGCAGTCCCTGCTGGCGCCGGTCGTGGCCCGGCGTGCGGCGATGATCAAAATTCTGGAACGCGGGTTCATTCTGCTGGTGGTCTACGCGGCCTACTCGATGGGTATGGCCCAGCGAATCTGGGCCAGGGTCGACCCGTGGCAGTTGCTCTCGGTGGCCGTCGTCGCCGCAGTGCTGCTAGGGCTGGTGCTGACCTGCACCACCGTGCTGGCCCGGCTGGCCCGGCTCGACCGTGGCGACTCGATCGCGCTGCTGTTCTGCGGTTCGATGAAGAGCCTGGCCTCAGGGCTTCCGATCGCATGGGTGTTCTTCGACGCCGCAACGGTGGGACTGGTCATGTTGCCGCTGATGCTGTTTCACCAGATCCAATTGCTGGTCTGCTCATTGATCGCCACAAAGCTGGGCCGCGAAGCCGCCTCTGATGAGACCGCTTCCGACGAGGCCAGCGTCTGACGCCGACGTATTGTGGGCGAATGTTTATCGCCGGCGTCGTATGCCTGGTTGTGGCGGTGGCGTCGGGGATTTCCGGCGTCTGGTCATTGGTGCGGAAACCCAGCGCAGACACCGACCAGTTGGCGCTGCGCGCAATGGCGCCCACCCAAGTCGCCGCGGCGGTGATGCTGACGGCCGGGGGAGTGGTTGCGCTGGCCGCGTCTGGACACCTCGCACTGGTGGTACTGATCGTCTGCGTGGCCGGCGCGCTGGGCACGCTGGCCACCGGCTCCTGGCAGAGTGCGCGATACGCGCTGCGCCAGACTGACCGATCCGCGATCGCCGACTGCGGCGGCAGCTGCGCCGGCTGCACCCTGTCCTGCAAGTAAGTTGCCGGCGGCCTAGTTCCGGCTGACGTCGATCGGGTGGGTGGCCAGCATCGAAAGCGGCAGCGGCTGGCGACGCAGCACCTGTCCCCACAGGTCTTCGCGGGGCCCGACCAGCACGTCAGAGGGCAACGCCGACAGCACAATCCAATCGTCGCGCTCGATTTCGCCTTCAAGCTGACCGATGGTCCAGCCGGAGTATCCGGCGAAGATCCGCACGCCTTCCACCAACGGCGCGATGATGTCGGGTTCGGCGTCCAGATCGACCATCACCATCCGGCCGGCGACATGGCGCAGGCCCAGCACGCCGTCGGGATCCGCGCCGACCCGCAACACCGCCAGGCACAGCGCCGCATCACGTTTCACCGGACCTCCGATGAACATCGTTTTGGGCTTGGCCGAGAGTTTGGCCCACTGCGGCAACACGTTGTACACGGCGGTCTCGCTGGGCCGGTTGAGCACCACTCCCAGGGTGCCGCCGTCGTTGTGCTCGACGATATAGATCACGCTGCGCCGAAACGTCGGTTCCAGCAGATCGGTGTTGGCTAACAGCAAGGTCCCCGCTCGCACACGTTGCGCGGCGGGCACCACATAGTCGTCGGAATCCTCGTGTGGCGCCACCCGAACATCATCGCACTCACTGCGACTGCGCCCGGGACAAACGAGCATGGCCCATACATATTTGTAATGTTGACGTGGCGGCGTAGCGCGCAGCGTGCCTTGCCGGTCCCGATTTTGGAAGTGGGTTCTGTGGTTCAAACCCCGATGCACGCCAGGGCACCGGTCAGGCTCTGGCGGTCGGTGCGCAGCATGCCCGAATTCTGGCGACTGCTGCAGGTACGCATCGCAAGTCAGTTCGGCGACGGCCTTTTTCAGGCGGGTTTGGCCGGGGCGCTGCTGTTCAACCCGGACCGGGCCGCCGATCCGATGGCGATCGCGCGTGCCTTCGCGGTTTTGTTTCTGCCCTATTCGTTGCTGGGACCGTTCGCCGGCGCGCTGATGGATCGCTGGGATCGACGGCTGGTGCTGGTAGGCGCCAACATTGGCCGGCTGGGTTTCATCGCCGCGATCGGCACGATCTTGGCGATGCGCGCCGGCGATCTGCTGCTGCTGTGTGTTGCGTTGTTGGCCAACGGTTTATCCCGCTTCGTGGCCTCGGGTCTGTCCGCGGCGTTGCCCCACGTGGTGCCGCGCGAAAAGGTGGTCACGATGAACTCGGTGGCCACCGCCTCGGGTGCGGTCGCGGCTTTCCTGGGCGCCAACTTCATGCTGCTGCCACGCTGGCTTGCCGGCGGCGGTGACCGGGGTGCTGCGGCGGTCATTTTCACCTCCGCCATTCCGGTTGCACTTGCACTCTTGCTGGCGCTTCGGTTCGCACCTCGCGTGCTCGGGCCGGACGACACCAAACAGGCTATTCACGGATCGGCCGTGTACGCCGTGGTTACCGGTTGGCTACACGGCGTGCGCACGGTCACCCAGCTTCCGACCGTCGCCGCCGCGCTGTCGGGATTGGCCGCACACCGCATGGTGGTCGGCATCAATTCGCTGATCGTCTTGCTGCTGGTGCATCACATGGCCGACCCGGACGTCAAAGGCTTGGGGACCGCTCTGGTGTTCTTCGCGGCTACCGGCCTGGGCGCCTTTCTGGCCAATGTGCTGACGCCGTCCTTGATCCGGCGGTGGGGGCGCTATGCCACGGCCAACGGTGCACTGGTGGCGGCCGCCGTTGTCCAAACCGCGGGCGCCGGATTGCAGGTAGCCGTCATGGCGGTGTGCGGGTTCATGCTGGGCGTGGCCGGTCAAGTGGTCAAGCTGTGCGCCGATTCGGCGATGCAGATCGATGTCGATGACGCGCTGCGCGGCCACGTGTTCGCGGTGCAGGATGCGCTGTTTTGGGTGTCGTACATCGCGTCGATCACCGTTGCTGCGATGTTGATACCCGCCGATGGCCACGCGCCTGCGTTTGTGTTGTTCGGGTCAGTGCTCTACTTGTTCGGGCTCGTCGTGCACAGCTTCGTCGGCCGGCGCGGTCAGCCCGCGAACAAGCGTTAGGGAGGTTCCTTCATGGCCGGTCCCGGTCCGATCGTCGCCGACCTGCGAGCCGAAAGCGACGACCTCGACGCGTTGGTGGCGCCGCTTCCAGCGGATCGCTGGGCTTTGTTGACGCCGTCGCCCGGCTGGACCATCGCCCACCAAATCGGTCACCTGCTGTGGACCGACCGTGTCGCGCTGACCGCGGTCACCGATGAGGCCGGTTTCGCTGACGTGCTGTCCGCGGCTGCGGCCGACCCCAGCGGATTCGTCGATGCGGGCGCCGAGGAGTTGGCGGCCCTGCCGCCGGCCGAGCTGCTCGACGATTGGCGGGTTACCCGCGGGCGGCTGCATTCTGAGTTGCTGACGGTTGCCGACGGCCGCAAGTTGCCGTGGTTCGGGCCGCCGATGAGCGCGGCGTCGATGGCGACCGCGCGGTTGATGGAGACCTGGGCACATGGTCTGGATGTCGCCGACGCGCTCGGTGTCACCCGGCCCGCGACCGACCGGCTGCGCTCGATCGCCCACCTCGGCGTGCGGACCCGTGATTACGCATTCTTAGTGAACAATCTGACGCCGCCCGCCGAGCCGTTTCTAGTGGAACTGCGGAGCCCCCGTGGCGATATCTGGTCGTGGGGGCCACCGGATGCGGCGCAACGGGTCAGCGGGTCGGCCGAAGCGTTCTGCTATCTGGTCACTCAACGACGGGCGCTTGGTGCCCTTGATTTGACGGCCGTGGGGGAGGACGCGCAGCAGTGGTTGTCGGTAGCGCAAGCCTTCGCCGGCCCGCCCGGCGCCGGGCGATGAGCGCGCACAGCGCGCGAAGAGAGCCGGGGCCATTCAGCTCACGCGCCGGGCGATGAGCGCGCACAGCGGGCTTGTCACATCCGCCACACTGGCCCCTAGCTGGAGTGGCCAGTCTTTTGCCCAGCTCCTAGCGACACCGCTTCCAGCCTGTCCCAGGCATGCGCCTAACCGACGAGGATGCGATATTGCGCCGCCATCTGTTGGTGTGCGCTGTCGAGCTGTCGCGCTGAGGTTTTGATCGCGTACCGACCAGCTGTACCCAAACACCGATAACGCGGCACCAGCCCGCTGGCACCCGGTACCCGCGTGCAGCGGCTTTGCGGAAGCCCCGGCACCGAAGCGGCCGCTTGGGCCGCCGGCGTTGCAGCCGCGGCATCGCTCAAGGCCTGTGACAACGCCTGCGCACCGGCGGGGTCTCGGGCTTGATAAACCGTCGTCAGGTTGACGGAGACGTAGTCGACGCCGGCCGCCGTGAGCGCTGGACCGGCTTTAACCGGATCGTCTTCAAGGTGCAGGGCGCCGGGTGGCGGGTAGGCGGCCGCCGAGGTCGAAGTCGCTTGGTCGGCCGGCAGCGGCACGGTGCGCGCCACCAATCCGGTGGGATCTAGCGGAAGTGCCGCGAATTGCTCGGGGGCGGTCGGTTGAAACGTGTCTATCAATGGCAGCTGAAGGTCGAGTGTGCGTGCGGTGAGCGACGCCTCGCAATCGGGACCGGCGGCGCAGCGCGCGACCTGCGCCAGCACGAAGGAGCCGTGTGCGGTCAGGGTGGTCAGTTCCCGCACTGTTTGGGAGCCATCTTGAAACGTCAGCAGCGTGCCTGCGGCATCGGCGTGGCCCGGGATGGATATCACACGCTCGGGTTCGATCAGAATCGGGACGGCACTGGGCACTCGCGGGAAGTCCCTCGCCCTTCCCGACATACCTTGGGCCGCAGCCGATGCCGCGCCGGGGTCGGCGAACCGCAATACGGCGTTGCGCAGCGACATCTGCGGCTCCGGACCCGGCGTCTGGCGCTCGGAGGTGAATCCCACCACGAAAGGCAAGTTGTAGGCGCCTCCCTCTATCGGCGCCCACACGACCCGGGAAATTTGGCTGTAGTTCTCGACAACACCCGCCTCGGTGGAACTCACGGTCAAGCCGGCGTCGGCCTGCCAGGGCCCCACCACAAAGCTGGCCATACGCCGCCCCTCGACCAGGCGGCCGGCTTGTTCGGAGCCGGCATCGCCTAGCGGGGCGAGCGGCGAGATCGGATACTTGCCCGGATCGAGCAGCGACGGGTTCACCGAAACAGCTGGCGGCTCGGGCACCGGATGCGCAGCGGGACTCGTGTGACTGCAGCCCACCAGAACGGATGCCACCAGCGCGGCCCGGACCATCGATTTGCCTTGTCGCACTTGACTCATACTTGGCAGATCTTCCACCCGTCCTCTAGTTTGAGCCGCACAGTGATCGAGCGGTTTCCTATCGCCTCGTTTCGGCCTTGGAATACGACGGTGGCGGTATCGCCGGTGATGCTGATCGCGGTAACCGATTCGATTCTCGTGATACCCGTGGCGGCGCGGTTCTTCTTGACGTAGTCCAGCGTCGTGCCGGTGAACTTGGCCCGCATCGCTGAGCACATCAATTCGAGGTAGGCATCCCAGTTCTGGGTGTTATAGGCGTCCTGGAAAACCGTGAGTGTTTCGCGTATCTGATCCTCGGCGGTCACCGGCGGAGGCGGCAGCGGCACGGCAACACTGCCGGTCGGCGCGGATCTGGTTCCCGGCGCCGGCGCCGGCGCCGGCGCCGAAACATGCTGTGCTACCGGGCTTCCGCCCGTCACGTCCGAACATGAGGCACTTACCGCACACACTGTAAGCAGGACGGCGACGGTCGCGGTTACCGACTTTGAAATCTCCATCGACATGGGCTCCCTATCGCTGACGAGGCAGCTTCGCGGCGGTCGCGGTGACCAACGCCGCGACATCGTTGCCACCGGTGGCGCGACATTGCCGTATGTCGATGATGACGTTGCCGCGCGGCACTATTCCGTGTTGGCAGGAGGCTGCGCCGCCGCGCAGTGTGGCAGCGATGGTCAACGCTCCCGCAATGGTGAGCGGCTGACCAAAGTCCCACATCTGAGCAGGTTCACCGGGTTGGCTCAGGGTGATGGTTTTCCCGCCGCACAAACCCCATTGCCCGCGCTGGTTGACGTAGAACACGCCCGCCTTTTCCTGGGACGGAAACGCGACGACGGCCTCGGTGACGCTGTCTCGCCACGCCGTTTCGTTCAGCGCCCGCAGCGCCTGGACCGCCACGCCTGTGTAGCCGCTCGTGCCGTACACCGACTGCTCGGCTGGCGCCCACGCCCCGATGCACTGGGCATTGTCCGACGTTGCGGCGTCGTCGAGCAAGGTTGCATCGTCGCGCTCCAACACCACGGGGTTGCCTCCGGAGATGCGGGCAATCTCGTTGGCGCCCAACAAGGTTGGCCGCAATTCCGCCGCAGCGATATCGGTGGCCGCCGGCGGTTGAGAAGCGATCGATGAAAACGGTTCTCCCGGCGGGGCGCCCTGCGGTGCGGTGGCGGCGCGGCCAGGCCTCGCGTCGTGCAACGTGGACACGGCGACAGCCCCGGCGCCCACCAGCGCCACCGCGGCCAGGGTCGCGCCAATCGCCGTGCGTTTGCGGCGCCGCGACGGATAAGCCGGCGGGCCCCAGGGTGTGGGCGGCGGGGTGTTTCCCCGGTCCGTCGGCTGCCAGCCCGGCGGAGACGGAAATTGCTGTTGATGGGTGCTGACTTCGCCGATGGGTACCGGTGGCAACGACATGCCATGCGCCACACCGTGCAGTGCGGCCGCAGCGGCTTGGGCCAGCGCGCCGGCCGAGCCGAACCGGACTGCAGGATCCTTGGCCATTGCCGTCGCGATCACCTGGTCGAACGCGGGCGGTAACGAGTGCACGAGGTCGGTGACGCGTGGCGGCGGTGCGAACAGATGAGCGCTCATAACGGCCGCCGCCCCGTTGTTCGCCGAAAACGGCGTCTGCCCGGTGAGCAATCGAAAGAGACTGCAGCCCAAGGAGTAAATGTCGACACGACCGTCGATCGGCGCATTCGACAGGACCTCAGGCGCCGCATAGGCGATCGTGGCCAGTACCGATCCGGTCGCTGTCAGGCCCACGTCGTCAAGGGCACGTGCGATCCCGAAATCGCCTAGAAACACCCGTTCGTCGGGACCGACGGGTCCCGACAGCAGAAAGTTCGCCGGCTTGACGTCGCGGTGCATTACGTTGCGGGAGTGCGCAAAGTCGAGCGCCTTGGCCACCTCGGCGATGACGTGTACGGCTCGATGCGGCGTCATGGTGCCGTTTCGAAGCGCATCGTCGGCGTCGGTGCCGTCGACGAATTGCATGGCGATCCACAACTGGCCATCGGGAGTCTGCCCGCGGTTGTAGACCGAAACTATCTGGGGGTGTTCGAGGGCAGCCGCCATGTCTGCCTCGCGGATGAACCGCGCACGAAAGTCGGGATCGCGACAAAGCTCGGCGGAAAGCACCTTGAGGGCGTTGCGGCGCGGCAATGCCGGGTCGGCGGCCAGATAGACCGTGCCCATCCCGCCGCTGCCCAAGACCCGCTCAACGCGATAACCGCCGACCAGCGAGCCGACGGTCAACACCGATACCACCCTCGTGCGGCCCACCCAGGACTACGGGGTGGCTGCGCAGAGGTCCTGTTCTCACCCAATGGCTACCGCGGGTCGATCGGGTCGCCGTCGATCACCACACGCGCGCGCGTCACGGGCTCTTTGTCCGCTGCTGCGCCGTTGCCACGGCCCAGCATGCCCGCCGGCGACATCGGCATCGGCGAACCACCCATCCCGGCCGAGGCCGTGGGACCCCGGACCTCGGCGGCATTGAGCACACCGGCGCGCAGGCTCGTCGGCCGGCCACCCGGTTCGAAGCTGCTGGTAGGTCGCGTATAGCTGGTCAGTCCGGCACCCGGGAAGGCGCCACCCCCGCCGCCGCCTGCCGCCCCGCCTGCGGTAGCGCCGACAGCGCCGACCGGCTCAGCGACGGCCGCCGCGGCACTCGAGGCCCCGCCGCCCCCCGTCGGAAACATTCCGCCCATCGCCTGCATCATGCTCTGCGGCAGGCTGCTGAAGCCCTGCATCGCTTGCATCGGCATCTGGGCTAACTGTTTCAGCGGCTCGGTGGCACTCGACAGCATCTGCATGGGTTGCTGCATCAAGGAACTGAGCTGCCCCGTCGCATCGGCAGGAGAAGACGCCGTCTGCCCTGCCGTCTGCGCGGCTTGGCCCGACCCCTGCAAGGCGCCATTCATGCCGGACTGTGCCGCCGATTGGGCCACCGTTTCGGCCGCAGCCGCGGGCGCGGCCGGAGACGCGCCCATCGGCGCGATCGGGGGCGGGACCGTCAAAGCCGCGATCAACGCGCTCAGCACACCTGAATAAGCCCAGCCGATACTCATGTTGTGCGGCCAGTGCTCGCCGTAGTATTCGCCGTTGCGCTCGCCGATTGCCGGGGTATTGACGCCGAGGAAGTTGGTGTTAGTCAACACCACCGTCTCGGCTCGGTTGGTCGCCGAAACCACCGATGGGATTACCGCGGAGCGTGCGGTGGTGAAGGCCTCGACGGCGGCTTGGGTGATGCCGATCTTTTCCGCGGTCCACCCCACCAGCATCTGCAGACCGGCGTTGAGACCCGTCGCGGTCACCGTTGAGGCCACCGCGCCCACGCCTTGCCACTGCGTGGCCGTGGCCAAGCTGTTCACCGTGGACAGGCCCGCCGACACTTCCTTGGTGGTGGTCTCGGTGACCCACACGACGTTGTTGGCGATCACCGAAGCAGGAGAGCCCGCCTCGAAGATCGCCGCGACGATTTCGGGTGGTCCTATCCAACGTGGATCGGGCATGAAGTACGCCTGCTACAGCGCGCTGGCCGCTGCGCGAGCCGCCTCGGCGGCCACACTCGTGGCTGACGCCAGCCCCTGAGCACCTGAGAAGGCCGCCCGCTGCCCGACGTGCTCGCCGGCGCTGGCCAGATAGGCGGCTCCGGCGGCGTTGAGCGCGGCCGCGAACTCCATCGAATCGGCGTCGGCTGCCATCGGCAGCACCCCGGTGAGCGCGGCGGCGCCGGCAGCTGTGGTGGCCGCCATCTCCTCGCTGATTCCGGCTTCCGCAGCCGCCGACAGGTCAACGGCGCTCGGAACCATCCCGAACAGGCCACCCATACTTGCCTCCATATCCAATCGCACAAATTGCCCGCCCTAGCGGAGCGGTCTGAGTTTAAGGTCGGTCACGCCGGCTGTCGATTCAGGTTTCCGGGTCTCCTACCAGCACCCCTTCCATCACTCCATCTGTGGTGACCAACAACCCGCGCCCGGGCGGCAGTTGCTGGGCGCTGGTCCTACCGAACACCTTGACCACGGCCGGGTCGTTGTCCATGAACAACGTCGGCGCCCGAGAGCCCGTCATCTTCTGCAGGAACGGGTTGGTCACCGACACGCCCGCCCAGTTGCCGGGCAGGCGCGTAGCGATGACGTGCAGACCGATCTCGCGCCCGCGCTCGATCAGGCCCCACAGCGGCGCCGTCGCCGCACCCTTGCCGACCACACCGTGCGGGCGCAGCTCCTGTTCGTCGTCGATCAGGATGAAGTGGTGCGGGCCGTCCCAGTTGCTGCGGTTGAGCAGCTCTTCCTGGCTCAGCCCCGACGGAGGAAGGCGATCACGCAGGATCTGGGCCAATTCGCCGATTACCGCGTCGATGTCGTCGGCGGTGTAGGCGTACGCCCGCACATGGTCGCCCTGAATTTTTCCGATCAGCGAAGTCTTGGGATCGATGATGGTGATCTGGGCCTGTTCGGGCGTGAACCGGCTGATGATCGCCCGGCCGAAAACGGCCAAAGTCGTTGTCTTCCCGCATAATTGGCGGCCAACGATCAGCATGTTCGGCACGGCTCGGGTCGGCAGCACCGCGGGTTGCAATGCCGTTTCGCCGATCCCGAAGGGCAGGTTCAACGGGTCGGCAGCTTCGGCGGTGTCTGCGAACGCGGTCATCACCTCGCTGAGCTGGACCCGCCCCGGCAACCGGGCCAGGCTTTCCAACCGTCCGGCGCCGGTCAGCCCGGCGATTCGCGGACCGACGTCGCGCGTCGCCACTCGTTCACCGGTCTCGTCGATGATCTCGGGCACCCCGACCAGCAGCTCGAAGCCGTCGCGGGTCACCCCGAAACCGGGCCGGTCCAGCGTGTTGCGGGCGGCCTTCTTGCGCTCGAAACCTTCACCCATCTGCGTTTCGTCGGGGTTGCTCAACCGCAGCTGGATCCGGGCGTTGGACACGTTGACCAGCTGCTGCTTCTGGCCCACCAGCCAGGCGGTGGCGCTGGTCATGATGTGCACCCCGTACGACAGGCCCTGGCGGGCGATCGCGATCGCCCGCTCGCCCATTGCGGCGTCCTTGTCGTAGAGGTCGCTGAAGTTGTCGATTACCAGGAAGACATCACCGAACTTGTCATCGGGGTCGGTGCCCGCAGGCCCGTCCACACCGTCGCCCCCGAACCGTCGTTCCCGAAATTCGGAGATGTCGATTTGGTACCTCTTGAACGAGGCCTCGCGCGCCAGGATCAATCCCTCGATCGAGGCGATGGTTCGGGACACTCCCTCGCTGTCGGTCGGGCTCACCACCGAGGCCACGTGCGGCAGCCCTTCAACCGGATACAACGACGCCCCCACACAGAAGAACGTCACTCGTTCGGGCCGGTACATCAGTGCCGCGGCGGTCATCAACGTCATCAACGTGGCGGACTTGCCGCGCTGCGCGGTGGCAACCACCATGATGTTGTCCATCTCGGCGTCAAGCGCGTGCACTCGCTGGGTGTGGTCCTCGGGAATGTCCACGATCCCCACCGGAAGAACCAGGCCAGGGTTGTTGCCGTAGTCGACGTCCCATGGTTTACCACGCCAGCGGGCCACCAACATGTCGATCGGCTCGCTGACTTCCAAAGGGGGAAGCCAGATTTGGTGCGGCGGCCGCGCGGGGTGCGACAGCAGCGAGTCCCGGATGACGTCGACGAGTTTCTTCTTGCGGAAGCCGTCGGAATGGAAGAGGAACTCGTCGGGCTCTTCGGGTTCGTCAGCCGTGGCCAGCGCCGCACTGTCAGCATCGCTGAGCGGCTGGTAGGCCCAGGTGTATGCGCGCGGCTGGGAAAAGCTCACGGCCACAGTCTTGTTCACGTCCACCACCCGCTTCGGCACGACGAAGGGTGCCGAGACGTAGAAGCAGCGGAACTGATCCAGGTCGCGCGGACCGACTTTCAGCAACCCGTAGCCGTTCTCCTTCGACGGCAGATGCAGCGCGGCGTCGCTGCCGATGACATCACGAGAGTCTTCTGCGGTCTCGGCCCGCAGCGCCACCCGAAAAGCGATGTTGCTCTTCGCCTTGCTCAACGACGACAAATCCAGTCGCTGGCCGCCGAGGGTGAAGAAGACGTTGCACCCGCGGCCCTCCTGGCCGATGTGGATCACCAGATCTATCCACTCCGGGTGGTGGATGAACAACTCGAGGTACTCATCGATGATCACCAGCAGGATGGGCACCGGCTCCAGATCGCGCCCGGCCAGCCGCATCTCCTCGTATTCATTGGCGTCGCGGGCTCCGGCATTCTTGAAAAGTCGGTAGCGCCTGGCGATCTCGCCGTTGATGGCTTTGCGCATCCGCTCGGCGAGGTGACGGTCGTCCTTGCCGAGGTTGGACAGGGAGGCCGCGACATGCGGAAAACCCTGCAGATCCTGGGCGGCCGATTCGAACTTCATGTCGACGAAGATCACGATAAAGGTCTCCGGCGAATGCGTCAGCGCGATACCGCTGCACAACGACAAGAAGTACTCGGATTTGCCGGAGCCCGACGTGCCGATCACCACGGAGTGGAAGCCGTAGCCACCAAAATCCTTGGCGCGCAGGATGATATATTGCAGCTCGCCGCCCTGTCTGACGCCGACGGGAACCATCGCCCATTTCGGGTCGCCCCGGCCGCGGCTTTCGCCCCACAGCCTGTCGACGTCGAGTTCCCGCGGGTCGGCGATGCCCAGCGCCCGCAGCAGTTCCCCGCCCTGGCTGTCGGTTTCGGACAGCTCTCCGGCGCTCATCGGCGACCAGCGGGCCAGCGCCCGCGCATAGCGGTTGGCGGTGCTGTCGGCGAGCATATCGGCCACCGCGTAGAACGTGTCGCGGTGCATCAACCGGCCTTCGCGCAGCGTGAAGCGCTGGGTGTCGTCGGCGAACCCGACACCCACACCGACGCGAGTTGCCAACCGCAACACCGTGATACCGGTCATGCCCTTCTGTCCGGTCACGCCTTCCCACTGTTCGGGCGTACCCACGTTGTCGTCGACGATGACCCAGTGCGGGCCCAGCATCAACCCGGTGGACGTCTCGATCGGCGACGGCATCGACGTGGGACTCCCGCCGACCGGCGGCGTCCATGGGCCGCGGCCCTTGCGGTGCAGTTCGGCGTCGAGCGCGTCCTCCAGTTCCGTGGGGGAGGCGAACACCAGCCGGCGCAGCCCGCACGCATCGAACATCTCGTCGTGCTGGTTGTGCGGCAGCCACACCAACCACGACCACAGCTCGGGATGGCGGGTGACGACCATCAGCTTGACGTCGTTGGGGCTGTGATACACCGCGAGCGAGCACAGGATCGAACGGGCCAGGGCATGCAGTTCGCCCGGATCCTCGCCGATGAAACTGAAGCCGGGTTTGGACCGCAGGCTGAGCACCTTGCCGATCCCGCGAATCTTGCTCTGCTCGAGGATGAAATCCCTTAGCGCACCACCGGTCACCGGTTCGAGTTCTTCGCCGACCGGAACGTCAGGCCACTGCAGGGTGACCGCGGACTCACTGGCCTGCTGCACCCCGATCCCGAGGCGGACGTCGAGAAAGTCCGAATCCGTGGCGCGCCGTTCCCACATTCGCGGGCCACCGATCACGGTGTCGAGCTGCTGCGGGTCACCGTGCACGTACAGCTGGCTGCGCCGCTGTTCCTGGGCGGCGCGCTGGACCTCGTCGCGGTCCTCGTCGAGCTGGCGCAGATAGCTGCGGCGCTGCTTTTCCTGTTCGCCCCAACTGATCCGGCGCCCACGGCCGAACCGGCCGCCGAACATCAACGTCCCGAAACCGACCAGACCGACCATCGGAAAAAACCCCGACTGCAGCGACCGGATACCCGATGCGTACATCACCACCAGGGTGCCGACGATCCCGATCAGCAGCGCCGGAAGTGCGATCATCAGCATGATGTTGCGCGGTTCCCGCTCCGGCAATGCCAGCGGCGCGGTGACCGCCACGCGCACCGGCGGAACGTCCGGCGGCGGCTTGCGCTTGCCGCGAACGAAGCCACGTTTCGACATGTCTAACCCCCGCCGTTGGTCTGGTTGGAATCGGGAATGGGCGCGACGACACCGCCCGCCGGGACGACGTCGCGCGCGACCAGAGCGGCGTCGCGGCTGATGGCGGGACCGGGCGCGAAGGTACGCACGATTGGCCACGGTGCTTGGACCGCGAAACTCGGATCCAGTCCCAGTGCCCGCAGGGTCTGCTGGTCCGACTGGATGCCGTACCGAACACCTTGCGGTGAAAGCCAATACAGACTTTCCCGGCTCTGGGCGGTGGCCACACCACTCGTCGTCGCGATGAAATTGGCCGCTCCGGGCAGGATCAGGGTCTGATGGGCTTCGGTAGAGTCGGGATTGCGGTCGTCCCGAACCAATTGCACCAACCGCGAATCCATGCCGATCGGAACCGGCAGGCCGCGGCCGGTGAATACGGTGGTCCGGGCCTGGGGGTCGCTGGCCTGCTTCTCCCACCCGACACAGGTCACCGGATTGGCCGCCGTGTCAACGAATTCCAGCTTGCCGGATGGATAGTAATCGACGTCGATCACGTCGACGACCGGTATGTGAACGAGCTTGTCCGGGGCTATCAGCGTCGGCGTTGTCGAGCCCTGAGAGTCGCCGGTACGCAACAGGTCTGCGACGAAGCTGCTGATCTTCTGCATACCGCCGGGCAGCAGCACGTAGAAGCCGTTGACGGCGCCGTTGGCATCGCGGGACTCCAACACACTGCCCACCTTGGCGCCGGGCAGCCATTGTGATGGTGTGCCGGACTCCGGAATTGCGGGCAGCACAATGGGTTCGGTGGAGGGCATCGCGTCGAACAGCGCGTTGGAGATCTCGATGGGGTAGGTCACCCCGGGGTCGAGCCCGAGATTGAACGTCACCGAGCGGTCGGTCGGGTCGATGCGGGACCGTTGCCCGCCCCAGATCACATACGTTGCGCCCTTGTGGGTGACCAGAATTGCTTGTTTGGGGCCCATGGCCGCAGCCCGGCCCAGCGGCGAGAGTTGTCCCGCAATCGCGGTTACCACCGGAGTAGTTCCGCCGCCCCGGGTGGCTCCCCCGGTTTGCGCGGTGTCGCAAACCGACCATGCCGATACGGCGCCGGCAGTGACCGGCAGGCTGTCCGGCACCCCGGGGATGCCGACGATCGGGCCGGTCGGGTACTTGGCGATTTCGCCGGCCGTTACCCAGGCCGGGCTCGCTGCATTGCCCACGGCCAGTCGCGCGGAGGTGAGATTGAGTGCGGGATAGAGGCGCCCGTTGATCTTTGCGTACATGGCACCGGTGTCCCGGTTGCCGATGATGGCCGACTGCCCGATCAAACCAGCGGGCTTCATCACGTGCAGCAGCGCCATCCAGCCGATGCCGATCACCACGATGACGATCGAGAGTGCCACCGCCGCTTGCTGTTTGCGGTCGTCGTGCTTCATCCGCACCGAAAACCGGGTGATTGCAGCACGTAGCCGCCGGTTGTAGAACAGATGCCCCGAATTCTGGTCCCGGTTGGACAGATTGAGTGGCACAGGCATTCTCCTTCCGGCGCCGATACGAATCCGTCTGTCGTACCGGCACCGATGTCACTGCAAACGGCCGCCGTACCGTGCCTGGTTCTCGGCCTCTGCCTCTTCTCGCAGCGCTGCGATCGCGAGGTTCAATCTGTCGGCCAGCTCGCTGTGGGCGTAGCCGGTCATCACGTCCGGATGCAGCGTCAACTCGAGCAAGCGGCCGTCCGAATTTGCAACGGCGTGAATATCTCCCATGTCGACGCTGTAAGTGACGGTCTCGGCCTGTGCGACAAGTGCTTCCCACTTGTCAGCCGCTTCGCTCAGTTCACGAAGAACCGATTCGACGAGGTCCCGGTCGCTGAGGTCGCTTAATTCCTGGCGACCCGACCCCGACACCATGACAGTATGTCGACGGTCCCCACCAGCGTCAATTCATCCACAGGACATACTCAGCGACCGAGTTTGGTGAACCAGGAGAAGTGGTAGTTCGCCGCTGTCGCGTGGTTGCTGACGCTGCCTTCGGTTGCGGCGAGCAACATACAGTTGAGCAGTTGCGCAGCATCGACATCGGGATACTGCGCCAGCAGCTGGTAGCGAGCGGTATCCAGGTGTACGCGCAGCAGATCGACTTCCTCTTCCACCACACCGGTTCCGGCGGCCGCGACCTTGGCCATCGCGTGCACCATGTTGGGCAGCCCGTCACGCAAATGCGTGGCCGTCGCGAGCTCCCAACCGAGGTCCTCGACGGCGGGCAACTCGAAGGGCTGCGCCGCGGGCTTGGTCGCGATGCCATCAGCCGGCCATCGGGCCGGGGCGCCTGGGCCGTAGGTTGCGCAGCGCGTCGCGGCGCCGATCCACTCCACGGCGCGGCCGGTGCGCTGCCCGGGCGCCAACAACCGCACACCTTCGGGAAGCGCGATGCCCGGCGGGATCCAGCCGTGGGCCAGGTCGGTAGCCAGGAGGGTGGTGCCGTCGGCGCAGTCGCCGACAACCCAGTTCAGCCGGGGTTCTTGACGCGCCACGAACGCCAGCAGCCGCAGCAACCGCTCGTCGTCTGATTCCGGTGCAGGTTGCGGCGGCTCGGGAACTTCCACATCCCGGATGGCCGGCATCACCTGGGTCTGATCCAGGTCGGCGCAGCTCTTGGCGCCATTCGGTGGCAGTTCGGCAGGGCCGAGGACAGGCGTCAGCCGAGGAGTGAAATCGGGGGGAGAGCTGAAGGTGGGAATCAGCAGTGATTCTCGGGTCGCCCTCCGGAGGCGCTGCCGCGCCGTCCTCCGACCGAAGATCGCCACCGGCACAGCGTACCGGCCGGTTACTGGGTGCGCAGACGGTGAATTGTGTGGCTGATACGTCCTAGGTAGCGTGAGCACATGGCCGATTCCGCGCTGCAGCAGCAACTCGACGAGGTGCGTGGGCTGCTGTCGCGCGCGCGAGAGCTGTTCGGCGCCAACCCGATCGAGCCGCCCACCGACATCGCACCCGATCCAGAGACCGCCAAGAGCTGGCTGCTCTAGTTTCTCAGCGCTCGCGCCGGCGAAGTTGGTGCGCCAGTAGCCGCTCAATAGCCGAATCGAGATCGTTGGCCGTGGGAACTTCCGCCGATGGGGTGTGGCCGGCCGCCACGATCTCGTCGCGCACTTCTAGCAAGGCCTTCAGGCAGGACACGTCAGCCGTCAGCAAGATGCCTTCCGCCAGTATGTCGGCGTCGGTATCCATCGCTGCCTCGCTCAACGCGACGCTGTGCATATATCCACCCCGGCAGGACCGGACCAGGATGTGGCCGCTGGGGTGAACCGTGTCGAAGGCGGGATTGGCCTCGGTCATGAAATCCCGCGACCCGTTATCGCCGGCGAGGCCATCATAGGTCCTGGTTTCGGATGCTTCCGAGGATGCGCGATGCGTCTTCCTCGTTCTGCTCCCACATCGTGGCCGACGTCCTAAGACTCTGCGCGATGTCGGCGTGGTCGTCGGCCTGCTGCTCATAGCACTGCCGTCGGAGTTCGAGCAGTTCACGGCCGGCATCGCGCAACTCGCTGAAGATGGGGCCCAGTGAGTCCAGGCTTTCCTGGATCGCCGGGTGCGACGACGGGATCGTGCGCAACTGCTCGGCGGTCTGCTGGTGGTGAGCAGCGGCCTCACGCAAGTGCGCGGGCACCACGTGGATGCGGTCTGCCATCCGCTGTCTCCTCTCCATGCGCCGGCGGTGCGGCCGGCGGCCTCACTATTACCAGGTGGTCGGCGTCGCCGCCGGACGGGTTGGCGTCGGTGCCACGGTGGTGGCCGGCGCGGTCGCGGTGGCCGCCGCGGGCGGATGCTCCCAGCCTAGAAAGCTGGGTCCGGTCACTGCGGCGATGTGCTGGATCTGGCCGTCCAGCAGGGCTTTGCTGGCGCCGAGGGCGAGCGCGTGACGTTCGGTGAAGATGCCGATATCGCCCGGGGCCACGCGGGACGGGTCGATGGGCTGGGGGACCGGCGTGCCCGGCGCGGGGATGGCAATTCCCTGCTGCTGGAAGGCTTCTGCGATCGGCACTCCGCCGGCCGCGGCCTTGATCGCCGCGGCCAGCTGAGGGCTTGCGGCAGTTACCGTTTCGCCGGTGGGCAAGGTCACGGTCGTCGGGCCGGCCGGTGGTGATTCGGGCTTCGCGTCGGCTTCTTCGTGGTCGGGCTCGTGGTCGGGCTCGTCGGGTTTCTGGTCGTCCGGTTCGTCGGCCTGTTCGTGGTCCGTCGGCTGGAGATTCTTGGAATCGTCGTCGTAACGGTCGGGAAATCCGGATTCGCCGTCGGCACCGCGCCCCATCCCCGACAGCGGGAGTCCGCCCGGCGCACCCCAGCCCGAGCTCGGGATGCCTCCGGCGCCCGGCATGGGCAGCGCCCCGAGACCGGGCATCGCCGCCGCAGTGGGCGGGGCGCCCGGCGGCGCCGGTGACCCGTCGGCCAGCAGCCCGGGATCGTCCAACAGCGAATCGAGGTAGGAATCGTCGGACAATGCCGCCGGGTCGGCGGCCGTCTCGCGCGCTGACGCTGCGGCCGGCCGCGTGGGCGCCGGCCGGTCACCGGGTTCCCCTTTCGAGGCGTTGTACAACGAGGTCCACGCCGCCATCAGAGCCGATTTCGACGTGTCGTCGAGGCTGGCGTTGGCGACGACTTCACGGATATCGCGCAGCTTGCCGATGAGGAAGCGCTGGAAATCCCGGGCGCCGGCGGGAGTGTCGAGATCCGATCGCGTGCGTACCGCGGCCTCGGTCTCCTGCTGAAGTTTGTTCAGCGCTTCGCGTCCTTCGACGGTCTTGAGGTGGGCATTCAATATGGCCGAGATCACCTGCAGGTCGAGTTGCGAGCTAGCCGAGTTCTGGTGCGCCAGCGAAGCTTCGGCCTCAGCAATGGCTTTGGCGGCTTCGCCTTCCTGCCGTTGCGGCGGGGCGCCGGGTGGCGGCGGGGGAGCGGATCCGGCGGCCGGGGCGAACAGGCCCGAATGGTGTTGGCGGATCTTCGCCAGGATTGCGTCCAGTTGTTCCGAGCGGGTGGCGGGGGTGAGCACGGCGGTCACCTCGATGGGTGTCAGCCCGGCTTGCCACGCATTCGGGTCACCCGTGGCGTCGCGCACCGTTTTGATGGCCGCCAGTAGCTCCGTATACGTCGACATCGGCTAGCCGGCCCGCAGCGGGCAACCTCGCGACCCCTCCATGCCGGGCGACAGTACCCAGGCGATGAGCCGCCGGCAATTCACCTTTGCTCAGCCGGCCGGAGACTCGTATTGCGACCGCAGGCTGTGCAGCACAGCGCTTTTCGACTGACCTAGTTCCCGGGCTTCGGTTATGACCGCGGCGATCTCCAGCTGTTTGGCCAAGAGAAATCGCTGAAATTCGCGCGCCCCCAACGACGTATCGACGGCCAACTCCGCGTGGCCTGCCACAGCACGGTCGATTTCGGCTGCGATCGCGTCCAGCCGACGCACGCTTTCCCGCATTGCCGCATGAGCGTCGGCCAGGGCCTCGGTCAGCACACGGTCGGCCTCGGCCAGTGCGCCGTGTTGCCTGGCCAAAAGTGCCTGCCGCGCCGCAATCGCGGCTACCGAAGACCCGGCTTGGTCCGACATGCGTACAACCTTCTCATCCGGCCCGCCTGAGCTGGGCGATTATCGGCTATCCGAATGGTTCTCAATAGGGACGCCGTATTTGCACGTTGTTGCCCAACTGCCTGATCCGCACGGACGCACCCGAATAGGGGGCCTCGACAACCAGGTTGTTGCCGATCGCCATCTGCACATGACCCGCGTGTGGGAACACCAGATCACCCGGGCGCACCTGCGAGCGCGGCACCGCGATTCCGTCGTTGATCTGTTCGTAGGTGGTGCGGTGCAGGTGCAGGCCAGCCTGCGCATACGACCACTGGACCAGCCCGGAACAGTCGAATTGGTTGGGCCCCGTGGCCCCCCAGACGTATGGGCGGCCCAATCGCGACAGCGCGGCTCGCACGGCGAGGCCAGCCCGCCCGCTCACCGGGGGGAGACGGCGTGACCCATGATGGTGCGCCATTCGATAACGCAGCGCACGCAGCGCCGCCACGTGCCGTCGGGCCTGCCGGCGCGCCGATACGACATGTGCATGTTGCGCACGCAGCCGTGCGGCGCGGCGGCGCATCGCCTCGCGCTGGGCCAGCGGCGTCGGCGGGTCGAACGCGGCATCGGCGCGGGCCTCGTTCACGACGCGCCGGGTGAGTTCCCTTGCGGTGGCCCGGTCCTGGTGTGCGCCGGCGATGACGGCCGCGACCTCGGCATCGGTTCGGGCCGCCGATAGCTGCGCCGTCCGGCTGTGTCGTGCCGCTTGTTGGTAAACCTCTTGTGCTGCACCAGTTTTCACTTCGTAACGGGGCAGGCCGTGTACCCCCGCGTCGAGCGCTGAATGCCGGCCGTCCCCGGCGAAAAGCTGGTGGGCACGGCTCAATGCCCCGACTTCGCTGTACGTCATCGATCCCCCTCGGCTGGCTCGATTTGCTCTGGCGCCTCGACCGCGTCGGCGAAGGCACGGATGCGGGGCAGCGCGCCCGGGGGGATGACGCCGCGGTTGCGGATATCCCACATTTCGTCGATGCCGATGCCGATGAGTGCCGCGATGACCGGTTCCGGTAACGACGACTGCGCACAGGCCCGGTCGAACCGGGCAGTCAAGCTGGCAGGCATGCGCTCGAGGAGGGCGGCACGCGTCGCTTCGATAGCCCGCAGATGTTCCATCAGCCGGCCGGTCGATTCGGCGCCGGCGTTCACCGCCACCCGCCAGGAGCTGGCGGCCAGCATCTCCGCCTTCACACACTGTGCGATCACGGAGAGAATATACGTCTCATATTCGTTTGATGTCGTCGCAGGCAATCTATCGATGACCGAACGCAACGCATCGAGCTGCGCTTCGGCGTATCCCTCAAGCACATCGGTGTCACTGTGGCGATCGACGACCACGGCCCCGGCTCGTGGCGAAGACGCCGGCTTGGGTGGCTGCGCGGCGATCAATCGGGCCAGCTCCGCCTCCGGGTCACCGGCGACCAGCAGCCGCGAATAGGTCCCCGGGGGTAGGCCCAACCCATTTTCGACCTTTTGAACTGTGCTTTTATGCGGCTTTCGGGCGCCGCGCTCCAGGTAGCTCAGGCCCATGATGCTGATGCCGGTCGCGGCCGCAAGATCGGCGAGCGACCAGTCGCGCGATTCGCGCAGAGCGCGGATGGCCGCGCCGGCCGACTCACGGCTCACCGCGGGCTCCGGCCATGAACGGATAGTACACAGCCGGGGCGACAACGCTGTGGATATACGTTTCCGTCGCCGTTCTGTTGCGACCGGCCTGTGTATGTGTATACGCTTTTGCCTACGTTTCACGAGATGAAGGAGGCGCTCATATGGCGGCCACGGCGAACCCCTGCACTGCCAACCCGGAACTGTGGTTCGGCTACCCCGACGACGACGGCGGCGACGGCGCGGCCAAGGCCCGCGCCTACGAACGGTCGGCCACCGAGGCACGTATCCAGTGCCTGCGCCGCTGCCCACTGGCCCAGCAGCGCCTGTGCGCGCAACAGGCCATCGAGCACCGCGAGGAATACGGGGTGTGGGCGGGGATAAAACTCCCCGGCGGCCAGTACCGGAAGCGCGAGCAGCTGGCCATGGCCCACGATGTGCTGCGCCGGATTGCCGCCGGTGAGATCAACGCCCGGCAACTACCGGAGAACGCGGCATTGCTGGCACGCCGCGAAGACGTCGCGGTCGAAGTCCCGGCGGTCGTCTTGCACCTTCCGGTGGCGCAACTTGGTCCGCGCTCGGCCGCATGACGGCTTGGGGCCGGCGGGCAGTTTGCTGACACAGCCGACGGGGTAGTCGCAGCCGCAGGGACGGAGAAGTCGACCCAGAGGCACATCATGACGTTTGACTTGACACCAACGGCGGCTCAGCACGATCTGGCCCGGCGGACCCACGAGTTCGCCGAAGAAGTTGTCCGTCCGGTCGCACTGGACTACGACCAGCGGCAGGAGTTTCCCTGGCCGGTGCTCGAGGAGGCGGCCCAGCGCGGGTTCTACAGCCCACTGTTCTATCGCGATTTGATCGGCGACCCAACCGGGCTATCGCTGCCGATGTTCATGGAGGAGCTGTTTTGGGGTTGCGCCGGCATCGGCTTGGCGATCGTCATGCCCGCGTTGGCGCTGTCGGCGATCGGTCAGGCCGCCTCGCCGGAGCAAATGCTGCATTGGGCCCCCGAATGTTTTGGAACACCAGGTGATCTCAAGCTGGCCGCGCTGGCGATTTCCGAACCCGAGGGCGGCAGTGACGTCCGCAATCTGCGCACCCGCGCTCGCCGTGAGGGTGACGACTGGATCATCGATGGTCACAAGATGTGGATCGGCAACGGTGGGATCGCCAACGTGCACGTGGTGAACGCGGTGGTCGACGAGGAGCTGGGCCACCGCGGTCAGGCGCTGTTCGTGGTGCCTGGCGGGACATCGGGATTGGAGCTGGTGCGCAAACTCGACAAGCTGGGCTGCCGGGCGTCGCACACCGCCGAATTGCGATTCGACGGCGTCCGGGTTCCGGCTGACAACCTGCTCGGTGGGCACGAGAAGCTCGAACACAAACTCGCCAAGGCGCGCGAGGCGGTCGCGGGTGGAAAGCGCTCCGGCTCAGCGACATTGGGAACATTCGAACAGACCCGCCCGATGGTGGCCGCCCAGGCGATCGGAATCGCCCGCGCCGCACTGGAATACGCGACGGCCTACGCCACCGAGCGCGAGGCCTTCGGCGGCCCGATCATCGACAATCAGGGCATCGCGTTTCCGTTGGCCGAGCTGGCGACTCAGATCGACGCCGCCCGGCTGCTGACGTGGCGGGCGTCCTGGATGGCGGCGAACAACGTCGAGTTCCAGCGCGGCGAAGGATCGATGTCGAAGCTCGCCGCCAGTGAGGTTGCCGTCAAAGCCACCGAGCGTGCCATTCAGACGATGGGCGGCTGGGGATACATCACCGACCATCCGGTGGAGAAGTGGTACCGAGATGCCAAGCTGTACACCATCTTTGAAGGCACCAGCGAGATTCAGCGGATGGTGATCGCCAACGCGCTGGGGGCCGACGTCGATACCCCGCCACTGCACGTGCGCATCGAGCCGTCCGGCGGGCCGCTGAACCGGATGTTCGGTCGCGGCACACCACTGCGCTCCCGCGCTGCCGACGCCGCGTTAGCGATGAAAGACAGGATTCCGCAACCGATTATGCGAGTCGCCATGCAGGCGCTGCGGCCGCCGGGTCGATGACGTTTTCTAAGCCGAGGGCACCTTATTCTGCTTGCGCAACTCATGGCGCAATTTCGACCAGGTGAATTGCAGGCTTTCGGCGTCATAGAAGAAGCGCATGGTGCGAAATGGAAAGTACAGCAGCATAAGCACCACCTTGGCGGTGCGTGCCGAGGAGCTGCTAATGCCGTGCACCTTTGTCGTCCGGCTATAACGTCCGGCATACCGGTAATAGTCACGCAGTGAACAATTCACCCGGCGTCCGGACATGCCCGCCACCATGGTTGGGGCATACAAGATCTCGTGATCGTTTTCGAACAGCGTCAGAGCGAGGTCGACATCTTCGTGCAGGCGATCTTCTAAATCGAGTTGCGTGAGATGACGGATCGCCTTCCAGGCCGAGCTGCGGATAGCCATGTTGGCCCCCAGCAGAAAGCGCTCATTCGTTGCTTTGCGCTGCGCCCTGCTGCGCAGCCGGGCGTCCAGCCAGAAAGTGAAGCTGCGCAGCGGCATGTCGTAGAAGACGACAGGGCCAGTCGCCGCGTCCACAGCTCCGTCGCAAAAGCAGCTGCGCACCGTCTGCACCCAGTCGTTCGCGATGATGGAATCGGCGTCGATCCGGCCGATGACTTCGCTCTGCGCATTGTCGAATCCACAGTTTCGGGTCGGTGCGATGCCCTGGTATTCATTCTGTTCCAGCAGCCGTATGTTCACCTGCGGGTTGTTTTCCTGATACCTGCGCACGACCGAAACGGTGTCGTCGCTCGAGTTGTTGTTGACGACGATGATCTCTTCGGGTGTCGAGGTTTGATCGAGGCACGAGTCCAGGCACTTGCCGATGAAGCGTTCCTCGTTGTAGGCGGGAATTACGATCGCGACAGTGGGCAGTTGCGACATCGAATTGACCTCCGGCGCCCGACTTTTCGACCATGCGCCCCCGACCAGGTGGCTGCATTGATCTTAAACACATTAGCTCGCGCCAGGTTCGGCATTCAATATGTTCGCAAACAAAAAAAGATCCTTGAGCGAGTTAATTCGCAGGGATTGCTCGGTGAATCCGCCGCCCCGGAACTGATCTTGATAATCGACTCCCCAAGCGCGGGCCACCGTACTAACGTGTTGGTGCGCTTGCCGTACATACCGGTGGCGCGTGGACCGGACACTATTCAGGGGGAGGCCGCAACGGTGGCATCGGAAGTCGCACATCGGGCGGGGATTGGCCGCGCAGAAAGCACGGGTCCCGGAGGGTTACGACACCGGCTTCGCGTGGTGATGGGCCAGGTCCGCGCCATTCTCGGCGTCCTTTCGGCATTTCCGCTCGCAGCAGCCGCGGTAGGACTGGGTCTGCTGACCCGCAATCGTCGCCGTGGGCTGAACCTTTTCACCTCCACCTGGCCGGGGCTGGTGGTTAAGGCCGGCGGCGTACGGCTCAATGTCGTCGGCGCACAGAACCTGACGGCGCAGCGCCCGGCTATTTTTCTGTACAACCATCGCAGCCGATTCGACCCATTTGTCGCCTCGGCGCTGATGGGGGACAACTGGATCAAAGTCGCCAAGAAGGAGCTGGCGCGCGACCCGATCGTCGGCACGATTCTCAGATGCGTCGACGCCGCATTCCTTGACCGCGACGACACCGCAGGGTCGGTAAACACCTTGCGCGAAATCGAAGAACGGACGAAAAAAGGTATATCGGTGTTGATCGCACCCGAGGGCTCTCGACACGACGGGGTCGGCGTCGGGTCGTTCAAGAAGGGTGCATTCCGCATGGCGATGGCCGCGGGTGTACCGATTGTGCCGATCGTGATTCGCAACGTCGCCGATGTCGCACCCCGAGAATCCTTCACGATCACTCCCGGGACCGTGGATATTGCGGTGTTAGCGCCGATTTCGGTCGACGACTGGACACCGGACTCATTGCCGGAACACATTGCGCAAGTCCGCCAGCTGTATGTCGACGCGCTCGCCGATTGGCCGAAGGCGGCCGACAAAACGGCCTAGTGCACGTGGTGTGTGGCGGTTGCGCTGGTATCGGCGTAAGGCTGGGTTGAACGGATCGCCGTCCAATCGTCCATGCTGATCGTGCTGCGCCAATCGGCCGGCAGCGCGTCCAGCGCGTCTTCGATGCAATCCCATACCGACTCCAGCGGGGGCGCACCCGGGGCAACTGCAGCGATCTTGCGCTCCAGGGCCAGGTTCGGCTCGTGCGGCGCATCGCTGAATGGGGCCAGGGCATTGATGGCGTCGATGACATGGCGCCGACGGCGGGCGTAGGCCAATGCGCGCAGCTCTTCAGGCATGATCGGCCGACCGAAGATATAGTCCTGCGCGGCTTGGCGATACGGCACTTCGAGCTTTGGATCCACCGGTTCCTCGGGCAAGCCGCCGGCGAAGAACAGCGGCACGATCGGCATCGACATTTCCAGCGCCATGTCCAGCAGTGTGGAAGTGAGCCTTTCGACGCGCTGCCCCGACCGGAAGTATCGAGTGCCGTCCGGATGCACCAATGTCGACACCCCGTGGGCGGCGGTGTCCGATTTGATGTCGTCGATCAGGCCGAAGAACTGCTCGGGTGTTTGTTGGTCGAAGTACCGCATGATGCCCAAGTCGCGTCCCGCTTGGGCATCCGCGAAGCGGGTTAGCTTTCCGATCCAATTGTCTTGAAGTTTGATGCCGGCGATCGGGACCACTTTCGTGTCGGTCACCCACGATGCGATCACCATTGCCAACAGGGACTCGATCATCACCTGGTGGTTGCCGAGCAGCAACACCGGACGCCCGCGAACCGCGGCCATTGCTTCGGGATCGGTGACGATGACGTGTCTGGCGTAGCGAGAAAGCAAGCCCCACTTGAGCAGATCGCCGAACCAGCCCGGCGGCATGTCCAGCTTGTCGGTCCACCAGGTCCGAATGGGTTGCCAGTCGGTCTGCAGCGACGCTTCGGCGCGAACTGTACCCGGGCGTACTTGCCGGACCTCGAGAGCAATGCGCTCCAGCGGCAATGCGGGGCACGATACCCGACCCACGGAGGTGTGAACCTGCGAGGGATGGATGGCGCCATGCGCGGCATACACGACGGCCTCCTTGGCAGCGACGTCCGAAAGCAACGCATTGCCAATGCTTTCGGTGCAATAAACCGCTTGCAAAGTGCCTTTGAGCCAGCTCATCGTCGCCACCCGGTCAGCGTCGAGCATGACCGCACCGGGCTCCAGCCGTTCACTCAACGACATCGCGGGCACCGCGCGGCGCTGACCGAGAAACGCCCGTTGCTGAAGTCCGCCGGCCTGCCCGAGCGGGCCTTTGGGCAGCAGTATCCCGACGACACGGATGCAGGCCCAGGGGTTGCCGCCTGCGCTGAGCCAAAGTTCGATCACGGGCATCCGGTTCTCGGCATCGTCGAAACCGACGCAGCGGATTTCCACGTCCACTTCCCCGTCCTGGGGGGTTTCGTTGTAGAAGCGGGCCCATTCCACCCGATGCGGCAGCGCTACCGTCGAATCTTTGGCCTCTACATAGGTTTTGACATCGAAATCCTCATTGGTCCACACACTCCACGCGCCAAGCGGCACGAGATGCATCGCACCGTCGAGCAGTCCCGGATGCAGCCGCCCTATCGGAACCTTGCACCGGTTGACGGCAAGCGTTCCCGACGATCCGTTGCGACCGATCCGGGCGCCGTCCAGCACAGTGGAGAACGCGGGCCCGTGGAATATCGCCCCGGTCTCGTAGGGGTTGGCGAACGGGACCGTGCCATGCAACGGCGGCGGATCCGTTGGGCCGCTGGGGTATTGGTTCGCGGTGAGCAGGGTGGCGTGGGCATGTGTCTCCCAGCGCGACATCACCGGTCGCGGTGCGTCGCGCCACACTTCCAGGCGGGCGTCGCAGCGTCCCGGCCCCGTCGGTTCGATCACCACACGCAGTCGTTTCGGTGAATCGACGACGATCCAGCGCTCCACACGCAGATGCGTGACCTCGACCACCTTGGCCGCGCCGGCCACCTGGCCGGCCGCCTGTGCGAACAGGTCCATCACCGACATCATCGGCAGGGTGGGGATGGTGTACGTCGGGCAGTGATCGGCGATCCAAGTGTCGCGGCCGGGATCGATGACGGTCTCAATCATGGTCGCCGCAAGCACGGCAGGGGGGTCGGCCGCAGCACTCGACCTCGCGTGCGGCAGTTGCCCTTTGATGCGCATGGCGAGATTGGTCACGCTGTAGATTCGCCGTCCGTCGACCCACAGCGATCCCTCGGCCGCGGCGAGGATACCGTCGTCGTCGCGAGTGATTCGGGTGATCTCCACCAGCGACGTGATCAGCTTGTTCGCCGGCAGCACCTGGCCGCGGTACCGCCACGTGACCGGTTCGTCCAGCGCAACGGGCTCGAAATGCGCTGCCGCCCCGGCCTCTTCGCCCAATCCGAGGTCGAGCATGGCGAACTGTAAGAGCTGTAACAGTGCCTCGATACCCAATGAGCCGGGTTGTACCGGGTCGCGGTAGAAATGCGCCTTGAAGAACCACTCGGTGGGATCGACGTCCTTGACCGCACGCCACCGCCCCAGACCGGCGCTGCCGCCGTCGCACCAGCGACCCGTTACCCGGTCGATCATCAACAGCGTGGCGCCAGCCAGTCGCGGTCCCGGTCCGGAACTTCGGCCCGGGCCTGCTAGCTCGACAACCGTTGCCTCACAGGGGAGTTCGAGCGCAGAGCGTTGCTCGTCGGTGGCGGGCAGGCCGACCTGCTGCTCCAGTGCGTCGCGGCGGAAGAAGCCGAACACCGTGTCGATGGTGTAGACCAATTCATCGTCGGCGTGTGTTTCGGCGTCGAAGCTCACCAGAATGGTGTCGGATGCCTGCGCAATGCTTTTCAGCACCACCTTGGTTCGCAACGTTGGTGTCGACGGGGTGATTTCGCGGTGCTGTACACCGGTTCCGTCGAGGTTACGGAAGTAGAGGTCCACATCGGTGCACAGTGGACACCCCGCGTAGGCTGCCAGCCAACCGCACGGCTGCAGCGCGACTTCCATCAGGACCGCATTGGGCATGGTCGGCCGGCCGTTGGCGGCGAAATACCAAGCGTCCTCGGGGATGTCGTACTCCACGACGACCTCGGCGCCGGATGTCATCGCCCCCATGTCGCCCGCCACGTCGCTGACTCGAGAGATGAAGTTGTAGGGCGCCCCGGGCAGTCGGATTAGTTTCCGATGGTTGTCGAACTCCTGGTAGCGGGGGCCGAATGCCATCGACGGCTTGCCGCCGGCCCAGGCCAGCATCGCCTTCTCATCGAAGCTGAACCCGTCTGCTTCGGCGACCGCCCTGGGTTGGCTGGACGCGGTCAGCTCGCCGGCGTTCAGCTCGCCGGCGTTCAGCTCCCCGGCGTTCAGCTCGCCGGCGACCAGATCCATCGGCCAGCCGGGCGAAAGCCGCAGGCCCATCCGGCGACAGTGGAACGCGGGCAATCCATCGACCGTGCAAAGCAGATCCGCAAAGAGGGTGGGCTCTGGACCGGCGACGACCTCTCGCACGAATACCTCGTAGGCCAGCTCGCGCGAGCGCGGCGTGACCTGCCCCCGGTAGCGCAATCTGTAGGTCTCGAAGGGCACCGGCTCAAATCGCCACCCGTCGCACTCCAAAGTCATGCCGAGGCCGGTCATGTACACGGCCATGGCCTGCATCGCGCCCTCATACATGAGCGGGCCCGGCAGGTACGGGTCGTCCCCGGTGTCGGCGAACAACCAGCTCTCGACGTTCACGTGCCGTACCGCGCGCAGATAGCCACGGCCCCAGGGTCCGCCGGTGAAGTCGATTTCGGTGACCTCGTCGACGAGCCGCATGTCGCTGCCCGGGACAGACGGCGTGCGGGTGTGGCTGGCAGCGCACTCGAAGCCGGCGCCGAGCGTCTGCCACACCCGGCCGGCCGCCAATGCCTCCAAATCGGCGCGGCTGAGTGAGGTGCGCGACGTCCGCGATGGGGTGGATTCCATTGGGCCGCTGACGGTCTCGTCCTCGGGCCGCCACAGCAGGCCAGATCCGGGCCGACTCGCCGACGCCAGTTGCTCTTTGGAGAACAACCCGGCCTGACCGTTTCTGACCTGCAATCGCTCTTTACCGTCGATGGTGCAGTCGGAGTGGAAGAAGAGCAGCGCGATGTCGGCCAGGCTGGCGTGACCGTCTACCTGGACATCGAACCGTAAGGTGTCACCGATCTCGGGTAGTCCACCGAGAAAGGTCACTTCACAGCCCAGCAGACGATAAACGCGATCACCGGGGCTGCTGTTGTCTGCACCCGCCCACGACACCGGCATGCGGTCGGTCCGGCCACTTTCCAGCATGATGCCCGCCGGCATGCGGCCCGTGTGTAGCCAACGACTTTCGGCGGTGACATCGGTTTCGGTCCACAGCGTTCCGGTGCGGGTTTGGCCACCGAAGTCATCTTGCGACGCGCGGGCGGGTTCGCGGCTGACCTTGTTGTAGTCGTGACGGATCGTCAGCGGCTCGGGTGGTAGCTGCAGGTCCAGTGCCGCGCCCAGCGGCACCCGCGCGAATGCCTCTGCGACCTTGGGCAACGGCGGCGGAACCGGCAGGGGCGTCGGGAGGAGTGTTGTCATAGATTGCTCCGGTTCATGCGAGGCGACAACGGCAGTCGGCATCCGCACCGCGGGCGGATGAGCGGGTAGGTGCAGCCAGGTTGGTGTGTTCTGGCGGGGTCGGCGGGCCGGCAACAACGATCTGGCCGACGCGTCGGCTTGGTGGGACATCGCGGGTGGTGTCAGGACGAGTTGTTGGTCCTGGCCGGCCAATCCGGTGAGCGCGACCACGACGGAATTGCCCTGAGAGTTCCACTGAGTACCGTCGGGCCGTACGCCTAAGACTCCGCAGAGTGCGCCGACGGCAACCGAGACCAATCCCGAAGACGCGTGTGCGTGACCGAGCGCCGGCGAGAGATCCAGCGCGCCGGGAGCATTGCCCAGCGTGAGGGGTTCACCGCGCGGCTGTTGATCCGCGGGCAGGAGGGCCAGAATCCTGTCTTGGTCACGCCGCGCGTCGGCAGCCCGCTTGAGGACGAGCACGACCGCGGCGTCGCCGGGTATCTGCTCGTCGGTTCCGAGCAACTCACGGGCGGCCGCTTCGTGTACGGGTTCGCAGCTCATGTCCACCGCGCCGACGACCGCTGCATCGATTTCGCCGCGCCGTAACGCGCCCGCGGCCAGCTCCAGCGCCGTAGTTCCTGACAGTTGTGCTCGCGAAACGCTGAAACTTGGCCCACGTAAGTCGAATTGGCAGTTCAACCGGTTCGCCACGATGTTGGGCATGGTTCCGACGACGGCCGCCGCGGTCAGGCTCGGCGCGATACCGTCGCGTGCCCGTGTCAACTCGTCGGGGTCCTCGACCGCGTCGGACAACCGCCAGCGCAGTTCGAATCGGGTGACCGCGGTGTCGCAGCCCATTCCGACGAACACGCTCGTTGTGTCGGCCGGCAGGCGGTGGATCAGCTCGTCGAGGTTGAGGGCTGCGCTGAGAATGGCCAACTGTTGAGGCAAGGCCTCTTTGAGATCGGCCGGGGGGAAGCAGGTTTGGCTGAAGTCGATGCTGATGCTGTCCATCTGGACTCGCCGGGGGCCGTCGCCGTCATCGCGCAGCAGTGCGCGACCAGCCATCAGATGCTCCGCGACAGCGGCGGTTTCATGCCCGTCACCCATTAGCAGGCTGAGCCCCACGATTGCGATGTCGCCGTCGGATGCGGGTTGATCCGCTGGGGGCTTCGGCGCGTTGCCGTAGTGTGCGGCCGGCCCGACCCATTCTTCGAGCAGGAGATGCGCGTTGTTTCCGCCGAAGCCGAAGTTGTTGATCGCGGCCCGGCGTGGTCCGTCGGCGATCCAGGGTTCGTTCTGGGTAAGCAGCCGGAAGGGTGAATCCGCAATGTAGGACAGCGGATCGTCTGTGTGCAGCGTTGCCGGACGGATGCCGTTTTGAATTGCGTTGACCACTTTGATGATTGCGGCGGCTCCAGAAGCCGATAAGGTGTGGCCGAGGTTGGACTTCATCGATCCGATCGGCAGGCCCGTCATGCCGTCGAAGATGCGTGCCATCGTCATGAGTTCGGTCAGGTCGCCGCGCGAGGTGCCCGTGGCGTGGCACTCGACCAACGAAATGTCTTGTGGCTCAAGGCCGGCCATGTCGTAGGCCAGCCGCATCGCCCGCTCTTGCCCCTCCTGCCAGGGCGCGAGCAGCCCTTGTCCTCTTCCGTTGTTGGTGAGGCCGATGCCCCGGATGACGCCCAGGATGTTGCTGCCGTCGGCGATCGCGTCTTCCAGCCTCCTGAGCACCAGCATGGCCGCTCCCTCGGCGGGGACCAGGCCGTCGGCATCGCGATGAAACGGCCGCGACCTTCCCGACTGACTCAGTGCCTGCAGTGCGCTGAAGCCGACGTGGATGAACAGGTCGCTCGCCCCGTTGGCACCACCGGCCAGCATCACGTCCGCCGTGCGGTCGTGCAGGCGATCACAGGCCAGCTTGATGGCATACAACGACGAGGCGCATGCGGCGTCGATAGCGGCGGCGCCACCCGTCAGACCCAGTGCATTCGCGACCAGATTCGCCGGCAGCCCGGCAATGAAGCGGTTGCGCCAGTCGATGCCGTGTTGCTCACCGCGCCAAACCTTTTCGGCAAGGTCGGTCATCGTCTTGGTCGGATAGACCAAGTTTCCGAGTACCACCCCGGCCGAGCCGGGAACTTCACCGGCCCGCCAGCCGGCGCTTTCAATCGCTTGCCTGGCCGCCTCGATGGTCCACAGGTAAAGCGGGTCAAGGCCGTCGAGGTCCTCCGGGTCGAGCAGCAGTGTGCGGGGGTCGAACATTTCGGTGAACCCGCGCACATATCCGCCGCGCTCCGACCACGTGTGGTCGAACGAGGGTCCGGCCTTGTGGTCGGTGAGCATGTGCGCGGGCGATACGCCCCAGTAGTCCGGCTCCGGTGGACCGAGCACGTCCCGGCCCTGCCGAACCGTGGTCCACAACTCGTCGGAGTTCAGCGCGCCCGGAAGAATGCAGCCCTGGCCGACAATCGCGATGGGGTCAAACTTCACAACCGGACTCCGCGACATCATCGGCTTGCTCAGCTGCCGTAGGTGTACAGCTCGAGGCGCTTGACGCCTGCGATCAAACGGTTTTCGGCGTCGACGAGGTCTATGTCGCAGACCGCCCGGTTGCTTTTCGCGTCGCCGTTGGACAGCACACAGCGAAGCCCGGCCCCGAGTGCACCCGCTCGGTAGCGCACGACTTCACCCAGCCGTAGCGGCAGCGTCTTGTGGCCGAGTTGTTCGAAGCTCCACACCGTCGCCAGCTGCAGACAGCCGTCGAGTGCTGCCGGATCGGTAGCCCAACCGTCGTCTCGCCAGCCCGCGGCGGCCAGGCCGTGCAGGGACCCGGTGGCCGTCGAGCTTTGGCAATCCACCCCGTCGAGTACCTGGAACGCCGGGCCGTGGAAAAGCGCGCCGTCGCTCTCGTAGCGGACGCCGTCATGCGGCAGACGACATTGCTCCGCCGCCGGCGCACCTGCCGGTACTTGTGCCGTGCCCGAACCGATTTCGACGATCGCGGAGTAGTAGGCGGCTGACCCGGAAAAGTCCGACAGCGTGCATACCAACCGGTTCGGCTGCTCGGCTGCGGGCGCGCAACGCACCAGCAATCGGTCACCGCGTTGTTCGAAGTCGTGCAGCACGACGCCGCGAAGCACCTTGACGTCGAGTAGACGGTCCACGCGTTGTCCGGGCCGGCATGCCTCGGCCATCCGCACAAACCACTCCAGCGCTTGCACGACCGGCAGCACGACGTTGCCCTTGATGCGGTGATCGAGCACGTGAGGCTGCCGGGCCGCATTGGCCACCACGAAGGCCGTCCGGCCTGCGGCAGGAAGAGGTTGCGTTGGCGGGCCGGCCAACACGCCGCCACCCAACAGCACTTCGGGATGGCCTGTCCGTCCGTCCAGCACCTCGCAAACGAAAGCCGTTGCGCCGTCGGCACGTTCGACCAATGTGATGCCGCGGGATTCGAACATCGATTTGAGTGCCGGGGTAACCATGCCGGAGTCCCACGGACCCCAGCCCAGGGCGCGGACAAGGCAACCCGGACCGCGGCGGGCTTGTTCGGTCAGGGCCACCTTGTTCAGGATCTCGTTGGCCATCGCATAGTCGCTTTGGCCCGTGTTGCCGGTGCGCGCGGCCACCGAGGAGAACAGGCAGATGAGCTTCAACGAATCGGCGGCCGTCGCGTCCAGCAGCGCGCATAGCCCGCCGACTTTCGTGTCGAAGACGCGATCGAATCCATCCAGAGTCTTCTTCTGCAAGGGCGCATCGGCCAGCACGCCGGCACCGTGGACCAACCCGGTGATGGGCCCGAAATCGGTTCGGACGCTGTCGAATAGCGCGTTGAGTTGCGCCGCGTCACAGACGTCTACCGAGGCATAGCTGACCCGTGAACCGGCGCCTTGCATCGCGGCCAGAGTTGCCCGCACCTCGCGGTCGGCCAGGATCCGGTGCACTTCGAGCTCTAGTTGTCGGGGGGTGAGCTTGCGCCCTTGTTGGGTGGCCCAGCCCAGCACCGCCCGCTTGAGCTCGGCATCGGTGGTCAGCCCACGGGTGACCGCCGGCTCTTCGCCGAGTTCGGTACGCCCGATCAGGACGAAGCTGGCCTTCGTCTGCTCTGCCAGGGCTATCACCGACGCGGCTGTGACCCCGCGCCCACCACCTGACACCACGATCACGTCTTGAGGGCCAATGCGATTCGCGCGAGTGGTGATCGGCTTCTCGTCGGCGACGATGGTGAGTCGGCCGTGCGGGCTGCCGAGCCCGACTTCCACTTCGGCGCCCCCGGCCAAGAGCTCCTGCGCAAGACATTCGGCGACGGCAACCGGTGACATGCTGCCGACCGCAAGGTCGATGGCCTTGATTTGGGCGGCCGGCCATTCCTGTGCCGCCGTCTTGGCCAGGCCGGCTATGCCGGCGGCCCAGGCGCGTTGGCCGGGATCGCCGAGCAGGCCGAAACTGCCACCGGTGTCTTGGACGGTGACGAACGTTCCACCGCGCTCCTGGAATTTTGCGGCGACGCGTTGTGCGTCGGCGAAAACCATCCGGTTGAGAGCCAGCGTTTCGGATCGGGTTGCGGTATGCACAAGTCCGCCAAGGTGTATGACGGCTTCGGCGTCGGCGGTGGCGTGGGACACCACCGTGGCATTGATTCCGTGGGTGCGAAGAATCGCTGCCAGCGCGTTGGCAATCGCATCTTGGTTGTCTGCGCCGCCGACGATTTCGACGTTGGCCACACGGTAGAGGCCCGGCATTCCCATTCCGCTAGCCGGAACTGCGACCGCACGCACTGCGTAGCGGGGAATCGCAGCTCCGGCTAACTCAAAAGGGCGGTGGTCTCCGCCCGGCGCGCTGTATGTAGGCGAGAGCAGACCCTGGAAATAGTCCACGATTTCGTTCAGCGTGCCCAACCCCGCCATGGCCGCCGTCTGAACCTCAGGCAACCCCGGCACCCGCTGCTGCACCGCCGACAAGATCTCCACCCGCTTGATCGAGTCGATACCCAAATCGGCTTCCAACGCCATCGACAAATCCAGCATCTCGGCGGGATAACCCGTCTTATCGGCAACCACCTCCAGCATCTGGGCAACCAGATCCACACCCGGTGGTGAAGCCGTCGGCGGCGGCGGTGACGGCGGCGCTGCGGCTGGCGCAACCGGGGCGGCCGGCGCCACCAAACCCTGGAAATAGTCCACGATTTCGTTCAGCGTGCCCAACCCCGCCATGGCCGCCGTCTGAACCTCAGGCAACCCCGGTACCCGCTGCTGCACCGCCGACAAGATCTCCACCCGCTTGATCGAGTCGATACCCAAATCGGCTTCCAACGCCATCGACAAATCCAGCATCTCGGCGGGATAACCCGTCTTATCGGCAACCACCTCCAGCATCTGGGCAACCAGATCCACACTCGGCGCAGCCGGAGCGGCCACCGGCGGTGGGGGAGGTGGCGGCGGTGGTGCTACCGGGGCAACACTCACCGGCGATGAAACCGCCGCCGGTTGAGGCGCCAGGCTATGTAGGAGGCCTTGCAGCTGGTCGACGGTTTGT
Organism: Mycobacterium angelicum; assembly: GCF_002086155.1. GTDB lineage: Bacteria > Actinomycetota > Actinomycetes > Mycobacteriales > Mycobacteriaceae > Mycobacterium > Mycobacterium angelicum. Next base: position 74,433 of record NZ_MVHE01000008.1, on the reverse strand, counting down.
TTCAACGTTTCGACCGCAGCGAACATCTGCGTCAGCACATCGGGATTGACGCCGGGAGCCACCGAGGGAGCCACCGAGGGGGCCCCTGCGGGAGCCAGTGAGGGATCCACCGAGGGAGTCACTGAGGCAGCCACTGGGGCCGCGTCGCCATTGCGGACAACGGGTGGTAGCGCTGCTGGGGCGGTTGATCCATTCCCGGCTACCGGCGAAGACTGGACGGGGGCTGGCGTCCCGTTCACCGGGGCCGCGGGTGTGATGGCTTCAGATAGCGTCAATTTGAGATCCGATTTCGCAGAGTGTCCATTGGTGTAGCCGCCGTGATTGGCGGCGGTCTCGATCGCGACCGGCCGGGGCACCGGCTGGTCGCCTACTGCTGGCTTGCCGTAGTTGGCACCGTTGATGGCCAAAACCAGCTTCGGTTTGTGTCGACTGCGCGGGTCGTCTCCCGGGCGGTAGTCGGCCCAGAGCGGTTCGAAATTCATGGGGACGCCGGCCGCCACCAGCTGGGCCATCCCCAACCACAGGGATCGAATTCCGTTGCGGCCCTTGGTATCGAAAGACACCGCACAGTGGTCCTTGTCCTCGAGGCACTTCTCGACCAGGTTCGTCAGCACACTGCCGGGACCGACTTCGACGAAGGTCCGCGCGCCGGCACGCCACATCGCCTCAATCTGCTCGGCGAACCGCACGGGTTTGGTGATCTGGTCGGCAAGAATGGCGCGCATGGCCGCGGCATCACCGGTGTACGGCTGCGCCGTCGCGTTGGCGTAGACGGGTACCTCCGGCATGGCGAACTGGGTGTCGGTGAGCGACGCGGCGAACGGGGCTGCCGCCGCGCTGACGATCTCGGAATGGAATGCCGTCGCAACGTCGAGGCGTCGCGCATTGACTCCGGCCGCGCTGAATCGCTGCACGGCATCGCCGATGGTTGCGGCCCTGCCCGACAGCACAACCTGGCTGGGGCTGTTGTGGTTGGCGACTTCCACGGCAAGCCCCCACTCCGCAATCTGCCTGCGTACCTGGGCGATAGGTGCCGTCACCGCACACATCGCGCCATCGGTACCGCTGGCCGCGTCGGCCATCAACAGGCCACGCCGACGCGCAATTCGCAGGGCCACCTCCTGGCTGAAAACCCCTGCGGCACATAGCGCGCTGACTTCGCCGAAGCTGTGGCCGCCGACCGAAATGGGGGTAATCCCCAGGGCACGGATGACCGCCAGCAGACTCAGACTGTGGGCGCCGATGGCCGGCTGGGCCCACTCCGTCTTGGTCAGCTCGGCCGCCTGCTGTGCCCACTCACTGTCGGCGAATGCCGTCTTGGGCCAGACCACCTTGTGCAGGTCACGATCGGCGCTCAACAGGTCGCCGCGGGCGAGTTCCCATGGTGATAGGGCCGGCTCGTAGAGCTGCGGCACATCGGCCCCCATGCCGAGGTACTGGCTGCCCTGACCCGGGAACAACAGTGCAACGGGCCCGGAGCGCTGCGCCGAATAGTAGTAGCCCTTGGGCGACGCGAAAGATGTGGTGGCTCCGATGGTTCGAAGCTTTTCGGCCACCTCGGTCAATGCGGCATGCAGGTTCGCGACACTGTCGGCGACGATGGCCAGCCGGTGCGGCTGCGTCGCGTCGTACGCGGTCTGGGTGCTGCGCGCCAGGTAGCTGAGCATGTCCGGGGTGTCGACCAAGGATGCGGCCAGCTGCGTGGCTTGGCCGGACAGCGCCTCGGCGGAAGCCGCGCCCAGCACGACCAGTTCGGGATCCCACGACCGGTATCGCCAAGCACGCTTGCCGGGACCGGTGTACTCCTCGACGGCGACGTGGAAGTTGGTGCCGCCGAACCCGAACGAGCTGACAGCCGCGCGTCGCGGAACGCCTTCGTCGGGAACCCACGGCTTGGTGCGCGTCGAAAGGTAGAACGGTGTGTTCTCGATTTCGAGACTGGGATTAGGACGATCCACCTTGATCGTGGGCGGCAATGCCTTGTGGTGAAGTGCCATCACCGTTTTGAACAGCCCGCACGCGCCCGCCGCCCCCTTGGTGTGACCGACCTGGGACTTCACTGAACCGATGGCACACCACTGGCGATCGTCGCGCCCGGCGGCCTCGAAAACCTCGCGCAGCGCGGCGAATTCGGCTGCATCGCCGGCTTTGGTGCCCGTGCCGTGGGCCTCCACGAGGCCTACCGTTTCGGGGCCATAGCCCGCGGCGGCGTAGGCGCGGCGCAGGGCTTTGGCCTGTCCGGCCGGGCTGGGCGCGTAGATACTCTTAGCCCGCCCGTCCGAGGAAGCCCCGATGCCGCGGATCACCGCATAGATCCGGTCACCATCGCGCTCGGCGTCATCCAGCCGTTTGAGCGCGAACATCGCCAACCCCTCGCCGAGCATGGTGCCGTCCGCTTTGTCGGAGAACGGACGGCAGTCACCGGTCGGGGACAACGCGGTGACCTTCGCGAAGCACATGAACATGACGATGTCGTTGAAGGCGTCGACTCCGCCGGTGATCACCAGATCGGATTCACCGAGATAGAGCTCGTGCAGTCCCACCTCGAGCGCGGCGAGCGAGCTGGCGCACGCCGCATCGATGACGCAGTTGGTACCGCCGAGGTCGAAACGGTTGGCGATTCGTCCGGCGATGACATTGCCCAAAAGCCCGGGGAAGGTGTTCTCCTGCCACTCGGCGTAGCCGGCCGCGATGCGCTCACTGAATACGCTGATTTCCCGTTCGGACACCCCGGCGGCGCGCAGCGTTCGCTCCCACACCGGGAGCTGGAGACGACCACTCATATGAGCGAACAGTTCGGTTGCGCCGGCCGCACCGAGTATCACGCTGACGCGGTCGCGGTCGATGTGAGAGAAGTCCGTACCGCCCGCGTCTTCCAGCACCTGCTGGGCGGCTCTTAACGCGAGCAGTTGGGCAGTATCCGTGGCGGAAACGACGTTGGGCGGGATGCCGAATTCCATCGGCGGAAACTCGACATCGGGCAGGAAGCCACCCCGCCGGGCATACATCTTGTCCGGTGTGCTGGGCGTCGGATCGTAGTAGTCGTCGATGCGCCAGTGCGAATCGGGTACGTCGGAGAACAGGTCGACGCCTTCGGCGATGTTGCGCCAAAACCGCTCGGCTTCTGCCGACCCGGGAAACAGTGCGCTCACACCTACTACAGCGACTGGGGGATGTTTGGGCACCGCATTGCACCTTTGCATTTGTCGCGCGAATTACATAGATGTAAACGCGTCAGTCAATCAAAGCGAATAAACCCTGGCGTTTAAATCTGTCGCAATTCGCGACAGTTTCGAGCAGCCGTTTCGGATCATATCAGCGCTGCGGCGTGCACACTAGACGTATGTGCAACAAGCTGATCTCGATGCACTGTATCGACCGGGAATTGCGCGCAGAAATGGTTACGTCGACTGCAACGGTTCTTTGCGCACACCGCAAACGTTCGGAATGCGGATCGCTGACCTTGGGCTATTTCGTTCATAGCGACAAAGGACGTGGAATGTAACAGAATGCTGTCGCCGGTACCGGAACCCCGCACGCCCGAACTTGTTGCGCCCGGGTAATGCGGGCGGCACCTTCGAGCAGGTTGAGGGCCACTTGCTCCACCGTGCGATGTTCCCACTGCTCTAAATAACTGCCGGCCACCCAGCTGTTGAATGCGCCGATGGCCGGACCGCACCAAATCTGGTAATCCAGCTCCCGGCCGGGTTCCCCCGCGATCGCCCATCGGGTTGCATTGCCCAGGTACCAACGGAATACCAGCGCCAGCTGATATTTCGGATCGCGGGCCGCGAGTTCAAGCACCGCGGGGTCGCGCTGCGCCCAATATTGCTGCGTTTGCGCCCAGACGTCGTCGACGCTCGTCCCGAGAATCTTCTCCAGTTCTGCGCCGTGCTTGCTCACCACCGCGGGCAAGCTCGGGTTGCCGGCGTACCACTCGTAAAGCTTCCTGGCACGGGGACCGAACATGGTGCCGCGTTTGAGCACCTGCAGGTTCACGCCCAACTCGAACATGTCGGAGGCGGGAGCCATCATGACGTCGGCGACTCCCGCGGAGGCGAGCATCGTGCGCGCCCGCGCGGACAGCCCCGACTCGACACAGGATTGGTTGATCGAACCGGTCAGCACATATGCGGCCCCGATGGCGAACGCGCTGGCGACCGACCGCGGCGTGCTCAGACCGCCGCCGACGCCGACACGAACGCGCCGGCGCAGCTGGTGTTGCTGTGCGAGCTTGGCGTGCAGCAGCGCAATGTCGGAGAAAAGTGCAGGTAGCGGCCGGTTATCGGTGTGCCCGCCGCTATCGGCCTCGACGGTGATGTCTTCTGCCACCGGCACGTGCCGCGATAGCTCTGCTTCGCGCGCGGTCAGCTTGCCCGCGGATTCGAGTGCCGAAACCAACTCCGATGGCGCGGGTTCCATGAACATGCGCGCGATCTCGGGGCGCGAGACCTTCGCCATGACGTGGTGCTTGCGAATGATGTTGCCGGCTGGGTCGGTCGACAGGCCGGACAGCGCGTAATGCACGACCGCGGGGGTGAGCTTCATGAACGCCGACGCCTCGACGATGCGGACACCGCGCGCGATGAACAGCTCGGCAAGGCTCGCCTCTAGCGCCACCTCGTTGGGCGTGTGGATCAGATTCGCGCCCCACGCCCGCCCTGTCGTGCCCGCCAAGCGGTCCTCGATATCGGCCAGCCCGCGCTCCACCCGGGCATAGGAGAGGCCCCCCGCACCGAAAAAGCCGAGCATCCCCGCCTTTGCCATGGCGGCCACCAGTGCCGGTGTCGCGATACCGTGCGACATGGCGCCGCTGACATAGGGAAAACGAACGCCGTGCGTTTCACAGAACGCACGATCGCCCAACCATTCCGGATATATCGGCGGCAGTGTCCCCAGTAAAGACACGTCCGAGGCCTCGGCGGCTACCAGCTCACCACCCATAGCCAAGCCGAACTGCCCGGTCGGATTGTCGCGGACAACATGCACCGGATGCCGCACGTACTCGAGGAGTTGGGCAATGTCCGGTGGCGCGAATACGGCCGGCGCGGTACCTGGGCGCCAACCACCCAAAACCGGTCCGGCGCCCGTCCCGGGGTGTAGTTCAGGTGCGGCGTGAGGTCGCTCAATCACTGCCAATTCCCTTCAAACGGCACCGTGGCTGTATTGCCTGGCCCTTGACTTTCCCCAAAATCGCCGTTGCGCAGGCATTGAGTTTCAAATGGACCATATATAAGGATCAATAAGATTTCTCAATATTCCATCATTGCGAGCGACAACGCGCTTTATGAGTGAAGAGTAGCGCAGCGGTTTCCCACGGGAAGGCGATTTCGCTGATCCGCGCGCAATACCCGGGCGATTCGGCACGGCCGGCAGACCGGTGAGCGAATTACATCGATGCAATTTATGTAGTTCCCGGCGTGAGTCGCCGGTTAGGCAACCCCGGGTAGGGTCGCGATAGCATGAGCAACCTCGAAGCCGCGCCGGTCGAAGTCGCATGCAGTGCCGCTGCCACTGCGGACATCGAGGTGCTGCAGCCACGCGAAGTTCCGCTGGGCGGACCCAGAGCGCTTCGGGTGCAACGGACTCTTCCGCAACGGAAACGCTCGCTGATCGGCGCCTGGTGTTTCATCGACCACTACGGTCCGGTGCCGGCACGGATGGACGTCGCGCCACATCCGCATACCGGATTGCAGACGGTCAGCTGGTTGTTCAGCGGGGAAGTGGAACACCGCGACAGCGCGGGTGTGCACGCGATAGTGCGGCCCGGTGAACTGAATCTGATGACTGCGGGCGCCGGTATCTGCCACTCCGAGGTCTCGATCGAGTCAGGCCCGAACCCGCTCTTGCACGGCGTGCAGTTGTGGGTGGCCCTGCCCGGCACCGCCCGCAATGCCGGACGCGACTTCGCCCACTACGCGCCTGAACCGGTTCTGCTGGCCGGTGGACAGGTCCGGGTATTCCTCGGCGAGCTGGCCGGAAGCCGATCGCCGGTCCACACTTTCAGTCCGCTGCTCGGCGCCCAGGTTGATCTGGGCGCGAACGCTACGCTGGATATCGACATCGACCCGACGTTCGAACACGGGGTGCTGTGCGATGTCGGCGACGTTGAGATGGGTGGGATTGCGCTGACGGTCGGCGATCTTGGCTACCAGGGTCCTGGCCACCACACCGTGCACCTGCGCAACGTCGCAGGCGGCCCCGCGCGGGTGCTGCTTTTGGGCGGCGCCCCTTTCGCCGAGGAGCTGGTGATGTGGTGGAACTTCGTGGGGCGCAGCCACGACGACATCGTCAGCTATCGGCAGCAGTGGCAGGACGCCGACGGCGGGCCCGGGGACCGCTTCGGCGCCGTCCGGGGATATCAGGGTGCGGTCAGCCGACTGCCCGCCCCGCCACTGCCCACCACCCGGCTGCGGCCTCGAAGGGTGTCGCCGCCATCGAACCGGAAGGAGTCCCTATGACAGCCGACAAGACCGGTGCGGAAGCCACCGTCAGCGCGGAACACCGGAAGTTCACGGTGTCCGTCGACGGCAAAACGGTGGGTCTGGCCGATTACGCAGACCGCGGCGACCAGCGCGTTTTCTACCACACCGAGGTCGATCCCGCCTTTGGCGGACGCGGGCTGGCGAGCATTCTGCTCGAAGAGGCGCTCGATGCCACCCGAAAGGATGGAAAGCGCATAGTCCCGGTGTGCTCGATGGTCGGCACGGTGCTCAAGAAGCATCCGGAATTCGACGACATCACCGACCCGGTTACCGCTGAGGTCCGTGGCTGGGCGCAGACCCAGCCGCACTAGTCCTGCGCACTCCCGTCGGCATCCCAGGTACCGGGCAACACCGGGCTGGTGGGTCGGCTGCCGAAGGAGTCTGTGGGCAGGGTGAGCAGTCCGGCCGCGTCGGATTCGCCCTTGGCGGCGGTGCCGCCGAAGCCCATCGCCCCAGCTCCGTGGGTTGATGCGGTGACGAGTGGATCGTCGGCCGGCCGGGCGCCGGGGTAGTCCATGAATTCGTCGGCGTACTGGTGCTCGGGCATGGTGTCCTTCCGCTTGCGACGGGCACGCCGTTTGTCCCGCGCCGAAACTCCGGCGGCCGCGGCGGGGACGCCGACCGCCGGCGCCTTGGCACCGGTGCGCCCGCCCACCGTGGGGGTAAAGCCCTCGCCCGGATCCAACCCGGCAACGGCGTAGGGCACCGCCGCGGCCGGTGCTGCCGGCGCCGCCGACGTCGACGCCGTTCCCGTGCTCCCCGCGGCAGAAGCCGTCGGCGCGCCACTGCTGCCGGTCACCGTCGGCGCAAGCCCGGCAACCGGTAACGCCGACGTATGGCCGGCTCCCGTCGCCACCACGGCGGCACCATCACCAGCCGCGGCGACGGCAACCGGGACTTGCTCCAGCAGCTGCTGACCGACTCCGATCACCACGGCGAGCGTCATCCCCAACAAAGGATCCAGCAGCAGCTGGGGGTAGGTGACCGAAGCTGCGATCCAGGTGACGACCTGGTAGGCGACGGCGAACAAGAACGGCCCCCAGACCACCAGCGCCTGAGCCGGGTTGGTCAGGAAGTCGGTGATGAGCTGCATGCTGTTGCCTAGCGGATCTTGCAGAAAATTGATGATCGGCGCATATATCTGCTGCACATAGTTGAGGTATCCCTGCAGCAACTGGCTGATGATGTCGGCCAAGTTCAATTGACCGCCCGAACCGGCCGCAGGCGCCGCGGCGGCCGGTTGGCTGGTTCCGGCGGCGTTGCTTGCATCGGATTTCAGCACCATCGGGGCCGGCGTGGTAGGCGGAACCCCGCCCAGTGCGGCGGCAGACATGGCCTGATACGTGCTCATCGTAGTGGCCGCCTGCACCCACATGCGGACGTAGTCGGCCTCATTGACCGCGATCGGGATCGTGTTGATCCCGAAGAAGTTGGTCGCGATCAGCACGCCGTGGATGACGTGGTTAGCTGCCAACTCGGCCAGCGTCGGCATCATCGCCAGTGCCGTGGTGTAGGCCGCGGCGGCGGCGTCGTGCTGGGCCGCGGCGGCATCGCTGTTGCCCTGCGCCTGCGCAAGCCAGACGAGGTAGGGCGCGTGTGCGGCGACGTACGCCTCAGCAGTCGGACCCTGCCATGAACCGGCCTGCACGGCGCCCAGCACGGTGAGCAGTTCGGCCGCCGCCGCTGCGTATTCGGCGCTCATCGACTGCCATGCCGCCGCGGCGGCCAACAACGACTCCGGCCCCGGGCCACTGGAAAGCAGCGCGGAATGCACCTCCGGCGGTAACGCCATCCAGATCGGGGCCGTCATCTACGACCCCGCACAAGCAGCGTGTCGACAGACGTCATCGGCTGGATCCCTCCCCATGCGACCCGGTTGCCTCAACGGCTTAGGGTCGCCTTGCCTAACAGGGCCAGACTAGCCGCCTTGGTGGGTGATGGAAACCATTCAGCCGCGGCGCGGGAGGTTCAGCGTTCTTCGTCGATATCTGCGCGGGGGCGAGATGCGTCGCGCTCACCGAGTAACGGGCGGCGCAGCACCTGATGTCCCTCGACGCCCTCGGCGTAGGCCGTTTCGGCGTGCTGGGTCAGGTCGACGCCGCTGATCTCGTCCTCGCGGCTGACCCGGAAACCCATGAAACGCTGGATCAGCATGGCCAGCACGTACGTCACCGCGAACGCGTACAGGCCGACTACCGCCATCGCCAGGGTCTGCTTGCCGAGTTGTCCCAGTCCGCCGCCGTAGAGCAGGCCCTTCGGACCGTGCGTCATCACCGCTGTGGCGAACAGCCCGATCAGCAGCACGCCGACCACGCCGCCGACGAAGTGCACGCCCACGACGTCCAGCGAGTCGTCGTAGTTCAATTTGAACTTCACCAGGATGGCGAAAGAGCAGACGATTCCGGCCGCCAGTCCGACGACCGCGGCACCCAGGGTGTTCACCTCGCCGCACGACGGCGTGATCGCCACCAGGCCGGCAACCACTCCCGAGGCCGCACCGAAAGTGGTGGGTTTGCCGTCGCGGAACTGCTCCACCGAAAGCCAGCCCAGCATGCCCAGGCATCCGGCGACCAAGGTGTTGAGGAAGATCGCCGACGCCAATCCGTTGGCGGCCATCGCCGAACCGGCGTTGAACCCGAACCAGCCGAACCACAACAAGCCCACCCCGAGCAAGACGAACGGCAGGTTGTGCGGTCGCATGGCCTCGGTCTTGAAACCGATGCGCGGCCCCAGCACCACGGCCAGCGCCAGCGCCGAGGCGCCCGAGACGATTTCGACGACCAGTCCGCCCGCGTAGTCGAGCACACCCATCTTCGACAGCCAGCCGGTAGGCGCCCACACCCAGTGCGCCACAACGGAATACACCGCCACCGCCCAGATCGGCACGAACACAATCCAGGCCGCGAACTTGGCACGATCGGCGATGGCACCACTGATCAGGGCAGCGGTAATGATCGCGAAGGTCAACTGAAAGGTGGCGTAGAGCAGTTCGGGCACCGTTCCGTGCGCGGTGTCCGGGCCGATCCCGCGCATGCCGACGTGGGCCAGTCCGCCGATAAAGCCGCTGGGGTAGCCGCCCCCGCCGCCGTCGGAGAACGCCAGCGTGTAGCCGACCAGCAGCCACGCCACGGTGACCAGCGGTATGGAGATGAAGCTCATCATGATCATGTTGAGCACCCCGGTGGTGCGCACCATGCCGCCGTAGAAGATCGCCAGCCCGGGCGTCATCAGCAGCACGAGCGCGGTGCTGGCCAGTAGCCACGCGGTGGCGGCGGGATCGATGTCCAACTCAGCGGCTCCTTCGGTTGTCGACGATGAGGATAACGGCGCGCTGCTCAGCCGGCACGCTTTAGGCGCCACGGCGGGCTGGGCCTAGCGCACACCAGTCGACGACTGCCCGCTGGGCTGCTCGGTGTGCCGCAGGGTGGTGGCTTCCGGCCGCTTGTACATGAAGGCCAGCGGTATGAAGGTCAGCGCCGCCAGTACGATCGCCGTCACAAACGCCACGCCGTAAGCGTGCGAGAGGTCGTACGGGTTCGCGCCGGCAGCGTTTTCGCGGTTGAGCTGGCTGGTCAAAATCACCGACATCAGCGCCGCGCCCACCGCGGCGGCCACCTGCTGGTTGACCTTGATCAGCGTGGAACCTCTTGCCATCTGATGCGGAGCCAGCGTCTGCATTGCTACCGCGACCAGCGGCATCCGGGTGGCGCCCATACCCAGCCCGACGATCGTCAGACCGGCCAGCAGAGCCGGCAGCGCCTCTTGCCGGCCGACTACGCCATAGGCGAAGACGCCCATACCAGCCACGATCAGCGTGCCGCCGATGAACAGAATTTCGCGCGCGCCGCGCCTGTCCATCAACATCCCAGCCAGCGGCATCGTCACCGCGGCGCCGATCCCGCGGGGAACCACGCCCAGTCCCGCTTGCAGGGGCGTGTAGTTGAGCAGCTGCTGGAAGTAGCTGGGCCACAGTACCGAGGCGCCGAAAGTCGAGACGATGTAGAAGAACATCGCCGCGTTGGTGAGTGTGAACGCCCGGTTGGTCAACAGACGCAGATCGATGAGCGGTTTGTTCGTGCGGTACAGGGCATGGAACACGAACCCGCCGATCAACGCCGTACCGGTGGCCACCGGAATCCACACATGACGGTCCGCCATGGTGCCGCGGCTGGGGATTTCTGACATCCCGTACAGCAGGGCCGGCAGGCCGGGTGAGAGCAGCAGCATTCCGATGACGTCGAAGGTTTCCTGCGGCGCCGGGTCGTCGCTGGGTAGCACCATCGCGGCGAGGCCGATTGCGGCCACGCCGACCGGCAGATTGACCCAGAAGATCCATTGCCAGCTGTAGCTGTCGATGAGCCAACCGCCAACTACGGGACCGAAGGCCGGGGCGAGCACGACGGGGATCCCCAACACGGCCATCACCCGGCCGACGCGTTTCGGGCCTGCCTCGCGGTTCACGATAGTGAGGGTGAGCGTGGTGAGCAGGCCACCGCCGATGCCCTGCACCACCCGGGCCGCGATCAGCAGGGTGATGTTCGGCGCTACCGCGCACAGCAGTGAGCCCAGGGTGAAGGCCAGAACTGAGCCCACGAAGATTCGCTTGGTGCCGAAACGGTCGGCGGCCCAGCCTGATAACGGGATCACGGCGGCCAAGGCGAGCGTGTAACCGGTAATGGTCCAGCCGACGATGGCCTGGCTCGAGCCGAAGGTGGCGACCCAGGTGCGTTGTGCGACCGTGACGACGGTGGTGTCCAACAGGTTCATGAAGGAGCCCAGGACGCACACTCCGGCTATCCGCCACAGTCTGGCGTCGATCTTGTCGGGATAGCTGGCTTGGTCTTGATTCACGGTCGGCATGGCTGCCCGGAAGTCGCCAGCTTTTCGACAGCGTGCAAAGCCGTCGCAATCCGCTCTTCGGTACTGCCGCTGACCACCATGAAGGGTCGGCCCGCCTCGCGAAGTGCGCGCTCACAATGCGCGAAGAACTCGCCGGTATCGGGGTCCGGGGCGGTGAGGAGGGTGAGATCGTAAGGGCGCCTGGCTATTTCGCGAAGCCCCGGGGGGCAGCTGCCCAGCAGCAACTCGACCCGCATCGCGGTCGCCAGCGGATCGGTGTCGCAGATGAGCACGCGATCGGCATCGCGGGCCAAAGCTTCCTCGGAAGCGATTTGTCCGCGAACGATTTCGGCCCAATCCAGTTCCGCAGGCGAATCGGCGGCCAGGGCTTCCCGTACCCTCGCCCACTCCGGAACCCACCTCGTGCCGAGTCTTTCGGCCAGCGCTCGTGCGAGGGCACTCTTCCCGGTGGATTGCGGTCCCAGGACGCTGACCCGCTTCACGAATGCGGGGCGCACACAGCGGGGGATGTGCTGCCAGTTGGCAAACGGGTCCGCGCGGATGCGCGTCGCGCTGATCGGAACGATGGAGCGCGGCTGATCGACCGACACGAAGCGCGCCCCGAAGATTTTGGCGAACTCCGCGCCGTAGGGCTCCGACGAGAAGACGAAGTCGGGTCGCCTTGGCAGGACCTCCTCCAGCCATACCTTCCAGACGTCCCAGGAGGGGGGGTGCGGCGACGGCTGCTGCGGGTTCTCGCTGGCGAGATAGACCACGCGGTCGAAGGGGAACAGTTCCTGCATCCAGGCCAGGCGTTGAGTGCCCGAAAACGGGTCGCCGGCCTGTACCGAGATGATGATCGTCAGATCGTCTACCCAGCGGCGCGCGAACTCGCAAAGGTATACGTGTCCGGCATGGGGCGGCAGGAACCTGCCCAGCACCATTCCGTGTGTCGTCTGCGTCTTGCCGCTGAAGACATACGGCGTGGGTGAGAGGACCGAGCCTTCGCTCATGACCGTGGGGGGCGAATCACTGCCGACAGTGTCGGCGGCCTCAGGTCAGCGTGATTTCCGAGACCGCCTGCGCCGTTGCCTGGCGCGTCAGCAATTCGACCGGCTATGTGGACATCCTCCTCATCGTCCCAATCGTCGCGCCGTGAAAGAAAGGTCGCGCGGCCATTTCCGCTGTCGGGTAAAGGCAGCGTAGTACGCCATATGCAGCGACGCTTCGGATATAGAGGATCCACCTGGGGCATAGGCCGTCGCCGAGATCGCCCTGAGGGTCGTGATCGGAGGCCCACCCACGACCCTCAGGGCAATCTCGACGCAAGCAACAGAAACCCCGGCCGATGGCCGGGGTTTCTGTAACTCATGAAGCTGGTGGGCGAAGGGGGACTTGAACCCCCACGTCCCGAAGGACACTGGCACCTGAAGCCAGCGCGTCTGCCATTCCGCCACTCGCCCGAACAACCGGAGGACCATACCACTGTAGTAGCCGCGCGCCCCAGCCGCTGCGGCGGGCATTGCCCGGCAGTCCCGCGGCCAGAGATCTCTGAACAGTCTCGATCCGATTCTCAGGATTCTCACGGTGCCGCATCGTCGCAGTGTCCCGATAGCATGCTTAATTGACACGACACGCGGGCGAGTCGTTTGCCTTGCGCCGGTGAAATCCAGGACGAGTGGGGCGAGCGCTGAAAAATGGGTAGCCAGAAAGGGCTTGTTCAGCGCATCGAGCGCAAACTCGAAGCGACCGTAGGAGATGCGTTTGCCCGGATGTTCGGCGGGTCGATCGTGCCGCAGGAGGTCGAAGCACTGTTGCGCCGCGAAGCGGCCGACGGCGTGCACTCGCTGCAGGGAAATCGCCTTTTGGCGCCCAACGAATACATCATTACCCTCAGTGTGCACGACTTCGAGAAGTTGGGCGCTGACCCGGATCTCACGTCGAGCGCTTTTGCTCGATACCTGGCGGACTATATCCAAGAACAGGGGTGGCAAACGTATGGTGAGGTGGTCGTCCGATTCGAGCAGTCACCGAACCTACACACTGGCCAGCTCCGCGCCCGCGGGGCGGTTAACCCCGACGTCGAGCCCCGCCCGACAGTCACCGATTTCGCCCGGCCACAATCAAATCATGCGTATGCCGCAGAACCAGGAGTACGACCGATGACTGACAATCCGAGCTACCGCGGTCAGGGGCAGGGGCGACCCGACGAGTACTACGACGAGCGCTACGCGCGTCCCCAGGAGGACCCGCGCGGGGGCCCGGGCCCGCAAGGCGCACCGGGGTACCCACCGGAAGGCGGCTACCCGCCCCAGCAGGGTTACCCGCCGCACCAGGACCAGGGTGGTTACCCCGACCAGGGCGGCTACCAAGACCAACGCGGCGGCTACCCCGACCAGGGCGGCTACCAAGACCAGCGCGGCGGCTACCCCGACCAGGGCGGCTACCAAGACCAGCGCGGCTACCAGGACCAGGGACACGGCGGCTACCAGGATCAGCGGGGCGGCTACCCCGATCAAGGTGGCTACCAGGACCAGCGCGGCTACCAAGACCCGGGCCAGCAGGGTGGCTACCAGCAGTCGTATGAGCAACGACCGCCCGCGGGTCCGCCCGCCGGCTATGGCGGTCAAGGCTACGACCAGGGTTATGACCAGGGTTACCGCCAAGGCGGTGGCTATGGATCGCCACAGGGCGCTCCACAGGGCGCCCCGCAAGGCGGTGGCCAGCCCGGCTATGGCGGCGGTTACGGCGACTACGGCCGTGAGCCGGCTCGCCAGGAACAGAGCTATGCAGCGCCCCCGGCAGCTCCGGAGCCGCAGCAACCGTCCTACCCCGATCAGGGCGGCGGGTACGACCAGGGCTACCAGCAGGGTGGCGGCGGATACGGTCGCCAGGACTACGGCCAGGGCGGCGACTACACCCAATACGCCGAAACCGCGGCGCCAGGCGGATACGCCCCGCAGGGCGGATACGCCGAGCCGGCCCGCAGCGACTACGACTACGGCCAGTCGGCGGCGCCCGATTACGGTCAGCCTCCGGCGCCCGACTACGGCCAGGGCGGCGGCTACGGCGGCTACGGGCAGGGCGGCTACGGGTCCTCAGCGCTTTCGGTCACCCTCCAGCTCGACGACGGCAGCGGCCGCACCTACCAATTGCGCGACGGCTCCAACATCGTCGGGCGCGGGCAGGACGCGCAGTTCCGGTTGCCCGACACCGGCGTCTCACGCCGTCACCTCGAAATCCGCTGGGACGGACAGGTCGCGCTGCTATCGGACTTGAATTCCACCAACGGCACCACGGTCAATAACGCGCCGGTGCAGGAGTGGCAATTGGCTGATGGCGACGTGATCCGCTTGGGCCATTCCGAGATCATCGTCCGGATTCACTGAACCCGCTGGGCGCAAAGCTGCCGCGCTTGACGCCACGTCGCTCACCATCAAAGTATCGTGACTTTGCTGATGTGCTCGCTCGTGACGGGCGCGGGGTGGACAGCGCCAGGACGGAAAGGACGCCAGATGCAGGGGTTGGTACTGCAGCTGACGCGTGCCGGATTTTTAATGCTGTTGTGGATTTTCATCTGGTCGGTGCTACGGATTTTGCGTACCGATATCTATGCACCGACCGGAGCCGTCATGGTGCGCCGCGGGCTGGCTCTGCGCGGCACGCTGTTGCCGTCGCGCCAGAGCAGAGATGTGGCGCGCTATCTGGTGGTAACCGAGGGGGCGCTGACCGGCGCCCGCATCACATTGAGTGGGCAGCCGGTGTTGATTGGGCGCGCTGACGACTCGACGTTGGTATTGACCGACGATTACGCCTCGACGCGGCACGCCAGGCTGTCTCAGCGCGGCTCGGAATGGTACGTCGAGGACTTAGGATCGACCAACGGCACTTACCTTGACAGGGCGAAGGTGACGACTGCGGTACGAGTTCCGATAGGTACGCCGGTTCGAATCGGCAAGACAGCAATCGAGTTGCGCCCGTGACCCGCGCTGGCGACGATGCGGTGGGGGTACCACCCGCTGGCGGGGGACGCAGCGATGCGGAGGAGCTGCGCCCGTGACCCTGGTCCTGAGATACGCCGCCCGCAGCGACCGCGGCTTGGTACGTGCGAACAACGAAGACTCCGTCTATGCCGGCGCGCGCCTGTTGGCCCTCGCCGACGGGATGGGCGGTCACGCGGCCGGCGAGGTGGCCTCCCAGTTGGTGATCGCGGCCCTGGCCCATCTCGATGACGACGAGCCCGGCGGCGATCTGCTGGCCAAGCTCGATGCCGCCGTGCGCGCCGGCAATTCGGCCATCGCCGCCCAGGTCGAGGCGGAGCCCGATCTCGAGGGCATGGGGACTACGCTCACCGCGATCCTGTTCGCCGGCAATCGGCTCGGCCTCGTACACATCGGGGACTCACGCGGCTACCTGATGCGCGACGGCGAGCTCACCCAGATCACGAAGGACGACACCTTCGTCCAAACCCTGGTCGACGAAGGCCGAATCACCGCCGAAGAGGCGCACAGCCATCCGCAGCGCTCGTTGATCATGCGGGCGCTGACCGGCCACGAAGTCGAGCCCACGCTGACCATGCGCGAAGCGCGCGCCGGCGACCGCTATCTGCTGTGTTCCGACGGGCTGTCCGACCCGGTGAGCGACGAGACCATCGCCGAGGCGCTGCAGATTCCCGACGTCGCCGAAAGTGCTTACCGCCTTATCGAATTGGCGCTGCGCGGTGGCGGCCCGGACAACGTCACCGTGGTGGTCGCGGACGTCGTCGACTACGAGTACGGCCAAACGCAACCGATCCTGGCCGGCGCGGTCTCCGGTGACGACGACCAACTGACGCTGCCCAACACCGCCGCGGGTCGGGCGTCGGCCATCAGCGCCCGCAAGGAAGTCGCCAAACGCGTCCCGCCGCAGATCGAGACGTTCAGCCGGCCCCGGTGGTCGCGGCGGCGAATCGGCCTGGTGGTGGCCCTGGTGGTGCTCGTCGTGGTGGCCGGACTTTTCATCGGGCGCACGGTCATCCGGAGCAACTATTACGTCGCCGAATACAACGGCACCGTCGCAATCATGCGCGGCATTCAGGGTTCGCTCTTAGGCATGTCGCTGCATGAGCCGTACTTGCTGGGCTGCCTCAACGCTCGCAACGAACTTTCCCAGGTCAGCTACGGCCAAGCCGGAGGCCACCTGGACTGCCACCTGATGAAGCTGGAGGATTTGCGTCCTCCGGAACGCGCGCAGGTTCAGGCCGGGCTTCCGACCGGCACCCTGGACGACGCCATCGGGCAGTTGCGGGAATTGGCCGCCAACTCTTTATTGCCGCCCTGTCCGGCGCCGCGGGCCACGTCGCCGCCCGAGACAACCGCCCCGGCGACCACCGGCCCGCAGACTCCCAGCCCGACCTCTTCGCCAGCGTCCACCACTACTCCAACCCCCTCTTCCAGCGGAACCCCAACCGCTCCGGGCCCCGGCACCACCTCCCCGGCCTCGCCTACATCCCCCACGACGTCGCCCACCACTAGTTCGTCGACCGTCACCGCGCTTCCCCCACCCCCACCGCAGCCGGGCATTGATTGCCGGGCGGCGGCATGACCACGCAGCTGCAGCCGCCGGTAACGGTGACACCTCCGCTGCCGACGCGGCGCAACGCGGAGTTGCTGCTGTTGTGCTTCGCGGCGGTGATCACCATTGCGGCGCTGCTGATCGTTGAGGCCAACCAGGAGCGCGGCTTGCACTGGGACCTGTTCAGCTACGGGCTGGCCTTCTTGACGCTGTTCGGATTCGCGCACCTGGCCATCAGACGTTTCGCTCCGTATACCGATCCGCTGCTGCTGCCTGTGGTGGCCCTGCTCAACGGGCTCGGCCTGGTGATGATCCACCGGCTCGACCTGGTCGACACCGAGGTCGGCCGGCATGGTCATCCCAGCGCGAACCAGCAGATGTTGTGGACGCTGGTCGGCGTGGCCGCTTTCGCGCTGGTGGTGACGTTCCTCAAGGACCACCGCCAGCTTGCCCGCTACGGCTACATCTGCGGCCTGACGGGCCTGGTGTTCCTGGCGATCCCCGCGCTGCTGCCGCGGTCGCTGTCCGAGCAGAATGGCGCCAAGATCTGGATTCGCTTGCCCGGCTTCTCAATTCAGCCCGCCGAGTTCTCCAAGATTCTGCTACTAATCTTCTTCTCGGCCGTGCTGGTGACCAAGCGCGGCCTGTTCACCAGCGTCGGCAAGCACCTGATGGGCATGACCCTGCCCCGTCCGCGCGACCTCGCGCCGGTCCTGGCGGCCTGGGTGATCTCCGTGGGCGTGATGGTCTTCGAGAAGGATCTCGGTACGTCGCTACTGCTGTACGCATCGTTTCTGGTGGTGGTTTATCTGGCCACGCAGCGGTTCAGTTGGGTCCTCATCGGCTTGGTGTTGTTCGCCGCGGGAAGTGTGGTGGCGTACTACCTATTCGCCCATGTCCGCGTGCGCGTGCAGACCTGGCTGGATCCGTTCGCCGACCCGGACGGCGCCGGCTATCAAAGCGTGCAGTCGCTGTTCAGCTTCGCCACCGGCGGCATCTTCGGAACCGGGCTGGGCAACGGCCAGCCCGACACCGTGCCGGCGGCATCGACGGACTTCATCATCGCGGCGTTCGGCGAGGAACTCGGATTGGTCGGGCTGGCAGCCATTCTCATGCTCTACACGATCATCATCGTGCGGGGGATGCGCACCGCGATCGCCAGCCGTGACAGCTTCGGCAAGCTGCTGGCCGCCGGCCTGGCATCGACCCTGGCGATTCAGCTGTTCATCGTGGTCGGCGGCGTCACCCAGCTGATCCCGCTGACCGGGCTGACCACACCCTGGATGTCCTACGGCGGATCGTCGCTGCTGGCCAACTATGTGTTGCTGGCCATCCTGGCCCGCATCTCCGACAGTGCCCGGCGCCCTTTGCGCACCCGACCACGAAATACGTCGCCGATCGCGGCGGCCGGCACCGAGGTGATCCAGAAGGTATGAACGCCTCGCTGCGCCGGATCTCGGTGACCGTGATGGCGTTGATCGTATTGCTGCTGCTCAACGCCACGTATACGCAGGTCTTTACGGCCGATGGGCTACGTGCGGACCCCCGCAATCAGCGGGTCCTGCTCGACGAGTACTCCCGTCAGCGCGGCCAGATCACCGCCGGCGGTCAGCTGCTGGCCTATTCGATGGCCACCGACAGTCATTACCGGTTTCTGCGGGTTTATCCCAACCCCGCGGTGTATGCCCCGGTCACCGGCTTTTATTCGCTGCGCTATTCCAGCGCCGGGCTGGAACGGGCCGAGGATCCGGTGCTCAACGGGTCCGACGAGCGTCTGTTCGGCCGCCGGCTGGCCGACTTCTTCACCGGCCGCGACCCACGCGGAGGCAATGTCGACACCACGATCGTGCCCCGCATCCAGCAGGCCGGCTGGGACGCAATGCAGCAGGGCTGCGGCGGTCCGCCCTGCAAGGGCGCGGTCGTCGCGCTGGAGCCGTCCACCGGCAAGATCCTGGCGATGGTGTCGTCGCCGTCCTACGATCCCAACCTGCTGGCGTCGCACAATCCCGACGTACAGGCGCAAGCCTGGCAGGCGCTGCGTGACAACCCGGACAACCCGCTGATCAACCGCGCCATCTCCGAGACGTACCCGCCGGGCTCGACCTTCAAGGTGATCACCACCGCGGCCGCCCTGGCCGCCGGAGCCAACGACACCGAGCAGTTGACGGCGGCGGCGACGATTCCCCTGCCCAACAGCACCGCCATGCTGGAGAACTATGGCGGCAACCCGTGCGGGCCCGGCCCGACCGTGTCGCTGAGCGAAGCCTTCGCCAAATCCTGCAATACCGCGTTCGTCCAACTCGGCATCCTCACCGGAGCCGACGCGCTGCGCAGCATGGCGCAGGCATTCGGTCTGGACACTTCACCCAGCCCCATTCCCCTGCAGGTCGCCGAATCGACGGTCGGAAGCATCCCGGACGCCGCCGCATTGGGTATGTCCAGTATCGGACAGAAAGACGTTGCATTGACTCCGCTGGAAAACGCGGAGGTAGCCGCGACCATCGCCAATGGCGGGATCGCGATGCGGCCCTACCTGATCGACAGCCTCAAGGGACCGGACTTGGCCAACATCACCACCACCGCTCCTTATCAGCAGCGCCGCGCGGTGTCGCCGCAGGTCGCCGCTAAGCTAACAGAGCTGATGGTCGGCGCCGAGAAAGTCGCACAGCAGAAAGGGGCCATCCCCGGCGTGCAGATCGCATCCAAGACTGGTACCGCAGAGCACGGCACCGACCCCCGCCATACCCCACCGCACGCGTGGTACATCGCCTTCGCGCCTGCGCAGGCCCCGAAGGTTGCCGTCGCGGTGCTGGTGGAGAACGGGGGCGATCGCCTGTCCGCGACCGGGGGTGCGCTCGCCGCGCCGATCGGGCGGGCCGTCATCGAAGCCGCACTGCAGGGGGGTGCATGAGTCCGAGAGTTGGAGTGACGCTGTCGGGCAGGTACCGGCTGCAGCGGCTCATCGCCACCGGCGGCATGGGCCAGGTCTGGGAAGCCGTGGACAGCCGGCTGGGCCGGCGAGTTGCCGTCAAGGTGCTCAAGAACGAGTTCTCGTCGGACCCGGAGTTCATCGAGCGGTTCCGCGCGGAAGCGCGGACCACCGCGATGCTCAACCACCCGGGTATCGCCAGCGTGCACGACTACGGCGAAAGCCAGATGGACGGCGAGGGCCGCACCGCCTACCTGGTGATGGAGCTGGTCAACGGTGAACCGCTGAACTCAGTCCTCAAGCGCACCGGCCGGCTGTCGCTGCGGCACGCGCTGGACATGCTCGAGCAGACGGGCCGCGCGCTGCAGGTCGCGCATGCCGCCGGCCTGGTGCACCGCGACGTCAAACCGGGCAATATCCTGATCACCCCCACCGGCCAGGTCAAGATCACCGACTTCGGGATCGCCAAGGCCGTCGATGCCGCGCCGGTTACCCAAACCGGCATGGTGATGGGCACCGCGCAATACATCGCACCCGAGCAGGCACTGGGTCAGGACGCGAGCCCGGCCAGTGACGTCTACTCGCTGGGAGTCGTTGGTTACGAAGTGGTTTCGGGCAAGCGGCCGTTCACTGGCGACGGTGCTTTGACGGTTGCGATGAAGCACATCAAGGAGCCCCCGCCGCCGTTGCCGCCGGACCTGCCACCGAATGTGCGTGAGCTCATCGAGATCACGCTGGTGAAGAATCCCGCTCAGCGGTATCGCAGTGGCGGACCGTTCGCCGACGCGGTAGCCGCGGTGCGGGCCGGGCGCCGGCCGCCCCGGCCCAGCCAGAGCCCACCGGCCGGCCGGGCCGCCCCGGCCGCCATCCCGTCGGCCACCCCGGCTCGGGTGGCGGCGACGCCCAGCAGCCGGACACCACCGCCGCGCCGGTCGCGCCCGGCGACGACGAGCCGGCGGCCGCCGCCGGCGCGACGCACCTTCTCGTCTGGGCAGCGCGCGCTGCTGTGGGCGGCCGGGGTGCTGGGTGCACTGGCGATCATCATCGCCGTGCTGATCGTCATCAATTCCGGCGCCGACAACCCGCAGCAACAACAGCCGCCGACGGTCACCGACACCGGTGGTCCTCCGGTGACCAAGACGCCGTCGGGACAGGGCCCGGCCTTCAATTGGACGGATGGCGAAGAAGCGGGTATTCCTGGACGTCAGGAACTGAGCCCGGCCGACGCCGCATTGACACTGCAGCATCGCGCGTCGCTGGCCCGATACGAGATAACGCGATGACCACCCCTCGGCACCTGTCCGACCGCTACGAGCTGGGCGACATCCTCGGTTTCGGGGGCATGTCCGAAGTTCACCTCGCCCGCGACCAGCGGCTGCACCGCGATGTCGCGGTCAAAGTGCTGCGTGCCGACTTGGCCCGTGATCCGAGCTTCTACCTGCGCTTTCGGCGTGAGGCGCAGAACGCCGCAGCCTTGAATCACCCGGCGATCGTGGCGGTCTACGACACCGGCGAAGCCGAGACGCCGGCCGGGCCGTTGCCCTACATCGTCATGGAATACGTCAACGGCGTCACCTTGCGCGACATCGTGCACACCGAGGGCCCGATGCCGCCCAAACGCGCGATCGAGGTCATCGCCGACGCCTGCCAGGCACTGAACTTCAGCCACCAGAACGGCATCATCCACCGCGACGTCAAGCCGGCCAACATCATGATCAGCACCACCAACGCGGTCAAGGTGATGGATTTCGGCATCGCCCGCGCGATCGCCGACAGCGGCAACAGCGTCACCCAAACGGCGGCGGTTATCGGGACGGCCCAATATCTGTCCCCGGAGCAAGCCCGCGGCGACCCGGTAGACGCGCGTTCGGACGTCTATTCGCTGGGCTGTGTCCTCTACGAGGTTCTGACCGGTGAGCCGCCGTTCACCGGTGATTCGCCGGTGTCGGTCGCCTACCAGCATGTGCGGGAAGACCCGATCCCGCCGTCGGAACGCCACGAGGGCATCTCGGCCGATCTGGACGCCGTCGTGCTCAAGGCGCTGGCCAAGAACCCGGAGAACCGTTACCAGACCGCGGCGGAGATGCGCGCCGACCTGATTCGAGTGCATAGCGGCGAACCCCCGGAGGCTCCCAAAGTCCTCACGGGTGCCGAACGGCGCTCGATGTTGTCGTCGTCGGGCGGAAGCCTCAGCGGCCCGCGCACCGACCCGCTGCCCCGGCAGCCGTACGACGTCGGCAGCCGCGACCGCAACGCCGGTTCGGTGGGCCGGTGGGTCGCCGTCGTCGCGGTCTTGGCGGTCCTGACCGTCGCCGTCTTCATCGCCATCAACACCTTCGGCGGCAACACCCGCAACATTCAGGTGCCCGACGTGCGCGGGCAGGCGTCCGCCGACGCGATCGCCGCCCTGCAGAACAGGGGCTTCAAAACCCGGACGCTGCAGAAGCCGGATTCGACCATCCCGCCCGACCACGTCATCGGCACCGACCCAGGCGCCAACTCGTCGGTGGGCGCCGGCGACGAGATCACCATCAACGTCTCCACCGGCCCCGAACAGCGCGAGCTGCCCGACGTCTCGTCACTGACCTACGCCGAGGCCGTCAAGAAGCTCACCGCCGCGGGATTCGGCAAATTCAAGCAGGCCAATTCGCCGTCGACCCCGGAACTGGCGGGCAAGGTGATCGGCACCAACCCGCCGGCCAATCAGACGTCGGCGATCACCAACGTGATCACGATCATCGTCGGCTCTGGACCGGAGACCAAGCAGATCCCCGACGTCGCGGGCCAGACCGTCGAGATGGCGCAGAACAATCTCAACGTCTACGGCTTCACCAAGTTCAGCCAGGCGTCGGTGGACAGCCCCAAACCGGCCGGCGACGTGATCGGCACCAATCCGCCGGCCGGCACTACGGTTCCGGTCGATTCGGTGATCGAGCTGCAGGTGTCCAAGGGCAACCAGTTCGTGATGCCCGACCTGTCCGGCATGTTCTGGACCGACGCCGAGCCGCGGTTGCGTGCGCTGGGCTGGACCGGGGTGCTGGACAAGGGCGCCGACGTCGACGCCGGCGGCTCCCAGCACAACCGGATCGTCTACCAGAGCCCCTCGGCCGGTTCCGGCGTGAACCGCGACGGCATTATCACGCTGAAGTTCGGTCAGTAGCCCCGGCCGGGCTCGTCGAGGCCGGGATGTGCGGCCGAACCGCCGTGAGGACTTCGTTTTCCAGCCGGCGCACCAGGGT
Organism: Mycobacterium angelicum; assembly: GCF_002086155.1. Lineage (GTDB taxonomy): Bacteria > Actinomycetota > Actinomycetes > Mycobacteriales > Mycobacteriaceae > Mycobacterium > Mycobacterium angelicum. The sequence goes on along the minus strand of NZ_MVHE01000008.1, from coordinate 51,388 downwards.
GTCGTCGCGCGCCCATCCGCAGTACGCCAGCCAGTTCGCCAGCATCCGGTGTCCGCCCTCGGTGAGGATGGATTCGGGGTGGAATTGGACGCCGTGGATGGGCAGCGTGGTGTGCTGCACGGCCATGATCACACCGCTGCGGGTGTGGGCGGTGACCTCGAGTTCGGCCGGTAGCGACTCCGGCAGGATCGTCAGTGAATGGTAGCGGGTTGCCGTGAACGGATCCGGAAGTCCTTGCAGCACACCGATATTCGTGTGATAGACGCTGCTGGTCTTGCCGTGCAGTAACTCCGGCGCGCGGTCCACGGTGGCACCGAACGCAACCCCGATGGCCTGGTGTCCGAGGCACACCCCGAGCAGTGGCGTGCGCGCCTCCGCGCAGCCGCGGACCAGGTTGATCGACGCACCCGCACGCTCCGGTGTGCCCGGACCGGGGCTGAGCAGGACGCCGTCGAACTGGGTGGCGATGGCGGCCTCATCGGCGAGCCGGTCGTCGTCGTTGCGCCACACCTCGGCCTCGACGCCCAGCTGGCCGAGGTATTGCACCAGGTTGAACACGAAGCTGTCGTAGTTGTCGACGACGAGGATCCGCATCGTGACAGGGTACCGTCACGGATCAGCGCGCTTAGTATCCGATGGGACCCGCAGGCTTGGCGAAGTGCAGCTGGACGGGCTCGGAGTGGCCGGCGATCTGCACGTCGGACTTGACCTCTTCGCGATAACCGAGCCCGAAGCGGACCACGTACTGCTTGTAGAGCGTGACCAGTGGCGACGCGGCGAGTGCGCTTTGCATGGCGCCGGCGTTACCTATGGCGGTAATCGTGTAAGGCGGGCTGTAGGTGCGGCCGTTGAGCAATAGCGTGTTGCCGACGCAACGCACCACCGACGTGGCGATGATGCGCTGGTCCTGCATCTGGATCGCCTCGGCACCGGCGCTCCACAACGCATTGATGACGCCGTCGATGTCCTGCTGGTGCACCACGAGGTCGTCGGGGGAGGCGTCGCGCGGGAAGCGGCCGTTGGCGTCGCGTTGTGCGTCTTCCAGGCGCACGACCAGGCCGGGGCCGTGCACCGGATTCATGTCCGCCTCGGCGGCCAGCTCGGCGGATCGCTTGAGCATGGCCGCCAACTGGGTGTCCGAGGACCGGCCGTGTGCGGCGTCGATCTTCTTGGTCAGCGCTTCGCGCTGGGCATTGAGGCGGCTGACCGACGACTGCGCCTGACGAACCAGGTCCACCAGCCGCGGTGCATCGCTGCGGCGGATTTCGGCACCGCCGGACACCCCGTGCGTCGCGGCCAGCAGCAGCCCGGCCAGCACGCACACCAGGGGGACGCCGAAGCGCCACGGCGAGCGGCGCTTGTCGTTCGCCGCGTTGCGCACGGTGTCTCCGTTTCCTGGTAGGCGGGCCGGTTGGGTTAGTCTCGTAGCCAAGCTATACCGCCAGCAGCAACCGTAACCAGAGGTAGCAGATGCCGAAGTCCAAGGTCCGTAAGAAGAGTGATTTCACCGTTAGCGCGGTCAGCCGCACGCCGGTGAAGGTCAAGGCCGGACCCTCGAGCGTGTGGTTCGTCGCTTTGTTCATCGGTCTGATGTTGATCGGGCTGGTCTGGCTGATGGTGTTCCAGCTGGCGGCCGTCGGCAACAATGCCCCGACGGCCTTGCACTGGATGGCCGAACTCGGCCCGTGGAACTACGCGATCGCGTTCGCTTTCATGATCACCGGATTGTTGCTCACGATGCGGTGGCACTGACGGTTGACGCCGACGTAATGAATTCATCTTGGGGTCGCATTGTTACTGAGCCAGCAACCTTCGGGCCACCCAATCACACGCGTGTGATTTATCCCCACTGTTGATAGCGTCTGTGGATAGTTGTATCCGCGGTGGTGGGAGGGTCTAGACAGCGTATGCAGCAAACTGAGTGGGCGCCCCCTGCTGCGGGAATCGCTGGTTGCGGCGCCGCCGGCGTTGTGATGGCTATCGCCGCTGTGACTCTAGTCACAGACCCGCCCGGGCGCGTGCTGGCCGGAATTGCCGCACTGGGTCTGATCTTGTTTGCCGGCGCATCGTGGCGCGCGCGACCGAAGCTGGCAATTACGCCCGATGGTCTGGCCATCGGCGGGTGGCTGCGGACGCAGTTATTGCAACGGCGTCAAATCAAGATCATCCGGATCACCGAATTCCGCCGCCATGGGCGCACGGTGCGCTTGCTTGAGATCGAAACGGTGGGCGGGGGACTGTTCATCCTGTCCCGCTGGGATCTGGGTACCGATCCCTTGCAAGTGCTCGATGCCCTCACCGACGCCGGCTACGCCGGCGGTGCTAAGCGGTGAGGTTCGTCTAGGAGATCGTGATCGACTCGATGACCACCGGCTCGGTGGGGCGGTCGTTGCCGTCGGTGGCGGTCGAGGAAATGCTGTCGACGACACGCTGCGAATCCGCGTCGGTGACCTCACCGAAAATGGTGTGGCGCCGGTTCAGGTGTGGGGTCGGGCCGACGGTGATGAAGAACTGCGAGCCGTTGGTGCCCGGACCCGCATTGGCCATCGCGAGCAGGTAGGGCCGGTCGAACTGCAGCTCGGGGTGGAACTCGTCGGCGAACTTGTAACCCGGGCCGCCGCGGCCGGTGCCGGTCGGGTCGCCACCCTGAATCATGAAGCCCCGGATCACCCGGTGAAAGACCGCGCCGTCGTAGAACGGACCCGAGGGGCTGCCCGACGCGTTCTGGGTCGAGTACTCCTTGGTGCCCTGCGCCAGGCCCACGAAGTTGGCGACGGTCTTGGGCGCGTGGTTTCCGAACAGGGCGACCTTGATGTCTCCGCGATTGGTGTGCAGCGTGGCGGTTGCGGTCTGAATGGGGCTGTTAGTCACGGGATCACAGTCTGCCATTGCGTCTGGGCGAGGCCACACCGGGTGCGGCGTTCGCACCATAGGCACGCCGGCGTCTTTATGGTGTGCTAGGTACTTGACGCAAGCGAAAGGCGGCAGATGAGCGCTAAGGCGGAAATCCGGTTGACCCCGCGGGAGCGACTGACCCGCGGCCTGACCTACTCGGCGGTGGGACCGGTGGATGTCACCCGAGGCGTGGTCGGGCTCAGCGTCCAATCCGCGCACTCGACCGCATCCGAGCTTCGCCGCCGCTACCGCGAAGGCCGGCTGGCGCGCGAGATTGCGGCCGCCCAGGACAGCATTGCCGCTGAGCTGGCCGCTGCGCAGGAAGTGGTGGCCAGCCTGCCGCAGGTGATTCAGGATGCGCGCCGCAGGCAGCGCCGCAGTAAGCGGCCGTGGGTGATCGCCGGGGCCGCCGTTGCCGTGGTCGGCGGCGGTGCCATCGCCTTCAGCATTGTGCGGCGCTCGGTTCGTAAGGACCCGTCGCGGCTGCCGCCGAGCGTCGAGGTGCAGCCGCGTCCTTGAGTTTTTCGCGCCGAGATTGCCGTGGCGGCTGTGATTTTCGCTGAGCCACGACCCTGGCGGCAATCTCGACGAAAAATTTGTGGAGCCTAGGGGAATCGAACCCCTGACACCCGCCTTGCAAAGGCGGTGCTCTACCAACTGAGCTAAGGCCCCTCTTGGTGATTCACGATGGGATCCGAGGGTGCATCTTCGGCCATGTGCCAAACTTCGACGTCGCGCCGCGATCGCACTACCAGCGCCACCGCAGCGATCGCTGCCAGCGGCAATGCAATCTTGATGCGACGTCTCAACGGGTTCATGGTCGTGGGCCTAGGAGGACTCGAACCTCCGACCTCTTCGTTATCAGCGAAGCGCTCTAACCGCCTGAGCTATAGGCCCGTACTGGCTTGCGCCGAGCGACGAGATTACCGCAATCGCCGCCCGACCCCCAAAACGCCGTGGCGATCGCTAGCCCGGCGGAGCCGGGCGCTGCGGGTCGCCACGCATCCAACGCTAGTCGCGGTCGGCCAGCGTCACTTCGATACCGCCGATCAGATCGGTCGTCAGGTTGTAGACGAACGCCGCAATGGTGGCCATCGCGGTCATCAACACGATGTTGACCAATCCGATCAGCACCGCCCCGCCGAATATGGTGCCGCTGGAGACCAGTTCGCCGCTGCTGCCGCTGGTGTTGTTCAGCAGGTCGCCGACGTTGCTGTTCAGCTTGGCCCACACACCCATGCCGCCCAGCACCAGGTAAAGGAACGCCACCGCGATCATCCAGACGAAGAACAACGCAACCGAGAGCAACAGCGAAACCTTCAGCGTGCTCCACGGATCGATCCGCCGAATCTGCATGCTCGCCCGAACCGGCCCCCGCGCCCGCCGCGACGACACCTGCACCCGCGACTCGCGGCCCTCGCGGGCCTCGGCGGTCGCGGTTCGCCCCCCGCCCGATGCCGTCGCCGTCTCCGCCTTTCGCGGTGCCGACGGGCGCGGCGTGGGTCCGGACAGATCGGGCAATTCGCTGGCATACGCCTCAGCCGGCGGTTTCTCGGCGCGCGCCGGCAGGGCCTCGGGCTCCTTGGCCGGCGGTGGTGGTGGTTGGCTGGCCGACGGCGTCGACGTGCCCGAAATGAAGCGGTTCAGCCGGGCATCGATGCTCGACGGCGGGCGTACGTCGGTGGGCGGATCGGCCGCTTGACGTTGCGGTTGTTGAGCCGGCCGGGCACCACCGCGCTGCCATGGCGGTGAGTCTGCGGCATCGGGTATGCGGCCGGGCCCGGTCGCGGCGCGGTGCGCACCGGCACGATCGACCGAGCCATCCCCATTCGGGTTGTCGCCCCGATTGGGGGCGCCCGCCTCGTTCGGTGAAGTCACCCCGGGCTCCTAACGTATGTACTCAAGTGGCTGAGTCTAGTTGCCCGGGTTTTCCTGTCACCGGTTAGCTACTCGACTCGTCCTCGCCGTCCACGCTTTCGTCGCCGCTTTCCTCGGCATTGCGTGCGATGGCTAACAAGGTGTCGCCCTCGCCCAGGTTCATCAACCGGACGCCCTTGGTCTGCCGTCCGGCCTTGCGGACCTGGCGCGCCGCGGTGCGGATGACGCCGCCTCCAGAGGTGATCGCGTACAGCTCGCTGTCGTCGTCGACGATCAACGCGCCGACGAGCCGGCCCCGCCGCCGGTCGTACATGACCGTCAGCACGCCCTTGCCGCCGCGGTTCTGGACCGGATACTCCTCGATCGCGGTGCGCTTGGCGTAGCCCCCGGACGTGGCGACCAGCAGATAGGTGCCCTCGCGCACCACGTTCAGCGACAGCAGCCGGTCGTCGGCGTTGAACCGCATGCCCTGCACGCCCGAGGTGGCGCGTCCCATCGGCCGCAGCGCCTCGTCGGTGGCCGAGAATCTGATGGACTGGCCATTGGCCGAGACCAGCAGCAGGTCCTCTTCGGAGGAACACAGCACTGCGCCCACCAGTTCGTCGTTGTCGCGCAGGTTGATCGCCACGATGCCGCCGGAGCGGTTGGAGTCGAAGTCGGTCAGCTTGGACTTCTTGACCAACCCGTTCTGAGTGGCCAGCACCAGATACGGCGCATCCTCGTAACTCTTGATCTGGATGACCTGGGCGATGCGCTCCTCGGGCTGGAAGGCCAGCAGGTTGGCGACGTGCTGGCCGCGTGCGGTGCGCGACGCCTCGGGCAACTCGTACGCCTTGGCCCGGTACACCCGGCCCTGGGTGGTGAAGAACAGGATCCAGTCGTGGGTTGAGGACACGAAGAAGTGCCGCACGATGTCGTCCTGCTTGAGGCCGGCGCCCTGCACACCTTTACCGCCGCGTTTTTGGCTGCGGTACAGGTCGGTCTTGGTCCGCTTGGCGTAGCCGGTCTCGGTGATGGTGACGACGACGTCCTCGCGGGCGATCAGGTCCTCGTCGCTGACGTCACCGTCGGCCGCGATGATCCGGGTACGACGGTCGTCGCCGTGCTTTTCGACGATCTCGGCGAGTTCGTCGCGCACGATCTTTCGCTGCCGCTCGGGCTTGGCGAGGATGTCTTCCAGATCGGCGATCTCGGCCTCGATCTTGGCCAGGTCGTCGACGATGCGCTGGCGCTCCAGTGCGGCCAGTCGCCGCAGCTGCATGTCCAGGATGGCCTGGGCCTGGATCTCGTCGATGTCGAGCAGCTCGATCAAGCCTTGCCGGGCGATGTCGACGGTTTCCGAAGCCCGAATCAACGCGATGACCTCGTCGAGCGCGTCGAGCGCTTTGACTAGACCGCGCAGAATGTGGGCCCGCTCGTTGGCCTTTCGCAACCGGTAGGTGGTGCGCCGGACGATCACGTCGAGTTGGTGCTCGACGTAGTAGCGGATCATCTGGTCGAGGCGCAGCGTGCGCGGCACCCCGTCGACGATGGACAGCATGTTGGCGCCGAAGCTGGTCTGCAGCTGGGTGTGCTTGTAGAGGTTGTTCAGCACCACCTTTGCCACCGCGTCGCGCTTGATCTCGACGACGATGCGCAAGCCAACCCGGTCGCTGGACTGGTCCTCGATGTTGGAGATGCCGGCCAGCTTGCCGTCCCGAACCTGCTCGGCGATCGAGGTGATGAAGTTGTCGTGATTGACCTGATACGGCAGCTCGGTGATCACCAGCGAGGTGCGGCCGCGTGAATCCTCTTCTACTTCAACGACTCCGCGCATCCGGATGGAACCGCGGCCGGTCTTGTAAGCATCGGAAATGCCCTGGGATCCGACGATCAGTCCAGAGGTGGGGAAGTCGGGGCCTTTGACCCGCTCCATGACCGCGGCCAGCGTCGCTTCTTCGTCGGCGTCGTAATTGTCGAGCGCCCAGAACACCGCCTCGGCGAGTTCGCGCAGGTTGTGCGGCGGGATGTTGGTGGCCATGCCGACCGCGATCCCGCCGGACCCATTGGCCAACAGGTTGGGGAACCGGCTGGGCAGTACCGTCGGCTCCTGTACCCGACCGTCGTAGTTCGGGATGAAATCGACTGTCTCCTCGTCGATTTCGCGCAACATCTCCATGGCTAGCGGAGTCAGCCGCGCTTCGGTGTTGTGGCTTACAAATCCGTTAGTGAGGAAGGCGTGATCGTCGGTGTCGACACGCAAGCTGTAGACAGCCTGGACGCCGGCTTCGGTCACCGAGGCGACGCGTGCGTAATAGAAGCGGCCGTCGGTGAGGTCGGTCGCAATCGCACGCACATCCGGATCGGCTATGTGCGAAAGGATTTCGTCGCCGTCGCGCCGCCACCGCGAAAGGCGGTCGATGTTGTGCTTTCGCAGCCATTCCTTATCGACCCACCGGCTGCCGCAATGCCGGCGGATAAACCGGGCCAGCCCCGGGACGTGATCGCTGTCCATGCCGGCGCATGGCGGCATGGACGACAGGATCGTGGTGAGCTTGGCTTGCTTGGCGCCGCCGAAACCGACTTGACTGGCGAATAATTCAGCTTGCGCACGATTGGTGATGACGACCTTGTACTCGCCGACGGCATGCAGATAGCGCCGCGAGACCACCCCGAATTCGAGCAGCATCTGTTGTACGTCGACGGCCAACTGCTTACTGCGCGTTGAGTACGAGATCTGAATCGTGTTGCGCGGCAGCCTAGAGCAGGATCCATCTCCCTCGAAGAGCGCCTGTAAGAACACTCGCTTGATGGCGGCAGGGGCGTGCCACATCCACTCTGGAACTGACTTGTCGGCCGACCGTTGACCACTCAGGTCACGCAGTCGCGTCTTCTGCAATTCAGTGAGATTGTGAATATCGAGCTCGAACAGTGTCGAACCAGAGGCGATGGTCCGAGACGACGTGTAGCGCCGGCCACCGACCACCGCGTCGTATGCGGCGACCACCATGTCGAAGTAGTCCGGGTCGAGGTTGTTGAACCCGGCACGTGTGTTGGACACGAAACCCTCGCTGATGAAGGCTCCCAACAGCAGCGCTTCCATGCCGTCATGCACGTCTGCCGGACCGAACTCGACTGGCGGGGTCCGCTGAACAACCACGTGATCATCGGGGCGGATTTCCTCTATCAGCTTCCACAGCAGCGTCGGTACGCCGGCGACGTCGACCAGGCATAGCAACGGGTGGTTGGCGGTGCCGGTGACCTCGTAGCCTTCGGCCGTACGCACCGTATAGGTCTGATGCTCGCCGGAATGGAACAAGCGGTCAACCGCAACGGGGTCGCCGTGCCGGTCGAGGACCTTGAAATCGACGGCATTATCCGAATTCGGCCGCGCGCCCGGAACAACATCACCGATCCGCACTGAACGCCCGAATGGCAACCGTACCAACGCATCTCCGGCCAGACAGTACCGCATGGCGGCTGGCGGGTCGTTGCCCGGCGAGCCGAAGTTGCCCTGCCCGTCGACCAACGGATAACGCAGCGACCACGGTTGGGCCATGCGCACCAAGGTGTCGTAAATCGACGCGTCGCCGTGCGGGTGGTAGTTACCCATGGTCTCGGCGACCGAGCGCGCCGACTTGGCGTGGCTGCGGTCGGGGCGGAAGCCGGAGTCGTACATGGCATACAGCACCCGGCGGTGCACCGGCTTGAGCCCGTCGCGCACCTCGGGCAACGCTCGGCCGACGATCACGCTCATCGCGTAATCGATGTAGCTGCGCTGCATCTCCTGCTGGATGTCGACCGGCTCGATGCGGTCGACCGAGTCGTCACCAGGCGGCAACGTCGTGTCAGTCATCTATTCCTCGTTTTGATCGAAGGCGGACTGGTTAAACGTCTAGGAAGCGAACGTCCTTGGCATTGCGGGTGATAAAGCTGCGGCGCGCGTCCACGTCCTCACCCATCAGAATCGAGAACAGCTCGTCGGCCGAAGCGGCGTCGTCGAGGGTGACTTGCCGCAGCACCCGCACCGACGGGTCCATGGTGGTCTCCCACAACTCCTTTGCGTCCATCTCGCCCAGACCCTTGTAGCGCTGAATGCCGTCTTCTTTGTTGATCTTCTTGCCCGACTTCAGTCCAGCCTCGAGCAGACCGTCGCGTTCGCGGTCGGAGTAGGCGAACTCCGGTTCGGTGCGTTGCCACTTCAGTTTGTACAGCGGCGGCTGCGCCAGGAATACGTGCCCGTTCTCGATGAGCGGGCGCATGAACCGGAACAACAACGTCAACAACAGCGTCGAGATGTGTTGGCCGTCCACGTCGGCGTCTGCCATCAGCACGATCTTGTGGTAGCGCAGCTTGCTGATGTCGAACTCGTCGTGAATACCGGTGCCCAGGGCGGTGATGATCGCCTGGACTTCGGTGTTCTTCAGCACCCGATCAATGCGGGCCTTCTCGACGTTGATGATCTTGCCGCGCAACGGAAGTATCGCCTGAAACATCGAGTCGCGACCGCTCTTTGCCGAACCACCGGCCGAGTCCCCTTCCACCACATACAATTCCGACTTGCGCGGATCGGTGGAGCGGCAGTCGGCCAGCTTGCCGGGCAGCCCGCCGAGATCGGTAGCACTCTTGCGGCGCACCAACTCTCGCGCCTTCCGGGCGGCGATACGCGCCTGCGCCGACGAAACCGCCTTGTTCACAACGGTTTTGGCTTCCGACGGGTTGGCCTCGAACCAGTGCGTCAGCTGCTCGTTGCAGACCTTCTGGACGAACGACTTGACCTCGGTGTTGCCCAGCTTGGTCTTGGTCTGGCCCTCGAACTGCGGTTCGGCGACTTTGACCGAGATGACGGCCGCCAAGCCCTCACGAATGTCGTCGCCGGTGAGGTTGGCGTCTTTTTCCTTGAGCAGCTTCTTGTCTTTGGCGTACTTGTTCACCACCGACGTCAGCGCGCTGCGGAACCCTTCTTCGTGGGTGCCGCCCTCGTGGGTGTTGATGGTGTTGGCGAAGGTGTGCACCGACTCCGAATAGCCGCCGTTCCACTGCATTGCGATCTCGACCTCGTGCCCCTCGCCCTTGCCTTCGAAGGCGACGACACTCTGCTGGATGGGGCTCTTTGTCCGGTTGATGTGTTTGACGAAATCGATCAGCCCGCCCGGGTAATGGAAGGTGCGGTGCTTAACCTTGTGCGGCCCTTTGGATTCGGCCGCCTTTTCCTCGGCGGACTTGGGCGCCTCGGCGGTATCGCTGACGACCTCGTCGACCACCTCGTCCTGGGCGACCCGCTCGTCGGTGAGGTTGATGGTCAGGCCCTTGTTCAGGAATGCCATTTCCTGTAGCCGGCGCGCGACGGTCTCGAAGTCGTATTCGGTGGTCTCGAAGATGTCGGGGTCGGCCCAGAACCGGATGGTAGTGCCGGTCTTCTTGGTGGCCTCACCCTGTTTGAGCGTGCCGGGCACCGCCTTGTCATAGAACTGCGACCACTCGTGGCCGTCGCGTTTGATGTCGACCTCGAGCCTGGTCGACAGGGCGTTCACCACCGACACCCCGACGCCGTGCAAACCGCCACTGACGTTGTAGCCACTGTTCTCGCCGCCGAACTTGCCGCCGGCGTGCAGTTGGGTCATGACCACGTCGACGGTGGGGGCACCGGTGGCATGCATGGCGACCGGGATACCTCGCCCGTTGTCGGCGACTTCGACGCTGCCGTCGTCCAGTAGTCGCACATCGACTCGGTCGGCGTAGCCGGCCATGGCCTCGTCCACCGAGTTGTCGACCACCTCCCAGACGAGGTGGTGCAAACCACGCTCGCCGGTAGAGCCGATGTACATGCCTGGGCGTTTGCGGACGGCCTCGAGGCCTTCAAGAACGGTGATCGCCGAAGCGCCGTATTCGTCTTGTGCCTTCTTCTTTTGGGCAGCCACGTTCGGAATGCTCTCCTTGGGGTTGCATGCGAGCGGTTCAGTCACCGCAGCGGTCGCATCACACCACTCTACCGTGAGGGACCGTCAGCACCGATTTTGTGGGCGCGTTTCCACCTATCTGATTGCGCCGTGCGCTTGATTTCTTCATTCAAGTCGCGTCCCGACGTTCGAGAAACGGCTCTGATTCGTCCTCGTGGCTCTGAGACGTCCCTCGTTTCGGGCCGGTTCAACCCGTTTCAACACACTATCCATAGGTGTCGCGAGGCCCCCGGCCGGCGATGTGCCGCGGGCCTTTGCGCCAGGACGGGCTGACCGGACCGGTGATTTTCAGCGACGTGACCACACCGTTGCCGACGGCGGCGGCGATGCGGCTCAGCAGCTGGGCTTGGATGATGCGCAACTGCGTGGCCCACGCCGTCGATTCGGCGGTCACACTGAGCACCCCGTCGTTGAGCGCGGTCGGGGTGGCATGGTCGGCGATCTGCTGGCCGACCACCGATCCCCATTGGCCGAACACCATGCCCTCGGCGACCTGCGTGGACCAGCCGCGTTTTTTTGCCATATCCCGCGCCAGCCGGCCCAGGGGCTGGGGATCACGAGCGTCGGGCCCCGGCCCCGACCAACTGCGGCGCTGGCCCGCAACGCGCCTCGGTACCCCGGGTCCGGCGCGGCCGCGGCCGGCATCCATGCCCCGGGCCCGGGCTGCGGCGCGGGCCTCCTCCAGCGTGCGTTTCACCAAATCGATGCCGCGCAGCTGGTTCGCCTCGCCCTCGTTCTGGCCGATGTCTTCGTTGTCTGTCATTCCTGCACCTCCGAAACCCGGCCGGATTCGCCGTCGCGCAGCTCGACGTGCACCCGTCGCGCGTCCCAGCCTTCGGGAATGTCCTCTAATACCGCGGCGGTCACCAATACCTGCTCGGCGGATTCGGCGACCGTCGCCAGCGCACGCCGACGCTTGGTGTCCAGTTCGGCGAACACATCGTCGAGCAATAACACCGGCTCGCTGCCGTCGGCGCGTAACAACTCGTAGGCCGCCAACCGCAGTGCCACCGCCATGGACCAGGATTCCCCATGGCTGGCAAAGCCTTTCGCGGGCTGATCACCCAGCCGTAACTCCAGATCGTCACGATGCGGACCGACCAGGCACACCCCGCGTTCCAGCTCCGCCTCCCGCCGGGCGGCCAGCGCGGTCAACAACGCCGCTTCGAGCAGTTCCCGGTCGGTTCCGGCGCCCGCGATGTCCATGCTGGCGCGGTAGCCGATGGCGGCCGCGCGTGATTCCGGTGCCAGCACCTGGTAGGCCTTCTCCACTTCAGGCGCCAGTTGATTCACCAAATCGATACGCGCGGCTATCAATTCGGCCCCGTGCCGAGCCAACCGGCTGTCCCACACGTCGAGGGTGTCCAACGCACCGCGATCACCGCGGTAACGCGCGCCCGACACGGATTTCAGCAAGGCCGTGCGCTGCCGCAGCACCTTGTCGTAATCGGCGCGCACCCCGGCAATCGTCGGGCGGCGCACCGTCGCCAGATCGTCGAGATAACGGCGCCGCTCGGAGGGATCCCCGCGGACCAATGCCAGATCTTCCGGAGCAAACAGCACCGCGCGCAGCACCCCGACCACTTCACGGGTGCTGCGCACCGGCGACCGGTTCAGCCGGGCCTTGTTCGCCCGCCCCGCCGCAATCTCCAGGTCGACCGCGCATTCGCGACCCTCGTTGACAACGATGGTCGAGATGACCGCGCGCTCGGCACCCGCGCGAATCAACGGCGCGTCAGTACCAACCCGATGCGAACCCAATGTCGTCGAATACCACAGCGCCTCAAGCAGATTCGTTTTACCGAAGCCATTGCGGCCGACAAACACCGTCCGGCCCGGAGCGAGTTCGAGGTCGGCGTGGGCCCAGGACCGGAAATCGCGCAGTCCTAAATGCCGGACATACACCTATCCGGGCAACCGAACCGGCATCAACAGATAAACGTAATCGGTGGGCACCGCCGGGAACGGGCCGCTGCCGGTCGGCACCGAATCCTCGGCCGACGCCGGGCGCAGCAACGCCGGCTTGCCCGGAGTCGTGAAACCGAACGACACCCGCTCAGAATGCAGCGAGCCCAACCCGTCGGTCAGATACGTGGGATTGAACGCGATGGTCAACGGTTCACCGGCGTAGTCCACCGCGAGGTCCTCTTCGGCACGCCCCACATCGTCGGCGCCGGCCGACAACCGCAGCATGCCGTCGGCGAACTCCATTCGCACCTGTGCGCCGCGGTCGGCCACCAGGGCAACCAGCTTGATCGCTTCGGTCAGCTGGGCGACGTCGATGCTGGCCACCGCGGTGTGTTCGGCCGGCAACAACTGGCGAAACTTCGGGAATTCGGCGTCGAGAAGCCGGGTGGTGCTGCGCTTGCCGTTGCCGGTGATGCCAAGCAGGCCTTCCTTGCCCACGCCCGGTCCAGATCCCAGGGACAACCGAACGTCGCCGCCGTCGGTACCGGCTTTGGCCGCTTCGGCCAGTGTCTTGGCCGGCACCAGAACCGAGGCCTCGATGTCGGGCGACAACGCGGTCCAGGTCAGCTCGCGGACCGCCAGCCGGAATCTGTCGGTGGCCGCCAAAACCACTGTCTCCCCGGATATTTCGACACGAATGCCGGTCAGCATGGGCAACGTGTCGTCGCGCCCCGCCGCGATGGCGACCTGGCCGATCGCCTCGGCGAACAACTCCGCCGGCAACGACCCGGTCTCCTCGGGCAGCGAGGGCAGCGTCGGGTAATCCTCAACGGCCATCGTCGGCAGCGAAAACCGGGCGCTGCCGCAGGTCAAGGCGACCCGGTTGCCGTCAACGTAGAAGTCGACGGGTTTGTTGGGCAGCGCCCGAGTGATGTCTGACAACAACCGTCCGGACACCAAAACACTTCCCGGAGAAGCGATTTCGGCAGGAACCTGTACTTCTGCCGACACCTCGTAGTCGAAGCCGGAAATCGTCAGGCCCTCGTCCGAACCGGTCAGCAGCACCCCGGAGAGCACCGGCACCGCGGGCCTGGTGGGCAGATTCTTTGCCACCCACGACACCGCATCGGCAAAGGACTCTCGCACCAAACGAAACTTCAAGTCGGTGAGACCAGCTCGGGTCGTAGCCGCGTCCATTGCGTCCCTTCACCTAACAGTGAGTTCGAAATCCGTCAAGGCGATTGGCAAGCGCCCCCGCCAGCGCATCGACGACCGTAACGGCAGTCGAACACCAACCGTAGAGCTTCTCGCGCCAAGTTGAAAGCTAATCACTCACCCTGACAAGCACCGTCAGGCGGGCTCACTAAACGCACTGTGCGTGCGGTGTCCCCAACGCTGTTTTGCAAAGAAGAAACAACGAAGAGATCTCAATAACAGTATTAAGGGGTGTGGATTCTGGGGACAGGCGCCTCTCGGCGCTGCTAGGTGACCAGACGGGGTTGTGGATGACGGCCGGGACAGTTGTGTGGTGCGTGTTGGGCCGCTGGGGATGAATCAGATGTGTGCACGGAAGGGCAAAGCTTCCACGGGATTCTGCGCGCTCTGTACACAGGGCTGCGCACAACGCGGCCGTGTGGCTGGTGTGACATACGGGAGAGAAGTTTTTTGGAAAAAGTGCGCGGGGAGGTGCGCCGGTGCGCGGGAAGATGTGCGAGTCAGCGCTTGGAGCGCTGCCGGATGCGAGTGGTCAGCTCTTTGACGTGATCGAAGACCTCACGACGCTCGGCCATCTCGGACAGGATCTTGCGCTGGGCGTACATGACCGTGGTGTGATCGCGGCCGAAGGCCTGGCCGATCTTGGGCAGCGAGAGATCAGTGAGCTCGCGGCACAAATACATGGCGATCTGTCGCGACTGGGCCAGCGCCCGGGTCTTGCCGGGGCCGCGTAACTCTTCGACAGTGGTGTCGAAGTATTCGGCGGTGGCAGCCATGATGGTCGCCGAGCTGATCTGCATCGTGCTCGCGTCGGCGATCAGGTCGCGCAACACGATCTCGGCCAGCGCCTTGTCGATCGGCGTCTTGTTCAGCGACGCGAAGGCGGTGACCCGGATGAGGGCACCCTCGAGTTCGCGGATGTTGCGTTCGATGCTGGACGCGATGAGTTCCAAGACATCGTCGGGCACCGCGAGCCGTTCCATCTGTGCTTTCTTGCGCAGGATGGCGATGCGCGTCTCCAGCTCCGGCGGCTGCACATCGGTGATCAGCCCCCACTCGAAGCGGGTGCGCAGCCGGTCCTCGAGGGTGGCGAGCTGTTTGGGCGGGCGGTCTGAGGAGATGACGATCTGCTTGTTGGCGTTGTGCAACGTATTGAAGGTATGGAAGAACTCCTCCTGGATACCTTCCTTGCCTTCGATGAACTGAATGTCATCGACCAGCAGCACGTCGACGTCGCGGTAGCTGCGCTTGAAGGCGACCTTGCGATCGTCGCGCAGTGAGTTGATGAAGTCGTTGGTGAATTCCTCGGTGGAGACGTACTTGACCCGCATGCCCGGAAACAGTCGCTGGGCGTAATTACCCGCCGCGTGCAACAGATGCGTCTTGCCCAGTCCCGATTCACCCCAGATGAAAAGAGGGTTGTACGCACGCGCCGGCGCTTCGGCGATGGCCAGAGTAGCCGCGTGCGCGAACCGGTTGGAGGCGCCGATGACGAAGGTGTCGAAGGTGTAGCGACGGTTCAGGCTGGTGCCGCCGGCGGCCGCGGAGTCGGTGCTCGATGGCCGCTCGGTGAAGTACGTCGGCCAAGCCGACTGACCGCCGTGCTCGTCGGCTTCGTCGGTATCCCGGTCGGATCCGTTCTCGTCGGCCGGGGAGAAGGTGTCGGGTGCGGTGAAGGTGTCCGACGGGGCGAAGTTGCTGTCTTGGGCGGGCGCGCTGTCGTCGTCGGATTGGGGTGGAGCGATGCGCACCCCGAGCTGAATCTGATGGCCGAGCCGGCGGCTGAGTGCATCGGTGATCGGGGTGCGCAGATGACGTTCGATTTCGTTTTGCACGAAGCTGCTGGGCACCGACAGCAGAGCAAACCCCTCGACGATCGTGAGCGGCTGGACGAGGTTGAGCCATGCTCTTTGCTGAGGAGTCAGCGGATTGGCCAGGGTGGCGCCGTTGGTGGACTCCCCGTTGAGTTCGGAGACGACCGCGCCCCACACTGTGGCAAAAGCGGAACCGGGGTCATCGGTCAACGACGCATCTCCCTGATTTCTCGCTCGACGACGACGAAGCAACTGTCCACATGGTTATCCACAGATGTGGAAAGGGTCGGTCGGAAAACGTGCCGCAGCCTACCGGCAACGGCTCGCGATCTCCGTGGCTGGAGACAACCACCGGGTTGTCTGGGCAGCTAGTCGATCCGCCATCCTCGCTTCATTGTCGACAGCCGATCCAAATTCGAAGCGGCTTGCAAACTACACCCGCCCGAAGCTAACAGTTTTCGGTGCGGCTGCCAACCGTTGTTTTGTATTCGGCTGGGTTCTTTTTCGTTGCGCGCCTAAGGGTCTTGATGTGGGCGAGGTTTGACCAGGACAAGCCTCGTCAGTACCCTCAAACAGTCGCCCGAAAGTCGGCGATGCGGCTGCGACCCGGGTGAAGTTATCCGGGGACCGCGCCGGCCAGTTTGCGAGACCACCTCCGACCGACGAGTTGCCAAGCGTAAGCGCCGGCCGGATGGTAATGCCAGACACACCAAGGAGAACGTCGTGGCCAAGGGCAAGCGGACCTTCCAGCCGAACAACCGGCGCCGAGCCCGCGTTCATGGTTTTCGGTTGCGGATGCGCACGCGTGCCGGGCGGGCCATCGTCTCCGGTCGGCGCCGCAAGGGTCGCCGCGCTTTAACTGCCTGATCGCAACACGGGTTTCTTAGCGGTGCTTTGTGCACGCAACCGCATGCGGCGGTCCACCGAGTTTGATGCGACGGTGAAGTACGGGATGCGCACGGTGCAACCTGACGTCATCGTCCATGTCCGGCGCGGCAGCGAGCGCGAGGAAAGCCTCAACAAGGGTCGCGGTCCGCGAGTCGGTCTGATCATCGCCAAGCCGGTGGGGTCCGCCGTCGAACGCCATCGGGTGGCTCGCCGGCTGCGCCACGTTGCCCGGCCGATGTTGGATTCTCTGCATCCGCGCGACCAGGTGGTGATTCGCGCGCTGCCCAGCAGCCGGCACGTGTCCTCGGCGTGGCTGGAACAACAACTACGAAGCGGCTTGCGGCGCGCCTTCGAACTGGCGGGCAGCGAGCGGTGACGGCCTCGGCGGGAAACCCTGGGAGTGTGGTCCGGGCCGCCGGCCGCAAGATCGCGCGTGGGTTGATCTTTGTGATCCAGCTGTACCGGCACATGATCTCACCGCTGCGCCCGGCATCCTGCCGCTTCATTCCGACCTGTAGTCAGTACGCCGTCGATGCCCTCACCGAATACGGGTTGATCCGGGGGAGCTGGCTGACCGTAGTCCGGCTCGGCAAGTGCGGACCGTGGCATCGGGGAGGATGGGACCCGATACCGGAGCGCCATGAATGCCGGGCCGACGAGCGGGCCGACGAGCGGGCCGACGAGCGCGCCGGCGAGCACGCCGACGGGACCGTTACGGGCCGGGACGACTGTGAAGACGCCAGCTGGGGCAGCCCAGCGTTGCGAGGGGAGAGCAAGTCTCTTGTTTGATTTTTTCAGCCTTGACTTCGTGTACTACCCGGTGTCGTGGATCATGCTGCTTTGGTACAAGCTGTTTGCGCTGCTGCTGGGGCCGTCGAATTTCTTCGCCTGGGCGCTGTCGGTGATGTTCCTCGTCTTCACCCTGCGGGCGCTGCTGTACAAGCCGTTCGTGCGTCAGATCCGCACCACGCGGCAGATGCAGGAACTGCAACCGCAAATCAAGGCCCTGCAGAAGAAGTACGGCAAGGACCGTCAGCGCATGGCGCTCGAGATGCAGAAGCTGCAGCGCGAACACGGCTTCAATCCCATCCTCGGGTGCCTGCCGATGCTTGCGCAGATCCCGGTGTTCCTCGGGCTGTATCACGTATTGCGTTCGTTCAACCGAACCACGGGCGGCATCGGTCAGCAGCAGCTGTCGGTGGTGCAGAACCGCCTCACGGGTAACTACGCATTCACGCCGACCGATGTGGGCCACTTCCTGGACGCCAACTTGTTCGGGGCGCCGATTGGTGCCTCGATGACGCAGCGCGGTGGACTGGACGCCTTCATCGACTTCAGTCGGCCCGCGGTGATCGCGGTCGGGGTGCCGGTGATGATTCTGGCGGGCATCGCGACCTACTTCAACAGTCGTGCGTCGATCGCCCGGCAGAGTCCGGAGGCGGCGGCCAATCCGCAGACCGCGATGATGAACAAGCTGGCGCTCTACGTCTTCCCGCTGGGCGTCGTGGTCGGCGGTCCGTTCCTGCCGCTGGCGATCATCCTGTACTGGTTCTCCAACAACATCTGGACGTTCGGTCAGCAGCACTACGTGTTCGGCATGATCGAAAAAGAGGAAGAAGCCAAGAAGCAGGAAGCCATCCAGCGCCGGGCGGCCAACGCGCCGGCCCCGGGTGCTAAGCCGAAGCGGACCACCAAGCCGGCACCGGCGAGCGGCAATGGCTCCGTAGCGGAGAGCGACGGCGAAGCCCAACCCGACCCAGCCGATTCCGAAGCGCAGGCGACCGATCCCGAAAAGCCGACTCCGGGCGCGAGTAACAGCAGTGCGGTCAACCGCACACCGCGGCCCGGAGCTCGACCGAAGAAGCGCAAACGTTGAACAGCGCGCCACAGACTTACCGGGGCTAGCCGTACCGCGCCCCAGAAGAACATCGCGAATACCGCGACTTACCGACCCGTGGATGAGGGGAGAAAGCTATGACCGAGGCCGACACCACCGAACTGAAGAACGATCTCGCCGGTGACGCACAGACTCCGGACGCCGGCGACGATACCGCCGCGGCCGATGCCGGTGCGCCAGATTCGGACGAGGGCGATGACTTGGAAGAGCGGCTAGTGGCCGAAGGCGAGATTGCCGGCGACTATCTGGAAGAGCTGCTGGATCTGCTCGACTTCGACGGCGACATCGACCTGGATGTCGAAGGCAGTCGTGCGGTGGTGAGCATTGACGGCAGTAACGACCTGAACAAGTTGGTGGGCCGTGGGGGAGAGGTGCTGGACGCGCTTCAGGAACTCACCCGATTGGCGGTCCATCAGAAGACCGGCGTGCGCAGCAGGCTGATGCTCGACATCGCGAGCTGGCGCCGCCGCCGGCGCGAGGAGCTCGCGGCCCTGGGCGACAAGGTGGCGCGGCGGGTCGCCGAGACCGGCGAGCGCGAGGAGCTGTCGCCGATGACGCCGTTCGAGCGCAAGATCGTCCATGACGCGGTTGCCGCGGTGCCCGGTGTGCACAGCGAGAGCGAGGGCGCCGAGCCGTCGCGCCGCGTAGTCGTCCTTCGTGACTAGCTTGTGATCCGGCCGTGACCGAGGGCTGAAGAGGTCACGCGGAGTTACAGCTGTGTAGTTCACGTGGGTCGCGGGCCCGGACGAGCGGAGGATGTTTCACGTGAAACATGGCGGAAGTTGCGATCGGGTGGGCGTGGGCGATAACGGCCCCGCCGTGCCGGCCGCGGCTGCCGCGGTGTTCGGACCGCGACTCGATTCGGCACGGCGATACGCGGAGTTGTTGGCGGGGCCGGGGGTAGAGCGCGGCCTTCTCGGGCCACGGGAAGTCGACCGGCTGTGGGAGCGCCACCTATTGAACTGTGCCGCGATCGGCGAGCTGCTTGACGAAGGCGAACTTGTGGTGGACATCGGCAGCGGCGCCGGGCTACCCGGGATCCCTCTGGCGATCGCCCGACCGGATCTCCGAATAGTTCTGTTGGAGCCGCTACTGCGGCGCAGCGAGTTCTTGCATGAGGTGATCGCGGAACTCGGTCTGGCGGTAGGTGTGGTCCGCGGTCGGGCCGAGGATCCCGGGGTCCGGGAGCAGATCGGTCGCAGAGACGCCGCAGTGTCGCGGGCCGTGGCCGCATTGGACAAAGTGACGAAGTGGAGTATGCCGTTGCTAAGGCACGACGGGCGAATGCTTGCGATCAAGGGGGAGCGTGCTCCCGACGAACTCCGGGAACACCGGCGTGTGATGGCCGCTTCGGGGGCGGTGGATGCCAGGGTGGTGACATGTGGCGCGAACTATTTACATCCTCCCGCAACCGTGGTGGTAGCCCGGCGCGGAAGGCAGACGCGACACAAACCGGCACCGTCGGGGAACAGGGGTACGGCATGACATCTATACATGGTGCTGTCGCCGCGACAGTCGCCGTCGGCCACACGCCCATCCCCGGCCATGCGCCGGCCGTCGTTGCGGGAACCACCTCGACACCCGCGCCAACGGCGGTGGCCGCGCAGCCGTCGGCGCGTGTGACTGCACCGACACCGGGCGGAGTGGCGTCGGCGCGCGGGACGGCGCACAATCCCACGGTGAATGTTTCACGTGAAACATCGACCGAATTGGACACCCCGATCGGGGCCGCCGCAGAACGTGCGATGCGGGTCCTGCACACCACCCATGAGCCGTTGCAGCGGCCCCGGCAGCGGCGAGTCTTCACGGTCGCGAACCAGAAGGGCGGCGTGGGTAAGACGACCACGGCGGTGAACCTGGCCGCCGCGCTTGCCGTGCAGGGACTCAAGACGCTCGTCATCGACTTGGATCCACAGGGCAACGCGAGCACCGCGCTGGGCATCACCGACCGGAAGTCGGGGACGCCGTCGTCGTACGAAGTGCTCCTCGGCGAGGTCTCGCTGCAGCAGGCGTTGCGGCGCAGCCCGCACAGCGAGCGGCTGTTCTGTGTGCCGGCCACGATCGACCTGGCCGGCGCCGAGATCGAGTTGGTCAGCATGGTCGCACGCGAAAATCGCCTCCGCACCGCCTTGGCCGAGCTGGAGAACTTCGACTTCGACTACGTGTTCGTGGACTGCCCGCCGTCGCTGGGACTGCTCACCATCAACGCGTTGGTGGCGGCTCCGGAGGTGCTGATTCCCATCCAGTGCGAGTACTACGCGCTCGAGGGTGTGTCACAGCTGATGCGGAACATCGAGATGGTGAAGGCACATCTCAATCCTCAACTCGACGTCACCACCGTCATCCTCACCATGTACGACGGCCGGACGAAGCTCGCCGATCAGGTGGCCGAGGAGGTGCGCCGGTACTTCGGCGACAAGGTGCTGCGCACCGTGATTCCGCGCAGCGTCAAGGTATCCGAGGCGCCGGGCTACAGCATGACAATCATCGATTACGATCCCGGTTCGCGGGGCGCGATGAGCTATCTCGACGCCAGCCGCGAACTGGCTCAGCGCGATCGACCAGCCGGGAGGGGACAACAATGACGAACCCGTCGCGCAGCAGGAAGGGCGGGCTGGGTAGGGGACTGGCTTCGCTGATCCCTACCGGTCCGGCCGAGGGTGACGGCCCGGCGACGTTCGGCCCGCGGATGGGAGCCGCGGCCGCTGACGTCGTAATCGGCGGCCCGTTGCCCGATGCCACCGCAATGGGCGCGGTGTACCGCGAGATCGCGCCCGGCGATATCGAGGCCAACCCGCGCCAACCGCGCCAGGTGTTCGATGAAGAGGCACTCTCGGAGTTGGTCCACTCGATCCGCGAGTTCGGGCTCTTGCAGCCGATCGTGGTGCGGGCGGCCGAGCGATCCGCAAGCGGAGCGCGCTATCAGATCGTGATGGGGGAGCGGCGTTGGCGGGCCGCGCAGGAAGTGGGCTTGGCCACCATCCCGGCCATCGTTCGCGAGACGGGCGATGACAACCTGCTGCGCGACGCCCTGCTCGAGAACATCCACCGGGTCCAGCTGAACCCGTTGGAAGAAGCGGCCGCCTACCAACAGCTGCTCGACGAGTTCGGGGTCACCCACGACGAACTCGCCGCCCGCATCGGCCGGTCGCGACCGCTGATCACCAACATGATCCGCTTGCTCAAGCTGCCGATCCCGGTCCAGCGCCGGGTTGCCGCCGGGGTTCTATCCGCCGGCCATGCCCGCGCACTGTTGTCGTTGGAAGCCGGTGCTGAAGCACAAGAGGAGTTGGCCAGCCGCATTGTCGCCGAAGGCCTTTCGGTGCGCGCCACCGAAGAGGCGGTTACGCTGGCTAACCACGAGGCCGATCGCGGAACCGCCACGCCGACGGCGCCGCGGCGCAAGCCGATTCAGATGCCCGGCCTGCAAGACGTTGCCGAACGACTGTCGAATGCGTTCGACACCCGGGTGACGGTCAGCCTTGGCAAACGCAAGGGCAAGATCGTGGTGGAGTTCGGCTCGGTCGACGATCTGCAACGCATCATCGAAGTGATGACCGCGGGGAAGTCCTGAAACGGCTCGGCGAAGCCCCGACCGGACATACGCTGTAATTACGTCACTGTGACACTGCAACGGCGCCTGGTTGGCGAGAAGTTTGCCACCGGGATCGCGATCCGACGGAGACCCGGTGTGCATCAAGTCATTTCGAGAGTCGCGCGGCCGATAGACCGGCTTGGAAACTTCGCTGGGGCCGGGTCCGGCGGCGCGGCGGGGCCGCCGGCAATGTGGCTAGTCCAACACTGGCCCGATCGCGACCAACTCTCCTATCCTAGAGAGGCTGCTGGTGCACATCAGCCTGGGGGAGATCCGGGTTCCAGTACCGCACGGAGGCCAGGAGACTAGTGTCAGCTCGTATCACAGCGCTGCGGCTCGAAGCCTTTGAGCAGCTTCCCAAGCATGCGCGCCGCTGCGTCTTCTGGGAGGTCGATCCCGCGACCCTTGGCAAAGAGGATCACCTGGCCGATCCCGAATTCGAAAAGGAAGCGTGGCTGTCGATGGTCATGCTGGAGTGGGGCTCCTGTGGGCAGGTCGCTTGGGCGGTTTCCAAACCGGTACCCGACGAGCGCAGCCAGGTCGAGCCGCCGTGTTTGGGGTATGTGCTCTACGCGCCGCCTCGCGCGGTACCCCGTGCGCATCGCTTTCCGACCGGACCGGTGTCCGCGGACGCGGTGTTGCTGACTTCGATGGGGATCGAGCGCGGACAAGCAACCGACGATCTGCCGCACAGCCTGATCGCTCGGGTCATCGACGAGTTGGTCCGCCGCGGTGTGCGGGCGCTGGAAGCATTCGGCCGCACCCCGGCCGCGACCGAGTTACAGGATCCGTCGCTGGCGGACCTCGACGTTCGGCCGGTGTTGGAATCGCTCGGCGATTGTTCGGTCGAGCACTGCATCATCGACGCGGACTTCTTGATCGACGCGGGTTTCGTTGTGGTGGCGCCACATCGGTACTTTCCGCGGCTGCGGCTGGAGCTGGATAAGGGGCTGGGCTGGAAGGCGGAAGTCGAAGCCGCGTTGGAGCGCCTGCTGGAGAACGCTCAACTGCAGCAACCGGTCGGCGCGGCATCGTCGGTCGGTAACACCTTGCAGGCCACCGAAGCCGGGGCTACTGCAGATTGGGATGCAGATTAGGAACCGCTGAGCCTGCTGGCGCGTTCGACCGACAACTCGTGGGCCAGCAATTCGGCGAAAGTGAATGTGCCCGTGGGGCGGTCGTTCTTGCCCAGCAGATACAGCCGCTTGACCGCGGCGAGGATGCCCTCCGCAATGGCGTCACGGGTCTGCGTGGATACCAGCATTCCGCGATCGCGGGGGTTGGTGATGTAGCCGACGTCGACCTGAACGGTGGGCATTCTGGTCAGCCGCAACAGATCCCACGTCCGGCCGTGAACGCGGCAATCGCGCAAACCGGTGCGTGCCACCACTTCTCGCTGAATGAAGTCGGCCAAATTGCGGCCGATGGTGGAGACGGAGCCGTGCGAGTTGCCGAAATGGAAGGAGGCCACGCCGTTGGCCGAAGGGCTGGTTTGGGTTTCGCAGCGCAGGCTGATCATCAGGTCGGCGCCGACGGCGTTGGCGGTGGCCGCGCGTTCGGCGTCCGACGGGCTGCGGTTGGTGGGCCGCGACAGGAAGGTCTCCATGCCGATAGCGGTCATCCGGCCTTCGAGCCGACTTGCCAAGTCCCACAAGACGTCTGCTTCGCTGATGGGTCCGGCGGGCCCGTGCGTGATCAGTCCGTGGTCGCTGCCGCCACGGCCCGGATCGATAATGATCCGCTTACCGGAAAGTTTCGGCCCGGAGCTGCGGACCAGCTCCTCCTCGCGAATCGCGTGCGGCGAGCCGCCGCTGACCCGTGAACTCAGAAAATACAAGGAGCGCAACGTTTCTGGCCCACAGATGCCGTCGGCGGACAGCCCGTATTCGCGCTGGTATGACATCAGCGCGTTGTGGGTCTGCAGTCCGAAGTGGCCGTCGACCAGCCCGGTGTAGAAGCCGAGGTCTTGCAGGCGGGCCTGCAGTGTGGCCACGTCGTCACCGTAGAGCGGTGCCCCGAATTGGTGATACAGCGTGCGGGCGCCCAGCCGGTAGGACGCTTCCTTCAACGCGCGGTAGGTGGCTTCGCCGACGATGCCGTCCACCAGCAGGCCGCGGTGCTGCTGAAAGGCCCGAACCGCCTGGTCGAGTTCGTCATCGAACAACTCGACGGCGACGTGCCGGCCGGTGCTCAGGTCCTCGTCTGGATTGTCCAGCATTCCCAGTGCGGACAGCGCGGCCCGGATCTCGGTCACAGCTGCGCTGCGGTCACCACAGCGCAGTGCGTCGCCTTCTTCGCGGCGCGGACTCGGCATACCAAGGGCCCTCCGGGACTCACAGACTTCGCTGCCAAAT
The DNA here is from genome assembly GCF_002086155.1 of Mycobacterium angelicum. Taxonomy (GTDB): domain Bacteria; phylum Actinomycetota; class Actinomycetes; order Mycobacteriales; family Mycobacteriaceae; genus Mycobacterium; species Mycobacterium angelicum. The sequence continues at coordinate 27,005 of NZ_MVHE01000008.1, read as the reverse complement.
TCACGACAGCTAATCGGTATTGTCGCAGATCCTCGCCGATATCGGGAAAACGCCAGGCTAACCGCGAGCCTGATCCGGCGCCCCCAGGACTAGCCGAGGTTGGGAACCACGTCGGAAAGCTCGCGCAGCAACGCCGCCTTACCCTTGGCTCCGACGATGCGCTTCACCGGCTGGCCGTCCTTGAACAAGATCATGGTCGGTATCGAGACGACCTGGAAGTCGCGGGCGGTTTCGGGGTTGGCGTCCACGTCGAGCTTGGCGACGGTGAGGTTGTCGCCGCGCTCGGCGGCGATCTCCTCGAGCACGGGGGCAACCATCTTGCACGGTCCGCACCACGTTGCCCAAAAGTCAACCAGCACAGGCTTATTGCTGGACAACACGTCAGTGGAGAACGTGGCGTCGGAAACTTCGATTGTGCCGCCGGGCTTTTCGGATTCGGTCATCGCTGTGCTCCAATCAACGTGTCGGTACTGTCGGCGTCCCCGGATGTTTCGTGTTCGGCCAGCCAGCGCTCGGCGTCGATGGCCGCGGCACAGCCACTGCCCGCGGCCGTCACCGCCTGGCGGTAGGTCCGGTCGACCAGGTCGCCCGCGGCGAATACGCCTTCCAGCGACGTGCTGGTGGTGCGCCCTTGCACCAGAACGTACCCGTCGGGGTCGACGTCGATGACGTCGCGCACCAACTCCGAACGGGGTTCGTGCCCGATGGCGACGAACACACCGGTGACCGGCAGGGTGGTTTCCTCGCCGGTGAGCCTGTCGCGCAGCCGCAATCCGGTGACGGTGGTGTCACCGTCCACCGCAACCACCGCCTTGTTGGTGAGGATGGTGATCTTTTCGTTGGCCTCGGCGCGGTTGAGCATGATCTTGGAAGCGCGGAACTCCTCGCGCCGGTGCACCAGCGTCACGCTGCGGGCAAACCGGGTCAGGAAGGTGGCCTCCTCCATAGCCGAGTCGCCGCCGCCGATCACCGCGATGTCCTGGTCGCGGAAGAAGAACCCGTCACAGGTGGCACACGAACTCACGCCGCGCCCCAGTAGCTCTTGCTCCCCGGGAACGTGCAGATAGCGGGCCGCGGCACCCATCGCCAGGATGACCGCGCGGGCGCGATGCGTCTCGCCGTCGGCGGTGACCACCGATTTGATCGGCCCGTCCAGCGATACCGACTCCACGTCTTCCATCCGCAGGTCGGCGCCGAACCGCAGCGCCTGCTCGCGCATCTGGTCCATCAACTCCGGACCGGTGATGCCGTCGCGGAATCCCGGGTAGTTCTCCACCTCGGTGGTGGTCATCAGGGCGCCGCCGAACGAGGTTCCCTCGAAGACCAGCGGCGCCAGCTGGGCGCGGGCGGTGTAGAGGGCGGCGGTGTAGCCGGCGGGCCCGGACCCGATGACGATTACCTCGTGGACGGTGTCTTTGGCGGCGGAGTCGGCGGTCATGCGGGCCTTTCAGGTGCGGGATGTACGTCTACGAACGCCAGGGTAGGCGTGGGTGTTCCCGCCGGCATCTTGCACCACATTACGAACGGGGGACCGTGGTGCTGGCCAACAAGCCGGTGTCGGCGGCGCTGCAATTCAACGCCACCGCGTACACGGCCAAGTCACCGGGTGTGTCGCCCTGCACTACCAGCAGCACTCCGGGACGGGCGTTGATGTCGACTGGCCGGGCGGCCAGCACCTGAGTGGCCGCGGGATAGCCCAGGCCGCTCAGGCAGGACGCGCGCAGCGCGGGGCTGCTCAACGGGCCGTAGGCGGGCGGTTGGTGCAGCAGTTCGAGGATCTCAGCCGGTGACAGTGGGATGGTGGGCGGCGGCGTGGACACCGTGATGTGTTGTGCGGTGGCGGGTGCGCTCGGTGCCGTCGGCGTCGGCTCGTTGAGCAACGCCCGGGTGCCGAAGCCGATCGCCGCGGCCACCGCGCCCAATCCGGCGACCCCGGCGATGACCCGGGCGGGGCGGATGCGGGGACGGGCGGCGTGGGCGGCGCCGGCATCGAAGGACTGCAGCGCCGCGGAGAGCTGTGCGGTGACGTCGGGGGGCGGGTCGGGCGCGGGACTCTCGTCTAGCGCGGCGAGATCTTGGCGCACCTGCTGCAGGGCGCGCAGAGTTGCTTCGGCTTGAGGGTCGGTGCGGATTTGGTTGCGGACGCGAGCGGCGGTGTCGTCATCGAGCAGTCCGGCCTGTAGGTCGGCCAGGAGCTCGGCCGTCAGCGGGGGCTCGTTTTCGGCTGCGCTCATCCGCCCCAGTGTGGCGGATCTGATCGCCGAATCGGTAAAAGTCAGGTGCAGGCCGCGCCGGTGTTCAGGTAACCGAGTAGCTGGGCCAGGCGGGCTCTGCCCCGAGCGCACCGGCTTTTGACCGTGCCCTCGGGCACTCCCAAGAGGACCGCGGCGTCGGCGATCGAATAGCCCTGCATGTCGACGGCGACCACGGTCGCCCGCTGCTCGACCGGCAGCCGCATCAGCGCCCGTTGCACCAGAATGGCCGTCTCAACCTGGGCAGTGCGATCGGGAACCGGATAGACATCCTCGAGCGGCGTGGTCGGTTGCGCCTTGACCCGCCGCAGCCGGTCCAGGCAGGCGTTGACCACGATGCGGTGCAGCCAGCTCCCCACCGCCGCGTCGTGGCGAAACGAACCGGCGTAGCGGTGCGCCGACAACATGGCCTCTTGCAGCACATCGTCGGCGTCTTCCCGGCTGCGGCTGCTCAGCCGGGCCAGGCGGTACAGCTGCCGGTGATGACGAAGGAACAGCTGGCCGAACGCGTCGCGTTCGCCGGCCACATGGGCTGCCAGTAACTCCGCGTCGCTGCGTTCCCTCCCGAAACCCACCGCCGGACAGTAACCAATCGGGCACCGCCGGGCACTTCACCCGAACGCAGGCTCAGGATGCTGCTTGAACGGTGATTTCGGAGAGGTCGGCGCGGCTCTTGCCGTCGGTGGTGCCCAGCGTGGAAATCCAGACCAGCACATTCGACGTCTGCGACGAGGACTTGACCGGGATGGTGTTGTGCCCGGGCTTGAGGGCGGTGGCCGGAGTCAGCACGGTGGTGTCGTTGAGCTTCGACGGGTTCGGGCTGGCCGACGAGCGGATCTCCACCTTTGTTCCGGTGCTGGAGATGTCGATGTTGACGGCGCCGACGACGGTCGGCTTGGGCAGCTGCAGCATCAGGCCCACCCCGTTCTTGAAGCTGGGGAACGGGACGGCGTCGGTGTAGGTGTCGGTCTGCCATACGCTGCCCGGGTTGCCGTCGATTGCGTTCCCGGCGTCGGCGGGGTTGTCGGCTTCGCCGTCGGGGGAGAAGACGGTTGCCTTGGTGGGCTTGATGACGTTGCCGGCCGGCGCGGAGGTGCCGGGCGACCCCGACGTCGACGAGCTGGGCGCGTTGAGGCCGAGCTGGTCTTTGTTCAGGCCGTTGCCCAGGTCGAACATCTTGTTCAGGACCGACGCCAGGACCAGCAGTGCAACCAGGATGACCGCGGCGGCCGCGCTGATGCCGATGATCAGATTGCGACGACGGCTGCCGAACAACGCGGGGTTGCGGACGGATTGCTCGCGGGGAGTCACCGGTGCCGGGGGTTCGTCAATCGGCCCGATGATTTCGGTTCGGTCGGCCACGGCGGTGGCCTGCTGCAGCAGGTTCAGCAGCGTGGACGCGCTGCGTATCCCGCCGTCATCTTGAACCGAGCGCACCGCGACCGCAGATATCTGGAACGGGATGTCGCGGTCGACGACGGTGGGTTCGACGGGGTTGCCGGCGCCATCGCGTTCGGCCGGCGCCAAGCCGCTGCGGGTCCCGGACTCCGGCAGCGGCCAGCGGTTGACCAGCAGTGCATACAGCGCGGCACCGATACCGCGGATGTCGTCCTGCGGGTTGGCGTCGGGCATGGTCGCCGGGTAGGCCAGCACCACGTCGCCGTCGATGCTCACGCGCACCCGGCTGGGATGGTCGATCGACAGGGCGACGCCGGCCCGGTGGGCGGCATCGGCGGCCGCGGCCAGCGACTGCATGGCCCGGATGGCGCCCAGCGGCGACGGGGAGGTGTCGGCGACCTCCTGCAACGAACCGCCGCGAATCCACTCGGCGACGACCAGGCCGCCGGAGCCGGTGTGCATGACGTCGAGGACTCGCGCGATGCCGGGCTTGTCGATCCGGCTGAGCCGCAGGGTGCGGGACAGGATTTCCTGCAACACGTCGTCGGGCAGAGTGCCGTCCGGGTCGACGAAGGTGAGCGCCACCTGCCGGTCCAGCGCGGTGTCCAGCGCCTGCCAGAACTGCAACGGCGGGGTGCCGCCATGGCTGATCAGCAGCCGGTAGCGGCCGTTGGCGATGCGGCCGCCGGGGACCAGGCTGACGTCGTCCCTGGGAGGTTCGGGTCCGCGCTCGCGGGGGGCGTCGAAGGGGATGGGCCCGCGCGGGTCGGGAGCCAGATCGCCGTTGAGCTGCTCGGGTGTGCGCGAGGCCGGACCCCGGTCGCGGTCCGGCGGAATGTCGGGCTGGAAGTCGTCAGCAACGGGCCGTGGCTGTTCAGGGCCGGAATGCGATGAAGCGCTGTCCAGTGGGCGGTCGGTCACCTCCGGTCCTTTCGCTATCCCGGCTCTGGCTACCGGAGGTCGGCGCCGGATCGGCTTCGGGACCGTGTTTGCCCCCGGCAGGGACGAATTTCTCTGCTCAGGGTACGTGACCGGGTTCCCGCGAGACGATCCGTCTGCCACAGCGGCCTTGCTGGATGGGCGCCGGCGGCCGAGGCGCGCGTTGATTACGGCCAGCGCCGCCCGCGCCTCGGGTACCTGCGCGCGCAGCATGACCGCGACCAGGATCGGCGCCATGATCACCGTCAGCAACGTCAGCCGCAGCAACGAACCCATCCCGCCGCCGTGGGCCGTCAGCGCGCTCAGGCCCAGCAGCCGGTCGGCCAGGTAGGCCACCAGGCCGGCCAACATCGACGCGGCGGTGGTCACCAGAATGGTGCGTACCTCGGCGACGCCGATCAGCTGGCCACCTTTGGGGCGCAGCGCACGACGCAACAGCAGGTAGCCGACGATCGCGCCGGCCAGAAAGCCCAGCCCGTTGGCCAGTCCGAGATAGCCGGCGACCAGCTCGTGGTCGCTGGTCAGCTGCGGCGCCAGCACCGAGCCGGCGATCTTGACGGCGGTGATGACGACGATGATCACGATCGGGGTCCACGGTTGCTCCCGGGCGTAGAACACCCGCAGCTGCAACAGCACCAGGGCGTAGGGGATCAACGTGAACGCCGACAGCGCGATCGCGGCGCCCAGGTATCCGGCGTCGACGTCACCGAAATGGCCGTAGGCGAACAGCGCGCTGCCGATCGCCCGCCCGCCGACGGTCATCAACGCGACCGTCGGAATCAGGGTGATCATGGTGAGCCGGGTGGCCAGCGACAGGTCGGCGAGTACGGCGGCGGTGTCGTCGGCGGCGGCATTGCGGCTCAGCCGCGGCATCACCACCGTGAGCACGGTCACGCCGATCATGCCGAACGGCAGCATCAGCACCAGCCAGGTGTAGTTGTAGATCGCCGGGCCGGAAGCCGCTGCGGTACTGGCGATCTGGTTGCCGATGACCAGGCCCACCTGGCTGATCAGCACATAGAGCACCATCGCGGCGGCCATCGCCCCGAATCGCTTGAGCCGCTGGTCGATTCCCCACAGCGGGCGCAGGCTGATGCGTTCGCGGCCGATCGCGCCCAGCAGCACCGCGGTCTGCGCGAACACGCCCAACGTGGTCCCGATTCCGAGCACCAGCAGCTTGGGATTGCCCATCTCGACCGGGTCGATCGACAGCTTGCCGGGCACGGCCAGGTACACACCCAGCGTCGCGATCGCGACCACGTTGTTGACCACCGGTGCCCACGCCGGCGGCCCGAATACGTTGCGAGTGTTCAGGATTGCCATCAAGACCGACGACAAACCATACGCCAGCACCTGTGGCAGGAGCAGGTACGCGAAGGCGATGGTCAGCGGCTCGTTGACCTGCGGGCTGCGGCCCAGCATCAACCGCACCAGCAGGGGTGCGGCCACCACCGACAGCGCCGTCGCCGCCAGCAGCAGCGTAGTGGCCAGGGTGACCAGGCGGCGCACGAACGCCGCGCCGCCGTCGGCGTCGTCCTGCTCGGCCCGGGCGAGTACCGGCACGAAGATCGCGGTGAAGGTGGCCTCCAGGACCAGCGCGGCGACCAGGTTGGGCAGCTGATTGGCCACCGAGAACGAACTGGCCAGCGCCGCACCCAGCATCGCGGCCAGCAGCACGATCCGGGCGAAGCCGGTGAGGCGGCTGATCAGCGTCGCGAACGCCATTCCCCACGACCGCGACACCAGCGCGGCGTCGGACAGCTCGGGCTTGCGTTGCGGTGCGACGGGTGCTGGTGGCCGGGCGGGGATCCGGACCGCCGGCGAGCGCTGTGGTTGCACCCGCCGCGGAGCCGGTTTCATACGCGGTGCTCTTCGCTGACCCGACTCTCGATCTGCCGGGGCTGCTCGGCGTGGCGGGCGTGTGGCGGGTCGGGGCGATCCAGGTCGGCGCGGTCGGGCTGGCCGCGGAACCGGTGCCACAGCCGCCGCCCGGCCAGCGCCACCAACACCGCCGCGGCCGAAAGCGTGATCGCGAACAGCACCTTGCCGTAGGCGTTGGAGTGCACCGACAGCCGCACCGGCGCACCCAGCGCCGTACCGTCCGGCGTCTTGAGCGCCACGTCGATGGCCACTCGCTGGGTGAAGTTCACTTCGACCGGTACTCGCAGCGGCAGATAGCCCGGCGGCAGCTCGATCTGGCCCACGTCGGTGACCGTCATCCCGGGCGGAGCGTCGACCTGCAGCTTGACCTTGATCGGCACGGCGAGGCCGTTGTGTAGCGCCAGCGGGAGCGGACTGTGCTCGGTGGCCAGGGTGTAGGAGCCGCCCGGGTTGACGATCGTCACCGCGCCGAAGAAGTCGTTGATCGTGGTGCCGACGACCGACAGGCGCTGCTGGGCCAGCCCGTTGCGGGTGTCCGGCGGCACCGATTGGCTCAGCGCGCGCAGCATGTCCTCGCGCAGCGGCGCGGTGTACTGCACCCCGGTCAGGCCGGTTCGTTCGTCGGCGGTCATTGCCGAGGTGAGCTTCCACAGCCGGCCGTTCTGGCCGGCGATCTGGGCGGTGACGTCGTCGCTGAACCGGCCGCGCGCGCTGTCATAGTCACCGGGCAGGGAGGGTGGGTCGGTGCGGGCATTGCCGTCGGCGATCACCGCCGGTAGCGGGCGTGGTACCGCCAGGCCGGACCGGATGGTGGTGGCCAGCGCGGTCAGGATCACCTGGGCGTCGTCGCCCTGCAGATTCCAGGTGCCCGGCGGCATCAGGATCTGGGTGCGTGGCGCGGCGTCGGGGGTGAGACTGCGCCACATCATGGCGCCGACGGCGTCCTGGCGGCGCGCGGTGGCCGAGTCGTGGGTGATCCGGACCGATAGGGAGGAGTCCAGATAGGTGGGCATGATCGGATTGGTTCCCGCCGCGGCCAGCGCTGCGCCGACGGCCGGGTCGAATGGCACGCGGACCAGCTCCGGAGACAGCCGTCGCGGCGAGGTGTCCGGACCGGCTGCGCCGGGGTCGGTGGGGTCCTGGGTGGTGTAGTCGGCGGCCGCGATCGCGACCATGCTGTCGTTGGCGCTGAGCAGGTTGACCGCGGGCAGGGTCAGCGGGCCGTCGGGTAGCAGGGTTGCGCCGCGGGTAGAGCTGACGTCGAGGATGCGGTCGACTATGTCGCTGGTGCTGAGGGTGGCGATCGCGCTGAGCCGCGGATCGTTGACCCGCTGCAGGGCGTCCAGATCGGCCTGCGCATACGGCAGCGGCGCCACGCAGGTGCGATGCGCCAGCGCGCGCAGCCGGTTGAGCCACACGCCGGCCGCGGCCTGACCGGTGCCCGGGTGGGTGGGCGTGCCCGGCAGTTGAGCGGTGCCGTCGGGGGAGTTGGACACGACGTAGCCGGCGGTCATCGCGTTGACGGTGACCAGCAGATCGGGGTCGACGGCCAGGCACAGCGCGCGCCCGACGGCGCCGTCCGGATCGACATCGCGGCTGGTGGCGAGTTCGGCGGCGGCCAGCAGCGTGTCCAGCCGGCCGCCGTTGGCCAGCGAGTTGGCCAGCTCGTCGTCGACCAGTCGGACCGGGATGGTGCCGCCGGGTACACCCGGGGCCAGCCGGGGCTTGTCGGCCAGCGGCCACAGCATGGTGATCCACACCGGCTTCGTCGTTTCGGGTGCGACGGCGGTGTCGAAACTGCCGGCCTTGTCGGGCGGCACCCCAACCACCGGCAGCAGGAACCGTGCGTTGTCCAGCCGGGCCGGCGCGCCGTAGTCCGGTGTTCCGTTCACGTTGACCAGAACCGGGTAAATACCGGGCTGGTCGACGGCCAGCGACGGCTTGGACAGCGAGCGCAGCGGGGCCGACAGGGTGAAGCCGGCCTGCTGGCCGCGCTGCAGTTCGGGCGCCACGGTGAGGAAGTCGGCGGCTGCCTCGTACTGGTCGGTGCTGCCGTCCAGCGAGGTGCGCAGCGCCGCCGACGACGTGACCGCCGCGGCGTGCTCGAGACGGACCATCACGTCGCGGACCGGACGGTCGCCGATGTTGGTCACCATGCCGCTCACGGTGACGACGGGTTCGCTGCTGGTGGTGACGACGTCGGGGGTGACCTGATCGATGCGGACCTGGACGAATGGGGTCGCGGTGGGTTCACCCGCCGCGGCGTGCGGCGCGGTGCACACTACGGAGAAACCGGCCACCATGCCGATTACTGCGGCCAGCCGCCACAAACCGGCCCACCGAACTCGCAGCCCGGTCACGACCCCGGCCCGTGACCGTTCTTCCGGCCCGATGCGGGCCCCTCTGCGTGGCGCGTGCGCGAATGCGTCTGCGGGCGCCGGCGGGGTTGGCTGGGCGGCAGCGGCGGAAGTGCGGCCGGGCCGTCGGTCTGCAGCTTGTCGATGAGTTCGTCGGCCACCTCGGCGAGTCGGCGCTCGTCGGCGTAGGCGAGCCGGGAGGGCAGTTCGTGGATGGGGACCCAGGCCACCTCGGCGACCTCGAGATCCTCGTCGGACAGCTCGCCGCCCAGGAAGCGCATCAAATAGTGGTGCACCGTCTTGTGCACCCGGCGGCCGTCGGTGACGAACCAGTAGTCGATGCGTCCCAGCGCGGCCAGCACGCTGCCGCGAATACCCGTTTCTTCGGCGACCTCACGGATGGCGGTTTGCTCGGCCGTCTCGCCCTGTTCGATGTGGCCTTTGGGCAGCGACCACAGCATCCGTCCGCGCCGGTCTACGCGCCCAATCAGCGCGGCGACCTGGGCGTCTCGCGGCCCGTCGATACCGTCGATGACCAGCCCCCCCGCCGAGGTCTCGTGCACAGTGCGCATCCGTTCGGGCCCGCGGCGCGAGCGTGCGCGGCGCGGCTTTACGGTGGCCGGTGTTGCGGCGGCTGCCGGAACGGCGTCCGCGGCCGGTTGGGTGTCGGTATGTTTTTGGGCTGAACCCGCGCCGCCACGACCGCGGCGCCGGCCGCGGCGTCGTCGTGGTTTGGCTTGTTCGCCGTCGGACACTCAAGCGATATTAGCTGGCACGGGCGGGTGTTCCTGATGTACTCGCCGGTTGGCAGGTGGGTGGCCGGTGGGTGGCCGGCGTACCGAGCCTGCGTTGACGGAGCCAAATCGCCGACGGGGCTGAATTGTCGGGCTCCTCCTCGGGTCGTCCCGGCCCGCATCGTCGCCCGACGGGGCTGGATTGTCGGGCTTCTCCTCGGGCCGTCCCGGCCCGCATCGTCGCCCGACTAGGCTGATCGAACGTGTCTCATGCCGCCCACGATGCCGAGCTGCTGACCGCTGCCGCGGTCACCCTGCATCAGCACGCCACCGTGCTGCGTGACCTGGGCGCGGCGTTCGACGTCGCGGGTCACGAGCTGTATCTGGTCGGCGGTTCGGTGCGCGACGCATTGTTGGGCCGGCTCAGCCCAGATCTCGACTTCACCACCGATGCGCGCCCCGAGCAGGTGCAGAAGATCGTGCGGCCGTTCGCCGATGCGATGTGGGACACCGGGATCCAATTCGGCACCGTCGGCGCCGGCAAGGACGACTACCGGCTGGAGATCACCACCTTTCGCGCCGACGCCTACGACCAGGTGTCACGCAATCCGCAGGTGCGCTTCGGCGACAACCTGGACGACGACCTGGTACGTCGCGACTTCACCGTCAACGCGATGGCGGTGCGCGTCACACCGAACGGCCCCGGCGAATTCCTCGATCCCCTCGGCGGTTTGGTGGCGCTACGCGCCCGGGTGCTGGACACCCCGTCGGCGCCGTCGGTGTCTTTCGGCGACGACCCGCTGCGGATGCTGCGCGCCGCGCGTTTCGTCGCGCAGCTCGGCTTCACCGTTGCGCCGCGGGTGCGCACCGCAATCGAGGAGATGGCCCCGCAGCTGGCCCGCATCAGCGCCGAACGGGTGGCCGCCGAGCTGGACAAGATGCTGCTGGGCGACGACCCGGTCGCCGGGATCGACCTGCTGGTGCAGACCGGGATGGGCCAGGTGGTGCTGCCCGAGATCGGCGGCATGCAGATGGCCATCGACGAACACCACCAGCACAAGGACGTCTACCAGCATTCGCTGACCGTGCTGCGCCAGGCGATCGCGCTCGAAGACCCCCTTCCCGAGGGAGGCCCGGATCTGGTGTTGCGCTGGGCGGCGCTGCTGCACGACATCGGCAAGCCCGCCACCCGTCGGCACGAGCCCAACGGCGGGGTGAGTTTTCACCACCACGAGGTGGTGGGCGCCAAGATGGTCCGCAAGCGGATGCGGGCGCTGAAGTACTCCAAGCAGATGGTCGACGACGTGTCGCAGCTGGTGTATCTGCATCTGCGCTTCCACGGCTATGGCGACGGGAAGTGGACCGACTCGGCCGTACGCCGCTACGTCACCGACGCCGGGCCGCTGCTGGGACGACTGCACAAGCTGGTGCGCGCCGACTGCACCACCCGCAACCAGCGCCGCGCGGCGCGGCTGCGGGGCAACTACGACCGGCTCGAACAGCGCATCGCCGAGCTGGCCGCCCAGGAGGACCTGGACCGGGTGCGCCCGGATCTGGACGGCAACGAGATCATGACGCTGCTCGACATTCCGGCCGGACCGCAGGTTGGCGAGGCGTGGCGGTTTCTGAAGGAGCTGCGGCTGGACCGCGGGCCGTTGACCCACGAGGAAGCGAAGGCCGAATTGTTGGCCTGGTGGAAAACCCGGGGGAACGCTTCGCCGTAGCGCCGCGTCTGAACAGTCGTGGAGTACTGCATGGGCGGCGACGACGGGACCGCGGCCATCTGGAACCACCCGCCCGAGCTCGACCTGGACCATGACGGCCGGCTCGACGCCATCGGTTTGGATTTCGACGGCGACGGCATGCGCGACGACGCGCTGGCCGACTTCGACGGCGACGGCATGGCCGACCATGCCGTTCTCGACCTCGACAACGACGGGACCCCGGAAAGCTACTTCACCGACGACGGATCGGGGACGTGGGCGGTGGCCGTCGACCACCGCGGCTCGGTGCGCTGGTTCGGCCTCGACGGAGTCGAGCACACCGGCGGTCCGTTGGTCGATTTCGACGGCCGCGGTCACCCGGACGACCGGCTGTTCGACACCGACGGCGACGGGGTCGCCGACCGCGTGCTGTGTGCGGGGGAGGGCGGCGTGACCGGATACGTGGATACCGACGGCGACGGCCGCTGGAACATCCGGCTCACCGACAGCGACGGCGACGGCAGCGCCGACGGCGCCGCCGCATTGTGAAGTCCAGCTAACTGCTGTCAATCTGCTGGCTCTTCCGTGTGTGGTGCAACTCGCACGGCAGCACGCGCGCACATCCGCTACCGTTTGACAGGCGCTGAACTGTGGTGACGGCTAAACGGCCTGTTCGGGTGCCATTCGGACCGGTGAACGGGTGAAGTGACAGGCGGCTGCGGCTGGTCTAGCTTTACCGAGATCCCGGCTCGGGAAGCGCAATTAATTGAGGGAGACGTAAATTATGGCAAACGCGACCATCGTCACTCCGGAACTGCTGCGAAGCACTCAGCAGCGCATTGAAACGCGACTGCAGGAGGCCGCTGCAATCGCCAATCAGTACCTCAGTGGCCACGAGAACATCATCAGCGGCACCGGATGGGCCGGCGATGCCGGCACCACGTCCCTCAACACCGCCGGCCAGATCCACCACGATCTGCAGCAGATCATGAACGGCGGCCAGCGGCTGGCACATGGGCTCGGCCAGGCCGCGGTCCTGATGGAAAACCACGAAGCCGATGCCGCCCACAACCTCAACGGTGTCTTCGGCGGCGGCGCCCAGGCCGTTTAAAGCCCCAATCCCATCAGAACTATCCAGTAAGGAAGCACTGTCATGGCAGATCAGATCGTCTACAACCACGGCGCCGTCGTCGGCTTCGCCGGCGAGGTCGGCTCACAAGCGGCGCAGTTGATGGAGATCCACAGTGATGTCCTCAACATGACCCAGGCGCTCGGCGACTTCTTCCAAGGCCACGGCGCGACCGCCTTCTTCGACGCGCAGCAGCAGATGCTGCACGGTCTGGAAGACCTGATCCAGACCGTCAGCCGGCACGCCCACACCGTGCACAGCGTCGACGAGATGGCCCAGGCGTGCGATGCGCAGATGGGCACCTTGTTCGGGTAACGACTGCGAAGAACCTGTGAAGAGGGTTGGCGGGCGCACGCTGTGCGTGCGCCCGCCGCCTATGTTGAGGACAACGTGTTAACCACCACCGTCGACGGGCTCTGGGCCCTGCAAGTGCTCACCGGCATCGAGTCCATCGCCCCTGAGTTGGGCCTGCGCCCGCTCCTGCCCAGCGTCGAGCCGAAGCACCTGGCGTTGGCGCATCCCGTGACCGCCGAGCTGAAGGCAGCCGGTGTTATCGACGAGTCCGACGCGGTGGACAGCACCGTGGTGGAGTGGCTGACCGTGCTGTCTCGGCGTGACATCGCGCTGTTGCTGCAGATCCGCACACCCGAAGACGAGGAGCCGGCGTGCGTGCTGTTGGCCAGGTTCGCGCAGTGGTGGGTGGTGCTGGAACGATCCGCGGATCTCATTCGCATCAGCGGCGCGGGAATCGCCAACGCCGAAGGAGCCGCCAGCGCAGTGCTCAACGCGCAGATCGCGCGGCTGTGCGGTGAAAACGCGGCGGCGCCGCTGCGGCCGGTCACTCTGGACTCCGACGCCCTGCGCGCGGCGGCCACCACCCACGAGGGGTTCGCCGCCTTCCTGGCCGATCAGCGGCTGGACGCCGATCAGCTGCGCACCCTGCGGCTCGCCACAGATCCCGGTCAATCGGCCCAGGCGTCCATCATCGCCATTCAGTCCGGAGTGGCGACGGGCCAAAGCCGGCGAACACACATCGACGGCAGCGCAGTGACCATTATCGACATCCCGGAGGGGCGCCTCATCGCCGAGGACGTCCAATCGGCCGGGAAGAAGTGGATGATCGTCGCCCCCGGCACCAAGAGCAACATCGCCACCGCGATCAACCACATGCTGCGGCGTCTGCCCGCCGACCAGGAATGGCATTCGTACCGAAAAGTCGTGTAGTCGAGAGGTATCCACAAGTGTTAGAAGAAGCCGGATCGATGCAGTTGCAGCGGGACGCCCCGCGTCACCAGCATCAGGATTCCGTGTCGGGAACACTGCGCATCTCGGATATGGTTGCGCCACGCAAGATTCCGCCAGGCGCCGGTTGGCGAAAGGTCATCTACGGCTTGTCCTTTCGCACCATAAATCTGGGCGAATCGCCGGCCGAACGGCACTACCGCGAACTGCAGGAGCGCATCCGGCGCCACATCCGCAAGCAGTACGTCATCGGCGTCGTCTCCGGGAAGGGCGGCGTCGGCAAGACCACCATGACCGCATGCATCGGCGCGGCGTTCCGGGAATGCCGGCCCGACAACATCGTCGCCGTCGACGCGGCACCCGGCTTCGGGACGCTGGCCGGGCGCATCGACGAATCCCCACCGGGTGACTACTCGGCCGTCCTCAACGACACCGACGTCCAGGGGTACGCGGATATCCGGGAACACTTGGGACAGAACAGCATTGGACTCGATGTGCTGGCCGGCAACCGCGTGTCGGACCAACCCCGGCCGCTGGTTCCGTCGATGTTCACCGGAGTGCTCTCACGGCTGCGCCGCACCCACACCGTCATCGTGGTGGACACCTCCGACGACCTGGAGCACCCGGTGATGAAAGCCGTCCTGGATTCCTGCGACGCACTGGTTTTCGTGTCCGGCTTGACCGCCGACACGTCGCTTCCGGTGACGCGCGCGATCGATCTGCTGCGTTCGATGGGATACCACGAATTGGTCTCCCGCAGCATGGTGGTGCTGAACGACAGCCGCAACAAGTACGACCCGAATGCGCGCGCGTACCTGACCGAGCGGTTCGGTCAGTCCGGTGCCAGCGTCGAATTCATGCCGTATGACCCGTATCTCGCCAAGGGCGGGATCATCGACACCCGCCACGAGCTGAAGAAGAGGACCCGGCTGCGGCTCTTCGAAATCACCGCGATCCTGGCCGACAAGTACATTCCGGATGCCGACAGGCCGCATTAATGGCGAAGGTCTCGTTTCCGGCGCGCTGCGCCGTCGCCGTCGTATGCGGCGAACACCTTGTCTCGCAGGTCTATCCGGCGTCGGTGCCGATCGAGGTCTTCATCGACAACGTCGTCGAACTGCTCAATGACGAGCTGAAGCGCCGGGGCCTGGCCGGGCTCGAGTCCGGCATCGGCTACGAACTGCACAAGGCCAACGGCGTTCGCCTGGACATCACCAAGACCCTCGACGAACTCGGCGTCGAGGACGGCGCCACCTTGGCCCTGGTGCCGGCGGCCCAGGGCGAGTCGTTCGAACCGCAGTACGAGTCGCTGTCGACCGGACTGGCCCGGGTCGCCAAGTCGCTCTTCGAACCGGTCACGGTGCAGACCGCCGCGCACACGGCGCTGGCGATCCTGACCATGATCGGGGCGACCGTGCTGGGACTTGCCGTGCGCCAACGCATCTCCGTCGACTCGCTGACTCCCACGCTGGTGACCGGAACACTTGGCTTGCTGTCCGCCGGCGGCGCGGTCGCGGTGTGGCGCTGGTGGCCGCAGCGCACCGACATGCTGGACGGATTCGGGTGGCTGGCCGTGCCGCTGCTGGCGGTTGCCCTGGGCGCCGGCGCGCCGGGCCGTCTTGGCGCCGCGCACCTGTTCATCACCGCGCTCGCGGTTGGCGTGCTGACGTGTGGCATGGCCGCGGCGACGCGCCGGCACGTCAATGTTGCGTCGACGGTGGTGACCTTGTGCGGACTCGGTGGCATCGTCGCCGCGGCCAGGATGTGGTGGCCGATCCCGGCCCAGTGGCTGGGGATGTGCACGCTGGTTGCGCTGCTGCTGTTGCTGACTATGGCGCCGACGATCGCACTGTGGGTCGCCCGCATCCGGCCCCCGTACTTCGGCTCCATCACCGGGCGGGACTTGTTCCGGCGCAGCGCCGGCCTGCCGGTCGATGCGGTGTCGCCGGTCAACGACGCGGCCGAAAGTGCCGAAGACGACGTCAATCCCGACACCACCCCGCGCGGCGCGCAGATTGCAGCGGCAGCGGTACGGGCCAATCACGTACTGACCGGAATCTGCGTGGCGGCCGGGTTGGCACTGCCCGCCGCGGTGTGGGCAACTTTGATGCCGGGGCGCGACCGCGGTACCGCGGCCGCCGTCCTGGCCGGGCTGTTCGTGGTGATCTTCGTCAGCAGGGGCCGTGCGTTCGCCGACAAGCGCCAGGCCGTGGCGCTGGTGTGCGGTGCGGCGGCGGCGGCCTGCGTCGGTGTCGTCAAATACGTCGGGCATGAACCGGCGGCATCGGGCCAGCCGCTGGTGTGGGGCGTGTTGGCATTGGCCGCTTTCGGCGGCGCCGGCCTGATCGCGGCGCTGCTGGTCCCGGTTACCAGGTTCACTCCGCTGGTGCGGATGACCGCCGAGTGGCTGGAGATCGCGGCCATCATCGCCGCCCTTCCGTTGGCGGCCTGGATAGGTGGATTGTTCACCTGGGTGCGCATGCGATGACCCAACTCCGGCGCATCTGCGCGACGGTCCTGTCCAGCGCGCTCGTGGCGATGTTAGCGAGCCTTCCTGCGGCACAGGCGATTCCGCCGCCCAGCATCGATCCCGCGCGGGTACCGGCGGACGGCAGACCGGCCGCAGAGCAGCCGATGCGGCAGAGCAACATGTGCGCGCGGACCATCACCGTCGCCGATCCCAATCTGGCGGTCACCGCACCCGGCTTCACCATGCTCAACATCAGCAAGGCCTGGCAGTACTCGACCGGCAATGGTGTGCCGGTGGCCGTCATCGACACCGGGATCAACCCCAGTCCGCGGCTGCGGGTGGTCCCCGGCGGCGACTACATCATGGGCGGCGACGGCCTGATGGACTGCGACGCCCATGGCACCATCGTGGCCTCGGTGATCGGAGCGGCCCCGCAAGGCAGCCCGATGCCCGCACCGATGCCCAGCGCCCCGGCCTTTCCGCCGCCGGCGGCCCCGCCGGCGACCGACTCGGCACCACCGCCGCCGGGCGGACCGCCACCGCCGGCGGCGCCCCCACCGCCGCCCACGCCGGTGACTATCACCGAGACCAAACCGGCGCCGCCGCCTCCACCACCGGACGAACCATCCAATGGCCCAGGGGATCCGGGCAACGGCGCGCCCGACGATCCCGAGGTACCCCCGCTGCCGCCGGGCGCCCCCGACGGCGTCGTCGGCGTCGCGCCGCACGCGGTGATCATGTCCATCCGCCAGTCCTCGCGGGCATACGAACCGGTCAACCCCGGACCGGGCGACTCGGAGGTGCGCAAGAAGGCCGGTTCGATCACGACACTCGCCAGCGCGATCGTGCACGCCGCCAACATGGGTGCCAAGGTGATCAACATCAGTGTCACATCGTGCGTTTCGGCTGCTGACCCACTCGACCAAGCGGCCATCGGCGCCGCCGTCTGGTATGCCGCCACCGTCAAAGACGCCCTGATCGTCGCCGCCGCGGGCAATGACAGCGAGGATGGCTGCGCTCAAAACCCGTCGTTCGATCCGTTGAACCCGGCAGACTCCCGCGATTGGCATCAGGTCAAAACGGTCTCGTCGCCGTCGTGGTTCTCCGACTACGTGTTATCGGTTGGGGCGGTGGACAATACGGGTGCTCCGCTGGCCAAGAGCCTGGCCGGTCCGTGGGTGGCGGCCGCGGCTCCGGGCATCGGCATCATGGGGTTGTCGCCGCAAACCGGGGGACCGGTCAACGGCTACCCGCCAATTCACCCGGGCGACAAGAACATGCCGATCTGGGGCACCAGCTTCTCGGCGGCCTACGTCAGCGGGGTGGCCGCTTTGGTGCGGGCCAAGTATCCGGGCCTATCGGCACACCAGATCATCAACCGGATCGTGCAGACGGCGCACAACCCGCCGCGCGGCGTCGACAACCAGGTCGGCTACGGAGTGGTCGATCCGGTGGCCGCGCTGACGTTCGATGTGCCTGCGGGAGAACGGCTTCCGCCGTCAGCGCACAACCGGATCATTACGCCGGCCGCGCCGCCGCCACCGCCGGATCACCGCGCCCGCGCCATCGCCATCGCGTTCGCCGGCGTCGTGCTGGCAGCGATCGCGGTGGCGTCGTTGATCGCTCGCGCGCGGCGGCACCGATGAGCGCCCCGACCCGGCTGGCGATCATCGTCGGCATCTTCGTATCCGTGCTGACGGGCTGGGCGATCGGCGGATACTTCGGTGCCGCAACCGGTTTGGCGGTGGGGATGGTGTGCGGCGTCATTCGGTGGCGGGGCCAGCCGCTGTGGTCGTGGCTGAATCTGTGGCTGCGTCGCAACCAGCCGATCGAGTGGACCGAGCCCCGCACGGTGGCCAACGACCGCGCCGGCGGCGGGGTCCGCTTTCAGGACGGCGTGGCCGTGGCCGCGGTGCAACTGCTCGGAAAGGCCCACACGCCGACGTTGTTCACCGGATCGACCACCACCGTCACCGAGAACGCCTTCGACCTCACGGATTTGCAGGCGCTGTTGCGGCAAAGCCTTGGGCTGCAAGTGGAATCGCTCAGCGTGGTCAGTGCGGGCGCGCGCCGCCGCAGCACGGGCGACTACCCGCGCGTGTACGACACGCTGATCGGCACCCCACCGTATGCAGGTCAGCGTGAAACCTGGCTCGTCGTGCGAATCTGTGCTCTCGAGAATGCCGAAGCGCTGCAGGGCCGCGCCTCGGTCGGCACCGCGGCCCTGGCGGCCGCGCAGCGGATCTGTTCGGCAATGCGGCAGCAGGGCATCCGGGCGAAGGTGGCGACCGCGACCGACATCGTCGAGATGGAGCGCAGGCTGGGGCGTTCGGCCCTGCAAGTACTGAATCGGCGCTGGCGCTCGGTGCGCGGGGACGGCGGCTGGCTGACCACCTACTGGTATAGGCCCGGCAATATCACCGGCGAAAAGCTGGCCCAGGCCTGGTCCATGCGGGCCGACGGAATCACCCAGAACACCACGCTTTTCGGTGACGGCACGGCAGCGGCCACGCTGACGGTGCGCAGCGGGCAGCCACCGACCGCGCCCCCGAGCACCATGCTGCAGACGTTGCCCGGCGAGCAGGCCCAGGCCGTCGCGGCCAATCTGTGTGGTCCGCGGCCGGCGCTGCGCGGCATCCGGCGTGGATCGCTGACGGGTCCGCTCGTCGTACCGATCGGGCCGTCGGGTGTGTTGCTCGGCAAGGTCGGTGGCGGGAACCGGCTGATGCTGCCGCTGGATGATCCGGGCGAATTCAGCCGTGTGCACATCGCCGCCGACGACTCGCTGGCCAAACGGATCGTGGTGCGGCTGGCCGGGGCGGGGGAGCGGGTCACCGTGCATACCCGAAACCTGCAGCGGTGGGCCAGCGTTCGGATGCCCGACATTGCGGTCAGCGACCAGGCCAAGCCGGTATCGGGGACCACGGTCAGCATCGTCGACGGCACGCTCACCCCGGCGCCGCGCCCGAATACGCTGATCTCCGTGGGTGATCCGGACACGCCGTACCGGGGTGGCGCCAATGTCGTTGTCACCCAGAAGGGTCCGGCCACCATTGAAGTGACAGCGGCCGGCCAGGTACACACGGTCGAGGTGGAATTGTTCCGCGCCGAGAACCGCTACGTCTCGTCGGAACCGGTGTCTCTGCGCAGCGCCGAACTGGAAACGGTGGATACGCCATGATGGCTGGCAGCACGACAACGGCCGCCGCACGCAAGCGGTTCGATCAGGCAATGACGTTGTTGGACAAGGATATTGCCGCGGCGGGGGGGCAATTTCGGGAAGCCACCGAAATCGACCCGTCGATGGCCGACGCCTGGCTCGGCCGGATCGCCGCGGGCGACGAAACATTGTCGACGGTGCAACAGCTCTACGCCTACGGCAACCGGCTACACCGGGAGACCAACCGGCTCGGCGTACGCCTCTCCGCCCCCATCAAGGCCGGGCCGTACCTGTCGATCTCGGTGACCGAGTCGTCCCACGCCGGCCTGGCACTGGCCAGCGCCCTAATCGACGATCGACAGTACGAGAAAGCCCAAGGGCTGCTTGCGGATCCCGTGCTGTTGGACACCTGGGAGAACCACCAGTGGCAGCAGTACATCGAGGCGTATCTGATGTTCGCCGCGCAGCGCTGGCCCGATGTGATCTCGGTGGCGGCGACCGTACTACCGCCGCAGGCCATCATCATGGCCGCGGTGACGGCGGCAACCTGCGCGCTGGCCGCGCATGCTGCCGCGCACCTCGGCCAGTCGCGGGTCGCGCTGGACTGGACCGACCGGGTCGAGGTGCGCGCGGCACACCAGAGTCCGACGCAGTCGCGCCGCGACCGCAACGACATGACGATCACCGCCATCGACCCGAACGACTTTCCTTTGATAGCAGCAGATTTGGCGTATGTGCGCGGCATGGCGCATCGCCAGCTCGGCGAAGAACACAAGGCGCAGGTGTGGTTATCCAGGGCGACCATCAACGGTGCGCTGACCGCGCCGGCCAAACAGGCGCTGGCCGACTCCACGCTGGAGTTGGTCATCACCGACGAGCAGACGATCGCAACTCGGACCGACAAGTGGGATGTGAGCACTCAGCGTTCCGCCCAGCAGCGCACCGAGGCCGAGCATCAGGAGCGGCGCACCGAACTTCTGGAGGACGGGCGTGCGCTGCTGGATAACCAGGTCGGCCTGGCCGAGGTCAAACGCGCGGTCGCCGAGCTCGAGGACCAGATCGAGGTTAGGGCGCTGCGGCTGGCGGCCGGGCTGCCGGTGGCCAACCAGACCAACCACATGCTGCTGGTGGGACCGCCCGGCACCGGTAAGACCACCACCGCCGAGGCACTGGGGAAGATTTACGCCGGGCTGGGGATCGTCCGGCATCCCGAGATCATCGAAGTCAAGCGCGCCGATTTCTGTGGCGAACACATCGGGGCGTCGGGACCCAAGACCAACGAACTCATCAATCGCTCCCTGGGCCGGATCCTGTTCATGGACGAGTTCTATTCGCTGGTGGAGCGACACCAAGACGGCCGGCCGGACATGATCGGCATGGAAGCCGTCAACCAGTTGCTGGTGGCGCTCGAGGTGCACCGGTTCGACTTCTGCTTCATCGGCGCGGGATACGAGAAGGAAGTCGACGAGTTCCTCACCGTCAACCCGGGTCTGGGCGGCCGGTTCAACCGCAAGTTGCGGTTCGAGTCCTACAGCCCGGGCGAGCTGGTGGAAATCGCGGTTCGCTACGGCAAGCCGCGGGCCACTGTCATCGAGCCCGCGGCCGCCGAAGCGCTGGCCCAAGCCTGTACGACGCTAAGGACCTACACCGCACCCGACGGCGCGCACGGCATCGACGCCATGCACAACGGGCGCTTTGCCCGCAACGTGGTCGAGCGTGCCGAACGGCTGCGGGATTCGCGGGTGGCCGCCCAGCATCGCAGCGCCAAAGGCTCGGTGACCGTCGAGGATCTGCAGACGCTGCGGACCGAGGACGTCGTCAAGGCGGTAGGCGAGGCGTGCGCGGAAAAGCATGTGCCGATAGCCCTTTGAGCGTGCATCTTGAGTGTGCATCCGCGGCTTCGAAAGTGACCCCATGGCGCCGCCGGAGCTGCAGCCCCGCCCAGCACGCACACTCGATTGCTGGAGCTACTCCGTTTACGCACTTGTTACGTCTAAACTGCACGCAGACGTGACACGCACGCCAACGCCGCTAAATGAACGGAGTGATTCGGGGGTGCACCGGATCTTGCTGATGACGGTGGCGCTAGCGTTGCTGACCGCCGGAGCCGCCCCGCCCGCACTGGCGATCACCCCGCCCTCCATCGATCCGGGCGCGGTGCCGCCCGACGTGACCGGGCCCGACCAGCCCACCGAACAGCGTGTGTTGTGTTCGGCGCCCACGGTTTTGCCGGATTCCAGCTTTCACGACCCGCCTTGGAGCAACGCCTATCTCGGGGTGACCGATGCGCACAAGTTCGCCACCGGGGCCGGTGTGACGGTCGCTGTCATCGACACCGGTGTCAACGCGTCACCGCGCGTACCCGCCGAGCCCGGCGGCGATTTCGTCGATCAGGCCGGCAACGGCTTGTCCGACTGCGATGCCCACGGCACGCTCACCGCATCGATCATCGCCGGCCGGCCCGCACCCACCGACGGGTTCATCGGCGTCGCGCCCGACGCGCGGCTGCTCTCGTTGCGGCAGACCTCGGAGGCCTTCGAACCCGTCGGCTCGCAACCCAACCCCAACGACCCCAACGCGACCCCGGCCGCCGGATCCATCCGCAGCCTGGCCCGCGCCGTCGTGCACGCCGCCAATCTGGGCGCCGGCGTGATCAACATCAGTGAAGCGGCCTGCTACAAGGTGAGCCGGCCCATCGATGAGGCGACACTGGGTGCGGCCATCAATTACGCGGTCAACGTCAAAGGCGCGGTGATCGTGGTCGCCGCCGGCAACGCCGGCGGCGACTGCGCACAGAACCCACTGCCCGACGCCTCCACGCCTAACGACCCGCGCGGCTGGAACAAGGTGCAGACGATAGTGACGCCGGCGTGGTACGCACCGTTGGTGCTGACCGTCGGCGGTATCGGCCAAAACGGGGTGCCGAGTTCGTTTTCGATGCACGGACCGTGGGTGGGCGTAGCCGCGCCCGCGGAGAACATCGTGGCCCTGGGCGACCGGGGTGAGCCGGTGAACGCGCTGCAGGGCAAGGAGGGTCCGGTTCCCATCGCCGGTACTTCCTTTGCGGCGGCATATGTCTCGGGTCTGGCGGCGCTGCTGCGGCAGCGGTTTCCGGAACTGACGCCGATTCAGATCATGAACCGGATAACCGCCACCGCGCGCCACCCCGGCGGGGGAGTCGACGACCTCGTCGGCGCCGGCGTCATCAACGCTCTGGCCGCGCTGACGTGGGACATGCCGGCCGGCGCCCCGACCATCCCCTACGAGGTCCGCCGAATTCCGCCACCGGTGATCGAGCCAGGTCCCGATCGTCGACCGATCACGGTAGTGACGCTGACGGTGGTCGGCCTGGTGGTTGCGCTGGGGCTGGGTTCGCTGACGGCGCGGGCCATGAGGCGCCGGTGAACAGCTCATGAGGAATCCCATCCGACTGCGGTTCAGCACGGGCCACACGTTGATCGTCGCGGTGCTGGCGCCGCCCGCCATCCTGTTCTTCCTGCACATGCGGTATTGGTGGGTGGGCATCGTGATCGCGGCGGCATTGGCCGTCATCGCCTTCGTCACCTTCTTCGGCCGTCGCGTAACCGGTTGGGTGGCAACGGTATTCGCCTGGCTGCGCCGGCGCCGCAAGCCGCCGGACATTCCGTCGGAGCCAGTCGTGGGTGCCACCGTGAAGCCGGGAGATCACGTCGCGGTGCGCTGGCGCCGCGACCACCTCATCGCGGTCATCGAGCTCAAGGCGCGCCCGTTCACCCCGACGGTCATCGTCGATGGGCAGGCGCACACCGACGATGTGCTGGACACCCGGTTGTTGCAGGAACTGCTGGCGGTGCACTGTCCGGACCTCGAGGCCGATGTGGTGTCGGCCGGATACCGCGTCGGCCACACCGCCACGCCCGACGTGGTGGGTCTGTACCAGCAGGTGATCGGGGCCGACCCGGCGCCGGCCAACCGGCGCACCTGGATCATGCTGCGCGCCGACCCGGTAACCGCGCACAAGTCGGCGCAGCGCCGTGACGAAGGTGTCTCCGGGCTGGCCCGGTATCTGGTGGCCTCGGCGACTCGCATCGCCGACAACCTGGCCGGCCACGGGGTCGACGCGCTGTGCGGCCGCAGCTTCGACGACTACGACCACGCCACCGACATCGGCTTCGTGCGGGAGAAGTGGTCGATGATCCAGGGGCGCGAGGCCTACACCGCCGCCTACACCGCGCCCGGCGGTCCGGATTTGTGGTGGTCGGCCCGCGCCGACCACACCATCACCAGGGTGCGGATCGCTCCGGAAATGCCGCCGCAGACCACGGTCCTATTGACAACGATCGGTAAGCCCAAGACGCCGCGCGGCTTCACCCGACTGTTCGGTGGCCAGCGGCCGGCGTTGGTGGGCCAGGACCTGGTCGCCAACCGGCACTGCCAGATCCCAATCGGCTCGGCCGGTGTGCTGATCGGGGAAACGGTGAACCGGTGTCCGGTCTACATGCCGTTCGATGACGTCGACTCCAGCATCAACCTGCCCGACGCCCAGACATTTACGCAGTTCACGGTGCGTGCGGCGGCCGCAGGTGCGATTGTCACCGTTGCGCCGCAGTTCGAGGAATTCGCCCGGTTGATCGGTGCGCACACCGGTCCGGTTGCCAAGGTGGTGTGGCCGAATGTGACGACCTATCTGGGTCCGCACGCCGGCATCGACCGGGTGATTCTGCGGCACAACCTGATCGGTACGCCGCGGCACCGTGAGCTGCCGATCCGCCGGATTTTGCCGCCCGAGGAGAGCCGATTCCAGATGGCTTTGCCCAAGTAGTGCCCAAGTAGTGCCCGAGTAGTGCCCAAGTAGTGCCGGACTAGTGCCGGAGCAGGCCGAATTTTTTGGTGCATGGACCCCCGGCGCTCAGCGACGATAATGGCTGTAGCACTAAGGAGGATGAACCGAGATGTCGCAGCCGCAGACCGTCAAGGTGGATCAGCAAGAGATCCTGAACCGGGCTACCGAAGTGGAAACCCCGATGGCAGTTCCACCCACTGATGTTCCCCAGCCGCCGTGCACGCTCACCGCGGCCCAGAACGCGGCCAAACAGATGGACGTGTCCGCCCAGAACATGCGGCTCTACCTGGAGGCCGGCGCACGCGAGCGCGCGCGGTTGGCGACATCGCTGCGCAACGCGGCCAAGGCCTACGGCGACGTCGACGAGGATTCTGCGACGGCGCTCAATAGCGACGGCGACGCGTCGATGCACGAGGAGGGGGCGGTAGGCGAGGGCGGCGACAGCTCGGCCGGGCTACAGGAGACCCCGAAGATCGCAGCGGCCGGCGACCCGGACTTCAGCGACCTCAAATCCACCGCGACCAAGCTCGAATCGGGCGATCAGGGCCAGTCGTTGACCGGCTTTGCCGACGGGTGGAATTCGCTCAACCTGGCGCTGCAGGGCGACATCCGGCGGTTCCGCGGTTTTGACAACTGGGAAGGCGACGCGGCCACGGCCTGCGAGGACTCGCTGGACGGGCAGAAGAAGTGGATCATGTACATGGCGCAGCTGGCGGCGGGGCTGTCCAAGCAAGCCACCTACATGGCACAACTTCAGGTTTGGGCCAGGCGGTCGCATCCCTCGTTGGCGGACATCAACAAGCTCGAGGAGATGTCGAAGGACCCCAAGTATCAAGAGCAAGCCATCAAGCTCTACGCCGAGTACCAGCAGACCTCGGAAAAGGTACTCAAGGAGTACAACACCAAGGCCGAGCTGGAACCGGTGAATCCCGAGAAGCCGCCGCGCGCGATCAAGATCGACCCGCCGCCACCACCGCAGGCGCAGGGGTTGATCCCGGGCTTCCTGATGCCGCCGAGCGACGGCTCCGGCGGTACCGGCGGCACCACGCCGATGGCTCCGATGGCCCCGATGACGGGTGCCGGCGCCGGCGGCGGTATGCCGGCCGGCACCGCGGCCGAGCTGACCGCCGCCGGGCGCGAGGCCGCGGCGAACCTATCCGGGGAACTGGGCGTGAAGCCGATGTCGCTGGGTGGTGGCGGCGGCGGCGGTGGTATGCCGTCGATGCCGTTGGCTCCCGCGACCGGCATTGACGGCGAGTCCGTGCGTCCGGCGTCTGCCGGCGACATTGGCGGTGTGGGCGCGGGTAAGGCGCCCGCCGGCAGTGGAATGGCCGGCGGCGGCATGGGCATGCCGATGGGCGCGCACGGCCAGGGCCAGGGAGGTTCCAAGTCCAAGGGCGCAACCGGTGACGACGAAGCGCTCTACACCGAAGACAGAGAATGGACCGAGGCCGTCATCGGTCAACGCCGCCGGCAAGACAGCAAGGAGTCAAAGTGAGTTTCTACGAAATTCCGCCCGACGTAGCGCAGGTATTGGCCCTCGCAGGACAGTTCCAATCCGCGCTGGACGGCACGCTTAACCAAATGAACACGGGGTCTTTCCGTGGCACCGATGAGGCCAAAACGGTCGAAGTCACGATCAATGGGCACCAATGGCTCACCGGTGTTCGCATTGACGACGGCCTGATCAAAGAGGTGGGTGCCGAAGTGGTCGGTGCCCGCGTCAACGAGGCGCTGCAGAACGCCCAGGCCACGGCGAGCGCCTACAACAACGCGGCGGGCCAGCAACTCACCGCAGCGTTGGAGGCCATGTCCAAGACGATGAACCACGGGCTGGCCTAAAGCTTTTCCGGTCACCTTCAAGCGTGGGCGCAGACGCGCCCACGCTTGCCTTGTCGACGGCTCGGCCACCCGGCATTGCTCCACCAAATTGCCGCATCTAGCAGGCCATAACCTCGGTTAGGCTGGTTAAGCATGACGTTGTTGGAAGGAAAGTAGCAATGGGCATTCCCAGGCCGACGGGCGAGTACGCCGGTCAAATGCTCGAGCCCGGTGGATGGCCGGAAGCGAACGAGGACACCTTCTACGACCGTGCGCAGGAGTACAACCAGCTGCTGCGTCAGGTCACCGACGTCATGGACGCCGCCAAGCGCCAGCAGGTGGAAATCTTCGAAGGTGGGGTCTGGTCGGGGGGTGCCGCCAATGCCGCCAATGGCGCACTCGGCACCAATCTCAATGAAATGAGCACGCTGCAGGATTACCTTGCCACCGTCATTACCTGGCATCGCCATATCGGCGGATTGATCGTGCAGGCTAAATCCGATATCGGCAACAACGTCGACGGGGCGCAACGGGAAATAACCATTTTGGAGAACGACCCCGATTTGGAGGCCGAACAGCGCCAGGCCGCGGTCGATGAATTGGTCCGCGCCACCCACAACGCCAATACCAGCGTCGTTGCCGAAACGGCCGAACAGGTGCTGGCATCCAAGAATTGGAAACCGCCGCACAACGCGCTGGCGGATCTGCTGCACCAGGTGACCCCGCCGACGCCCGAGGTTCCGACGATCGTCGTCCCGACCCCGAATGGGCCGTCGCCGGTCATCCCGCCCGCGACGCCATTCGAGCCGGTGCCGGCCAACCCCTACACACCGATTACTCCCGGTGCGCCGGTGACCCCGGTGAACCCGACTCCGTTCGAACCGGTGCCGCCGACACCGTTCGACCCGCTGAACCCCACCCCGGTTACCCCGATCACCCCGATCAACCCGGCGCCGATAACCCCGGTGACCCCGGTCAACCCGGTGACGCCGATTACCCCGGGCGCGCCGGTAACTCCGATCACCCCGGTCAATCCGCGGCCGAACCCGAATCAGCCGGTCACTCCGATAACCCCGGTCAACCCGGCCCCGGCACCC
>NZ_MVHE01000089.1 GCF_002086155.1 Mycobacterium angelicum | reverse complement strand
CCGCCGGCGCCGCCGGCACCGCCATCGCCAAACAGGCCCCCCGCGCCCCCTGCCCCACCGTTTCCGCCGTCGGCGAGCCCTGTCCCACCCGCGCCGCCGGCACCGCCGGACCCAGACAACCATCCGCCGGCTCCGCCGCGCCCGCCGGACCCGCCGGGCCCTCCAGCTAACGTGCTAGACCCACCGGCCCCGCCGGCTCCGCCGTTGC
The DNA here is from genome assembly GCF_002086155.1 of Mycobacterium angelicum. Taxonomy (GTDB): domain Bacteria; phylum Actinomycetota; class Actinomycetes; order Mycobacteriales; family Mycobacteriaceae; genus Mycobacterium; species Mycobacterium angelicum. The sequence goes on along the minus strand of NZ_MVHE01000089.1, from coordinate 17,136 downwards.
CCAACAACCCGGCGGATCCGCCGTTGCCGCCGTGCTGGCCGGGCGCGCCAGACCCGCCAGCGCCGCCATTGCCCCACAACCATCCGCCGTCGCCTCCGTTTTGGCCCGTCCCAGGGGCCCCATTGGCGCCGTTACCGATCACGGGGCGCCCGAACAGCGACAGACTTTCGGCGTTCGCGGCCTTCAACGTGTTCTGTCCGGGATTTTCCAGCCAGTGTTCGGCACTCGCCAGCTGCTGTTTGGCACTGCTCAACTCGGTTGCCATGTACTTGAAGCCGCCACCGTTGAGTGCAGCAATGAACTGGTGATGAAGCCACCCGGTCTCCTTGCTGACTGCCTGCCAGGATTGGCCGTACTCGCTGAATAACGATGTCACCGCCGCGGACACGTCATCAGCAGCGGGCGCGGGAATGTCGACCGTAGGGATGGCCACGGCCGCGGTGGCGTCCGACAACACCGAACCAATACTGGCCAAATCCGTTGCGGCCGTGGCTAATGCTTGCGGCATTACGTGGACATACGCCATGCGGCAGTTTCTATCACAACTGGCGGCACCGCACACCAACTTCGGCTCGGTTGCCGACTGTCACGATTGCAAGCCCGCCAAACCGATTTCGCGCGCTGCTGACTGCGGCGGTGCGCGAACCAAATCGGTTGCCAACTCCCGCCGAAGGAGACCAAGCGAGTATGGTCGCCGAAAATTACGTTGCCAAGGTTTCTGGTGTTCGCCGCCTCAATCCAATACCCGAAACTATCGCGGAATCCCCGTATGGTCAGCGATGAACGGCGCCGACACCATATTTGAGTCATCTCCCCTGCGGCGCAATGACTTTGAGAAGGTTGCCAAGCCGAGGACGCCTGACCGCTCGAAGACGCTCAGACGCCGGCCGTTGGGGTCATGCCGATCTCGACGAGATGATGCGGGCGGGCGATAAGCCACACCGCTGCGCCGCGCCGCATGGCGCACCGCCCGGTGCTGCTATACGGTAGGGGGGTACTGTATGAGACGGGTTGCGCCGGCGCAGCAGCCGGGCCGTGCGGAAGCGGAAACGCCTGTGCCGCTTGCAACCTGCGATGAGTCAACTGGAGAAAGGAAGTGGTCGGAATGGCTTGGCAAGGACTGTTAGGGAAGGCGGTGCCCACCGTGGTGACCGGTCTGGTGGGTGCCGCGGCTTATGAGGCGTTGGCCAAGGCGCCGTGGCGCAAATTTACGGTCAGCGCCGCTGCGGTGAGTTTGCGCGGGGCGCGTGCGACCGAGCGCATCACCAAAGAGGCCGCTGAGAAGGCGCGCCTGGCGACGGCCGATGTGCTCGCCGAGGCGGCCGACCGCATCGGGGAACGAGTGCCCGCACCCGCGGTGGTGGACTCCGCCGCCCCTTCGACCGTCGAGGGTAACGATGCTTGTCACTGACACTGCGCTTACCGCCGACGTTGGCGCCCCGCTCAAGGTCGTCTCCGAAGGGGGCGGCCGGCTGCGGGTGCGCGTCAGCGACTTTGTGATGGATGCGGCCCGGGCGGTGGCGATCGAAGAGACGGTCGCCACGGTGGCCGGGGTCCGCGCGGTGCAGGCATATCCCCGAACGGGATCGGTGGTGATCTGGTATCTGCCCGATGACTGCGACACTTCCGCGGTGCTATCGGCGATCCTCGACGCCCGGTACTTGCCTGCGGAATCGCTGCCTGCACGCGCGCCCTACTCGGCGAGTGTGGGCGAAACCGGTTTGGTGGCAAGGATCGCTGGGGGGATCTTGCGGGTATTCGGCTTGTCGTCTGACGGCGCCGCAGAGCCCGTAAGTGCGGGTAGTAGTTCTCAGCCGGCGCCGTCGTGTCATGGGGCGCCGGTCGCCGATGCCAAGGGCGAGCAACGGAAGTGGTTGCGCCGGGTGTGGCTGGCCGCGCCGTTGGGGGTGCTGTCGATGGCAGCACCGATGTTGCTCGGCGGCGCGTGGGCGGGCTGGCTGACCTTTGCCGTGACGGTACCGGTGCAATTCGTGGCCGGCTGGCCGTTCCTGGTGGGGGCCGTGCAGCAGGCGCGGGCGAGGTCTGCGGGCATGGACACGCTGATCAGCCTGGGGACGCTGACCGCGTTCGCTTATTCGACCTACGAACTGTTTGCCGGTGGGCCGCTGTTCTTCGACACCGCCGCGTTGATCATCGCGTTTGTGGTGCTGGGCCGCTACTTAGAGGCCCGGGCCATGGGCAAGACCCGCGAGGCGATCAGCGCGCTGCTGGAGATGGGCGCAAAGGAAGCGTGCCTGCTCGTCGACGACCAAGAAATCCTCGTGCCGGTGGAGCAGGTGCAGGTCGGAGACCTACTGTTGGTGCGACCCGGCGAAAAGATTCCCGTGGACGGTCAGATCGTCGACGGGCGTGCGGCCGTGGATGAGTCAATGCTGACCGGCGAGTCGATGCCGGTGGAAAAAGCGGTGGGCGACCGGGTTGCCGGGGCCACCGTCAACACCGACGGGCGGTTGACGGTGCGTGCCACCGCCGTGGGCGCCGACACGGCACTGGCCCAGATTGTGCGCCTGGTCGAACAGGCCCAGGGCGGCAAGGCGCCGGTGCAGCGGCTGGCCGACCAGGTGTCGGCAGCGTTTGTGCCCGCCGTGCTCGGCGTGGCCGCGCTGACGTTCGTCGGGTGGGCGCTGCTGGCGGCCAACCCGATCGCGGGCATGACGGCAGCGGTGTCGGTGCTGATCATCGCGTGCCCGTGCGCGCTGGGCCTGGCCACTCCTACGGCGATCATCGCCGGCACCGGCCGCGGCGCGACGATGGGCATCCTGGTCAAAGGCGGTGAGGTGCTGGAAGCCTCCAAGAAGGTCGACACCGTGGTATTCGACAAGACCGGCACCCTGACCCGCGGCCAGATGCAACTCACCGATGTTGTCGCCGACCAACGGGAAGAAGCCGATCTGGTGCTCCAGATCGCCGCCGCGGTCGAGTCGGGCTCCGAGCACCCGATCGGTGCGGCCATCGTCGCCGGCGCTCGCGAGCGCGCTCTGAAGATTCCGGCCGCCACCTCGTTCACCAGCCTGGCCGGCCACGGAGTGCGCGCCGAGGTCGACGGCCGCGCCGTGTTGGTCGGGCGGCGCAAGCTCGTCGACGACCACGGTCTACGGCTGCCCGAGCAATTGGCCGCGACGGCAGCTGAACTTGAAAAGCAGGGCCGCACAGCGGTATTCGTCGGCCACGACGATCAAGTTGTCGGTGTGCTCGCGGTTGCCGACACGATCAAGGACGACGCCGTCGACGTGGTCCGCCAACTGCACGCGATGGGGCTACAAGTCGCCATGATCACCGGCGACAACGCCCGTACGGCGACCGCGATCGCCCAGCAGGTCGGTATAGACCGGGTACTGGCCGAGGTCTTGCCGGAAGACAAGGTGAACGAGATCCGCCGCCTCCAAGGCGAGGGCAGGCTCGTCGCCATGGTCGGCGACGGCGTCAATGACGCGCCCGCGCTGGTCCAAGCCGACCTGGGCATCGCGATCGGCACCGGCACCGACGTGGCCATCGAAGCCTCCGACATCACGCTGATGTCAGACCGCCTCGACGGTGTCGTGCGCTCGCTGCAACTGTCACGCCAAACCCTGCGCACGATTTACCAGAACCTGGGCTGGGCCTTCGGCTACAACACCGCCGCCATCCCGCTGGCCGCATTCGGTCTGCTCAACCCCGTCGTGGCGGGCGCGGCGATGGGCTTGTCCTCGGTCAGCGTGGTGACCAACTCTTTGCGACTACGCCACTTCGGCCGCGCCACAGCGATAGCAGCCCTGCCCGAGCGGCCCACGACCACATGATCCACGATGTCCTGCTGCGGTGGACCGTCACCGGGTTGTTCGCGCTGGGCGCCGTTGAATGCGCCCTGCCGATCCTCACCCAACGCCGGCCATGGCCGGTCATCGTCAGCCACAGCTTGCACGTACTGATGGCGGTCGCCATGGCGGCAATGGCATGGCCGTGGAGCATGCGATTGCCCCCGACGCTGCCCGCGATGCTTTTCCTGTTGGCGACCATGTGGTTCGCGACGCTGACCATTGTTGCGGCCCGCACGGCCGAGCAGCGGCGAATGGGCGGCTACCACGCCATGATGATGCTGGCCACGGCCTGGATGTATGCCGCCATGAGCGGCTATCTGGCCGCTGACCCGGCACTTCCGCAGGCCGCGGCCTCGATGCCGGGCATCGACACGGCGACGACGAGCGCATCAGCAAGCAGCGAATCGCTCAACTGGTTCAGTGCAGCGAGCTGGTTCGGTGCCCTGATCTTCGCGGCCGCAACGGTTTTCTGGCTGCGGCGCTACCTCACCGGCCCCGCCGATAAGCGCTTCAAATCCGTCGGAACTCTCGCACAAGCCGCCATGGCCGCCGGAATGGCGATCCAGTTCCTAGCCGCGGTGCTGGAGATGTGAGCCGATTCGATGCGCGCTGCCCTATCCATCAGAGGAGCCGATAAGCCATAAAGCTTGTCGGAGACTCGCGGGCCAGTCAGCTCATGGACTTGAAAGGTTTGACGACGAAAGGCAGATGCGAGTGGGACGAGGGCCGAGTCCGCAACGAGCAACCGCCGCATCACCGCTAGCCGGCTACTCAAGGGTGCGTTGGAAGCGGCGCATCCCGGCGATCCAGCCGTCGTAGTCGGCGCCCTTGCGCCGATACATGGTCAGCACCTCTGTGTGCGGCAGCACCAGGAACGTCCGGTCTGCGACGGCTTGGACCACGAGGGCGGCGACGGCGTCCGGGTCGATCACCGCACCGCTGCTGGTGACGGCGGCGGCGGCCAGCCGCATGTCGGCTTCCGGCGAGTCGGACATGTCGCGCAGCATTGGGGTGTCCACACCCATCGGGCACACGCAGCTCACGCCGATTCCCTTGTCGCCGTACTTGATGGCCAACCATTCGGCGAACCCGACGGCGGCGTGCTTGGTCACGCTGTAGGGCGCCCCACCGAGCTGGGTCAGCAGGCCGGCGGCCGAGGCGACGGCGACGAAATATCCGTTGGCGCGCTCAATCCACTCCGGCACAACGGGTGATGCCGGCATTGGCGACGTAGATGTCCACCGGGCCGAACGTCCGGCGTGCGGTGTCGAGCAGGGTCGCGATGCCGTCCACGCTCGCCGCGTCCGGGGCCGCCGCGACGCCACCGACCATTACAGCGGTCTCGGCGGCCGAAGCTGCGTCGATGTCGCCGGCCACCACCGAGGCGCCGGCCGCTGCCAGCCGCGCCGCAATGGACCTGCCGATTCCCGAGCCTGCTCCGTGACCACCGCCACCGATCCGTCGATCTTCACGGAGCCGCTATCCCCTAGGGTCCGCCGCCATCACCGCCTGCGCCGCCCGTGGATGTCGCGCCATTGTTGGCAACGGCGGCACCGCCGCCGCCACCACCGCCGACGCTGGCGGTGCCGCCGGCGCCGGCCGTGGGGTTCCCGGCGGCAGCGGCGACGGCGCCGGGCTTACCGTCAACACCGGCGCCGCCGATCGGCTGACCAGTGCCGCCGGGTCCGCCCGGGCCACCGACCTGATTGTCGAGGTTGACACCGGCGCTTCCACCTTGGCCGCCACCGGCTCCCGCGCCGCCAGAGAACCCTGCGCCGCCGCCACCACCACCACCGGCGCTGGCGCTTCCGCCGGTCGCTACGCCGTTGGCAAAGCCGCCGTTACCACCACCGCCTATGGCGGAGAAACTACCGGCGACGGCGCCGGCGGTACCGTCTCCGCCGGAGATAGAGGGGGTTATCGAGTTCCGGCGTGCAAACGGAGATTGTCGCTGCTGTCTTGCAGGTCCAACACGTAGAATCTGGCACCGTGACTCCGTTGCCCGATGGCGCCACTGCCCGCTCGGTGATGTCCGCTCCGCTGCCCGAGGTTGACCCCGAGATCGCAGAGCTGTTGCACAAGGAACTTGGCCGTCAGCGGGACACCCTGGAGATGATCGCCTCGGAGAACTTGGTACCACGCTCAGTGCTGCAAACCCAGGGCAGCGTGTTGACCAACAAGTACGCCGAGGGACTGCCCGGCCGCCGATACTACGGTGGCTGCGAGCACGTCGACGTCGTAGAGAACATCGCCCGCGACCGCGCCAAGACGCTGTTCGGCGCCGACTTCGCCAACGTGCAGCCGCATTCGGGCGCCCAGGCCAACGCCGCAGTGCTGCAGGCACTGATGACACCGGGGGAACGGCTGCTTGGGTTAGATCTCGCCAACGGCGGGCACCTGACCCACGGCATGCACCTAAACTTCTCCGGCAAGCTGTACGACGCTGGCTTCTACGGCGTCGATCCGACGACCCACCTGGTCGATATGGATGCCGTGCGGGCGAAGGCGCTTGAATTTCGCCCGAAGGTGATCGTCGCCGGCTGGTCCGCCTACCCGCGGATTCTGGACTTCGCGGCGTTCCGGTCGATTGCCGACGAGGTTGGCGCCACGCTATGGGTGGACATGGCGCATTTCGCGGGCATGGTCGCCGCGAGGTTGCACCCCTCTCCGGTGCCGCATGCCGCGGTGGTGTCCACGACCGTGACCAAGACGCTCGGCGGTGCCCGTGGCGGCATGATCCTGGGCAAACAAGAGTTCGCCAAAGCCATCAACTCTGCGGTGTTCCCAGGCCAGCAGGGCGGACCGATGATGCAGGTCATCGCCGCCAAGGCGGTCTCGCTCAAGATCGCCGCGACATCCGAGTTCGCGCAACGTCAGCAACGCACCCTGTCCGGCGCCAAGATCATCGCGGACCGCCTTATGGCCCGAGACGTCGCCGAGGCAGGTATATCGGTGGTCAGCGGCGGCACGGACGTCCACCTCGTGTTGGTCGACCTGCGCGACTCTGCGTTGGACGGCAAGGTTGCCGAAGACCTACTGCACGAGATCGGCATCGCCGTCAACCGCAACGCGGTGCCAAACGACCCCCGGCCGCCGATGGTGACCTCTGGTCTGCGTGTGGGGACCTCGGCACTCGCGACCCGTGGTTTCGGGGACGCCGACTTCACCGAGGTCGCCGACATCATCGCCACCACCCTGATGGCCGGCGCTGCCGCCGATCTGCCCTCGTTGCGACAGCGGGTGACACGGCTAACCGAGGAATACCCGCTTTATGAGGGACTCGAGGACTGGCGCCTAACCGGCTACCTCGGAATCCAGCGCTAACAATTTCCTGAGCTGTTCGCCGTACATGCGCAGCGATCCGGTAGTCAACATGTCGTCATGCGTGCAGTCGACCGAATATTCTGCAACGTCTCCCGCAATATAAGGTCGCCAACGTTGCAACAGAGACGAATCCCGATCGACCGCACTCTGCGCAGCAGTAAATATTACCGCATTGCCAGAGAATACACCGGGCGTGTGTCCTGATAAATACGGTTCAACAGTCCTAAGATTTTCAACCATGAACTCCAAAAGCCGTTTCGATCCGGCGTCAGGTTCTAGTTCTGCGATGCCTGTGCGACTGTCCGTCAGGTAACGTTCCAGCATTCCGCGCGCGAAATCTTGGGCGACTTCCTTCCCCTCCACGGCCTGGTAACTTACGGCGCCGCCGGTCTCCGCGAAGTGTACGGCGTCAAGGAGTATCAGGCATTGGACTTCGAATCCCTGGCGCGAAAGCTCGATCGCGAGCTCCTGGGCAATTACGCCTCCGATAGACCAGCCGAGAAGTTTATAGGGTCCATCCGGATAATTCGCTTTAACCCTCTCCGCATAGACCTTTGCCATATCACCTATTGATCTGGGCTGAATTTCCGCGCCTTCAAAGATTTGTTGAATGCCAATGATCGGACCGTCCAAATAATCACCCAAAGCCCGATACGCCCAGCTAACGCCACCACCGGGATGAATGCAGATCAGCGGAACGCCAGTACCGCGCTTGAGCGTCTCGACCGGAACGATATCTACCGAACTGTCATGCGTGCGCAACTGCTGGCTCAAGTCTCCGACAGTGGGCGCGTCGAATAAGGCGCGCATCGAAAGATGGGCGCCCAGGGCCGCGTTGATCGCGACGATCGCCCGCATCCCCAGCAGCGAATCACCACCGAGGTCGAAAAACGAGTCGTCGACACCGACCCGGTCTAAGCCCAGTACCTTGGCGTAGATGTCGGCCAGGACTTCCTCGGTGGGCGTGGCAGGGGCCCTATACCGGCCAGCGTGACTGAAATCGGGGGCCGGCAGGGCCCGCTGGTCGAGTTTGCCGGTGACGGTCAACGGCAACTTGTCGATCGCCACGACCGCGGCCGGCACCATGTGTGCCGGCAGCTGCGCGGCCAGCGCCGCACGCACACCGGTCACGTCCACTGCCCCGGTGACGTAGCCCACCAGGCGTTTGTTGCCCTGCTGGTCCTCGCGGGCGATCACCGCCGCTTGGTCCACCCCGTCCAGCCTGGCCAGCGCCGTGGTCACCTCACCTAGTTCGATGCGGAACCCGCGGATCTTGACCTGCTCATCGGTCCGCCCGACGTACTCCAGCTGGCCATCAGCGCGCCAGCGCACCAGATCCGCGGTTCGATACATACGTTCGCCGTGTACTCCCGCGCCGCCGAACGGGCACGCTACAAACCGCGAGGCGGTCAAACCCGGGCGACGCCAATACCCGCACCCCACCCCATCGCCTGCCACATACAATTCGCCGGCCACACCCGGCGGCACCGGCCGCAACCACTCATCCAGCACAAAAAACGCCGCCGCGGCCACCGGTGAGCCGATCGGTGGCGCCCCCGAGCCCGGCCTCAACGGCGCACTCATCGATACACACACCGTGGTCTCGGTTGGGCCGTAGCCGTTGATCATGACCCGTCCGGGTGCCCAACGGTTCACCAGCTCGGCCGAACAGGCCTCACCGCCCACCGCCAACGTCACCGAATCCAAACCTTCGGGCGACAACATCGCCACCGCCGACGGGGTTTGGGATAAGAGGTTGACCTGCTCAGAAACCAGCAAGGCGTGCAGATCCTCCGGCGAGCTCGCCACCGACTCGGGCACCACGACCAACCGCCCGCCGTGCAAGAGCACGCACCAGATCTCCCACTGCGAGATGTCGAAGGCATACGAGTGACACTGTGTCCACGCCCCACCAACCGGCAGGCATGGGTCCAGGGACCCAAGCATTGCGGTGACATTGTGGTGGGTGATAGCCACCCCTTTCGGGGTTCCGGTGGTGCCTGAGGTGTAGATGATGTAGGCGATGTCATCGGGGGCCGGCGCGGGTGGCGCCGTGTTGGGTTGGGTGTCAACAGCCGCGTCGTTCACATCGAAGACCGTCACGTCATGGCCGTTCAGCCGGTCGGCCAGATGGGTAGTGGTGATCGCGGCAATCGGGGCTGCGTCGGCCAGCATGAACGCGATCCGCGCCGCCGGCAGTGCGGGGTCGATGGGCAGGAAAGCCGCCCCGGTTTTGAGCACCGCCAGCATCGCCACGATGGCTTGGCCGCTGCGTTCAAAGAGCAGCCCCACACACCCGCCCGGGCCCACACCGTGATCAGACAGCAGGTGCGCCAACCGGTTGGCCGCCTCGTCAAGCTCGCGGTAGGTCAAGGAAAACTCGCCGAAACTGACCGCCACCGCCGACGGGCTGGACTCCACCTGCGCGGAAAATATCTTCGGAATTGACACCGGTGCCGCCGAGACGGTGGTCAACACCGCGCGGTTGCCCCACAGATCCACCCGAGTCTGCTCACCGGCGTTGAGCAGGTGCACGGATGACAACCGCCGATTTGGGTCGGCGATCATCGCCGCCAACACTCGCTCGAATCGGTCGACGAGCGCCTGGATGCTAGCCGTATCGAATACGTCGGTGCGGAATTGGACGCGTAGTTCCAGCTCCCGCCCCGGCAGGGCTTGCAGCACAAGCGGGTAGTGGGTGGCTACGTAGCTGGTGATGTCGGTGATGGTCAGTTCGTGGGCGCCCACCGGCACGGCGGTGTCCATCGGGAAGTTCTCGTAAGCGAAAACGGTATCGAACAGCACATCCTGGCCCGTGATGCGGTGGATCTCGCTCAGCGCCAGGTGCTGGTGCTCGAGGGTGTCGTTGTGGGCGCTTTGCAGTTGGTCGAGGAGGCTTGCGGTGGTGGTTGCCGCGGTCATGATGGCTCGGACCGGCACCGTGTTGATGAATAGGCCCACCATCGATTCCACGCCGGCCAATTCGGCTGGCCTGCCCGAGACCGCGATGCCGAATGCCACATCATGATGGCCCGTCAGCCACGTCAGTACCTGCGCCCAGGCGGCCTCCAGCACAGTGCTGACGGTGGTCTGGCATGAGCGCGCTAGCTGGGAAAGCGCCGAGGTGGTCTCGGCAGGAACCCGAAACGACTGAACTTCTCGCAGCCCGAGCCCAAGCCGGTCCGGCGGGCTGACCAGTGTCGGGTCGTCAAAGCCGGCAAACACCTCACGCCAGGCGGCCTGGGCAGCCTGGTGATCCTGCTCAGCCAGCCAGGCGAAGAATCGGCGATACGACCCGACCGCAGGCAGGTCTTCACCGCAATAGACGGCGAATATTTCCCGCAACAGGATGGGCAGTGACCAGCCATCCAGCACGATGTGATGATGGGTCAGTACGAGCCGGTACTGGTCTTGTGCGGTCCGGATCAGGACAACGCGACTGGGTGACTGGTGAGCCAAGTCGCAGATAGCGGCGCGTTCGGCGGCACACACCCGCTCGACCTGCTCATCGGGGTCGAGATCGCTGCTAGCCAGGTCAACATAGCGCCACGGCATCACCGGACCATCCGGGATGATCTGCACCGCGTCGCCCGACTGTAGATAGACGAATCGGGTCAGCAGCTGCGGATGGCGGTTGAACACCATCTGGACCGCATCGCGCAGGCGGTTGTGATCGAGCGGGCCGATCATGCCGATATTGAGATCCATCGCGTACAGGTCACCCAGATCGGCGGGAATCTCGGCGAAACTGGCGTGGAAGAGCAGTCCCTGCTGCAATGGGGTCAGCGGCAAAATGTCAGCGATCCGGTATCGCAGTTGGAACTCGTCGATCTCCTCTTGACTCAAGCGGGCGGGCACGAGATCAGAAGGGGTCAACCCGCCCCCGCCGTGGCGGACATGGGCGCAGATGCCGTTGAGTGCGTCAAACCACAGCTGGCTCAGCCGGGCGGTCTGGGCATGATCAAGCGCGGAAGAGGCCCACGTCCAATCGGCGTGCAGTCGCGGGCCGGCTTCGGTTTCGACGGTGACGGCGCGAACTTCTACGGTGTGCCCCAGCGGCATCGGCACAGCCGCGCCGGAAGCGGTCAACGACAAGCCCTCGTGACCGATCCGCCACAAATCACCAGTAGCCGAACACTCGGCGGGTGCGCCCAAACGTCCCAGGTAATTGAAACCGATCTGCGGGTCGGATCCGGTGAGCTCAACGTGCGTGTTGAGGTAGCGCAGCAAACCGTACGTCAGGCCGTCGGGGTGGGCTCGAAGCTGCTCTTTGACACCCTTGATCACCGCCCCAAGCGCCGGCTCACCTGCGACCACCTGCTCCCAGCCGATAGCGCCCACAGTCACCGACACTGGGTACTTGGCGGTGAACCACCCCACGGTGTGCGACAGGTCGATGCCCGGGAACAGTTCTTCGTCGCGCTCCTGGCCCTCGACGTCGATAGTGATCGGCTCGGCGCTACGGCCCAGAAACCGCGCCCACGCCAAAGCGAACGCGATCAACAGGATGTCTTGCACACCGGCGTGAAACGCCCCCGGCGCCTCATCAAGGAGGATGCGGGACGTCTCCACTTCCAGCACCGACGACAGCCGTCCGGCGGTGACAGACGTATCCACAGCAGGGGACACCGCCGGCAGCGCCGGCCGAACCGCCAGCGTCCGCCGCCACGCGTCCGCCTGGTCGACAACCGACGGACTGCGTGCATGTTCACGCAGCAGCGACGCCCACCGGCGATACGACGTCCCCGTCACCGGCAACGTCACGTCCCGCCCGTCGCGACGCTGGCCCCAGGCTGCGTTAAGGTCGTCCAGCAAAATCCCCCAGGACAGCGTGTCGACGGCCAGATGATGAATGACGAGCACCAGCTGAGCGGCGGGGGCAACCCACAGTGCGCTGAGCATGACCCCGGCGGCCGGATCCAACCGGGAGCGGGCCTCGACCAGAGCGTCGTCGGACAATGCCTCCACCGGTTGCAGGCACTTGTCCGCATCCACAGAACCGGGTTCGGCCACAAACCACAACCAACCTCCGGCACCGTAGTCATCGACCCGCAACCGCAGCATCGCGTGCCGATCCAACAAGGCCTGAAGCAAGACCACTACGTCGTCGGTGGTGACCGCCGCGGGAGCCTGCGCAATCATCGTCTGGCTGAACTGCTCAACCGGGCCGTCGACACTTGCCAGCCAGCACATGGCCGGTGTGGGCAACACCTGGCCGACGCCGTCATCAATTACCGGGCCCTCACCACGAGTGAAGCTGGCGACCCGGGCCACCCCGGCAACAGTCTGCTCAACGAATATGTCGCGCGGCTTGCACACCACACCGGCAGCGCGGGCCTGCGCCACCACCTGTATCGACGAAATGCTGTCGCCGCCGATGTCGAAAAACGACGCGTCGACACCCACGCTGTCCATACCCAGCACCCGGGCGTAGATGTCGGCAAGGATCTCCTCGACCGGGGTGGTAGGGCCCCGGTAACCGCGATCGCGGTACTCCGGCGCCGGCAGCGCCCGCATGTCGAGTTTGCCGTTGACAGTCAACGGCAACTCCTCCAAAACCACCACGGTCGACGGCACCATGTACTCGGGCAGCCCAGCGGTCAGCGCCTTGCGTATCCCCTCACCATCCACTGACCCGGTGACCCCGGTGACGTAGCCCACCAAACGCTTGTCGCCTGGGCGGTCCTCCCGAGCCATCGCCACGGCCTGCCCGACGTCCGGGAGGTTTGCCAGCGCGGCAGCGACCTCCCCCAGCTCGATGCGATACCCACGGATCTTGACCTGCTCATCGGTACGCCCGAGAAAGTCCAGCTGCCCATCGCGGCGCCAGCGCACCAGGTCCCCGGTGCGATACATGCGTTCTCCTGGCGCTCCCGCGCCGCCGAACGGGCAGGCCACAAACCTGGATGCCGTCAACCCGGCTCGACGCACATACCCACAACCCAGCACGTCGCCCGCGACATACAACTCACCGGCCACACCAACCGGGACGCGCCGCAACCATCTGTCCAGCACAAACAACGCGGCCCGTGGCACCGGCGTACCGATCGGCGGTACCCCCGAGTTCGCCACCAGTGACGCGGTCATCGTCGCAAACACCGTGGTCTCAGTAGGCATTGATCATCACCCGTCCGGGCGCCCACCGATCCATCAGCTCGGCCGAGCACGCCTCACCGGCCACCACCAACGCCAGCGACTGCAAACCCTCCGGCGATAACATGCCCAGAGCTGACGGGGTTTGGCTTAAGACGTTGACTTGTTCGGAGACCAGGAGGCTGTGAAAGTCGGTCGCCGACCGCGCCACTGAGTCGGGCACCACGACCAGGCGCCCGCCACCCAACAACGCACCCCAGATCTCCCATACCGAGAAGTCGAAGCTATAGGGGTGCCACTGCGACCACACCTGTTCAGGTCCCGGTGGCAGGCCGGCGACCGGTGTCTCGAACAGCTGGGTGACGCTGCCGTGGGCCACGGCCACACCCTTGGGGACGCCGGTCGTGCCCGAGGTGTAGATGATGTAGGCGATGTCGTCGCCGGCCGGCACCGCCAGCGGCTCAGTAGACGGGCGGTTGCCGATCCGGGGGTCCTCGACATCGATCACCGTCAGGTCGTGCCCGTCCAGCTGGGGGCGCAGGCTGGCGGTGGTTACGGCGGCCACCGGCCTCGCGTCCTCGATCATGAACGCGACCCGGGCCGGCGGCAGCGCCGGGTCGATGGGCAGATAGGCCGCCCCGGACTTCAATACCGCCAGGATCGCGATGATGGCCTGCGCCGAGCGCTCAAACACCAGCGCCACACACTCGCCCGGGCGCGCACCATGGTCAGCCAGTAGGTGCGCCAACCGGTTGGCCGCCTCATCAAGCTCGCGGTAACTCCACGAGTCCCCCTGGTAACTCAGTGCCACCGCCGACGGGCTGCGCGCCACGTGCGCGGAAAACACGCTCGGAATCGACACCGGTGCCGCAGAGACGGCGGACAACACCGCGCTGTTGCCCCACAGGTCCAACCTCGCGTGCTCGTCGGTGTCGAGCAGATCCACCGACGACAACCGCCGCCCCGGATCGGCGGTCATTTCGGTTAGCACTCGCTCCAACCGAACCATAAGCGTCTCAATGCTTGCCGTATCGAAAACGTCGGTGCGAAATTCCACACCCCCCGCAATGCCGGCGGGCTCACCCGCACTCGTCCAGAGTTCAGTGAGAGACAACACCAGGTCCATCACGGCGGTCTGGGTGTCCAGCGTCCTGTACGTGACCTCTAGATCACCCAAGACCACCCCGGCTGCGGGCTCATTGATCTGCCGGGCGAAGTTCTGCCAGGTCAACATCACCTGGATCAAGGGCGAATGGGTCAGCGATCTGGCCGGGTGGAGCCGATCAACGAGCAACTCAAAGGGCACGTCTTGGTGTTTGTAGGCCGCCAGGCAACGCTCTCGCACCTGGGCGAGCAGTTGTGTGAAGGTGGGATCACCGGTCAGGTCAGTGCGCAGCACCAGGGTGTTGAGGAAAAACCCAACCAGCCCATCCAATGCGCTATCGCCGCGGCCAGCGGTCGAGAAGCCCACCGCCACATCAGTGCTCGCGCTGACCTTCGACAGCAGCACGGCCAGGGCCGCCTGGACCACCATGAAGCTCGTCGCATTGTGCTCGCGAGCAACGTGGGCCACCCGCTCTTGTAATCCCGCCGTCCAGTCGACAGCAACCGTGGCGCCGCGGTGATCTTCAACCAGCGGATAGGGCCGATCGGTGGGAAGCTCGAGGCGTTCGGGCATCCCGGCCAGGGCATGCTCCCAATAGGCCAGCTGGGTGGCGATGAGGCTGTGGTTGTCCGTTTGATCGCCGAGGTTCTCCCGCTGCCAGAGTGTGTAATCGACATACTGCACCGGCAATCCCGCCCAGGCCGGAGCCTGCCCGGCGCACCGGCTGTCATAGGCGGCACCCAGATCGGCGAACAATGGGGTGATCGACGAGCCATCCGCGGCGATGTGGTGCACGGTGATCACCAATAGGTGTTCCCCGTCGGCGACGGTGAAAAGCTTTGCCCGCAGCGGGATTTCGGTTGCCAGCTTAAATGTGTAACGCGCCGCGGAGTCGATAGCCTGTTGCAGCTGGCTTGCCGGCCATCCGGTGGCGTCGACGACATCCCACCTGAAATCTGCCCACATGGCCGGGACAACCACCTGCTGCGGTACTCCCTCGACCGCCGGGAACACCGTACGCAGGCTCTCATGACGGCCCACCACATCGGCCAACGCCGCGCCTAACGCATCGGCATTGAGCTCACCGCGCAACTGCAAAGCGACCGCGATGTTGTAGGTGGGTGAGGGCCCCTCGAATTGATCGATGAACCACAGCCGGCTCTGCGAAAACGACAATGGAACCGCTGTGGGTCGCGCGGCCGGCACCAAGGGCTTGAACCGCCCCGAAACCGGCCCCTCAATATGGGATGTCGAGTGGTCGGCCGCAGGCGCGTCGAGGAAGGTGCGCGCACCTGGATTCTCTTGAATCGTTCTGGTGATCTCTTGCCGCAGGTGCTGGGTGAGTGCGGCCGGTGTGGGGTGGTCGAAGACGACGGTGGGCGCTAACGCCAGCCCGGTCGCGGTTTGCAGCCGCTTGCGCAGCTCGACGGCGGTCAGGGAATCAAAACCCCGGTCCTGGAACACACGATCGGCTTCGATGACGGCGGGATCAGCCCCTAGGACGGTCGCGGCATGGGCACATACCAGCTGCAAAAGCATCGATTGTTGCTCTTCATCGGAGAGCTCGGCCCATCGCTGCCCTGATGCCGACCCCGATATAGCCGCATCGCGGTCGCTGACCACCGACGGCCGCAGTGGACCCTCCACCGGCATCCCCGACAGCCAGTACCGCTGGTGCTGGAAGGCATATGTCGGCAACTGGACCCGCTGGGGCCGCCAGGGCGCGAATACTGCGGCCCAGTCCACCTTGACCCCGGCCACGTGGGCCTCGGCGAGCGAGGTGACAAAGCGCGGCCATCCGCCTTCGTCGCGGCGCAGGGAACCCAACACGGCCACCGAAGCCGCGCCGCTGGCTTCGGCTGTTTCGGTCATCGCCACCGTTAACACCGGATGCGGACCCATCTCGATCAACGCCCGACACCCCTGCGCGATCAGCACACGCGTGGCCTGCTCGAACTGCACGGGCTGCCGCACATTGGCATACCAATACCGGCCATCAAGGGCCTGGGTGCCCAACTGCTCACCGGTGACCGTGGAATAAAACGCCACCGTGCCCGCCCGCGGGCTAATCGCGGCCAACTGCGCCACCAACCGCTGCTCGACGGCCTCTACCTGCGCGGAATGCGACGCGTAATCCACCGGGATGCGCCGGGCGAACACCCCCTGGGCCTCACACGCGGCCACCAACTCATCCAACGCCGCCGGGTCACCGCTGATGACGGTGGAGGCCGGGCTGTTGACCGCGGCCACCGACCCCCGCCCGCCATACTCACCCAACCGCTGGTCGACCTGGGCTGCGGGCAACCCAATAGATGCCATCCCCCCCAACCCGACCAACTCAGCGATCGCCTGACTACGCAGCGCCACCACCCTCGCCGCATCCTCCAAACTCAACCCACCAGCCACATACGCCGCAGCGATCTCCCCCTGGGAATGCCCCATCACCACGTCAGGGACCACCCCACAGGACTGCCACAACGCCGCCAACGACACCATCACCGCAAACAACGCCGGCTGCACCACCTCCACCCGGCTCAACCACCACTCATCCCCGCCCCGCACCACCTCCTCCAACGACCACCCCACATACGGGGCCAGCGCCTGCCCGCACGCACCCATCTGCGCGGCGAACACCGGCGAGCAATCCCACAACGCCACCGCCATCGCCGGCCACTGACCCCCCTGACCGGCAAACACGAACGCGGTCTTGCCCTCCACCACACGCCCGCTCACCACGTTGGCTGCGGGTTGGCCGGTCGCCAACCCGGCCAACCCGCCCAACAACTGCTCCCGATC
>NZ_MVHE01000088.1 GCF_002086155.1 Mycobacterium angelicum | reverse complement strand
GACGGGCACGGGGGTGGGGTCGAATTCGGGGTTGTATCCGGGGAGGCCGGCCGCACTGCCCGGCATGGTGGCTCCGGCGCTGGCGCCGCCGCCGGTGCCGCCGTCACCACCATTGACGATGAGAGTGCCGGCGGATCCTGGCCAGCCGGTGGTGCCATTGCTGCCGTTGCCGCCGGTGCCGCCACTGCCGCCGTTGCCGTAGTTGCCGCCGCTGCCGCCGTCTCCGCCGTTGCCGCCGTTGACGCCCGGGGTCGGGCCGGTACTGGCGTCGTAGCCGTCGCCGCCGTTTCCGCCGTTGGCGCCGGTTCCGCGAGTGCCGGCGGTACCGGACAGGGCGTTGTTGGGGCCGGTGCCGGCGGTGCCGCCGGCACCCGCGGCGCCAGCGTTGCCGGCGTTGCCGCCGTTGCCGCCGTCGCCGGAGTTCACGCCGGCGACGCCGTTCGCGCCGTTTCCGCCGGCTCCGGCGTTGCCACCGTTGCCGCCGTTACCGGCGTTGCCGCCAGTGCCGCTGGTGCCGGCGTGGCCGGCTGCCGCGGTGCCGCCGGTGCCGGCGCTGCCGCCGTTGCCGCCGGCGCCACCGTCGCCGCCGCTGCCGCCGGCTTGCCCGTCGGCACCGCCAGTGGTGGCGTTGTCGCCCGCAAGGCCATTGCCGCCGCTACCGCCGTTGGCGCCGGTGCCGCCGTTACCGCCGGCTCCACCGTTGCCGGCCTGGCTTCCGCCGGCCCCGCCGTTGCCGCCGGCACCGCCGCTGCCGCCGTTGCCGCCGCCGGTGCCCGAGCCGCCCGCTGTAGAGGCACTCGCGCCGTTCGCGCCGGCGCTGCCGTCGCCGCCGTTGCCGCCGGCGCCGCCGTTGCCGTAGCTGCCGCCGGCCCCGCCGTTGCCGCCCTTACCGCCGCTGACACCGGGTCCGGCTCCGGCCTGGGCGGCGTTGTAACCGTTGCCGCCGTTGCCGCCGTTGCCACCGGTGCCGTGTGCGCCGGAGGCACCGTGGACGCCGCTGGTGGCGGTGTGGGTGCCGGTACCGGCGATACCGCCGATGCCGCCGACTCCGGCGTTGCCGCCGTGGCCGCCGTTTGCTCCGGCGACGGAGCCGGCACTGCCGGCCGCGCCGGCCCCGCCGTCACCGGCGTTGCCGCCGTTGCCACCGTGGCCGCCGTTGCCAGCGGCGCCCTGGTGGCCGGCGTTGCCGATCGCGGAGGTCCCGCCGGCTCCGCCATTGCCACCGGCGCCACCGGCCCCACCGTTGCCGCCGTTGCCGCCAGCGTGCCCGTCCGTGCCTGGACTGAGCCCGTCGGCGCCGGTCAGGCCGCTGCCGCCGAGGCCGCCGCTGCCGCCGGATCCACCTGCGCCGCCGTCGCCGCCGAAGCCCGACAAGGTGCCGCCCGCGCCGCCCTTGCCGCCGTCTCCGCCGCGGCCGCCGATGCCGCCGTCATGGCCGGACCCGCCGGCGATCGTCGCCGCCGCGCCCGCCGCGCCCGCCGCTCCGGCGCCGCCCTGCCCGCCGGCCCCGCCGTTGCCGTGCAGTCCGGCCGCGCCACCGTCGCCACCGCGGCCGCCCACCATGTTGAACGATGTAGCCGCCCCACCTGCACCGCCGGCTCCGCCGTTGCCCATGAATGAGCCGCCGCGCCCGCCGGCGCCACCGGCCGCGCCGGCCCCGCCGGCGCCCCCGGTGCCGCCGTTACCGATCAGTCCCGCAGCACCGCCGGCGCCACCGCGCGTTCCCGCGGTGACACCCGGGGCGCCGTTGCCGCCGTTGCCGTACAGCAAGCCGCCCGGCGCCCCGGCCTGTCCGGGGGCGGTCCCGTTGGCGCCGTTACCCACCAGAGGGCGGCCCAACAATGCCTGAGTGGGCGCATTCGCCGCCGCCGCCAGCGCCTGCATCGGGGAAGCATTGGCCGCCTCGGCCGACGCATACGCTCCGGCCGCGCCGTTCAAGGCCTGGACGAACTGCGCCCGGAAAGCCTCTACCTGTGCGCTGAGCGCTTGATATTCCTGGGCGTGGCCGGAGAACAGCGACGCGATCGCTGCCGACACCTCGTCCTGAGCAGCCGCGAGCAGTCCCGTGGTCCGGGCGGCCGCCGCGCTGTTGGCCGTGCTGATCGATGAGCCGATGCCCGCCACATTCTCTGCCGCCGCCGCCAATACGGCCGGCGTCACAAGCACAAGCGCCATGGAACCTCTCCCGTCACGCATGGAAATCGATTGGTCAAGAAATCGCAGGAGCGGCTGTTATAAAAGTGAAATAGACCTTGAATCGCAGGCCACGGGGCATCGGCGAGGTCAATCGCTGGTTCGTGGGAAGATGTTCGGGTGTTGCGCTGGATCACTGCCGGGGAGTCCCATGGCCGAGCGCTGGTTGCCGTGGTTGAGGGCATGGTCGCCGGCGTGGAAGTCACCTCCACCGAGATCGCCGACCAGTTGGCCCGTCGCCGGCTGGGCTACGGCCGCGGCGCACGGATGAAGTTCGAGCGGGACGCCGTGGCCGTGCTGGCCGGGGTACGGCACGGCAGCACCCTGGGCGGGCCCATTGCCATCGAGATCGGCAACACCGAATGGCCGAAGTGGGAGACCGTCATGGCCGCCGACCCGGTCGACCCCGCAGAGCTCGAAAACAGCGCCCGCAACGAGCCGTTGACCCGCCCGCGGCCCGGCCACGCCGACTACGCGGGAATGCTCAAGTTCGGCTTCGACGACGCCCGCCCGGTGCTGGAGCGGGCCAGCGCCCGCGAGACCGCAGCCCGGGTCGCCGCCGGAACGGTAGCCCGGGCCTTCCTGCGTCAAGCCCTTGGTGTCGAGGTGCTCTCGCATGTCATCTCGATCGGCGCGTCGGCGCCCTATGACGGTCCGCCGCCGCGCGCCGAGGACTTGCCGAAGATCGACGCCAGCCCCGTTCGGGCATATGACGAGCAAGCTGAGCAGGCCATGATCACCGAGATCGAAGCGGCCAAGAAGGACGGCGACACCCTGGGCGGTGTGGTCGAGGTGGTGGCTTTGGGCCTACCCGTCGGGCTGGGTTCGTTCACCAGCGGCGACAACCGGCTCGACAGCCAACTGGCCGCCGCTGTCATGGGTATCCAGGCGATCAAAGGCGTCGAGATCGGCGATGGCTTCCAGACCGCCCGCCGCCGCGGCAGCCAAGCTCACGACGAGATGTATCCCGGTCCCGACGGTGTCGTGCGCTCCACGAACCGGGCCGGCGGACTCGAAGGCGGCATGACCAACGGGCAGGCGCTGCGGGTGCGCGCGGCCATGAAGCCCATCTCGACGGTGCCCCGGGCGCTGGCGACCGTCGACATGTCGACCGGCGACGAGGCCGTCGCCATCCACCAGCGTTCCGACGTGTGCGCGGTCCCGGCCGCCGGAGTCGTGGCCGAAACCATGGTTGCCCTGGTGCTGGCCCGCGCGGCGCTGGAGAAGTTCGGCGGTGATTCGCTGGCCGAGACCCGCCGCAACATCGAGGCCTACCAGCGCACCGTCACCGACCGGGAATCCCCCGCCGCGCGGGCCTCGGGCTAGTGGCGCCCAAAGCGGTCCTCGTCGGCTTGCCGGGTTCCGGCAAGTCCACCATCGGTCGCCGGCTGGCCAAGGCGCTCGGGGTCAGCCTGCTCGACACCGACATGGCGATCGAGGAGCAGACCGGCCGCAGCATCGCCGACATCTTCGCCGTCGACGGCGAGCAGGAGTTCCGACGTATTGAGGAGGAAGTGGTGCGCGCCGCGTTGGCCGACCACGACGGTGTGCTGTCGCTGGGCGGCGGCGCGGTCACCAGCCCCGGGGTCTGTGCGGCGCTGGCCGGCCACACCGTCGTCTACCTGGAAATCAGTGCGGCCGAAGGGGTTCGGCGCACCGGCGGCAGCACCGTGCGGCCGCTGCTGGCCGGCCCCAACCGCGCCGAGAAGTATCGCGACTTGATGGCCAAACGTGCCCCGCTCTACCGGCGGGTGGCCAGCATCCGGGTGGACACCAACCGTCGCAACCCCGGAGCGGTGGTCCGCTACATCATGTCGCGGCTGCAGGTGCCCAGTCCCACTCAGGCCGCCACATGACCCAGATCCCCGAACCGGTCACCGTGCAGGTGGCCGTCGACCCGCCATACCCCGTGGTGATCGGCACCGGACTGCTCAACGAGCTGGACGAGTTGCTGTCCGGCCGGCACAAGGTCGCCATCCTGTATCAACCCGTGCTGGCGCACACCGCCGAGGCCATTCGAAGCCGCTTGGCGGACAAGGGCGTTGACGCACACCGCATCGAAATACCCGATGCCGAGGCCGGCAAGGATCTGCCGGTCGTGGGCTTCATCTGGGAAGTATTGGGCCGCATCGGAATTGGCCGCAAGGACGCCCTGGTCAGCCTCGGCGGGGGAGCGGCCACCGACGTCGCGGGGTTTGCCGCGGCCACCTGGCTGCGCGGGGTGTCGATCGTGCATGTGCCCACCACGCTGCTGGGGATGGTCGACGCGGCCGTCGGCGGCAAGACCGGCATCAACACCGACGCCGGCAAGAATCTGGTCGGCGCGTTTCACCAGCCGCTGGCCGTACTGGTGGACCTGGCCACGCTCGAGACCTTGCCGCACAACGAAATCGCTTGCGGGATGGCCGAAGTGGTCAAGGCCGGGTTCATTGCCGATCCGGTGATCCTGGACCTCATCGAAGCCGACCCGCAAGCCGCGCTGGATCCCAAAGGCGACGTCATGCCGGAGCTGATCCGGCGCGCGATCGCCGTCAAGGCGCAGGTGGTGGCCGCCGACGAGAAGGAATCCGAACTGCGCGAAATCCTCAACTACGGCCACACTTTGGCGCACGCGATCGAACGCCGGGAGCACTACGAATGGCGGCACGGCGCGGCGGTCTCGGTGGGCCTGGTGTTCGCCGCCGAGCTCGCCCGGCTCACCGGCCGGCTCGACGACGCCACCGCGGCTCGTCACCGCGCCATCCTCACCTCGCTGGGGCTGCCGGTCAGCTACGACCCCGACGCGCTGCCGCAGCTGCTGGAATACATGGCCGGGGACAAGAAGACCCGGGCCGGGGTGTTGCGGTTCGTGGTTCTCGACGGGCTGGCCAAACCCGGCCGGCTGGTGGGTCCCGACCCGGGTCTGTTGGTGACCGCCTACGCGGGAATCTGTGCGCCATGACCGCGCCAACGACGGTGAACGTCATCAACGGCCCCAACCTGGGCCGGCTGGGTCAGCGCGAGCCCGCCGTCTACGGCAGCACCACACACGACGAGCTGGCCGCCCTGATCGAGCGCGAGGCCGCCGAAATGGGACTCAAAGCCGTTGTGCGGCAAAGCGATAGCGAAGCCCAGCTACTGGAGTGGATTCACCGGGCGGCCGACGCCGGCGAACCGGTGATCCTCAATGCCGGCGGGCTGACCCACACCTCGGTGGCGTTGCGCGATGCCTGCGCCGAACTGGACACCTTGATCGAGGTGCATATCTCCAATGTGCATGCGCGCGAAGAGTTTCGGCGCCACTCCTACTTGAGCCCGATCGCGACCGGCGTGATCGTCGGGCTGGGAATCCAGGGCTATCTGCTGGCCCTGCGCTACCTGGCCGGCCGCTAGTCCTTCTTGTCCGGCTTCTTGACGGGCTCGGTCTTGCCGGTGTCGGTGTGAATGACTTCGGTTTTCGCGTCGCTGTCCGTGGTGTGGATGACTTCGGTCTTCGCTTCGCTGTCGGCCGTCGGAATCGTCTCGGTGGGTGCCTCACGTTCGGCCGTGGCGACCGATGAGGTGCGCTCCTCGGTCTGGGCTGCGCCCTTGGGGATCTCGCCGGTGGGGCTGTCGTCGCCGCGGACGGCGGTGAACACGTCGGTGTCGGCGCGCTCCTCGGATCTGCCGGCGCCCTCGTGCTTCTCGGCCGGGGGAGCGCTGCGGTCCACCCGCCACCGGCCGATGGCCACGCCGACGATGCCGAACAGGAACACCAGCAGGGCGGTGAAGGCCGCGAACGTGGTGATCTCGTTGATCAGCCCGCCGGTGTAGATGCCTTTGTAGAACAGGGCGATGATCCAGGCCACCGCGCCGCTGAGCACGCCGGCCAGCAGCCCCCCGAGCAGCCAGGTCATCGCGAGGTCCTCGCGACGGTCCGGATCCGGATTGGCCCTGGCGTCGGCGCGGCCGTCGAGCACACCCCAGATCGACACACCGATGATGAACAACACCAGCAGCACGATGCTGATCAGCGCCGACTGCGTCTGCCACGCATTGATCAACGCCCCCTGGAACAGGCGGACAATCACCATCGCGGCGGCAAAGGCTAACCCGCGCACCATCCAGTTCCTCATGGGGGTTCAGCCTAGCGAGTACCGTCAAGGGTCGTGACACATTCCCAGCGTCGAGACAAGCTCAAAGCCCAAATAGCCGCCGCCGGACTGGATGCGATGCTGGTCACGGACCTGATAAATGTGCGATATCTATCCGGTTTCAGTGGTTCCAACGGCGCGTTGCTGGTTTTCGCCGACTCCGACAGCGAATGCGAGGCCGTACTGGCCACCGACGGCCGGTACCGCACTCAGGCCGCACAGCAAGCACCCGATCTCGAGGTGATCATCGAGCGGGCGCTGGGCCGCCAGCTGACCGCCCGGGCCGCGACGGCCGGCGTGCAGAAACTGGGCTTCGAAAGTCACGTCGTCACCGTCGACGGACTGGATGCGCTGACGGGCGCGGTGGAGGGCCACCACACCGAGCTGGTGCGGGCATCCGGGATCGTGGAGGGTTTGCGGGAGATCAAAGACGCCGGTGAGCTGGCGTTATTGCGGTTGGCCTGCGAAGCCGCCGACGCCGCGCTGGCCGATCTGGTGCAGCGTGGGGGACTGCGACCGGGCCGCACCGAGAAAGAGGTGGGCCGCGAGCTGGAGAGCCTGATGCTCGACCACGGCGCCGACACGATCTCGTTCGAGACGATCGTGGCCGCCGGGCCCAACTCGGCGATTCCGCATCACCGGCCCACCGACGCCGTGCTGGCCAAGGGTGACTTCGTCAAGATCGACTTCGGCGCGCTGGTCGCCGGCTACCACTCGGATATGACCCGCACCTTCGTGCTCGGCTCGCCGGCCGACTGGCAGCGCGAGATCTACCAGCTGGTTTCGCAAGCCCAAAAGGCCGGCCGGGAAGCCTTGCGGCCGGGAGCCAACCTGCGCGACGTCGACGCCGCCGCGCGCCAGATGATCACCGACGCGGGCTACGGCGATCACTTCGGCCATGGTCTGGGACACGGCGTTGGCCTGGAGATTCACGAAGCGCCGGGCATCGGGGCGACATCCGCCGGTACACTACTTGCGGGTTCCGTAGTAACCGTGGAGCCCGGCGTCTATTTACCCGGCCGCGGCGGTGTGCGCATCGAAGACACCCTGGTAGTGGCCACTGGGACGCGAGAAACACCCGAAACCGCCGGCGCTAGGCCCGAATCTAGGCCGGAATTTGGGCCGGAATTGTTGACCCGGTTCCCCAAGGAACTGGCCATCCTGTAGGAGATTCACCGACCGTGGCGACCACTGCTGACTTCAAGAACGGACTTGTCCTGGTTATCGACGGGCAGCTGTGGACCATTACCGAGTTCCAGCACGTCAAGCCCGGCAAGGGACCGGCCTTCGTGCGCACCAAGCTCAAGAACGTGCTGTCGGGCAAGGTCGTCGACAAGACCTACAACGCCGGGGTGAAGGTGGAGACCGCCACCGTCGACCGGCGCGACACCACCTACCTGTACCGCGACGGCTCGGATTTCGTGTTCATGGACAGCCAGGACTACGAGCAGCACCATCTGCCCGAGTCGCTGGTCGGCGACGACGCGCGGTTCCTGCTGGAGAGCCTGCCGGTGCAGGTGGCGTTCCACAACGGCGCGCCGCTCTACATCGAGCTGCCGGTGTCCGTCGAACTCGTGGTCTCGCACACCGAGCCCGGTTTGCAGGGCGACCGGTCCAGCGCGGGCACCAAACCCGCCACCGTGGAAACCGGCGCGGAAATCCAGGTGCCGTTGTTCATCAACACCGGCGACAAGCTCAAGGTGGACACCCGCGACGGCAGCTACTTGGGCAGGGTCAACGCCTGAGTATGTCGAAGCCGGTTAAAGGACGCCATCAGGCCCGCAAGCGAGCGGTCGACCTGCTGTTCGAGGCTGAGGCCCGCGGCATGAGCCCGGCCGCAGTCGTCGAGGCGCGCACCGCGCTGGCCGAGGCCAACCCGGACGTGGCGGCGCTACACCCCTATACGGCCGCGGTGGCCTGTGGCGTCAGCGAACACGCCGCCCACGTCGACGACTTGATCACCACCCATCTGCAGGGCTGGGCCCTGGACCGGTTGCCGGCGGTGGATCGCGCGATTCTGCGGGTAGCGGTGTGGGAGCTGCTGTACGCCGAGGACGTGCCCGAGCCGGTCGCCGTGGACGAGGCCGTCGAGCTGGCCAAGGAGCTGTCCACCGACGATTCGCCCGGTTTCGTCAACGGCGTCCTCGGCCAAGTGATGCTGGTGACGCCGCAAATCCGCGCGGCCGCCCAGGCGGTCCGGGGTGGTTCGTCATGACCCGGCTGGAGCTGCGCGTCGTCGTGGCGGCCTGGCTGGCCGCGGCGGTGGTATTCGGCGCTGTCGTCTGCGCCGCGATGGACTGGGCCATAGTCGCCTCGGCGCTGTCCATCTACGCCCTCGGGGTCGGTGCCTGGCTGTATCACTCGGTCCAGCGACTCATCCTGGCCCGCCGGATCAGTACGGTTCGCACCGCCGCCAAGCCGCTGCAGCCGCTGTTGCCGGTGATGGCCGCCATCATGGGCCTGACCCAAGCCGTGGTGCGCTCCCTCGGCGATGTCACCGAGCTGCCGTCGCGCCGCTGGGACCTGCCGCAATTTCCCCAACTGCCGGTGATGCGCTGGATGGAAAGCAGCCGCGGTAAGGGACAAATCGTGGACAGCGACGACGAGCTGGACGGCTGACCCGGGGCCCGCTCGTGATCACCCTGGATCGCTTGGTCAACGTGCTCGGTGGTTACGGGGTCAGGTTGCGGTGGTCGGAGTTGCCCAGGTCCACCGAACTGCGCAGTGTGGTGATTCACGAAGCTGCCGCTGACCGCGCCCAGACCGGTTCCCAGATCGGTTCCCAGATCGGTGACGTGCTGCTGGCCATCGGTGCCGGCTCGGTGGCCGAAGCGGTGCAGTGGGCGGCGTCGGCCCATGCCGTGGTGGTGCTGACCCGTACCGGCGGGCAACCATCCGACGGCGATGTCGACGCGAAAGCGGTGCTGGTGCTCGAGGAGTCGGTGTCGTGGAGCGAGATCGCCGCAGTGGTCTACGGGCTGGTGCTGGAGGGCCGGGAAACTGAATCCGGTCGTGGCCCCACGGACTTGTTCGCGCTAGCCGACAGCCTGGCCGAGTCGACCGGCGGCGACGTCACCATCGAGGACCGGCTGTTGCGGCTACTGGCGTACTCGCAGCCCCAGCAGCACGCCGACCCGGCGCGGGTGGCGACGATTCTGGAGCGTCAGACACCCGAGCGGCTGCGCGCGGCGCTGGAAACGCACGGGGTGTTCGCGCATCTGGCGGACTCCGATGATCCGCTGTTCGTCGCCGCCGACGACGAACAGGGCCTGACCGGACGCATGGTGGTCGCGGTTCGCTCCGGGCGCGAGATCCTCGGGTCGGTGTGGGTGGCCTGCCCGGATCCGTTGCAGGGCGCGCAGCGGGCCGCCCTGACCGACGGCGCGCACACGGTGGCCCTGCATCTGCTGCGTTCGCGAGCAAGCGCGGACCTGGAGCGCCAGGTCGAATCGGAACTGGTCATCCAGTTGCTGGAAGGGACCATCGACGCCGCCACCGTGGCCAGCAGGCTGGGGCTGCCACGTAACCCGCTGCGGGTCATCGCGCTGCAAGCCTTCGTCGGCACCGAGCGCGATGCCGCCCTGCTGCTGGCGTTCGAACGCGCCACCACCGGTTTCGGCTGGTCCCGGCCCGGACGCAGCGCCTTGGCGGGCAACACCGTCTACACCGTGCTGCCCAGCGAGCAGGCGGCGACGGCACGCAGCTGGGTGAACGACCTGCGGGCGGCCCTGCCCGAGCGAGTGCGGGTTGCGGCGGGCATCAGCGGACCCGCCGAAGTCGCTGACCTGGTCGCGGCACGCCACGAGGCCGACGAGTGTCTGGCGTTGCACGAGCTGTCCGGCGGCGCCGGCGCGCCGCCCGCCTACGACGAGTCGTGGGACGACATTCTGTTGCAGCGACTGCGCACCGCGGCGCGTGCCGGCCGGTCGCCGGAGCGGGGACCCGTGGCCGAGCTGCGCCGCCACGACCGGGCCCACTCGACCGATTATGTGGCCACGCTGCGGGCCTGGCTGGAGGCCCAGGGCGACTTGGTGCAGGCCGGTGAGCGGCTCGGGGTACACGAGAACACCGTGCGTTATCGGCTGCGCAAGATGGCCGAGATCACCAATCTGCCGCTCGACGACGCCAAGAAGCGATTGGCGATGACGATCGAGTTGGCCGCCACCGAGCCGGACGGGCCCACCGCGCTGTCGTAATCCGACAAACCGCGAGGGTCGCATTGTCCGACTCGGGCAACGCGAGCGGCCGTCATTGACGCCACCCTGGAGGTGTCACCAGATGGCCACCTGCCGAAGGAAGTTCGATGAGCACCCCGCGTCCCGATCGTCGCCGCTTACGCACCGGCGACGGCTTCGAGGTACTGATCGCGCTTTGGGTCGCCGCCGTCGTGCTGATCGGCATCCCGCTGGCCGTGACCGTGGGCAGCGGAGTGCACGATTCGCGCAGTCGCTTCTACAGCGACCAAGCCCAGAACCGTCGCGCCGTCACGGCGGTCATCACCAGCGACAAGGCCACCCATCGGGAGTTGGGCGATCCCCAGACCGTCACCGTGGCTGCCCGCTGGGTTGCCGACGGAGCCGAACACAAAGGCATGGTTGCGGCCCCCCGCGGAGTGAAAGCCGGTGATTCCGTTGACATTTGGGTCGACGAGAACGGTTACCACGTCGGCCTGCCACACCGCACGGCCCTGGACGAGGCGGTAGCGGCCGCATTGTCAACGTGGTTGAGCGTCGGCGCGGTGGCGGCGGTGTTGCTCGCCTGCGGCTGGGCGGCCTCCGAGCGCCCGCGCGACAGCCGATTGACGCTGTCGTCAACTGGCTATAGGGGTTACGGACACTGAGCTTTCCCGGCCTTGCCCGAGCGAGGCCCAGGCGAGTCGTCAGGGACGGTTGCCAGGCCCAGGCCCGTCCCTGACGGCATTTTCCCGAAGTGACCCAATGAAGTGAGGAGCACACGATGACTACCACCGAACCGATATGGACGACACGACGCGACTACCTGGCCGAGCCCGGCATGGTTCTCACGATCCGCTACGACGCCATCGGGGAAACCGAAACGTTCCTGCTTGGCCGGCGCGGCTCCGAAGGCGCCGAACTCAAGGTCTACTCGATGGCGTCGCCGCTCGGGCGCGCTATCGCGGGCGCGCGCGTCGGCGAGCAGCGGATCTACTCGATCCCGGACGGAACGCACCTGCTGGTGACGCTGGTCAACGCCGTCCCCTACGCAGCGCGGTAACGCGCAAGTCGGTGCTAGTGCTCCTGGTCGATCGCGCCGAAAACCTGCACAGCGTGCTGAAACGGCGCGGGCGTGATCCCCAACTCGTTGGCAAACGGATGGTCGAACGAGTACGCGATGCACATCAGCAGCGACAGTAGGACCGCGATCGAGCTGGACAGAATCGCATGTCCGAGCGTGCTGCCGAGGCGCAGGAAGCCGGCGAGCGCCACGATCACGATTCCGCCGAACATCAGCCCCAGCCACATCACTCCGGGGATTCGCGATCGGGCATCGAGGATTCGCGTGGTCCGGTCGGTAGCCAACACCGTCAGTTGGCTGAGGAACGCTGTCTGGATTGGGCCGGACACCACGCCAGTCGGCTGAGTCCCGACACTGACGTACATTTCGGTGATCGCGAATCGTGCGCCCTCGTCGGTGCCGCCGCCACTCTGCACTTCCCATTCGGAGTTCATCACCGCGCCCGCATACGTCCGCAACTGCTTGCGCAACTCGGTTCGCTCGGGTTCCGGCATTGCGGCCGTTTGCCGGTACAGCGTGGTCAGCGTGGACGCCTCGTGCGAGACGACGACTCCGGTGGCAGAGAACTGCTGCCAGGCGAACACCACGGTGAATCCGAGCAGGGCGCTGTAGACAAGCCCGACAACGGTGATGAACGGCGCCATGTTCGAGTTGTGTCTGTCGCCAACCTCGGAAAGGGTGCGGGTGGCCACCCGTTGCCAGCCCACGGCGATCAGAATCGCGAGGAAAACCGCAGCGGTAAGCAGCAGCCAAAGAGGCAGTACGGTCCTCGCCATCGATCTCCCTGTCACTTCACCCCGGCGTTCGGTCGTCAGCGTAATGGCCCGCCAGGCGGCAAACCGCCAGATTTGACCGTGCGCAGCGCGGGGGAGACAGAATGGCTGCGGTCACATCCAGGCACACCTAGTCACACCCGCGATTGGACGAAAGCGGCACACCATGAAACCCACGGCCCCCGTGGCAGTCTCCGTGATACTGGCCGCGGTGGCTTTGGCGGCTCACGCGCGCGCGGATTCCTACGAGTCCTTCCAGGCGCCGTCGGGAAACATCTACTGTGGCATCGGGATGTCGAACACCACCGCTTTCGCCGACTGCGAGATTCGCGACCACACCTGGGTGGCGCCGCCGCGCCCGACGCCGTGCATGGGCGCCTGGGGGGATCGCTTCACCTTGCGCCAGGGTGCGCCGGCCCATATGTCCTGTCACAGCGACACCGTGCAGGGCCCCGGATTCCCGGTGCTGCAGTACGGCCAGAGCCAGTCGGTCGGTTCGATAGCCTGCCAGAGTCAACCGTCCGGTGTTACCTGCACCGATAACAGCACCGGTCATTATTTCCGTGTTGCGCGCGATAATTACGAGCTGCATTGACGGCGACTCGCACCAAGAGAACAGGTGACGACATGAACAAAGACAGCGCCCATCCGCGACGGCTGCGGGTGTCCGCCCTTGCGGCAGTGGCCAACCCGTCTTACACGCGCATCGATACCTGGAATCAGCTCGACGACGCCTGCCGTCATCTCGCCGAGGTCGATCTCGCCGGCTTGGACAAGACCCACGACCTGGCCAAGGTGAAGCGCCTGATGGACCGCATCGGGGCCTACGAGCGCTACTGGCTGTATCCCGGGGCAGACAACCTGGCGACCTTCCGCGCTCACCTGGAAAGCCTGTCCACGGTGCGGCTCACCGAAGAGGTGTCGTTGGCGGTGCGGCTGCTGTCCGAATACGGCGATCGCACAGCGCTCTTCGACACTTCGGCCCCGCTCGCCGACCAGGAGCTGGTGGCTCAGGCCAAGCAGCAGCAGTTCTACACCGTGCTGCTGGCCGACGACGCGCCGCCGACCGCCCCGGAGAGCCTGGTCGAGTGCCTGCGCGAGCTGCGCAATCCGGCCGACGACATCCAGTTCGAGATCCTGGTGGCCCCCAGCGTCGAGGACGCCATCACCGCGGTGGCGCTCAACGGCGAGATACAGGCCGCGATCATCCGGCACGACCTGCCGCTGCGATCCCGCGACCGGGTGCCGCTGATGAACACCCTGCTCGGTCACAATGATGACGCTCCGGTGTCCGACCGCGCGCACGACTGGATCGAATGCGGCGAATGGATCCGCGAGCTGCGACCGCACATCGATCTGTACCTGCTCACCGACGAGTCGATCGCCGCGGGCAACGACGACGATCCCGACGTCTACGACCGCACCTTCTATCGTCTCAACGACGTCACCGACCTGCACAGCACGGTGATCGCCGGCCTGCGAAACCGTTTCTCCACACCGTTTTTCGACGCCCTGCGCGCCTACGCGGCCGCACCGGTCGGCCAATTCCACGCTCTTCCCGTCGCGCGCGGCGCCAGCATCTTCAACTCAAAGTCGTTGCAGGACATGGGCGAGTTCTACGGCCGTAATATCTTCATGGCCGAAACCTCAACCACCTCAGGCGGATTGGACTCATTGCTGGACCCGCACGGCAACATCAAGAAGGCGATGGACAAGGCCGCGGTGACGTGGAACGCCAACCACACCTACTTCGTCACCAACGGCACGTCCACCGCCAACAAGATCGTCGTGCAGTCACTGACCCGGCCCGGCGACATCGTGCTCATCGACCGCAACTGCCACAAGTCGCACCACTACGGGCTCGTGCTGGCCGGCGCATACCCGCGCTACCTGGAGTCATATCCGCTACCGCAGTTCGCCATTTACGGGGCCGTCCCGCTCGAAACCATCAAGAAGGCGCTGCTGGATCTCGAGGCGGCCGGGCAGCTGGACAAGGTGCGCATGCTGTTGCTCACCAACTGCATCTTCGACGGTGTCGTCTACAACCCGCGGCGGGTGATGGAGGAGGTGCTGGCGATCAAGCCGGACATCTGCTTCCTGTGGGACGAGGCGTGGTACGCGTTTGCCACCGCTGTGCCGTGGGCCCGGCAGCGCACCGCCATGGTGTCGGCCGAGCGCCTCGAGCAGATGCTGTCGTCGCCGGAATACGCTGCGGAATACCAGGATTGGCGTGAGTCGATGGAGGGGATTCCCCGCTCGGAGTGGGTCAACCACCGGTTGCTTCCGGATCCCGAACAAGCGCGGGTGCGCGTGTATGCCACGCATTCCACCCACAAGTCTTTGTCGGCTTTCCGGCAGGCGTCGATGATTCATGTGCGCGATCAGGATTTCAATGCCCGCGCCCGTGACGCCTTCGGTGAGGCGTTCCTGACGCACACCTCCACGTCGCCGAACCAGCAACTGCTCGCCTCGCTGGACCTGGCCCGCCGGCAGGTCGACATCGAGGGCTTCCAACTGGTCCGGCAGGTCTACGACATGGCCCTGGTGTTTCGGCACCGGGTCCGCAAGGACCGGCTGATCAGCAAGTGGTTCCGCATCCTCGACGAGTCCGATCTGGTGCCCGAGGAGTTCCGGGCCTCCCACGTCAGCTCGTACCGTGAAGTCCGGCAGGGCGCGCTGGACGAGTGGAACGAGGCGTGGCGATCCGATCAGTTCGTGCTGGACCCGACCCGGGTCACGCTGTTCCTCGGCAACACCGGGATGAACGGATACGACTTCCGCGAGAAGATCCTGATGGACCGGTTCGGCATTCAGATCAACAAGACGTCGATCAACAGCGTGCTGCTGATCTTCACCATCGGGGTCACCTGGTCGAGCGTGCATCATCTGCTCGACGTGCTGCGGCGGGTGGCCACCGACTTCGACCGGGAGAAGCAGGCGGCCAGCGCTGCCGACTGGGCGCTGCACGAGCGCCGCGTCGAGGAGATCACCGAGGACCTGCCGCACCTGCCGGACTTCAGCGAGTTCGATCTGGCCTTCCGTCCCGACGACAACAGTGTGTACGGCGACACCCGGACAGCCTTCTACGCCGGATACGAGGAGAACGACCGCGAATACGTCTTGATCGGCACCGCCGGGCGGCGCATTGCCGAGGGAAAGACGTTGGTATCCACCACATTTGTGGTGCCCTACCCGCCGGGCTTCCCGGTGCTGGTGCCGGGTCAAGTGGTTTCCAAGGAGATCATCTACTTCCTGGCCCAGCTAGACGTCAAGGAAATCCACGGGTACAACCACGAACTCGGCTTGTCGGTGTTCACCCAGGAAGCGCTGGCCCGGCTGGAGGCCAAACGGAACGCGGCAACGGCCGCGGTGGGCTCGGCGGTGCCGCTCTTCGAGGTACCCAACGGCGCCTCAGCGGTCAACGGGGACACCATGGTTCGGGCTGGCGCAGAAGACAGCTGAGGCCCAGCGGCTCGATTGCAACTAAGATGATGCCATGCGCACCACTTTGCAGATTGATGACGATGTCCTAGATGATGCGCGCAGCATCGCGCGGTCCGAAGGTCGGTCGGTGGGCGCGGTGATTTCCGAGCTGGCACGTCGCTCGCTCCGGCCTGTCGGGGTCGTTGAGGTCGACGGGTTTCCGGTGTTCGATGTCCCGCCGGATGCACCCGTGGTGACTTCCGACGATGTCGCCCGTGCCCTCGAGGACGAGGCGTGACAGCACTGCTCGATGTCAACGTGCTGATTGCGCTGGGTTGGCCCAATCACGCTCATCATCGCGCCGCACAGCGATGGTTCGCGCGGTCTTCGTCGAAGGGGTGGGCCACCACACCGGTTACCGAATTGGGGTTCGTCAGGATTTCGAGTAACCGCAAGGTGATGCAGGTATCAACCACGCCAGCAACCGCGACGGCCCAGTTGGCGGCGATGACGGCGCTGCCTGGGCATGCATTTTGGCCTGACGATGTGGCACTGGTGGTCGGTACCGCAGGCGACCGCGCCGCAGTGTCAAACCACCGTCAGGTCACCGATCGCCATCTCATCGCATTGGCCGTGCGCTACGGAGGCCGGCTGGTTACCTTCGATACGACGTTGTCCGCCTCAGCGCCTGCCGGAGCCGTCGAGGTTCTCTGACGATTCACCGCGCGTAGCCGCGCTGGCGTCGGGTCGTCTTAACGACCTGTAACAGCTTGTCGGACCCTCGATTTCTTTTGAGCGGAGGTTTTTGCGCGGCGCCGGGCGTCCCGAAGCACCGAAGCGAATGGAGGCGGCCCGCAACGCCGTCGCCGCAGCAGCCGGCGACGCGCTGCCGGTTTCGAGGTACCAGCCGACGCGTTGGCGTTGGCGGGCAACGGCGTGGTGGGGGTTGCGGCCGAGGAGTCGTGAAGCCCGGCGTCAGGAGCTAGGACAGCCCGTTGGCACCCGGCTCGCCGAACAACTGTCCGCCGCTGCCGCCGGCACCGCCGGCCCCAGCGGCGCCGGACGCCAGTCCACCGGCCCCGCCGTGCCCGCCGTGTCCGCCGTGCCCGCCGTCGCCGATCAGCCGGCTGCTGCCACCGTTACCGCCGATTCCGCCGTCCCCGCCGAAATCGAAGCCGTCACTGCCCGCCCCGCCGGCCCCGCCGGCGCCGCCGGCGCCGTACAGCCAGCCGCCGTTACCGCCGGCGCCGCCGTTGCCGCCGAGTCCGCCGATCGGGCCGAATTGGCGGCCAGCGCCGCCGAGCCCGCCGATACCGCCGCTTCCGATCAGGCCCGCGTTGCCGCCCGCCCCGCCGGCACCGCCGGCGCCAAAGCCGCCGTCACCGCCGCCACCGCCGTGTCCGCCCGCGCCACCGTCGCCGAACAGGTGGGCGCCGCCTCCGGCGCCGCCGCTGCCCCCGATGCCGCCCTGACTGCCCATGGCCATGCCGCCACTGGCGGTGCCGTTGCCACCGACGCCGCCAGTCCCGCCGAGCGCACCGGTGCCGTACAGCCACCCTGCGGCTCCGCCGATTCCGCCGGCCCCGCCCGCGCCGCCGTAGCCGACGGCGGTCGTCCCGCCGACCGCATTGCCGGTGCCACCTTTGCCGCCGGCCCCGGCGACGGCGCCGTTGCCGATCAGCCCGGCGTTGCCGCCTGCCCCGCCCGCGCCGCCGAC
>NZ_MVHE01000087.1 GCF_002086155.1 Mycobacterium angelicum | reverse complement strand
CATCACATCGAAGAATCACACGACGACGTCGTACACCACGTCCCTGGACTTGACCTATCCGCCACTTCGTTCATGCTTCCTTACGAACAAAGAAAATCAAGCCCAGACGGCGGAGCTACGGTCAACGGAACATGGGACCTCCCTCGCGATGAGTGGCGGTATACGGTCGTCCGTTGCGTAAATCCACTGATCACTTCCTGGGCGCTCACTCAAGCACTCAGGCTGTCTGACGCCGATATCTGGACACCGATTTGGGGGAACGGTAAGCACTTACCACCTGATGCCGCGGCGAAGGTAGGAACGTCATGGTTTTGGTCTCCATCGTTCAATCCCGATCAGGCTTTCCAGTTCGCCTCTCGCCCGGACACCCACAGAATGCCCCAGTGTCCAGACCTGGACGAGATCGACGAGGTAGTCAAACTCCGGCGAGCATTCGACGATGACCAATATCCGGAAGTCGCGCGCGCTCTGGTTCTGTTCATTGAAGGTGAAGCACTCCCGGAGATGTCGAAGCAAAAGTGCCTCGCCTACTTCGGAGTCATCGAGAGTCTGCTCGCGCATGCGCCGCGACCGAACGATCTAGTAGACAGCCTCACGCGTCAACTGACGAGAAACATCCTCCTGCTGAACAACCGGCTGCCAGACCACCGGAAGCTCGGGTTGGACACGTTCGATCGCTCAGGCACCGCCATGGGGCCGGACAAAGTGATCAAGCAACTTTATGCGTATCGCAGCGCTATAGCCCACGGCGGGGACGCCGCGGACACGCTCAGATGGTTCGATCAGCACCGGCCGCGGTCTTGGACCAGCATCCCCCAGGTCGATATTCAGGTGTTTGTGCGGGGCATGCTGAAACGCCTGCTCATCGCAGCCATCACAGAGCCGCAACTGGTGCAGGACTTAAAAGCCGCGTGATTCGACTACGGATTCGGGCCCACAGACGGGGCCATCGACATGTATTCGGCGTTTAGTCGCCGGATGGTCGGCCCGCGGACGCGATGACCTTGGCCCAGGCGTCGCGTACGGCGCACATGGCGTCCTTCGGCGCCACCGTGAGGCGAGTTTGGCCGGCGAGCTGGTTCTGCCAGTCGGCCTCCGACGGCACCATCGTGAAGTCGCGCGGTGACGGTGGCTGGTTGGTCGGGCCGTAGTGCCGGTAGAGACTTTCGGCCGCGGCATCAATGGCGCCCAGCCGATTCAGCGCCCAGAGATCCCACAGATCGCGGGAGGCATGACGGTCGACCCACGTCGCAGTCTTGGAGGCGGCGAAGGCGGGAAGTGTGGGCACCAGCAGCTCGGCGGCGGGGGCATCGGCATACCGTTGAACTAAAGATCGTCGCTCCGTTGGCCACACTATTCGGTCGCGGGAAGACAGCAGTTGTAGCCGCACCGCTAATCCACTAGAGGTCCGGAGGATTGCGGATTGGATGTCGGGAACGCTGCTGAGTGCCGGATCCAGAGTTAGTCGCCCGTGACTGCGGGAAAGTGCGCGGGGCAGAAGGGCGTCCATATCGGTCGCTACGCGCTTGCGATCGCCGATTGCGATGAGGTCAATGTCCTCACTGAGCCGTCCGTTCGGGAGGTAGGTGCGGGCGAGGGCGGTACCGCCGATGAAGTGGATTCGTTCACCGAAGTCCCCGGCCAGGACGGCGAGCACGTGGGAGATGAGGTGATCGCGCTCGACTTGTTCGGCCGCGACGCCGAATTGCTCAGCAACTGCCGTCTTTTCGTCGCTGTTCATTGCCTCGCCCAGGTTCTCGCCCGCTGCAGCGAGGCGATGCGTCGCTGCTCGGTCGCGAGGGCTTGCAGGCGGTCGGTGTCGCTGCGCTCCAACAGTGCAGTGACGGCGCTTGGGATGTCGATTTCGGCGTTGCCGAGGTCGGGACGGTGAGCAAGGTCTAGAACCGTCTGTTCGGGTGTGGTCACTAACGTCGGGCCGAGCTCGGTGTCGTAGCGTTCGGCGTCGATTCCCTGGGTGTTGCGCTTGACGAACCGGATCACCGCAGTGCGGTCGGATAACCTGATGGGGCGGTGCTGGGCAGGGACGGCGACGGTCGCGGTGGCCAGAGCGCGCGGAATCGCTCCGTGCAGGCGTGCGGCGCTGACTCCCATGACGACGATGCCGTCGGGGCCGTAGATTGCCGACGCGATGCCCGCCGCGGCGGTTTCCAGGCCGGGCATCCAGCTGCGTCCCACCATGTCCTGCGGCACGACGACGTAATAGCCGTCGGTGAGACGGTGCAGGAGTCCACGTTCGTTAAGGCGGACTAGCTGCGAGCGCGGGTGGGCATAATGGCGCGCTGCGTCGATAGGCCGAATGGTCTTCATTGGTACCTGTGCCAGGCCAGTGGGTAGCGGGGTGCTGCGGTCCTGCACCATTTTTGCTCCCGAGTATGCGATCCGTACCGCTCAAGAGTACGAAATGCATACCTAAGATGCAAGATTTCCTCAATCGCCATGTTCATGCTCGTCGTCGCCGCCGCCCCTGCGCACCGTCCGGTCCAGGGATTGACCACCTGGGATCCCGCCAGGTGGGTTTTGCAGTGGTCCGGGCTCGTTGACACGTGGCTCTGCCCGGAGTGGTCGGCGCCGAGTGCGAGCCGACCGACCCTCGTCGTCGACGCGTGTGCATGCAGCGGTACCGGCCGACGGGTTAGAGCGCGACTTCGCCTGAACCTTGACTTCGGGCTACTCTGGACAAGCGTTAGCCCCGCCTGCCCACTTTGCAGGAATGCTGCCCGCTAATCTCTCGTGCGCGGCACTGTGCCGCGATTGCTTGGAGGAATTCACACATGCGCCTGTTCAGCGTTGCGGTAATCGTCACGGCTGCGGCAATCCTCGGTTCTTCTGCCACGGCGGTGGCGGCGCCAAAGGATTACTGTGCCGACCTCAAGGGCATTAGTAACGGCCGCACGTGTGAAATTCAGCTCTCCGACCCCGGATACAGCGTCGACATAAGCATGCCGCTGGATTACCCCGACCAGAAGCCGGTCGCCGAATTCATCTCCCAGACACGCGACGCGTTTGTCAACCAGGCCAAATCGGGCGCGCCCCACGACAAACCCTACGAGCTGAGGATCAAGCCGACGGAATACAACTCGGCGATTCCGCCGCGCGGCACGCAGACTGTGGTGTTCACGGTGTACCAAGACGCTGGCAGCCCGCAGACGACGTACAAGGCGTTCAACTGGGACCAGACCTACCGCAAGGAAATTCTCTACACGGCCAAAGCCGACGACAAACAAAACACGCCGTTGTGGCGAGTCGACGATCCGCTGCAAACCGTAGCGCCGATCGTCCAGGCTGAACTGCAGAAGCAGCAGGCACCGCCGCCGGCCGGGGCGCCCACGCCGTCCCCGCAACCGGGACAGCCGGTCACGACCACGCCACCAGCGGCGTCACCGATAGCGCAAGCTGCGCTGTACAACCCTGCCAACTACCAGAATTTTGCGGTGGTCAACGACGGGGTGATCTTCTTCTTCGACCAAGGCACGCTGCTCCCCGGGGCGGCTCAGGTGCTGGTGCCCCGGTCGGCGATCGACCCGATGCTGGCCTGAGACTTCCGGCGGCGCCACCAGCAAAACCACGTGCGATAGCGGCCGCCTAGTCGCCGACGGCGCCGGTGAGCCGGTCGGCTCACTCCTCGATGGCATCCTGCTCCACGTTGCGCTTCGCGCGCACAGCCGGCCGCGTCGACCGCCGCCGCGGAATGCGGTCTGTGATGCCACTCAGCGAGTTGACCATCCTGTTGAGGGTGTCGACAGCAGACTCAAGGGTGTCGGCGGTGGGCGTCAGCCTCTCCACGGCGGGCTGGAGCCGACTCAGGATTTCAGCGGCTTCGGTGAGTTGTTCAAGCGGTCCATTCTTAGCCAGCAGCTTGTCGACGATGCCGTCCTCTACAAACATCCGCTCGATAATGCCGTCCTCGGCGAACATCCGCTCTAACGGCCCGTCCTCGGCGAGCAGCCGATCTACCAGCCCACCGGGCGCCAGGATCCGCTCTAGCGAAGAGCTACTTCCAGCGGATACCCGATCGAGTAACCCGCCGGGAGCGTCCAACATATCGACAACCCCACCCGGACGCATCAGCTTGTCGGCCGGGCCGCCGCGGACCAGAGCGCGCCCCATCGCCCTGTCGTTTTCGGTCAATTCGGCAACTCGGTTCGCGCCTACGAGTGCGCCGCGCAGGGGAAATAGATCGGTAATCGGGTCTACCGTCTTCGGGCCGTCCTCGCCCAAGGATTGCTTTACAGCCCCGAGCGCCATGGCCGAAGCGGCGAGTCCGGCGTCTGCCACCTTGACGCCGGCCCGGACTGGAGCTATCGCGACGCCGACGATGAACTCGCGGATATTCACGCGGCAAGTGTATGGCTCAGTGTCGCCTCCGTGGGCGAAGACGCCGATTCGATGACGATCGGGCCGGACGATGTTTAAGTCGTCAACCAGGGCTTCTCAACCGTTTGGTGCTATCACTGTCTGCCTGGGCTGCCCAGTTAGCGGGAAAGGCCAGCTTCTCAGTGACTGTTGACGCACGCAATGGCTGACCTGACTCCTCGGGCAGAACTACCCAAAGTCATTGTGGGGAATGGACTTTGGTCAAAACCAGCGCCGCTTCGTCGTACGGAAACAAACGGTAGAAAACAGCAGATGGCCCTGTGATGAGGGTTGCGCCCTCGGTCTTACTCAGGACGCGCGGATCGCCTAGCGCGACCCTCTTACCGCGCTTGTGCAGCACCGCCTGTCCACTTGCCAATACGTTCTTCAACCAGTCGGACTTCATCCCGTACCCGATGAGAATGACGAAGCCGTCGCGGATGGGGAAAACCAACAGCGGCGTTCGGTAGCGCTTGCCTGATTTGCGTCCGACATGTTCGAGTGTCCCTTGGCCTGGAAGCCATGGCGTGATCGACCGAGCCACCGGGTTAATGACTCGACTATTGAGTTTTGCGACGGCTCTTGGCACCCGCATGTAACCCCCTCTTTCGTGATCAGCTCCAAATGACAAGTATCCGTTGGAACGCTAGGAAAACCGTCGGTCGTGCCCGTTGAGCAGCGACAGCAAGCGCCGTTGATCCCATGCCGTCGCGGACACGAGGGCGCTAATGTCTTCGCCTTCAAGGGGTTTCACTAGCAGGTGCAGGTCGAAACCTGAAAACGACTGAGGGGCAAGAGGTGTTTGTCGCCTGGCCGCGACGTCTGCCGCGCTACGCTATTCACCGGTAGCTATTCGCGGTGCTCCGGTTCAACGCGGGTGTTCTGCCGGATCAGCGATCGCGCCTGATGCAGGTGCTTGGCTGCCCACCTGCGATACGTTCGTCGAGCCCACGACATCCGCTCCTGCGAGCGCTCCGTACGGCGCATCAGCTCGAGTTCGACATGCTCGGGTTCCTCGGTGCCGATTTCAATTCGGTCGCGACCACGGATGAACTCCAACACCAGCGCATCGGGGTCAAGCAATTCGCGCTCCCACGCCTCGTGGTCATCGAGGTCCGCGATGCCCATCGTGTCGGCGGCGTCGCGAAGCACCTTGCCCAGTTCGCCGCTCAGCAGTTGACGAAACGCGTCGGCGCCCTGCCGCGGATTGGCGATCATCCATGAGTGGTACGCGTCACGCACCTTGTAGAGCGTGGCGTCGGACTCGTCGGCGATTTCACATGCGTGTGAGAACGGCACAATCATGTCTTTTTCGGCGTGTATCACCATCGTGGGCATTCCCTCGTCGCGCATGGTGTGCAGCCTCGGCGTGTAGTCACCGGATTCGATGATCGCCTTGATCGTCCGGACAGCTGCAACCGGATTACGCAGGTTCGGCACTGCCACCGCCGCCAGCACACGGAAGTATCCGAGCTGCTCCCCGGCCGTGAGCTGCGTCGGATCGCCCATTGTGTCGCGGACTGCGGTGTAGGCCGCGCCCAACGCTCTGGTTGGGGACCTCACCAGTTTTGGGATGGTCGTGTCGAATCGAGCTCCGGCCGCCGGGTCGAACAGCACGGCGGCGAGTACTCGCTCGGGCGCGTGTGCGGCCAGCTGGATCGTCATTCGTCCACCCATCGAATGGCCGACGAACAACGCTTGTCCGATGCCGAGGGCGTCCAATGTGCGCAACACCGAATCGGCGCGATCGGTGAAGCCGCACGCGTCGCTGGGGAGTCGCCCCGTGTCGCCGTGACCGGCGGCATCGACGGCGACGACCAGAAATCCCATACCGGCGATCCGGCTGAGCATCCGTAGATATGCCTTGCGACTCAGCAGGAGGCCGTGCATGAATAACAACGGCACTCCGCGGCCGCCGACTGAAAGTCCGATCCGGCGTCCGTCGTCGAGTTCCACGACGTGATGACTCAGGCGGATGCGGCTTGGTGATGTCTGCGTCATGGCCACGGCGGAATTCCCGGCCGGCCAGGCGTCAAAACGTCATGGCGCGGCAAGCTGGTTGCGTTCACCGGGAATCCGGGCAAATCGTCGTCAGCCTTCGGGACCAGCTATGCCGAGACCCAGTTATTACAGTTGAACTAATGACCGATGCAGCGGGCGCACCGCCGGACGACGGCTTCGAGTTTGTAATCGCAGAACCGGGCGTCGAGCTCGCGGTGCAACGGTCCGGTGAAGGCCCGACCGTTCTATTGGTCGCCGGCCTCGGGATGCCGAGCATCACGTGGAACATCTGCGGACTTCCGCATTCCCTCGTCGACGCGGGATTCCAGGTCATCGCATACAACGCGCGCGGAATGTCGCCATCCTCCGCACCGGCCGCGCCGTACTCGGTGGCAGACCTAGCCGCCGACGCCGCCGCCATCCTCGACCATTTCAAGGTCGACCAGGCCACCATCATCGGCTACTCGATGGGCTGTTACACCGCGCAGACGCTACTGCGTAGCCGACCCGAGCTCGTGCGTGCGCTGGTCTTGTTCGCTGGGCTGCAGCCCTCGCCGGTGGGTGCGATGGTGGGGGAGATGGAACTCGGTCTGATCGAGCGCTGTGGTGAATTGCCGCGCGAGGTATTGGTTTTCGAGCAGTTGCTGACCACCCTTCACCTACCGATGTTGCAAGATCCGGAGACCGTGCGGGGCTGGCAGCAGGCGCTGTCGGCCGGCTATGACAGCGGGTGGGCGGGACAAGAGGGCTTTAAGGGACAGCTGACGGCCTCGCAGCAGTGGATCACGTCCGGGGAACCGACCCCGGAGCATCTCGGCGCGATCGATGTACCCACGCTCGTCTTGGCATTC
The DNA here is from genome assembly GCF_002086155.1 of Mycobacterium angelicum. GTDB lineage: Bacteria > Actinomycetota > Actinomycetes > Mycobacteriales > Mycobacteriaceae > Mycobacterium > Mycobacterium angelicum. The sequence goes on along the minus strand of NZ_MVHE01000087.1, from coordinate 10,863 downwards.
GAACACGACCTGTTCTTTCCGCCAGCCCTCTGCGAGGCGACGGCTCGGCTGATACCCGACGCCGAGTTTGCCCGAATCGACGGTGCAGGCCACGGCGGCATCTTCACCGCACCAGGCGACAGCGTCGCCCGGATCACCAGTTTTTGCTGCGCACAACGCGATTCACAGCGGTAGCTCGCCGCCGTCCCAGTCGTGGTCGTGCATAAACGCGTCCGGGATGTTCACCCGATAGCGAGCGGCTTGCGCGAAAATGGTTGCCGCGACGAGTGGCAGCGCAAGGGTCGGCCCGAGGTCTCGGCGGGTGAAGACGGCGTCGTCAGTGCGCCGGTAATCTCGCAGAAATCCGCGGAAGGTGTTGTCCTGCAACGACGATTTGCGCCACCCGTAAATCAGCATCCCGGGCGCCAGCATCTTTCTCACACCGGGCTGGGGCGCGATGACCTCGTCGTTCGTGCCGAAAAATGCCCTGTCGAGCCGAGTTTCCGGATCGAACAACAGGATTCCGCTGGTTGCCCGCGGATTGCATTCGACCGTGAAGAGCCCTCGGCCGGGCACTTCGATGAAGTCCAGCCCCAGCTGCCCGGTGAAATTGAACGCCCTGACGCATTCGCGCGTCCACTCAGCGATGCCCTCGTGCTGGATGGACTCGAACATCAGGCAAGACGTGCCGTCGATCGCGTAACGCACGGGGTAAAGCGCGTGCGCTTTCACCTCACCGCCGTGGCAGACCGAATACGAGCAATAGTTGATGCCATCGGCCCACTCCTGCGCAATCCACGGATTCTCCGCTTCGAAACTCAGGCCGCGCGGCAGTTCACCCGGACACACCTTGTGCACGTCCTGCGACCCGCGCGAGTAGACGCGCTTGAGGGCGAAGGGCTGGTCGAAATCCAAGGCTTCGAGCTCCTCCTGGCTGCGGACGAGCGCGAAGTCGAGGGTGGGCATGCCCAGCGCCTTGAGTGCGGCCTGGAACTCGTACTTGTTTTCCAGCCGAGCCTCGAGATCGAAACTGGATAAGAACAACTTGCGACGGTCGGGGAACAGCTCGGGGTATCGCTTGATCGTGTTTGCCAGGATTTCGGTCCCCTCGTGGACCGTCACGACCATGTCCACGCCCTCCTCGCGGACGATGTGTGCGAGCGTCTGCGTCCACTCGACCGGTTCGTATCTCGGCCGTGGCGCACGGAACGTCTTCCTAACCGCCGATGAGAACCTGGCCACGGGAAACCGCACCGAGTCCGTGATCAGTACGTCGTGTCCGGCGGCGCCCATCAGGCGAGCCAGGTGGAGTGACAGATATGACCGACCGAAGGTGATCAGCACGGTCTTTCGGCCAAATCCGGACACCGGACCTCCCATTGCGAACACCCGCTGCCCGCTCTGCTCCCGTCGACCTGCGCTCGGCGAGTTGAGCCTTGGGCTCCAGCTCTGACGTCGGTCCGGTCAGATCTACGTTGTGGTCCCGCATCGCGCACCGTGGCGCCGATGCCGAACCGTCCTATCCGACGCTACTCGCGCTGGGGTAGGGGTGCGTTTGCATTCGATCAGTCGTGTTTGGCCTCGTATCGCAGTAGGACCGTACCGCCCGGGAAGGTGCGGTTCTCCAACAGTCGCAGCGAGATCCATGTCGGGAAGATGCTTTTCCGCTCTGTCGGCGGCCTGGCCTCGTGGCTTGCCCGAAATTGTTTGCGCTACAAACGGTTTGAGACGTTAGTTGCCCGACGAGACGGAGCGCACCGCGTTGCGGTAACTGCTGGGACCGGTGCCGAACCACCGCCGACACGACCGGCTGAGCACGCTCTGCTCGGCGTAGCCGAGTTCCCGTGTCAGGTGTGACAGGCTGATGTCGGTGTCGCGCAGGTAGTGTTCGGCCGTTTCGCGGCGTACATCGTCGATGAGTTTGCCGAAGGTGGTCTTTTCCGCCGACAGCCGGCGATGCAGAGCCCGGGGATGCAGGTCGAACTGGGCGGCAACCAACTCGAGGCTAGCAGTGCCGGTGGGCAGCAGTTGGCGGACCATGGTGCGCACCGATTGGGTCATGCCCGGTTGGTGTGTGGTGATGCCGGTCAGGTACTGCACGACGGCCTGATGGGCGAGCGCGTCCTGGTCAAGCGGACGCGCGAGATCAGCCGTGCGAAAGGCGAAGCCCGCTGCTGGCTGATTGAAGCACGGGCGGCAGGCGAAGTACGCCAGATAGTCGGCGGTCGCGGTGAGTGGCTCGTGCGGGAGGTGCACCGACAAGGGTGCGTACTGCGCGCCGAGCAGGAACCGCATCACCCGCAGTGACACCCCGAGCGACAGTTCGATGGTCTGTGGATGCGGGGGTGGGCGCTCGATCAGCACCTCGAATACGTAGAACGACTGCCCGGCATGGGCGCCAGGGGTTATGCGCCCGGAGATGGCCGGGCTGTAGGCCGCTATGAAGTTTTCGATAATCGCGAAGCCGTCGCCGACGGTGGCCGCGGTGCGCGCGGCGACGCCGACGGGCCCAAGGATTTCGATGCCTTGCCGCAATGCCAACCGCCGCCCGAAATCCGGGGTCGCCGTCGCCGTCGCAGCAGTTTCAATCGCCACGATGAGACTGCGGTAGGGCAGGAAGGCTTCGTGGTCGCCGACATCTTCGGGCCGGATGCCGGCAGCGCTCAGCAGCTCAACCGGATCGCCACCCAGTTCGGCGACCAGCCGCGGATAGCCCGACAGCGATGTGCCGCGTACCACCGACATGTCAATAAATGTCAAATAGTCGTCCGCAAGTGTCAAGACTCCTGCACCCTCTCGACAGCATCCTGGGAGCCAACGAGGTAACCCGCGAAAGGAGCGTTCCCATGAGCTTCGACACCGTGATCCGCAACGGTCGGTGGTTCGACGGCACCGGTGCGCCGTCGGCGATCCGCAACATCGGTATCCGCGCCGGGCACGTCGCGGCCATCAGCGCGCAGTCACTCGACGAAGCCGGCTGCCCGCAGGTGATCGATGCCGAGGGCAAGTGGGTACTGCCCGGCATGGTCGACATTCACACCCACTACGACATCGAGGTGCTCGGCGCCCCGTCGTTGTCGGAATCGCTGCGCCACGGCGTGACGACCGTGATGGTGGGTTCGTGCTCGCTGTCGACCGTTCACGTCGGTGGCGAAGACGCCGGTGACCTGTTCAGCCGAGTCGAGGCCATCCCGCGCGAACACGTCATTGGCGCGGTTGATCAGTACAAGACATGGAGCAACTGCGAGGAATACATCGCCGCGTTGGAAGCGCGGCCATTGGGGCCCAATGTGGCTGCGTTCGTTGGGCATTCGGACATGAGGACCGCGACGATGGGCTTGGACCGCGCCACGCGCAAGGACGTGCGCCCGACCAAGGCCGAGCAGACCCGGATGGAGCAGATGCTCACCGAGGCGCTACGAGCCGGCTTCGTCGGAATGTCCTCGCAGCAACTGCTTTTCGACAAGCTCGACGGCGAGACCTGCCGCTCGCGGACCCTGCCCTCGACGTACGCCAAACCGCGGGAACTGCGCCGGCTGAAGTCCGTGCTGCGGCGCAGCGGGCGTGTGTTGCAGGCGGGTCCGAACATTCAGAATCCGTTCAATATTGCCTCCCAGGCGGTGCAGTCGCTGGGCATCGCCCGCAGGCCGCTGAAGACCAGTCTGTTGTCGGCCGCTGACATCAAGGCCAACCCGTTCTTGATCTCGGTGATGGGCCCGGCGGCCCGACTGGTCAACAAGCTGGGCGGCAACTTCCGCTGGCAGCACCTGCCGGTGCCATTCGAGGTGTACGCCGACGGCATCGATTTGGTGATCTTCGAAGAGTTCGGCTCCGGCGCGGCAGCTATGCATCTGAAAGAACAAGTGGCGGAGCGTAACGACCTACTGCGCGACGAGGGTTATCGTCGGTGGTTCCGCAAGGACTACGACAGCAAATATGGGCTCCGGGTGTGGCACCGTGACTTCTTCGACGCCGAAATCGTCGGCTGCCCCGATGCGTCCGTCGTTGGAAAATCCTTCGGACAGGCCGGTTTTGACCGCGGCGGGCTGCACCCCGTCGATGCATTTCTCGACCTGGTGATCGAGCACGGCACTGCGCTGCGGTGGCGCACCACGATCTCCAACCACCGTCCCGAGGTGCTCAAGAGGCTTGCCCGCGATACCGGCGTTCAGATGGGGTTCTCCGACGCGGGCGCACACCTGCGCAACATGGCGTTCTACAACTTCGGACTGAGGTTGCTGCGTCACGTCCGCGATGCCCAGGAGGCCGGCACGCCCTTTATGACCGTCGAGCAGGCGGTGCATCGGCTCACCGGGGAACTGGCCGACTGGTATCGAATCGACGCCGGGCATCTGCGGATGGGTGATCGTGCCGACCTGGTAATCGTTGACCCGGCACACCTTGACGAGTCGTTGGACGACTACGCAGAGGAGAAGGTCGAGCCGTACGGCGGAATGTCGCGGATGGTCAACCGCAATGACGACACTGTCAGCGCGGTGCTCGTCGCCGGGCGCACGGTGTTCCTCAACGGACAGCCCACCGAGGTGCTCGGCACGCAGCGCACTGGCAGCTTCCTGCGTGCCAACACCACCACCCCTGCGACCATGGGAACAGCCGAGTCGGTTTCCGTCGCGGTCTAGCCCGACGAGCGAGATTTGCATCCGTACCAAAAGCGCCAGGCAACAAAGAAATTGGCGGACACAATATCTCCAACTGACAAAGCGCGGCAAAACGGGACGCATTCGGTGTGCTGCCAAAAGGTTATGCAGTAAACACAACGCCTCCAAAGACCACGATCCGTCCAACGAAAGGCCCATTCGCTACGTCTTTGTGCTATAGCAAAACTATGCGGTAGTCGAGGCAGCTATAGGGAGGAGGACACCAACCATGGTCGTTCAACGAGGCGTTGTCTCAGTCGCCGTCCTCGCCGGGTGGTTAGCAGTCGGGTCCGCTGGTAGCGCGTGGGCGGACCCGACCATGAGTGGCCACTACATCTCGACCGTGACCTCACAATCCGGTGAGACCACCAATAGCGACTGGTATTTCACTCCGTGTGGCGATGGATGCGCTTCGGTTGCCGGCACACCAAGTGGATTGGCGTTTGCCGAAGCGCGACTGTTCGACGGACAGTGGACAATGGTGTGGCATTCCGACGCATTCTGTCCTGAAGGTTCGCGGGTTCCCGGGGCGTACACGAGTTATGCCACGTGGGATCCGAATACCCTTGCGGGCAAGGATGACTCGGGCATCACCCGGCCGATATGCGGCTCCATTGGCAAGCCGCCGAGCGTCTCGCAGCCTATGCAACTCACGCCGGTCGGATAGGCTCGACACAATGTTGTGTGAGTTTGCTGTGACACATGTGTGGGCCCCGCTCGCCACGGAAAAGCCGGTGGCCGCTTGCCGCCGCTGGCAGAGAACCCGGCGCGCAACATGGAATTAACTTGAGCAAAGTCGTATCCCAGGCATAGGGCCGAGGTGTCCAATAGGATTTCACCGTGCCGATATTCATGATCGAGCGCAACTACGCCGATGCGCTGGACCCCACTCTTGACACCGTCGATGGGATTAATCGCATCAACGCGGAGGAGGGCGTTCGTTGGCTGTACTCGTTTCTGTCCGCGGACAAGCGAAAAACCTACTGCCTTTACGAGGCGCCCTCGCCGGAGGCGATCAGAACCGCGGCCTCTCGTGCCGGTCTTCCCGCCGACGTCGTCGTCCAGGTAACCGATCGCATCATGCCCGACGGTGCATTTTCCGAAATCTGAAGCTCACCTGAGCAGTTCGTGGTCGGTGGCGTACATCGCCGCTTGCGTACGATTCGCGGCACCGGTCTTGAGCAGGATGCTGCGAACATGATTGGCCGCGGTGTTGGTACTGATATAGAGGCGCTCGCCGATCGCCCGATTGCTCAGCCCTTCGGCCAGTAGCCGCAGCACTTCGATCTCCCGGTCGGTCAGCCTGGCAGCGCCCGACGGACCCGTTGCCACAAGCGATTCCACCAAATCAAGGACCCGGGATTGGCCGATCGGCGTGGCGATTTCGCGGGCCCGGTCGGCAAGGCGCCGCGCCTCTTCGAGCCGATCGGTAGACGCCGCGAACAGCGCGTATCTGGCCAGTGTCTCGGCGATATGAACCGTCGCGCCCATCCGTCGGTCCATCTCAAGCGCCGCGGCGAAATGACGCTCGGCGCCGTCGTTGTCACCGCCTAGTGCGGCGATCCGGGCGAGATATCTTTCGGCGCTGCCGAACAGCGCGACGAACTGTCCGGCCACCAGGTTCTTGCCCGCATAGCGGGCCACGAACGGTTGCAGCTTGTGGACAGCTTCCCGATTGCCCAGCTCGAAGGCCGCCTCCAGCATGAACACCAGCTCCATCGGCCACTGGGCCTCGTCGGTGTGATCGTTGAGGTTGCGACTGAGCAGGTGATTCAGTGCGCGGGTCATGCCACGTTCACAGCCGAGCTCGGTATACAGCGCCAGCAACCCGGGCACCCAACGGCCGGCGAACGTCTCGCTGCCGTCCACGAACCCGGCGAATCTCTTCAGGTCCGTGGTTTCCCGGCGAATCATGAACATCTGAACCCCGTACGAGCCCTCGGTCTCGTCCGCGGTGAAACGAGTGCCGGTGTGCAATGCGATGTCGGCCCACCGTTCGGCGCCGGGGAAGTCGCCGCGCAAGTATGTCAGCGCCTGGTTGACGCACGCGCTGACGAAGCTGAAGAAGGGCTGTCCGCAGGCTTGCACCGCTCGCTGCAGCTCGGCCGCCGAGGCGGCCAGGTCGTCGGGCCGCCCGACGAGATAGCTGACCAAGGCGCGGAAATGCGTTACTGAGCCGAGGGTGTCGTAGTCGCGAATTGCTTGTGCGCCACGCAGCAGCTCCGCCGACCGCTCTAGTTGAATGTCAGACATCTCCGGGGTGACACCGTGCCACATGCTGGCGAGCAGCGCGTGCAGCGTTACCGACGGATCGCCAAGGGCGCGCGCGCAATCGATGGCGCGGCTACTGACCTCGCGAGCACGTGCCGTCTCGCCGGCAAATGCCAACGCGCGTCCGAAACTGGCGAGTGCTTGCACGTAGCGGGAGTCGTTGGTGTCCAGGCCGCACCCTTCCAACGCGGAAGCCAGCAGATCGGCCGCTTTCGAACCGGACAGCCCGGGCCGCCAACACGCATCCTCGTACCCAATGGTCGCCTCCAGCCGGATCAGCGGATCGTCCGTCGCGCTGATCCGTTCGTAGATGGCCCGGGCACGCGCGAAATCACCGGAGCGGATGTGGTTTGCGGCCGCGCCGAAATTCAGCAGGGCCCGATCCTCGGGACTCACTTCGGGAAGCGACGCCGCGCGCTCGAACCATTTCGCCGCGTCCTCGTAAGCCAGGCTCTGCTCAGCTAACCGAGCCGCTTTCCGCGCGTAATGCAACGCTTTGTCGTGGTAGCCCAGCACGTGGGCAAGTAGGTAGTGATTGGCCACCCGGGGAACAACCGTTGGGTCGGCACGCCCCTCCAACGCTTGGGCGGCCCGCGCGTGCATGATCCGTTGCCGCGACGCCGCCATCCCGTTGAGCGTGGCCTCACGGGTCAGCGCGTGCACGAACGCGAACTCGCCGTCGGAGCCGGGAACTGTCCGAATCAGCCCGACGGCTTCGGCCGAATCGACGGCCGCCAGCGTCGCCGCGAGGTCGGCCTCGCTGGTGGCGATCAGTGCAGGCAGGTTAAACGCTTCGCCCAGCACGGCCGCCTGTTCGATCACGCTGCGGGTGCCGGCCCCGAGGCCGCCGAGCCGGCGCGCGATCACATCCCCGATGGACGCCGGAACGGTCTGGTGTGAACCCAGAGTCGCCAGCCCGCCCCGGATTTCGAGGTGGTTGCAGAGTTCGGTCAGGAAGAACGGATTGCCGCCGGTCCTATCCCGCAGCAACGCCGCGGCGGTGCGCGCCGACGGCGGACGCAGCTGCTGGGTTTGGCCGACGAACTCGGCGATGGCATCGGTGTCCAGACCCCCGAGATCGAGACGCCGAACACCGTCGAACCGGTGCAGTTCGGCCAGCCGGGTCACGAGCTCTTCGGAGCGGTCGGGTTCGGTAGTGCGGAAGGTCGCCACCACCAGCATGCGCACGTCGGCGCAGCCGATGAGCACGTGTTCGAGCATCGCCAGGGTCGGTACCTGCGCCCAATGCATGTCCTCGAGGACCAGCGCGATCGGGCGATCGATCGCCAGCCGCCGTAGAAAACCCGTCACCGCGTCAAACAGGGCACGCCGGAGCGCGTCGATATCGTCGGCCGGCCCGATGTCTGGCAGATGCCGATCCACCTGGGTGGTCAGGCGCCGTAGCTGCGGTCCCGCGTCCGCCACCACGTCGGCCAGCGAACCCGGTGCAGCCGCGATCAGCAAACGATCCAGCGCCTCGGCGAACGGTGCGTACGGGACATCGGCGTCGGCCGTGGAGCTTCCGACGAGCACCGCGACACCGTGGTCCACCAGCCTCCCGGCTACCTCCGTGGACAGGCGCGTCTTGCCGGCTCCTGGCTCACCGCCGACGAACACCGCCTGGCGCTGGCCGCCCTCAACCCGTTCCCAGGCCTGCTCGAACGCAGCGAGCTCGGCGGCCCGACCAACAAGTGGACCGCCCCGACGAGCGGTGAGTTCTGCGGGAAGGGGCGGCGGCACCCACTGCGCCATGAGCACAACGTAGCCGTGGTGCCTTCACTGGTCGATAGTCAGATCTGACTATCGACGGGTCCGGCCGAAGATGCCTAGTTGTGGTCATGACGAGCCACTACCTCGCCCCATAGCGTCGAGGCATGATGACCACGATGACGACGGATGAGGTGCGCACCCGGCTGAGTGCAGAGGTGATCCTGCCTGATGACCCGGAGTACGACGAAGCCAGAGCGCTGCACAACGGCATGATCGACAAGCGGCCGGCAGTGATCGCGCGTTGCGGAACCGCCGCCGACGTCGCGAGCGCTCTGGAATTCGCACGGACGTCGAACCTGGCCGTCGCCGTGCGCGGAGGCGGCCACAACGGTCCCGGTTTCGGAACCGTCGAGGGCGGCCTTGTCATTGATCTGTCGCGGATGAACCGGATCGAGGTGGACGCCGACCGGCGCACGGCCCGCGTTCAAGGCGGTGCGACCTGGGGTCAGGTGGACGCCGCGACCCACGCGCACGGTCTGGCCGCGCCAAGCGGCATCATCGCCAGCACCGGTGTCGGCGGCCTCACCCTCGGTGGTGGCCACGGGTACCTGTCCCGCAAGCACGGCCTGACGATCGACAACCTTCTGGCGGCCGAGGTCGTGTTGGCCGACGGCCGCGAGGTGACTGCGTCGGAATCGATGCATCCCGACCTGTTCTGGGCGTTGCGCGGCGGCGGCGGCAACTTCGGTGTGGTCACCTCGTTTACGTTCCGCCTGCATTCCGTGCAGAGTGTGATCTGCGGCCCCACGGCGTGGCCGGTCTCGGCGACGGCGGACATTCTCGGCTGGTTCCGGGATTTCCTGCCGGCCCAGGACGAGGACCTGTACGGGTTCTTCGCAACCATGACCGTCCCCCCGGTGGCGCCCTTCCCCGAGGCCTTCCACTTGCACAAGGCGTGCGCGGTGGTCTGGTGCTACACGGGTGATCCCGCACGCGCCGATGAGGTGTTCACGCCGGTGCGGCAGATGGAGCCGGCCTTCGATGGCCTTGGTGTGGCTCCTTTCCCCGCGCTGCAGTCCACCTTTGATGCCCTGTATCCCAAAGGGCTGCAATGGTATTGGCGGGGCGACTTCTTCCGGACCGTTGCCGACGACGCCGTAGCGGCCCATGCCCGCTTCAGCGAAGAACTGCCGACCATGCACTCCACGATGCATCTGTATCCGATCGACGGCGCGGTGCATCGGGTCGGGCAAACCGACACGGCGTTCGCCCACCGGGACGTCAACTTCTCGCAGGTCATCGCGGGGGTGGATCCCGACCCGGCCAATGCTGAGGCGCTGAAGCGCTGGTCAAAGGATTACTGGGACGCGACCCATCCGTATTCGGCGGGCGCCGCATACGTGAATTTCATGATGGACGAGGGCCAGGACCGAGTCCGCGCCAGCTACGGCCCGAACTACGACCGACTCAGCAGGATCAAAGCCGAATACGATCCGCGCAACGTGTTCCACATCAACCAGAACATTCATCCGGCTTAGTCGCCCGCAGGCGCCACACCCGGGGCAGTGCACTGCCGTCGGGCCTATCACGCAAATTTTCCAGCGCTCACAGATCGACGACGGTCTGGCGAGCAAGCCAATCGTCACGACGGTCGGGTCATGACGCACAGGAAGGGTCGGGAAGATGTCGTTTGTCATCGCGCTGCCGGAGGTAATGGGAACGGCAGCAACGGATTTGGCCGGAATCGGCTCCGCGCTCGAGTCGGCCGGTGCCGCCGCAGCCGCCCACACGACGGGCCTGCTCGCCGCCGCCCAGGACGAGGTTTCAGTGGCCATTGCGGAACTGTTCGGGGCGCACGGCCAGGCGTATCAGAGCGCGAGCGCGCAGGCGGCGGCGTTTCACCAGCAGTTTGTACAGGCCTTGACCGGGAGCGCGGGCTCGTATGCGACGGCCGAATCCGCTGCAGCGCAGCCTCTACAGAGCCTGCTCGACGTCATCAATGCGCAACTTGTGGCGCAGACCGGGCGGCCGCTGATCGGCAACGGCGCCAACGGCGCCGCCGGGACGGGGCAGAACGGTGGTGCCGGCGGATGGTTGATCGGCAACGGCGGGGCCGGCGGGTCTGGAACCTCGACCGCAGGGGCCGACGGCGGCAAGGGCGGCACCGGCGGGGCAGCCGGACTGTTCGGTAGCGGCGGCGCCGGGGGGGCCGGCGGTACCGCGACAACCGCGGGCAAGGCCGGCG
>NZ_MVHE01000086.1 GCF_002086155.1 Mycobacterium angelicum | reverse complement strand
CGTCCCCGGACCCCGCCGCCCCGTCGGCGCCGTTGCCGATCAACGGACGTCCCAGCGCGCTCATGAAGGGCTGATTCACCAAGCTCAGCAGCTGCTGCAGCGGCGACACTGCGGCGGCATCAGCGGCCGCATACGAGCCCGCACCCGCGGTCAAGGCCTGCACGAACTGGTCGTGAAACGCCGCCGCCTGCGCCCCCAGCGCCTGATACGACTGGGCGTGCGCGCTGAACAGCGCGGCCACGGCCTCCGATATCTCGTCGGCGCCTGCGGCTAACAACGCCGCGGTTGGAGCCGCCGCGGCGGCATTGGCCGCGCCGATCGTCGACCCGATACTCGCCAAACTCGTTGCGGCATCTGCCATCAACTCCGGCACCGCGATCACGAACGACATGGCCACCTCCTAGTACGCCGACCGGATTGGTCGTCACCCTGCGGAGAGTGGACATCGTTCGCGCCGCTACCGATCCCAAGAATCGGGGCGGCGCGCTGGCTGCTACACCTCTCGGCCCAGGAACGCGGCCAGCTGGTCGGCCGCCGGGTGCCCCGCTGGGCACGGCTGCTCGTCGTGGAACGGCTTGCCCTCCCCGCGGAATTGCGGACCCACAAAGTTGCGTGCGGCAACCAGCTGCTCGGCCGCCAGCTCGGGATCGATGTCAGTGGATTGGCCGGTGGCAGCGGCCAGATCCCAGGCGTGGGTCAGCACATCGGTGGTGCGGATCCCGATGAAGAACTGCCCGGGAAGTTGCCCGAAGGGCAGGTTGAACGTGGTGGTCAAGCCGTCCGGCCCGGCGAATACCGCCTGGGCGGCCGCGGCCGCACTCTGATGTGCCGCGCCGACGCCCCCGGGCCGGTCCGGCGGCTCGACGGGGTTGGCCGCCCATCGCCCGACTTGCTCGTTGCCGCCGATGACATGCTCGATCAGATCGTTGACCGTCCACTCCGAACAGGGCGTGCGGGCGCCTAACTGGTCAGCGCCGACGTTGGCCAGGACGCCCGCGAAGGCGTCCTGGGCGCGCTGGTGAGCAACGAGTGGATCCATTTTCCTGCCTTTCTCTGCATCTAGAAGTCGCCGGCGGTGCGCCGCAACGTTTCAATGGACGACACCAGCGCCTGCGATTCCGCGGCGGCCATGCCGATATCGGCGAACACCTGCTGGTTGAGGGTCACGGTGGCGTCCTCGACCGTGGAGCGGCCCAGGTCGGTGATCTGCACCAGCGTGGTTCGCCCATCGGTGGGATGTGGGACCCGTTCCACCAACCCGTCGGCCTCCAGGCGGCGGATCGCATGGGTGACGCTGGTGACGTGGACCTGCAGCCGGTCTGACGCCTTGGTGATCGGTAGCGCTCCGGTGCGGCTGAACGCCAGTAGCCGCAGCAGCTCGAAGCGGGAGAAGCTCAGATCGTAGGGACGCAACGCGGTTTCGACGCGGGCCAGCAGAATCTGATGCGCACGCATCACCGACGTCACTGCCACCATGCCCTGCGACACATCGCCCCAGCCGGCTCGCTCCCAGTTGGCCCGGGCGGCGGCAATGGGGTCACGCTTTTGTGAGGCAGCCACGCCCCTTCTTACCGCACTTGCCCCACCGCCGACAGCACCGCCGTGGTGGACGCGCGGTTGCCCACGGTGACGCGTGCCCCGCCGTCGGCGTACAACCGCACCTGCAGTCCACTGTTCGCGAACACCTCGTGCCACAGCCGACCCCGTGCCGGCAGGTACATGAAGTTGGCGTGTGCGTCGGTGGTGTAGGTCCGCATCGCGCTCAGCCGCATCCGCAGATAGCGCCGTTCGGCGGTAATCAGCCGAACCCGTTGCAGCAGTTGCTCTTCGGCTTCATAGGAGGCCGCGACCGCAAGCAGACCGGAACTCGCGATGCCGAACGGCAGCTGATGCGCCCACAGCGTCGCGGCCAGCTCCGGCGCCGCCAGCCCATAGCCGATCCGCAGACCCGCCAACCCGTACGCCTTCGAAAACGTCCGTACCACAACGACATTGGTGAAGCGAGCTAGCAACGCCCGGATATCGATGCGTAGTTCGGGGGCGACGAACTCGATATACGCCTCGTCGAGCAGCACCACCGTGTCCGGCGGAACCCGCTGCAGAAATCTGACGATCTGGGCCGATGGCTCCAGCGTGCCGGTCGGATTGTGCGGCCGGCACACCACCACCACCCGGGCGTGCGCGGAGACTTCGGCCAGCCCGTCGAGATTGTTGTGACCATGCTCGTCGAGCGGGACCGTCACGACGTTGAGCCGGGCCATTTGCGCCACGATCGGATACCCGTCGAACGTCGGGGCCGACATGGCGATCGCGTCGCCGGGAGCGCTCAGCGCGTGCAGCGCCTGCATCACCACGCCGGTTGCCCCGGCGCCCAGCACGACCTGATCGGCGGGCAGACCGAGATGGCCGGCGATCACGTTGCGCAGCCGTTCGGGCAGGAACTCGGGATAGCGATTGGCCGCATCGATCGAGCGGATCAACGCCGAACGTACCGCCGGCAGCGGCGGAAACGGATTCTCGTTGAGCGACAAGGCAAACGGATCGACGGCCTGCGGCGGCGCATCGTCGATATCGGCCGCGAGGCTTTCCATCGACCTGCCGAACGGTGCCATCAGGCCCGCCCACCCCAGCGCACCGCGGCCGCACCGGCGAAGTCGCCGGCGTGCGCGAAGGCTGCCATCATGACCACGTCGCCGGCCTCGAGCTGCCCGTCTGAGATCGCCCGGTCCAGGTTGACCGGGATTCCGGCACCGAACAGGTTGCCACACTCGTCAAAGGTGTCGCGGTGGCGTTCGGCCCGCAACTCGAGTGCCTCACGCCAGTTGCGCAGGAAGACCCGATTGGGCTGATTGGTTACCAGCACACCAATGTCCTTGGGATCCAGTCCGATTCGATCGCAGACCGCAAGCGCCACTTCGGGGACCTGGCGGTTACCGCGGGCCAGGACTTTGGTGATCTTGCTTTCGGTGAAACCGATGGAGCCCTCCCCCGGGCCGGCTTGCCACCACTTGCGGGGCGGGTCGTAGGCCAGCGTCATCTCACCGGCGTATTGGCCGTAGGTGCGGCACTCGATACCGAGCACGGGCGACTCCTCGGACAGGGTGACCAGTCCAACCGCGGCGCCGTCGCCCGGTACCGCGGACTGCGCCTTGCGGCGCACGCCGGGCTGGTCGAAGAATTGGCCGGCGGCGTTCTGCGCGATGGCGATCAATGCCGTCCGCCCCTGGCCCGACGCCAGCAGTTGCCGAGCCACGTTGAGCGCCAACACAAATGCCGCGCACCCACCGTTGTGCAAATCGAGCACCCAGGACGGCCGCATGCCCAGCCGGTGGGCGATGCCACCCCCTTGGCCGTAGAACGCCATGTCGGGCACCTGAGTGTGGGTGATCAGCACGTCGGCGCCCTCGATGACGTCCTGCCCGTGCCGCTCGATCAGGCCCTGCGCTGCGCGCTCGATCATGTCGATCGAACTCTCCTCCGGCGACACGTGATGGCGGAACTTCGGGGCACGAAACATCACGTTGTCGCGCAGGTCGTCGGACTCCGCGAACTGGGCGTAGTAGTCCGCCGCGATCGGATCGCCGGGCAAGTAGGTGGAAACGTCGGTAAGGCTGACGGCAGGTTCGTTCACCATGGCGTTCACCTCATCCAGCCGGGTGTGACCGGAAGCCCGTTGCGGTGCCGGTATTCCGCGATGGCCTTGAGGTTCTTCAGTTCCAGCAGATGGCCGGCGCCGAACATGTCCCAGAAGTCGCCGACCCACACCGGACGTTGCGGGGGTGCGGCTTCCGGATATGGGTTCTTGTCGTAGAACGGGTGATGGCAATTCGTCCACAGCACAACCGAACCCGGCTTGTCCAGGACCACCTGAGCGTCGACGACACGCATCAGGTAGATCATCCACAGGTGCTTGCCCTGATCCCAGGCGCAGTGATAGTCGACGGTCCGGGCAGCCGCGTTGGCAATGGTGCGGGTGTAGATCTCGGTCTCCGAACCGAGGCGATCGTGGGCCAGCCACAGCCCTGGTTCATCGGTGGGTTCGAAGCCGCGCAGGCTGTAGGTCCACTCTTCGAGGCTGCGGGTGTCGGCCAGGTAGCCGAACAGTTCGTCGGGCGGGCAATCGATGAAATCGTTGACCGTGCAGTAGTCGCCGAAGACCTCGTGGTGCGGGTACACCGAGCGCATCATCTCCATGATGATCGGGGTCGCCTTCTCCCGCGGGCTGGTTTCGATTCGGGTCACCCCGTCAATGGGGCTGCGGATATCCTCAAGCGCTGGCAACGACATCGGCTCGGCTCTCCTTCACGGTGGTGAGAAACGGTGCGAACGGCGGGATTTCGTCGGCGGCGCATTCGACACTGACCACCGCGGGCCCATCGGCTTCCAATGCCGCGCGCATTGCCGCGGCGAGCCCGTCGAGGTTGCTGACGTCGACGGAGGCCAATCCCGGAAACATCGCCGCGAGCCCGGCTCCCAGTTGGCTGGGCCGGAAGCGGTTGTAGCTGTAGAGATCGTCGTAGAAAAGCTGCTCGCGGGTCACGCACATGGCGTGGGCGTTGTTGTTGAACACGATGAAAGTCACCGCAAGCCCGTACTGCACCGCGGTGTGCACTTCCATTCCGTGCATGAAAAACGCTCCGTCGCCAGCGATTACGACGGTTCGCCCGCCGGGCCGTCCGCTGTTGGCACGTCCGAACGCCATCCCGATGCCGGCGCCGAAGCTGTAGCCCATGCCGCCCATCCCGAGTGCGACGGTGAATCTGCCGTCTCGCCGCGCCGGGAGGTAGTGGATTGCGGCCGCGCCGGTATTGCCGGCGTCGACCACGATGTCGGTCCCGTCGGGTAACACACCGTCGAGCACGGCCATGGCATCGCGGTACCGCACCCCGGCCCCGACGAAGGGCGGTGCGGCCAGTTCGGTGCGGCACACCGCGTCGGGCACCCGCACACCGGTGGGGCGGCCGGCGCCCGAAAGCGCCTCGGTGAGCATGCGCAGCGAGCCGCGCAAGTCGTCGGTGTGCACGTGCGCGCACCGAACATGCGGCGGCGCCGATCCGATCGAGATCGTCGCCACCGACTCCAGCGCCTCGTCGAGACCACTGCGCGCGGTGACCGCAAGCCGGGTGCCGACCACCAGGCACACCGCGCTGGTTGCCACCGCCTCCACCACACCGGGGTGGCCCATCACGCCGGTGACCCCGAGCGCTGACGACGACCCGAAACCCGGTGTGCCCGCGACGTCTTTGGCATCGGGAACGGTCGCCACCCGGGCGCGCAGCACCGTGCGCAGCACTTCGAGTTCGGTGCGCGCGTTGTCGCGCGCCACCTGCTCGCCGGCGATGATGGTGACCGGCCCACTCACCCCGCGCAGCAGCTGGACTATCTGCTGTGGATTGCCGATGGGCCGCGGCTCCTGCAGCCCGGTCACGCCACCCACCTCAACGTATCCTTGCTGAATATCCTTGGGCAGCAACAGAACTGACGGCCCGCCGGTGCGGGCGGCGGCGACGGCCCGGGGCAACGCGAACACGATGTCGGCCGGTGTGAGCACTCGCTGGCACGCCACCGACACCGCGCTGAACACCGCCGTGGCGTCCAGCGATCCATTGCGGCCGCTGGTGTCCTGAAAGCTGCCCCGGCCGTCCATCGATGTGGGGGCCTGGCCGACCAGCGCCAGCACCGGAACACGGCTGGCCAGCGACTCCCCCAGGCCCGCGACGAGATTCAGCGCGCCGCCGCCGGACGTGGCGGCTACGACACCAAGTCCGGCGCCGCTGCGGCTGTACCCGTCGGCCATGGTGGCCGCGGAGAACTCGTGCTTAGCCAGGATCGCGGTGATCGACGACTGGAAATGAGCCGCGTCGTACAAGTCCTCGATGTTGGCGCCGTCCACCCCGAAGATGTGGTCGATTCCGATTGCCGCGAGCTGCTCGACGATGTAGTCGACCACCCGGTACTTCCTGGGCATGTCTGTAACACGACGGGCAGCGAGCTCGAGTTCAGCTGTCTACAGCGAACGTTGCAGCAGGATCTGTCCGCTTTCCGCCGAAACCACCTGAACCGCGGCGATCTGGTCGACCGGCGTAGAAATGCTGCCCGCCGGCGTTGCGGTGTGACCGGGCTCGGCCACCCAGGTCGCCAGCCGGGTTTGGCTGCCGTCGCGGCCAACCACGACCATGGCCAGCGTGTCGTGATGCGCGTCCGGCGGGGCCAGGCAGACACACTGCAGATTGATGAACGTCCCCCAGTTGTGGCTGCTGAAGGAAACCGTCGACGTCAGCAGGTTCGTGCCGACCTGCGCCATCGGCTGGGCCGACACGGTCGCCTGCTGCGGAGGGGCGGGATGCCCTTGCGCGCCCACCAGCACACCGATGCCCAGCACCACGGCCGCGGCGGCCGAGGCCGCCCAGGTGGCCAGGCGGGTCCGCCGGCGGCGCCAACGCACCGTCGCCAACAGGGACGGCAACAACTCCGGCGACATCTGCGGTGCCGCCGCCACCGGACCGGATTCGTCGAGAGCGGCCACGTCGGCCGGGCTCAGTTGTGACAGCAGGGCCGGCACACCGCACAATTCGGCCACGGCTTCCCGGCATGGCTGGCATTGCGCCATGTGCTCTTCGAATTCGCGGCGATCGGCCGCCGACAATGACCCCAGCACGTAAGCGGCATCCCACGTCATATAGCGGTCACCGGGCGGGCCAAGCCCCTGAAGCGGTGTCCTCATGTCATCCATCTCCTGTCACCCTCAAGCATTCGGAGCCGACGATCGTCTGGATGGCCGTCATCGTGTGACTCCAAGTTCCTGCAGAGTGAGCCGCAATGCCCGCACCGCATAGTGTAGGCGCGACTTCACTGTTCCTTCCGCGATTCCCAGGTCAGTGGCGATCTGGGCAGTAGTCCAGCCGCGGTAGTAGGACCGCTCGATCACCGCCCGATGCTCGATGGACAGTTGCGCCATGGCATCGGTTATCAGCAGTCGGTCCAGCGCCGCGTTCACCTCGTCCGGTGTCGACTGCTCGGGGGCGCCGTCCACGTCGGTCGAGGCCACGACGTTGCGAGCGCGCGCGCTGCGTCGCTCGTCGATGATCATGTTGCGCGCCACGGTGAACAACCACGCCCGTGCTGACCTTTCCGTATCGCCGATGACTTCCGGATGCTGCCAGGCCCGCAACAGCGTCTCCTGAACCACGTCCTCGGCCTGGCTTGCGTCTTGTGTCAAGCGGAGCGCATAGCGCCAGAGAACCGCGGCATGCTCGTCATACAGAGCCTTCATCAGAGCGGCTTCCGCTGCCCCGGACGACCCCCGAGTGCCGGCCACGCGAGCCACTCGACCACCTCCGCCTACTGACACGAGTGGAGTATGCGTCTAGTTCAATAGTTCAGCGCTAAGCGAGGGTCAGAATGCGTGGCCCGTCCTCGGTGACGGCCACGGTGTGTTCCCAGTGTGCGGCGCGCGACCCGTCGGCGGTGGTAACCGTCCACTTGTCATCGAGGACCACCGTTCTGGTGGTTCCGAGGGTCAGCATCGGCTCGATGGCCAGCACCGATCCCGCCGCCAGCAGCGGCCCCCGCCCGGGGGTCCCTTCGTTGGGCAGAAACGGATCCATGTGCATCTGCCGGCCGATGCCGTGGCCGCCGTAGCCCTCTACGATCCCGAACGCGCGGTCGTAGCGGATTTCGGCGGCGCGGGTCCCTTTTTCGATGGCGTGGGCGACGTCGGTCAACCGGTTCCCGACCACCATCGCCGCAATTCCGGCCTCCAGCGATTCCTTGGTCGCCGCCGACAGCGACTCGTCGGCCGGAATGAGGGCGCCGATGCCGAAGGTGATCGCCGCATCACCATGCCAGCCGTCGAGCACCGCGCCGCAGTCGATGGACACCAGGTCGCCGTGCGCCAGGATTTCGGCGGCCGACGGGATGCCGTGCACCACCCGGTCGTTGACCGAAGCACAGATGGAGGCCGGGTAGCCGTGATAGCCCAGGAATGACGGAACAGCGCCGGCCTCGCGGATCACCGACTCGGCGATCTCGTCCAGACTCAGGCTCGAGACCCCGGCGACCGCGGCCGCGCGGACCGCTGCCAACGCCGTGGCGACGACGGCCCCGGCCGCGGCCATTGCGTCGAGTTCGCCGGCGGTGCGCGTCGGCACGACCCTGCGACCTCGCAGTCGTGCCAACGCCCGCATGCCTACTTACCCAATGCCGCCAGCGCGCGCGTGAAGACTTCGTCCACGGTGCCCACGGCATCGACAGTCTTCAACTCGTCGCTGTAGTACTCGAGCAGCGGGGCGGTCTCGTCACGGTAGACCTTCATCCGGTTGAGGATGACCTCGTCGGTGTCGTCGGCGCGACCGCGGCCCTTGAGCCGGGTCAGCAGTTCCTCCTCGGACACCCGGAACTCCACGACGGCATCGATGTCGGTGCCCCGGCGACCCAGCATCTCGTGCAGCGCCTTGGCCTGCTGCAGCGAGCGCGGGTACCCGTCGAGGATGAATCCGTTGGCCGCGTCCGGGTCGTTAAGCCGGTCGTCGACGAGCTCGTTGGTCAGTTCCGAGGGCACCAGGTCACCGGCGTCCAGATAGCGCTTGGCCTCCACACCGAGCTTGGTGCCTTCTTCGATGTTGCTCCGGAAGAGTTCGCCGGTGGAGATCTGTGGAATGCCGAGCTTTTCGGCCAGCTTCTGGGCCTGCGTCCCCTTGCCCGCTCCCGGCGGTCCCAGCAAAACGACTCTCACTTGAGGAACCCTTCGTAGTTGCGCTGCATGAGCTGACTCTCGATTTGTTTGACGGTATCCAGGCCGACGCCGATCATGATCAGCACCGCAGTACCCCCGAAGGGTAAGTTCTGGACGCCGCCGCCGTTGCCGATCTGCAGGAACATGTTAGGCAACACTGCGATAACGCCCAGGTAGATCGACCCTGGAAGGGTAATACGACTCAGCACATAACGCAGATAATCGGCCGTCGGCCGTCCCGGCCGGATCCCCGGAATGAAGCCGCCGTACTTCTTCATCTCGTCGGCGCGCTCGTCGGGATTGAACGTGATCGACACATAGAAGTACGTGAAGAACACGATGAGCCCGAAATAGATGCCGATATAGGCGGGATTGCTGGGGTCGGACAGGTAAGTGCCGACGAACTTGTCCCACCAGCTGTGGCCCACTCCGCCGCTACCGCTGCGGATCAGCTGGGTGATCAGATGCGGGATGTAGATCAGCGACGAGGCGAAGATCACCGGGATAACGCCGGCCTGGTTGACCTTCAGCGGTAGATACGTCGAGGTTCCGCCGTACATCCGCCGGCCCACCATGCGCTTGGCGTATTGCACCGGGATGCGGCGCTGGCCCTGCTCGACGAATACGACGCCGACGATGATGATCAGGGCGGCCACACAGACCGCCGTGAAAATGGCCCCGCCGCGGCTTTCCAGGATGTCGTGGCCCTCGGCGGGAATGCGGGCGGCGATGCCGACGAAGATTAGCAGCGACATGCCGTTGCCGATGCCGCGTTCGGTGATCAGCTCGCCCATCCACATCACCAGCGCCGCGCCCGCGGTCATCACCAGCACGATGACGACCGAGGCGAAGATGCTCTGGTCGGAGATGATGTCCAGCTGGCAGCCCTGCAGCAGACCGCCGTTGGCGGCCAGCGCCACGATGCTGGTGGCCTGCAGGATGGCCAGTGCGATCGCCAGGTAGCGGGTGTACTGGGTCATCTTGGCCTGGCCGGACTGGCCTTCTTTGCGCAGCTCTTCGAAGCGCGGGATGACCACTGTCAGCAGCTGCACGATGATGCTGGCGGTGATGTAGGGCATCACGCCCACCGCGAACACCGTCAGCTTCAGCAGCGCGCCACCGGAGAACAGGTTGATCAGGGAGTAGATCTGTCCAGCAGCGCCGCCGCTGGCCTCTTTGATGCACTGCTGCACGTTGGGGATGTTGACGCCGGGCGACGGCAGCGCGGCCCCGACGCGGTACAGAACCACGATGCCCAACGTGAAGAGGATCTTCCGTCTCAAGTCCACTGTTCGCAGTGACGAGATGAAAGCCGAAAGCACTCTTCCTCCTGCGCAGCCGGGGGTTAACCTGCGTTACGCGCCCAACACCCGCAGGCCAGGACGTACGGCCGCATTATCTACAGCGCGTCAAACCGTGTACGAGACTAACAGCTGGTTTGGGCAGGTCCGTCCAGGGCCGCTGGGTTGCGCCGGTCGAGGCGTACAGTTTTGGTAGCTCATTATATTGGCTAAGTAATCTCATTGAATCTCATCGGCAGGAGCAATGCATGACCCAGACGGGCACCGCACGGTTTGACGGCGACACCTGGGACCTGGCGTCCAGCGTGGGTTTGACGGCCACCATGGTGGCGGCGGCGCGCGCGGTGGCCGCACGGGATGTCGGTGGCGCGGGGGCCGTCGCCACCGACAACTTCGCCGGGCCACTGGTCCGCGCGGTGGGCGTCGACTTCTTCACCAAGATGGCCGACGGCCAGCTCGATGGTGCTGACCTCGACGAAGAGACCGCGAATGGCATGCAGCACTTCGCCAATGCGATGGCCGTGCGGACCCGGTTTTTCGACGACTTCTTCCTCGACGCGACCGCGGCCGGCATCCGGCAGGCCGTGATCCTCGCGTCCGGCTTGGATTCGCGCGCCTACCGGCTGCCGTGGCCGGCGGGGACCACCGTGTTCGAAATCGACCAGCCGCAGGTGATCGAGTTCAAGTCCACGACACTGTCCGGACTGAACGCGCAGCCCGCTGCGGCTCGTCGCACCGTAGCTGTCGACCTGCGCGACGACTGGCCGGCCGAGCTGCGGGCGGCCGGCTTCGACCGGGCCCAGCGCACCGCCTGGATCGCCGAAGGGCTGCTGGGATACCTGCCGGCCGAAGCCCAGGACCGCCTGCTCGACCAGATCACCGCCCTAAGCGTGCCGGGCAGCCGGTTCGCCACCGAGGGGCTGCCCGACATCAACGAACTCAACGAGGACGAACTCCGCCGTCGCATGCGCCGCCAGAACGAGCGGTGGAACCGGCACGGCTTCGATCTGGATATGGCCGCCCTGGTGTATTTCGACGACCGCACCGATGCCGGCACCTATCTGGCCGGCCACGGGTGGCGGATCACCGGCTCGACCAACTCGGAGCTTTTCGCCGCACACGGCCTGCCGTTGGGCGTGGGCGACGACGCCCCGTTCGGCGATGTGGTCTACCTCAGCGCCGAGCTGGACTGAACTCGAGGTGTAAATCGGTCAGCGCCCGCAGCGTGTAGGTGGGCTCGTAGCCGTACCTGCGAGCGCCGGCCGGGCCGTGTTCGGCCGGATTCAATTCGATCTGACTCATCCGGTCGAGAAGGCGTTCCACGGAAACGCGTGCCTCCGCCCGGGCCAGCGTCGCACCCGGACAGGTGTGGGCTCCGCGGCCGAATGCCACATGGTCGCGCGCATTGCGCCGATTCAGCTGGAATTCATCCGCATCCACGAACTTGCGGGGGTCGCGGTTGATGGCTCCCGGACACACCATCACCGTGGTGCCCGCGGCAATCGGAACGCCGCCGAGCGTGGTCGTCTTGCGCGCCAGCCGGAAGTCGCTTTTCACCGGACTCTCCATCCGAAGCACTTCCTCGACGAATTTCGGGATCCGGCTGTGGTCATCTCGCAGCAGGGCCATCAGGTCGGGACGCTCGGCCAGCAGCCGCATCGACCAACTCAGCAGTACCGCGGTGGCACCGCGCGCCGCGGTGAACAGCAGTGTGGCGCTGCGAGCGACATCTGCGACTTCGGGTGTCGACCCGTCGGGATAACGCGCATCGGCCAGCCGCGTCAGCACATCGCGACGCGGTTCGCGCCGCCGCTGCGCCAGGTAGTAGGCGAACTTGTCGTCGAGCCACTCCAGCGAATTGTGTTGTACCGGTGACTGATCCATCGCGCCCGCGGGGACGCTCGGGCGCGGCGCCTCGAACGTGTCGCGGTCGCCGGCCGGTATGCCGAACAGGTCCGCAATCACTCCGGCGGAGTACGGCTTGGCGTAATCGGACACGAACTCGCACCTACCGGCGTCGATGAAGCGGTCGATCTGCTCGTCCGCCCGGCGGCGCAGCAGCTGCTCGTTCGCCTTGATGCGGCTGGGCGTCAGCAAACGGCTCAGCAGGGATCGCGCCCGGGCATGCTCGGGTGGATCCATCGTGGTCAGGTACTGGTTCATCGGCATCTGGTCGCGATGCCGCTCGATCTGCTCAGTGATGTCGTCGCCCGCCGGCTCGAAGGGCAACGGCGGAAACGGTCCGCCCACCGCCACTATCGACGAGTACGTCTCGCAGTCCTTGTAAACGACGCAACCCTCCTCGTGACCAGTGACAACAACCACGCCGTGATGCGGCAGTTTGGCCACCGGGCCCCCGCTTCGCAGGCGCTCGAAGTAGGGGTATGGGTTTGGCAGCAGGGTCTCGTCGGTGAAGAAGTCGATCGAGTCCAGCCCGTCAGCTAACACATTGCTCCCAACAACACTTCCCCTAAGTAATCATCCGCTTGATTTATTATTGCATATGTGCAACATTGCTGGTGCCGATGTAGTTCGGTGTCTCAATCAGAAAGGGATGGTCAATGTCCATCGTTGTCAACAGCAACCAACCGCTCGCGTCCAAGGGTCTCTGCGCTGCAGATCTCGAGGCGCTTCGTGCCGTCAACGCAAAGATCGCACTCGCCCGCACCGATCCGGCAAACGTCGCGGACGACGCCTGGCTCTGCATCTGCACCGTCCACTGAATGAACGCGGAGGGAAGAGGAGCCGATCCGTCGGTGCTGCACGGCATGGACACGCTGTGCTCGAGCTATCTCGAGTTGCGGCCGCAAGACCGCGTTCTCATTCTCTACTCTGACGAGCTTGAGGCTGAGGACGACCAGGGCCTGCTCGAGGTTTTGCGGGCACGCATCCATGCCGGCGCGGCAGATGCCGAGCTGAAACCAGCCGACTATCTGGACGTTTGCATTCCGGCGGACCGCGATGTGTTGTTGCTGGTGAGTAGGGTGTCCAGCCCGCATCGCGGCAAGGTGCTCGAACATCTCGAGTCCGTCCCCGGACGGACCCGCGTCTTTCGGCTCTTCAACTTCTCCCCCGAGTTGTTCAGGCTGGCGCTCGCGGTGGATCGGGAATCCCTGGACTCTTTGAACAGCTCGATCATCGCGGCGGCCAAAGCCACGCGAGACATCCATGTCACCAATGGGTTTGGCACCGACCTACACATCCGTCCGCTGGAAGACGGCGGCTGGACGAACAGTTGCGGCTATTTCGGCGGCCAGTTCCCGGGCATCCTGCCCCCCGGCGAGGTCAACACCTACACCCCGCACGTGACCGGAACATTCGTCGCGGACGGCGCCCTCAACTCGAGCTTCGGGTTTCCCGGCGATCCCAGGTTGGCCGATCACCCGGTCACTCTGGAAATAACGGAGTCCACGGTGACCGGAGCCAGTTGTGCCGATCCGCTGATCGCGGGCATCTTGAACAACTTCTTCGAAGTCGAGAATGCCGACCGGGTGGGCGAGGTCGGTTTCGGCACCAACGAAGGCATAACGGAGTGGGTCGATTTCGTATCGCACATCAATGAACGCCACGCGGGCCTGCACCTCGGGCTGGGCAGCCCGACACAGCCGAAGACGAAGGTCGGCTGGAGCGCGCCACTGCATCTCGACCTGATCCTGGACGACTGTTCAATCTGGTTTGACGATGCGCTCGTGTTCGCCGACGGCCGCTGGGACCGCGGCGCACTTCGCAGCTTGAATCCCGACCCCGCAGCGGTGTCGGAATTGGGTGACGTGCTGCACGTCGACGCCGTTTGATGCCGCCCCGGTAGCCGGCAGGCATGATCGTTGGGTAGGCCACCGAACGGCAATCAGGAGCGCTGTGACCAATTCCGAGACCAATTCCGGGACCAATTCCGGGACCAATTCCGACCCGAAGCGATCCGCTGGTGATAGCTGGGACCTGGCATCGAGTGTGGGGGCGACGGCAACAATGGTCGCCGCCGCCCGCGCGCTCGCCAGCGAGGAACAAGACCCCATCATCAGCGACCCGTTCGCCGGACCACTGGTGCGGGCGGTCGGCCTCGACTTCTTCACCCGCCTCGTGGACGGCGAGATACCGGACGCCAAAACCCCTGAAGCCGCCGGCGACTTGCGACTGGTCACCACTTCGATCGCGGTCCGGACCCGCTTCTTCGACCAGTTCCTGCTCGACGCCTCACGCGCCGGTATTCGGCAACTGGTCATTCTGGCCGCCGGCCTTGATGCCCGGACCTACCGACTGTCCTGGCCACGCGGCACGGTTGTCTACGAGATCGACCAGCCCAAGGTCATTGAGTTCAAGAACGCCACCCTGTCAGCGCTGGGCGCCACCCCCGCGGCACACCGCAAGGCCGTCAGCATCGATCTGCGCGACGACTGGCCGGATGCGTTGCGCCACAGCGGGTTTGACCAGAAGTTGCCCACCGCCTGGATTGCCGAAGGCCTGCTGATGTATCTTCCGCCGGAAGCTCAGGACCGGCTCTTCGACAACATCACCGCCCTCAGCGCACCCGGCAGTCAACTGGCCACCGAGTACCACCCGGACTCCGGCGAGTCGATGAGCCAGCGCGCCCAGGAGTTCACCCAGCGGTGGATCAATCTGGGCTGCGACATCGACCTGTCGGGCCTGTTCTTCGACGGTGAACGCACGAGTGTCGTCGACTACCTGACCGGTCACGGGTGGCAGGTGGACACCCGGGCACGCCGGGATCTGTCCAGCGATTACGGCCGGCTCCTGGATGACGACGCGTCGCAACTGAGTAACGTCATCGCCGTTACCGCGACGCGCTGAAGCCACTAATCATCCAGCTCCCATAGGGTCGGGTTCAACGCCAAAGCCTTTGGGCGCATATGAGGCGGCCAAAGTGAACTCGCCATGAAATAGAACATGCTGAGCACGCTATCCGCCGGCAGTCTTTCGCTCAGAATTGATTTCTTCGCGTCGCCCTGCATGCTATGGGGGCCGACAAGCCGGTAGCACAGCTGATTGAATGGATAAAACCAAAGTTTTACCAAGAGCTCCGGTTCATCAACCAGCTGTTCGCAGGTGGGCAAGCATCCTATATCTTTCGCGATCGAGTCGAGGAAAAAGAGTTGCGACGGAACCGCCTCGGAGTGGCGAGGACTCAACTCGGTCCACTTCTCCTCCCACGCCTTGTCCGCTTTGATTCGGTCAACGATGTCCGCGGGCAACTCGAGCTTATCGCTGCAAAGGAGGGCGAAGTACCGCGCCTGCATCTCAGCGCAAATAGGAATACCACCGCTGAATGGCCGGACGAACCCGATAAGCGCAAGACGACCGCCGTGCTGGGGATGGAACGCGTGTTTGTACAAATGGCGGACGTTGTTCTCTGGGATTTCCACACCGCGCAGGAATGAGAAGTCGCGTTCGAACCCGGTACACAGAACTATGCAATCGTAATCTTTGGTGGTCTGGTCCTTGAAGTAGACCGTACTGCCTTCTATAGTCTCGATGTCGCTATCGTTCACCTGAATCTTCCCATTCAGGATGTTGGGCACAAATGAAACGTTCTTACAGAAGATGACACGCGGCGAGTAGGAATCTTCGCCGTTGTGAGACTTTCGGTTCCATTCGGAGATGTATTCGAATGTCTCCTTGTTTCCCTCGGTGAACAGATCAAGCTTCGGGGGGTACAACGGTTGACCGAGGCTGTTCCGCGGGTCGAGGTCACCAGCGTCGACCTTCGGCGCCCCGAGTATTACCTTCGTTATGGCGTCGGACACTGCGGTTACCGGCTCTCTGCGGCCGTCGGACAAGAAATCCGCTCCGAGCGATTCCAGATCTAATGCGCTTGCCGCTTCTGCCATTGCGGCCCGCGTGCCGTGCTGCCTGATGGCGTCCATGAAGGAACCCATTGACATTGTCTCGTCCTGGAAGAAAGCCCCCATGCTGAAGGGCTGCTCCGACGAGCGGACGTACATCTCATAATGATGGGCCCGAAGCGTCGTGCTATCTGTCGAATATTGCCCATCATAGAGACGAGGGACTAGATAGGAACGCGAGCGAATCGCCAGCGTGCACTCGGACGCGACGTCCGAAATCTGCCTGACGATATCGGCGCCAGATTCGGAAAGGCCGATAACGAGTACGCGCTTCCCTGCGAACTCGCGATTATTCCGGTACCGAGAGGAATGGATCACTTCGCCGGAGAATTGTTTGAGGTAAGGTATGTTGTTCGCCGGCGTCTGGAAGGGGCCGCTGCAGACGGCGAGTGCTTGGAATGTGTGGTGTTCTTGGCGCCCGTTCGCGGTAACCGAAACCTTCCAGTGGTCACCGGTTTTTTCGATGGCATCGACCGTAGAATTGAACTTGATGCATTGCCGCAGGCCATACTTGTCGGCGTAGTCGTTCAAGTACCGTAAGTAGCCTTGGCGATCGGCAAACACGCGGTCCTCTACCATGAAGTCCGAAAAAGACATGAGCTTCATGGAAATGGTGAGGTACAGATCATCGTAGGCTTTCATCGATTCACTGTCTTCGCCGTCGCGGTACCAGATACCGCCGATGTCGGCGCTTTTTTCAAAGCATACGACGTCATGCCCCTCGTCGCGCAGCTGCTTTATCGTCGTCAGTCCTGAAGGGCCGGCTCCGATCACGCCTACTTTCACAGTTATCTCCTCGAACTCACTTTGCCGGCTCGGTTAGCCTTCTAATACCGCTCTGAGTTGCTTACCAAACAACTCAACGGCCTGGGTGGTCAACATGTCATGATGGGTGCAATCAACCGGATAGTCGGTGATATCACCGGTTACATATGGGAGCCAACTTTGCCGAATTGCCCCACTGGGTGCGCTCCCGATTGCCGAAAATATGGTCAGGTCTCCGTCAAACACGTCAACCGTGTGTTCGGATCGATATCGAACATTAGCGTTCGTATTCTTAACGATAAGGTCGCGTAGTTCTCCGAACGCGCGGGCGTCGGCTCCCCGATCTTGCTCCAAGACCTGATCCAGACCCAAATCATCGTCGTCCATCTGTGCGGCACCGTAAATATTTATTGCGTCATCATGGCTGGCCACACCGTCTAGGATTATTAGGCGTCGAACCACATATCCACTACGACTAAGCTCGATGGCGAGCTCGTGGGCAACGTTTCCACCGAAAGACCAGCCGAGAATGTTGTACGGGCCCTCGGGATAAAATTCCACAAGCCGCTGGGCGTAATCCTTCGCAAGGCTGCGAACGGATCCAGAGTCAGCGTGTGCGTTTTGTTGGATACCGACAATCGGACAATCTAGATATGGACCCAATGCCCGGTATGGCCAGCTAACGCCGCTGCCGGGATGGATACAAAACAGCGGAGATCCAGATCCGTCTTGCAGCACCCTGACAGGCGCGACGACGTCCAATGCGCGGCTCGGTGCATCAAGGAGTGAGACGAGGCCCGTCACCGTTGGCGAGTCGTACAGCGCGCGCACACTCAACCGGACATCCAACGCGGCATTGATCCCAGCGATCACCCGCATCGCCAACAACGAATCCCCACCCAGGTCAAAGAACGAGTCGTCCACCCCCACCCGCTCGACACCCAAGACCTGGGCATAGATCGCGGCCAAGACCTCCTCCGTCGGGCTCGACGGGGCCCGATACCCGTCAGTGCTGCCGTACTCGGGAGCCGGCAAAGCTTTGGTGTCGAGTTTGCCGTTAATCGTCAACGGCAACTGCGCCAACATCACTACCGCCGCGGGAACCATATAGGCCGGTAACACGCCGGCCAGGTGGGCCCGCACACTCGCCGGATCAGCGGTGCCGGTGGCATAGCCCACCAACCGCCGATCACCCGGACGGTCCTCACGAGCGATCACCACCGCTTGATCGACACCGTCCACACTGGCCATCGCCGCGCTGACTTCAGCTGGCTCGATGCGATGCCCACGGATCTTGACCTGCTCATCGGCACGCCCCAAAAACTCCAACTGCCCGTCGGCACCCCACCGCACCACATCACCCGAGCGATACATCCGCATCCCCGGCTCCCCGAACGGGCATGCCACAAACCGCGAGGCGGTCAACCCCGCCCGACCCCAATACCCATGCCCC
>NZ_MVHE01000085.1 GCF_002086155.1 Mycobacterium angelicum | reverse complement strand
GGCGGTGGCGGCGGGGGTTCTACCGGGGCCGGCTTGGCCGGCGCCGACGCGAACGGCTGGGACCAGTCGATCGGTGGCGGCATTTCGCCATTGGGCTTGGCGGGCGGCGGGTAGGAGTCACCCGCACCGAAATACGACTGCGCGGAATCATCTTCGGGAGGCTCGGTATCCTCGGTCGGCCGAAAGAGCTTGTCATAATCGGCCGGCATCAGAACCTCTCAGAAGTTCGCCAATAGAACAAAGCACGAGAAGGGGCGAGATCCCCCGAGGGGTTGAACTCGCCCGATCTCGTGCTTCGGTATTCTACGCGAACGTAGTGTTGACCTACGCGAACATCCCGGTGACGTTGCCTTCGGTCGACTGCATGTGCTGGCCGGCCTCGCTGATGGTGCGAGCCAGGTTCTGCAGCGAGGAGTTCAGCTCCTGAGCGGTGGCGTCCCACTTCTGCTGAACCTGCTCGTAGGCGCCCTGGCCGGCACCGGCCCACGCGGACTGCAGCTTGGTCAGGGATTGCTTGCCCTCGTCCAGCAACGAGTGAATGCTGGTGACGTTTCCCTGAATCGAGCTGGCCGCGGCCTCGATGCCCGCAAAATTCCACTGCTGTTCTGTCATGTTTTTGCTCCGTTTCTTTTGAGTATTTGGGGGTTAATCAGAAGCCCATTTGCGAGGACAGCGCTTGCTGCTGCTCCTCGTCGGCCCGCTGGTATTGGACGCCCGCCTGACGAATGTTGGTCGAAATTTCGTCGAGCTCCGCCTTTTGCTTGTTGGCCGCCTCTTGGAAACGGACCACCGCAGCCTGGGCAGCCTGACCGGCCGCACCCTGCCACTGGCCCTGCAACGTAGCTGCGGTGGACTCCACGTGGTCGATCTGGGTCTTCAGGTCGCCGGAAATCCGCTCGAAGTTACCTGCCTCTTGCGCGAGGGCAGCGGCATCAGTCTTCATCTCTGCCATGCTGGACTACTTTCTCTCTTTCCATTCCTCGCCGTGGTTGGCAAGTCTTCCGGCCCGGTTGGCCGGGAAGTCTGTTTTGGCTGGAGGTGACTCACCAGTCGTCCTCGTCCCAGTCGTCGTCTTCGTGGTCCTCCCGCTCTTGGGTGAGCGGCGCCGGGGCGGCCAGGCCGGGGCGGGTGGAGCCGCCGGCTCCCGCGCCCTGGCCCATCGCACCCCCGCCAACCGGGGCCGCGCCACCCGTCGCCGACGATCCGGCGGCCGCGGCGGGCATCATCGGAGGGCTGACGGGCTTGTCGACCAGCCCGGTCATCAGCGGCGTCCGCGCCATGGTTCCCCCGGCACCGGGCAGGGTCTCCCCGCGCAGCAGTCCCGCGCCGGTGCTCGGCCCCGACCCACCCGCCAACGGGTGATTCGACAACGGACTGGCCCCGACCAGACCCATCTCAGCGTCGTCGCCGAGTCCGGCGCCGTTGCCGCCGGAGCTGCCCATCTGGCTGAACATCGACGACATCTGCTGCGCCGGCTGGCTCAACTGCTGCATAGGGCCGCTCAACTGCGCGACCTGCCCGGCGGTGGCCTGAAGTTGGTCGGCTGGAACGCCGGTGACCTGCGACGCCATGCCCAACAGCGGGTTGGTGGTGGTCGCCATGCTCTGGCTCATCCCCGGATCGAGGATCGACGTCATCGGCTCGATCTTTTCGAAGAGCGTGTTGGCCAGCGTCTCCGCCTGGTAGATGTCCATGGCCACGGCGGCCTGGGTCCACATGCGGATGAAGTAGTCCATCTCGTTGAAGGCGATCGGCACGGTGTTGATGCCGAAGAAGTTGGTGGCCGTGAGGATCGCGGTGGTGATGTGGTTCGCGGCGATCTCCACCAGCGACGGCGTGGTCTCCATTGCCTGCGTGTACGCGGCGGCTTGCGCGGTTGCCTGCAGGCCGCGCGTCTTGGCCTGCGTCGAGGCGGTTTGCAACCAGGTCACCATCGGCAGTGCGGCCGCGATCGCCTTGTCGCTGCTGCCGCCGGTCCACGCCTCGCCCAGGGAGTTCAGCCGCGCGGTCAACTCGACGGCCTGACCGTCGAGGGCCGCGGCCAGCGCCGCCCATCCCGTGGCTGCCGCGAGCATCGGGGCCGGACCCGCGCCGGCCATGAGGCGTGCCGTGTTCAGCTCCGGTGGCATTGCGTGCCAGAACATCGTGACCACTCCTCTCTGGGTTGCGACGTGTCTTCAAGTCGGTCTGTCAGAGGACGACTGCGGCGGTGCTGTCGTTATCGTCTGACATTTCTGCATTTGCCTGTATTCGTTTATTTGCGTCCCCGACATAAACCGTTCGTTCCTCGTCGGAAACAACGTGCCGGCAGTGCTTCCGGGCTCGATTTCGGTGAGCTTCGGGGCCCTGCTCCGGTGCAATGAAATAATCCTAACCGGGGGTTGGGGGTGCTGCGAACACTTATTCTGCGAGCTCGTCCGGGGGCTCAATGTAGGGGGCCTGGATGACCTCCTTGCCGTCGGGTGAGACGAGAAATGCCTGGCCAGGAGGCCGCCGCTTGACCTTGAACTCGCTTGAGGGGAACTCCTGCTTCTCCCCGGAAAGGAACATCGTCGGAGCACCGGACCCGAATGCGGCGCCGACGAACTTGTCCATGGTTGCCTTGTACGCCTGGCTCATCTGACAGGTGACAATGATGTGCAACCCGATATCCGCCGCCGCCGGCAATAACGGTGCCAATGGCGCCATTGGTGGCATCCCGCCAGCGGCCCCAACGATCATGTGCCAGTCATCGACCAGAAGAACGACGTCGAATCCGCTCCACCACGAACGCGAGCGCAGCTGCGCGGTGGTGAGGTCGGTCGGCGGCAGCCGCTTCTTCAAGTTGACCGCCAGCGCCTGGACGGCCTCGTCGAGACTCGAGCTGTTTCGGTTGATCGCACCGGCTTGCAGCAGGTGTGTGTCCGGCACCGCATCCAGTAGCCCGGAGCGGTAGTCGGCGAGCATGAAGCGCACCTGGTCGGGACTGTTGCGAGCGCATATCGCGCGGGCGATCGCGTGGGCGATCGTCGTCTTGCCGGACTTGGCTGCACCGAAGATCAGCAGGTGCGGGTTGGTGTGCATGTGGCT
Organism: Mycobacterium angelicum; assembly: GCF_002086155.1. Taxonomy (GTDB): domain Bacteria; phylum Actinomycetota; class Actinomycetes; order Mycobacteriales; family Mycobacteriaceae; genus Mycobacterium; species Mycobacterium angelicum. The sequence goes on along the minus strand of NZ_MVHE01000085.1, from coordinate 15,292 downwards.
GTATGCCGGCTGCATGTCCGTCTCGCGCAGCCCGATCGGAATCTCCCAGCGGGTGCGGTAGTCGGCGTCCGGGCCGGGAGGGTTCGGATCGAGTTCGAACAGATGGATGCGTTCCGGCAGAACCCGGACCGGCGGTGCCTGTTCGGTGTTCTGGGCGGCGATCTGCTCGACGCCCGCGGTGATCGCTTCGACCAGGTTCTCGGTGCTGTGCACACCGTCGAAGCGGGGCACCCCGATCATCAGGTGATGTTTTTCCATCGACACCGCACGCCCCGGCCGGTTCGCCGGGATTTCCCTGGTGATGCGGTCGATCTGGGTCTCGTTGACGTCGCCGAGCCGGAATTCGATCTTGGTGCCCAGGTAGTCGCGGACCCGGGATTTCAGTTCCGTCCACCGCGGCGTGGAGATGATGACGTGCACGCCGAACGCGAGGCCCTGCGCGGCCAGATCCTGGACCTGTCCTTCCAGGTCGGGGAACTCGCCGATGAACCCCGGCCAGCCGTCGATGACCAGGAAGACGTCGCCGTACGGGTCGGCGGCGACGGGCTGGTTGGGGTCCTCGCGCAGCTGTCGATACATCGCGATCGACCCCACCCGGTGTTCCTTGAACATCTGCTCACGCTGCCGCATGACGGCTTGCATCTCGGCGACCACCCGGTTGACCTTGTCGGGCTCCGAGCGGTTCGCCACTCCGCCGACGTGCGGCAGGTTCTCCAGGTAGATCAGGCCGCCGCCGCCCAGGTCGATGCAGTAGAACTGCACGTTGCGCGGCGAATGCGTGGCCGCGGCCGACATCACCATCGTCTGCAGCAGGGTCGACTTCCCCGTTTGCGGCGCTCCACCGATGCCGATGTTGCCGCCGGCCCCGGAGACGTCCACGCCCCACACGTCCTGCAGGTGACGGCGGGGTTCGTCCATGATTCCCAGGGCAAAGCGCAACGGCTGCCGACGGTCGCGCGCGATGAGCTCGTTGAGCGGGGTCGGATCCACCAGCGGCGGCAGCCACATCTTGTAGGCCCGCGATTCGGCGGTGCCGAGTTGGTCCAGCACCACCTCGCGCAGCGTCCGGCTGTCGGTGCTCGTCATCGCGTCAGTGCTCCCTCGATCGCATCCGCGCCGGCCCCGTTGCCGGCCCCGGCGCCGGGCCCGGATTCACCGTTGGGGCTTCCGTTGGACGGCGTCTCCTCGATCACCGGTGCCGCGGTGAACTTGCGGATCCGCACGGCCTGCTTGGTTGCCTGCCGGCTGGGCCCGCTGCCGTCGCCGTTGGTCTCGGCGCCGGCGGGCGGGACGTAGGGGCCGCTGATATAGAACGTGCTGAATTTGATCGGGTCTTCCATGCCGACCCGAAGGAATCCGACACCGCTTTCCTTGTTGGTGATGTACTGCGCCTCCGGGGTCCCGATGACCGCCTTGGACTCGTGAGAACTGGTGGTACGCAACGCAATACGGTAGGTGAGGTTGGGCTCGAGCTTGTCGATGCGGACGCCGCCGGTCTGCAGCGACTGGGTGGCCAGCAGCAGGTGCACCCGCAGTGACCGGCCGACCCGGCAGATCCGGTCGAACAGACCGATAAAGTCGGGGTGGCTTTGCAGCAGTTCGGCGAACTCATCGACAACCACGAAAAGCGTTGGCAGCGGCGGTAAGTCGGCACCGCGCTCGCGGTACTTCTCGTATTCGGCGACGCCCGAGAGCGCGCCGGCGGCGCCCACTTTCATGCCGGCCTGCCGCAGGATCCCCTGGCGACGGTCGAGTTCGCCGGTCAGCACTTCACCCATCCGGCTGACCAGCTCGGCTTCCTCGGCCATGTTGGTGACGACGGCCGCGGTGTGCGGCAGCTTCTCCATGCCCAGGAAGGTCGAGCCGCCCTTGAAGTCGGTGAGCAGCAGATTCACCTGATCCGGGTGGGTCATGGCCACCAGCGACAGGATCAGCGTGCGCAGGAATTCCGACTTTCCCGACCCGGTGGTTCCGATGAGCATGCCGTGCGGCCCGCCACCGAATTCCGCGCCTTCCTTGATGTCCAGGTACATCACGTTGCCGGTCTTCAACTCGTGCCCGAAGGGAATCTTGAGCCGGTCCCGGTCGGTGTCGGTGTACATCCGCCAGCGCGACGGGACGATGTCTTCGACGGTTTTAGCGCCGACCAGCTGGTGCCATTCCGAAGCCACTTTCTTCTGGACGCGCTGTGTCTTGTCCATGATGGTGCCGGTGATCGACCACCCGGCCAGCTTCCGGGCCAGGCGGGTGGCCTGTTGTGGCGTCATGCCGTCGGCGGACGAAGCCACCAGCCGGAAGGCCTGGCCGGGCAGGCGGTCGTCGGCGCTGCCGTCCTCGTCGACCCGGATGCGGTAGGCCGAGCCGCGGTGGTTGCCCAGCGTGATCACGGTGACGCCGGCCCGGCCGTCGGGCGGGAATCCGGCCTTACCGCCGGTCAGATCTACGACGACGACATAGGGTCCGGTCGGCAGCGTGTCGGGTGCATGCGGACCGCGCGCGGCCAGATCGGCCAGCCCGTCGGGGCGGGTGGAGATCATCCGGACCGCACCGGCGGCATCGGTCTCGGTCTGATGCTGAACGTGCGGCAGCCACTTCAGCCAGGACCAGTCGGGATCGTCGGGATCCTCGGTGAGCACCCGGATCTGCAACAGGTCCGGCGGGTGAAACACGGCAAGGTGGCAGATCATCGCGGTCAACAGGCGAGCTGCCCCGTCCAGATGCCCGCCTATGGCGATGGTGGGAAAGGTGCGCAGCTGCAACAGTTTTGGGCAATCGTGGATCAGCCCGTGGGTGCGCAGGAACTTAACCACCCACATGTGGCTGACCGGCTCCAGGAACGGCTGCGGTGCTGCGGTGGCGGCGGCGAGTTCGCCGCCCACGGCGGGCTTGAGTAACCGGTCCACCGCCGGTTGGTCACCGATGCCGATGCGGGTGGCCGCGTAGAAGTCACTGTTGGCCGGCCGCGACCACTGCCGCTGGGTGCCGACGATGGACAGCAGGTCTTCCGGATGCGGGGCGTGGTAGGAGAAGAAGGCGACCTGGGAGCTGGCCGAGGAGGTGACCCGCGAACGCAGCCCGGCCAGGTAGCGCAGGTATTCCTTGCGATCGGCGTTGAGTTCGGGCACCTTCTTGCCGCCACCACCGGTGCCACCGGCCATGCCGCCGACCATCATCATCACCATCATCAGCGGCATCATCAGCATGTACGGCGAGAGCTGCTTGCCGCCGGCGAACATGATCGCGATCATGCCGACCATGCAGCCGCCCATCACGTACGGAAGCACCTTCTGCACGCCCGAGGGCGGGATGTCGATGCCCAGGTCATCGGGCGGCGTGAGGCTGATCTCGCCCGGTGTCAAGCGGGGACCGCGAGTGATGGTGGGGGTGAATTTCTTTGTCGTCATTGCGGAGCTCCGGGGGTGGCGCCGGCGGGAAGTTTTCGGGGGCTCGGGTCAGCGGGCAGCGTCTCGTGCTCGAGCAGGGCGGCTTCCTTGGACAGCACCGGCCCATCTACCAGCAGACGGATGACCTCCCAGGGTGCGGTCTTGGGTGAGCTCAAACCCAGCGACTTGGCCGAATCGGCGTTGGGCACTCCGTAGCGCACCCCTTCGGGGTCGATGTAATACATCGATTCGCCGTACCGCGGATCGGGTGACTGCAACTGCACGAACTTGCCGCCGTCGATGTAAACCGTTGCGGTGCCCTGTATCTGCTTGATCCCGGCGTTCATGGATGCCGGTGGGATGGGCAGGTGCCGGCCGGTGAGCACGGTTGTCTTGGGTGCCTGGTCACCGGCCGCGCGTTCCCAGTTCCAGCACAGCACCGGCTCATCGGGCCGCGATGTGAGTTTGAGTGGTTCGTCGGGCAGCGGTGAGCCGTAAACCCGTTCGGGGATTCGCACCACCAGGCTCGGCACCACCGCGGGCGGCGCGACGAGCCCGTGCGATTGAGTGGCCCGCAGCGCCTGGGCGGTGGTCGAATTCACCTGCGCGATGCCGTCGGGCAGCACCACATAGTATTGCGGGCCCTTGTCGCTGTGGATCTGGAAAACCGAGCCGATCACCAGATCGTCGGGCAGCCCAAGCGAATTGGGCGTGCCGGCGCCCGGTATCGGCGGCAGCTGCCAGGAGCCCATGTTGGGCAGTGCGTTGAACATGCCTTCGGAAATGGGGACGGGCTTGGCGCTGACCGCGATTCCCATCGCCGAGCCGATCGCCCGGTCGGTGAGGTCGATCGAGTGCCGCCCCTTGGAGGTGACGATCCAGGTCTGGCCCTGGTAGATCGCCAGCAGCGCCTCGTTAGCTTTGAGCGGATCGATGGTCGGATCGATTGCCAAAGGCATTGCCAGCACCGCTGTTTGGACCGAGGGGTTGGCGGTGTCGGCCCGGGCGACGGTGTCGCACAGCGTCCAGATCGACTTGCTGTCACCGGCGACCGGCGTGGCGTAGGGGGCCCCGGGGATTCCGATCGTCTGGCCCAGCGGCAGCTTGGTGAGTTCCGACGACTTCACCGTGGCCGGGCTGGACGGTGTGCCCAGCACCAGCCGCGCCGACGTCAGGTTGTAAACCGGATGCAATTGCCCCGACAGGATCACGTACAGCTGGTTGGTGCTGCGGTCGGTGAGCAGGCTGGTGCCGCCCATCTTGCCCTGGGGTTTGAAGTACGCCAGTAGTCCGGCACCGACCAGGATCAGGACCGCGATGACGATGCCGAGCCCCACCGAGCGGCTGTAGAACTGCAGCGGGTCGTCGAACATGCGGGTGTCGCGCCGCACGATGGCGTGCTCGAGCCGGCGAAGCAGGAAGCGCCAGCCGCTAACCTGAACCTTGGTGGTCAGGCGAAGCCCCATTGTTCACTCTCTCATGTTCAAGTGGGCATGCACCGCGGCGATCGCCTCGGCCATGTCCGCGCCGTTGATCTCCTGTAGACGATCCACGTCCAGAGCCTCGATGTCGAGGCCCTGCGCCAGACGCATATCCCGGCACTGCTCGGCGGCCTCGACTAATTGCCGTGCGTACCGGCCATTCCCGGCGATATCGAGGGCCGCGCGGCCGCGCAGCGTGCGGTCATGCAGCACCTTGGCCGCCTCCAGGAACTCATCGGCGGCTTCGGTGGTCAATGTCGAATCATTGGCACTGGCAATGACTTTGGCGATGTCGAGAAGCTCTTCGGGGCTGTAGGTGTCGAACTCGATACGGGTGGCGAATCGGGATCGCAGGCCCTCATTGGTTTCCAGCAGCCGGTCGATGTCGTTGCTGTAGCCGGCGATGATCACCACCAGCCGGTCCCGGTCGTTCTCCATCCGCGCCAGCAAGGTGTCCATCGCCTCTTGCCCGAACGGGTCGGTGCGGCCGTCGCGTTCCTGGACCAGTGCGTACGCCTCGTCAATGAACAGCACCCCGCCCAGCGCCTGGTCGATGGTCTTGGCGGTCTTGACCGCCGACTGTCCCTCGTACTCGGCGACGAAGTCTTTCCGCGACGTCTCGACGAGCTTCGGTTCGGAGATGACCCCCAACCCGGCCAGGATGTTGGCCACCACCCGCGCGATGGTGGTCTTGCCGGTACCGGGCGGACCGGTGAAGATCATGTGCTTGCTGGGCTGGGCGACCTTCATGCCCTTGGCGGCGCGCACCCGCGCCAGCAGTGTTGCGGCCCGGTACCTTTCGATCTGTGTCTTGACCCGGGTGAGGCCGATCTGGCGATCCAGTTCGGCCTGCGCCTCGGCCAGTAGCCTTTCGCGGCCCGAGTTGTCGGTGACGACGCTGGCCGGGTCCCATGGATCGGAACGGGAGGCGATCTGCTCGGCGGTGGTCGTCTTCAACCGGTACGACGAATCCTTCAGCGCCGCTGCCACTTTGGCGTCCGGATGGGTGGTCTGCAGCCACTCCAGCAGCGCGACGGCCGCGTCTTCGTTGCCCTGGCTGCGCCGGGCCATCGCCAGGTACCACGCGATCGCGCGCGCACAGGCCTCACCGGCCGGCGTGTCATTGGCCTCGGTGAGGCGACGCTCGGCTTCGGTGAACAACGCGAGGTTCGCCGCGGCCACCCCGTGCGCGACGGCGGCCGCACCGGCCAGGAATTTGTCCGGCCATTTCCCGGCGCCCTTGACCTCGTCGATGACGTCGGTCCAGCGTTCCGCGGCGCCGTAGATCACCGCCTTCATCCAGGACACCAGATGCTCGGAGCCACCCACGGCGCTGGCCTCGATAGCCTCCATGGCGTCGGCGTAATTGCCTTGTGCCGCTTCGCTTGCGGCAAATCCCATGGTGATCGCCAAGGGTGAGGTGACCGGGTAGGTGATGTCACCGTAGAGGCCGCCGATGGGAACGCGGGCGCCCAGCGTGCTCATCGAAACCTGCACCGAGCCCGACAGCTGCCCGAAGTTGCGCCGCGAATACCAGGCCCGGAACAGCGTCACCCGGTCGGTGTCGCCGCAACGGATCCGGCCGATCCACGCGTCGCACGCCGACTCGTCGTAATTGGTGATCTCGGTGAAGATGTCCATGGCGCGCGTCTCCGACAACGGCACCATTCCGACGGCGCTCTCGAACAGACCGGCCAGGCGATCAGTCATTTATCACCGTTGTAGCGGGAGGTGTAGTCGACGTCGTAACGGGTGGCGAACACTTCTGCTTCGGCGGCCGCGGCCTGTTCCGGCGTCGGCAGATTCAGGGTCATTTGCAGGAAATCGAGCAGCATCGCGCTTTGTTCTTCGCCCTCGCCCGTCATCTCGCTCATGTTCTCCACCATGAAGGTGTGCTGGGCGCCGCGCGCTTTTTGCCGCGCGAGGTCGGCAATCACGAATATTTCTTCGGCCAAGGCCGATTCGGACATCTTCGACGCTTTGTCCGTCACCTCGACCAGCTGGACCCGGCCGTCCATCATCGCCGTAACCGACACCGACCCCTGGGGGTTGGTGACGGTGAACAACGCCAGGTCGGGCTCTTCCTCTTTCTCGGTGAGCCCATGCAGTGCGTCCAGGTCGGTTCCGGACTCCTCGGTTTGCACCGGTGGCGCGAAATCATCGAACGCGTCAAGAGAGGACTCTTCGACGGCGCCGCCTCCGGAGAAATCCAGTGCGCCCAGATCGTCGCTGTCGTAATCGTTCCCGGGCAGGTCCACTATGGCGTCCCTTTCTGAACTCGTAACCGCAGATTGAAAATCAGCCTCGCGAGGAGGCTTGGGCGTGATCCGAGGCGTGATCCGAAGTGCGATCCAACCATGATCCCGCAGGTAGAAGCTCCAGCAGGCCGTCCAGCGCGCGCTGCAGATTCTGCTTGCTGCCGGGCAGGAAGCTTCCATACAGTTCGCCGGCGACCCGGCGCGGCAGCGAAACCAGCCTGCCGTGCGGGGAATCGAGCACACCGGCCGCGGCTTGGGTGTGCGTCGTGGTGCCGCCGGGATGACGCTGACTGGCGACGATCTCCACCCAGCTGCTGGGGTTGCTGACGATTTCGGTATAGATGCGTGCGGTGGCCGGGGCGACGCCGTGCTGGACCAGCTGCGCGGCCGTCGTGCATTCGGCCAATTCGCTGGCGACGCCGGTCAGCGGCTCGACGTTCGCGGCTTCGGCGTCGCCCAGCACGGTGTTCACCATGCCGGCCAGGCCCACCTGTGGCGCCACGAACTGCAACACCAGCATGTCGCCGTCGCGAACCGCGACGACATGCGTGTCGTCCTGGCGGCATACCACGAAGCGCACCATGACTCCGCCTGTGCTGTCGGCGATGTCGCGCCGCCACCAGCGACACTCCAGGGCCCGGTCCGGTCTGCTGAGCGTGTTGACCATGGTCGCGACCGCGGGATGCGGCTGGCCGAAATGGTCGAGCACTCCTTGCTCGGTGAGGTCACGCTGCACCTGGTCCCAGACGAGGGTTTTGAGGTCCTCTTGCGGAATGTTCTGCCGGATCCCAAGCGTGACTGGGAAATCGACCAGGTGCAACCGGTCGGCGATCACCAACATGCCGTCGATGGTCACCTCGACGCCGACGACGTCGTCGACGAGGCCCGCGCGACCGGTAGCGAGCGGACCGGACATGATCAACCGAAGATCTTGTCGATAATGCCGGCCAGGCCTTGGTCGGCGTTGAGGTAAGCCCCGGCGGCCGACAGCAGATTCGTCGCCAGCCCGCCGGTGACGCCCTGCAGACCGACGCCGGTGTTGGTGCGGTTGGTCTCGACTTGCTGCAGCGCGTCGTTGAACTTCGACGTGAACGTGCCGTGCGTGGCGATGACGCGCTGGGTGATCCCTTGCGGGGTCGTGGTGGCGGTCTTGAGCTGGCCGACGATATCGTTCTGCATGCCCGCCAATACCTTCAGGAATGAAGGCACGACATTGAGAACTGACATGGGGTGGACCCTTCCTTTACGTTTTTCTTTTTACTCGCGATGGCTTTGGCTGGCTACGAATTTGGCTTAAAGGACGGTGCCGCCGGGCGTCTGCTGCCCGCCGCCGGCACCGGCGTCGATCGGTGCCCGCTCGGCACCGGCCGTGCCCGCGCCCGCGCCGTCCTCGTCGTCCTTCTTCTCGTCGCTGACGAGCGTCGCCTGCTGTTGCTGGCCGCCCTGCTGAGCCTGCGAGGAAATCATCTGTGCCTGTTGGCCGGCCATGCTGCCGAGCTGGCCCGGCCCACCGCCCATCGCTGCCAGTTGTTGCAGCTGGCCCATGGTCGCGGTCACCGAACTGACGGCCGGCAACTGCGCGAAGTTGAGCAGGTTGGCAAAGCTCAGGGTGGGTAGGCCGGCGAAGCCGCCCAGGAAGTCGGGCAGATTGGCCAATTCGGACCAGGTCGGCAGCTTGCCAAGGCTGCCGCCGAAGCCCGGCAGCAGTTGGCCCAGGCCGGGCAGGCCGGGGAACAGGTTCGGAATGCCGGGCAGTCCGGGCAGGCTGGGGAATCCGGGGATCAGCCCGCCCATGTCGGGCAGGTTGAGGTCCGGGAAGCCCGGGATGGACGGCCATTGGAAGTCGGGCAGGCCCGGGATGGGCAGGTTGAAGTCCGGGACCCCCGGGACCGGGGGCCACTTGAAGTCGGGCAGACCCGGGATGTCGGGCAGACCCGGAATCGGGATGTCGGGCAGCTGCGGCGGCCACAGGCCCGGGATGTCCGGGATGCCCGGGATCGGAATGTTGGGCAGCCCGGGGAACTTGGGCAGACCCGAGAGCATCGAGAGCAGGTTGCCGCCGATTCCCAGCAGGCTGGCCGCGTTCATGGCCGTCATGATCGTGAGGTAGAGCAGCGCACCGCCGACGACGGCCATCGCCAGCCCGCACGAGGGGATGGCCAGCGCGACCGACGCGACGTCGCCGACGATCCAGAGGTGGTCTTCAAGCCATTTGCAGGCTTTGTAGACGCCGTCGATCATCTTCTTCATTGCGCGCAGGACGTCGCGTGTGTTTGAGACGTATTTGGCTTGATCCGAGATGACGTTGCCGGTGAGATTGTCCAGATCGCCCATCACCTTGGCGCGCAGCTGCTGGGCGATGTTCTGGTTCAAATACGCGTCGGCTGCTTGGCCGATCCAGTTGGTGCCCGGAATTGCCAGGCCCATCTTGTCGGTGATTTGCTTGAATAGCGTCGAACCAGTGTTAAAGATGTCGCCCGGGTCGGGGATGCCTTCACCGAGCAATAACAACTGGCCCCAAATAAAGTTACTGGTGGTCCTGCACATCCCGCTACCGGACATTTATGTGGTTCCTTACGCTCGCTGTTCTAAAGGCACTTACTTTTTTCTGTGCCCCCTTGGCCTGCACGTTGAGCTTAGCAGCGCTGGAAGGGGGGTAGATGCACGAATTTTTCGGTGAGGCTGGCACTTTCGCGCGCACGACGCAATGAACTGCACGGTGAAGTTTTCCGGTGACGACAACGTTGTCCGGAGTGTTAAACCCGAGCACTTCAGTGTGTGATGACACCGCGAATCAACCTCAATTGATCTGCGCGATGAGAGCTTCGATTGCCTCGGCGTCTGCGGCTGGCAAAGCCTCCTCGGCTTCGGCGCGAACAACCATTTCTTCTGCCACTCCGGCCGCTTGTGCGGTCTCGGCAGTGGAAAGATTCGCCCGCCGGCGCGCGGCATATAGACGCTGCGCCAGTGTGGCACCGGGAGCCGTTGCCCCGAGCGTCATTAATTTGTCGTGATGACGGCGAACTGCGCTTAGCGCTTTGATCAGTTCCGGGGTAATCCGGCTGATGCGAGTTGCTTGTACGGCAATCGCTTCGAGCTGACGTAGATCGGCGAGGATCGGTGCCGCCCGTTCGGTGAAATCGGGATCCTCGGGCGACGGCAGTGCGGCGATGGCCAGGCTGCAGGTATCCACGGCAGCGGCGACGGCCTGCGCGATCAGCGACGCGGGCCCGTCGGAGGGCGCCGCTTCCGGGGCCGCGTCAGCCGTCGGCGTCGGGGTCTGCGGTCCGGCCGGTTCGCCCTGACGGATGCGGGCGATGGTCCCGGCGGGCCACTGCAGCACTTCCTCGAGCTTGGCCCGGGTCCGTTCGCGGGGCCAACTGCGACCCTTTTCGAAAGCGATGAGCGCGCCCGCATTGATGATGCCGTCGGCGGCCAGGCTGCGCTGACTGATGTCGAGTTCACGGCGGCGCGCCGCGGCTGCCGCACCGGCGCGGACCAGACCGGGATCGGCTTCGTTGGTCGGCGGGTCTTCCGATCCGTCTGCCGACGGGCTGACGACTTCGAAGGTCAACGCCTTGCCTCCAGAGGGATCGCCGAACCGGACGGTTGTCTTGTCGCTGACGGTCACAGAGCTCTCGCGTCGTCCGTCGACGAACATACCGCTGGGGCTGCTGTCGACGACCCGCCACTGTCCATCATCGGACACCGCACGCAGATATTGCGCAGAGATTTGCGGGCCTTCGATCCGTGCGCCGGCCTGCGATTCGCGACCGATCATCGACTCGGCATTAGGCATCTGCGCAGATTCCTCGCTCGCAGGCAGTGAAGGGGGTGCTAAAGGGGACAGCACGGTGCTCGCTCCGCTTCTCAACATGCTAACCGTTGCACCCCTTCAAAGCCATACCTTCGCTACGTTTTCTGGCCCAGACCCGCCTCTACGGTTGGACCGGCGACCCTATGGCTAAACCCGCCCGCCGCTACGGTTGAGCATACCCCGAACCGTCGCAACGCGAAACAGTTTGTTGTAGGGAAAGCTGTGGGCCGGGCCTGTCCCGCTGCGGATACACTGCCGATTCGCAGGGTATAAGGCCTGGTAATCCGAGAAAAGCGCAGTACATTGAGCGGTTCCGAGGCGGAGCTGTAGCGCTGTTCGACAAACGCGAAGCAATGAACTGTTGCACTGCGACGGTTTGTCCGATACAGTTCTGCAGCAGCAGCCACAAACCTGCAACGCTTTCAGGAGGCAGTAAAGATGATGACCGCAACGACAACCTTGTACGAGGTTCCGCTGGGCGTTTGCTCGCAAGACCCTGACCGCTGGACGGAGACTCCGGACGACGAGGCCAAGACCATGTGCCGGGCGTGCCCGCGCCGGTGGATGTGTGCCCGCGACGCCGTCGAGTCGTCGAACGCCGAAGGCCTGTGGGCCGGGGTCGTCATTCCTGACTCTGGCCGGGCGCGGGCATTCGCGCTGGGTCAATTGCGGTCCCTGGCCGAGCGCAACGGTTACCCCGTGCGTGACCACCGGGTGACTGCCAGGTCGGCATAACCGACGCGCCCATCCGGGCACCCGAACCGCTGCTTCGAGGGGTCTGCGGTCCGGGCCGGTGAACTGCCAAACATGTACGCAGCGCGAGAAATCGAAAGATTTCTCGCGCTGCTTTCGTTTGTGCGGGGCTACTCCTGGATCGGGTCGAATCGGAACACCGCGACCCGGCCGGCCAGCGCTTCGAATTCGTCGGGGCTTCCGTCGCGCACCATGCCCGAGCGCTTGGCGAACGCCACCCCGACCGGTACCTCGACCGGAAACACGCGCAGCACGGGTCGCGCTTCCTCAGGGGTCAACTCGACAATTTTGACCTGCCGGGAGCGGCGTCCGCGGGCCAGCGTGCCGGTGCCGGCGGCGCGGGCGTTGGCCGCCCAGTCTGCGCCGGGATACCCGGCGACCACGTAAAGGCCGCCGCCGAACTCAAAAGGCGTCATCGGTGTGCTGCGTGGATGTCCCGATTTGCGGCCCGGCACGGTCAGCACCATCGCCGGACCCGTCGGGATTCCCAGCTTTTGCACCGCCATCATTACTTTGTTCATCGGCTTGAGGTAGCGCGGAGGTTGTGGATTCACGGTTTCGGACACGTCAGCTCCTTAGTTGGTGAACAGGTTCCGGTGCGCCGACACCCATTCGGCGAATGTCAGCGCCGGGCGGTCCAGGATTTTCTCGACGTCGTTGGTCACCAGCGCGGGCTGATCGACCGTCGCGGCCAGCATGGCGATATATGCGTCGGCGAATTCGGCGGTGAACCCCAAGCTGATGAATCGTTGCCGCACCAACTCCGGCGGTGCCTCCCGGTATTGCAGTGGGCGCTGCAAAACGGCGCCGACCACCTGCACCAACTCTGTATTGGTCAATGACTGCGGACCGGTCATCGGGATCTGCTGCCCGACGAGGTCGTCGGTAAGCAGCGCCCGCGCGGCGACGGCGGCGATGTCACTTTCCGCGATCGGCGCACTGGAGGCGGTGCCGTACGGTCCGGCCACCACATCGCCGGCCCGGATCTGCGCCGACCACATCCCGGGGAAATTCGTCGCAAATACGCTGGGCCTCAGGCTTACCCAGGCGACGCCGGACTCAACGGCGAACCGTTCGGTTTCTTTGTTGCGGTCCCCGCGAAAGCGGGACGGTTGTCGGGAGAAATCGTCGTCGGCGTTGATGGCCGACAACGCGACCAGCTTGGTGGCGCCGGCTGTCACGGCCCGGGTGGTCGTATCGGCGAGGGCCGCACCCAGCGCGCGGGAATTGAGGAACACCGCCGAGGCGCCCGGCAGCGCGTCAGCTACCGACCCGAACACCTCCACCCCTTTCGGGAACCCGGCGGTGCCGGGTGTGCGGGTGACGGCGCGTACCGGTGCGCCGGCCGCGACGAGCTCGGCGACGAGGGGGCGGCCGACATTGCCGGTCGCTCCGGTTACCACGATGGTCATGGGCTGGGCTCTCCTTTGTATCGAGAATGTGTCGAGAACTTGCTCTTCACTCAGGACGGGCCGCAGCATGAAAAAGTTACCGTCGAAGCGAGTAACTTTTTGCACCGCCGAATCGTCCAAGAGTCATGAGCACAGGCCCGTCGCCCAGTGATCACGTGGTGCAGGCCTGGCGCCGGCACCGCCCGTATCTGATCAATCTCGGATACCAGATCATCGGGGATGTCGGTGACGCCGAAGACGTTGCGCAAGAGGCGTTTTTGCGGTTGTCCCGCACCGATCCCGACGAAATTGACGACGTGCGCGGCTGGTTGACCGTGGTGACCAGCCGGCTCTGCCTCGATCAGGTGCGTTCGGCGCGGGCCCGCTATGAACGCACCGGTGAAATCGAGCAACCCGGCCCGCATCTCGATCCGGCCGAGCGGATCACCCTCGACGACGAGATCCGCACTGCGCTGCTGGAAGTCCTGCGCCGGCTGAATCCCGGTGAACGGGTGGCGTTCGTGCTGCATGACGTGTTCGGAGTTCCGTTCGACACGATCGCCGAAACGGTCGGCCGTCCGGTGGGCACTTGCCGCCAGCTGGCCCGGCGCGCGCGAGCCAAGGTCACTGCGGCGCAGCCGAAGTTGGGGGAGGTCGACCACGGCGAGCACCGGCTGGTCACCGAGAAGTTCATCACCGCTTGCGCCAACGGCGATCTGGCGGCGCTGACGGCGGTGCTGGACCCGACCGTCTGGGGGGTGGGAACGATTCTGGCGGAGCCGTCGCCGCCGCCGCAGATCAATCACGGGCCGGATGCGGTGGGAACCAACCTGTTGCGGTATCTGGGGCCGGGCGTCACCCTGGTCAGCGGTCCCGCCGGCCAGCCCGTGGTGTTGGCGTTCGCCGAGCGGCAGCTGTTCGCCGTGATCGTGCTGACGATTCGCGGTCGTTTCGTCACCAAGATCGAAGCGACCGCCGACCCGACGGCGCGAACCGGGTTACGGCCGTGATGCGGCGAATCCGCCGAGACGGGCTGGCTGAAGTCTCAACTGTCACAGGTGTCTCAGCTTCGGGCGGCATACGATTTGCCCGCCTCTGAGCGACAAAATCTTGTGTCGCTCAGAGGCGGGCAAAAGCAGTGTTACTCCCGAGCGGGGCCACTGTGGCGGATGTGACTAAACCGGTTAGCGCACCGCCCGCGCGTCGCGCGGCTCCTCAGGAAGCGACGCGAAATAGCCGGTGATCGTCGCCGCGATCTGTAAGAACTTGAGCCGGGTCGCGGCAGCCAGTTCGTGGCGCACATCGATGACACCGCCGGGCCGCAGGTGCGGATCGAAAGGCACCTGGACCACGGGCTGTCCGTGATCGACGAATTCGCGGGCCAACAACGACCTGGTGCGTTTGTCGGCGTGACCGTCGGAATCGTTGAGTACGACAATGCTGCGTTGCAGCAGACCCGTAAGGCCGTGATCGGAGAGCCACTCCAGGGTCTTGGCCGCGGCCGACGCTCCATCGGCCCACGGCGAGGACACCACGATCAGCGCGTCCAAATCGCGCAGCACTTCCTGGGTCACCGTCGCATCCATCGTCGAGCCGCAGTCGATGACCGAGATCGAGAAATGGCGATCGAGCCGCAGCGCGGCTTCCCGGTAGATCGCCGAATCGAGCACCCGGCGGGGACCGGAGGCCGGCTCTCCGCCCAGTACATACAGACCGACGGGATTGCGGCCCACTCGTGCGGTGATGTCGGCAAACGATTGCACATTCTTATCGGCCGTCAGTTCCCAGAACGAGCCGGTGGCTTGTGGATCGATCCGGCTGCTCAGCCGGCCGAACGCGGTGTCGGCGTCGATCGCGACAACGCGGTCCTGCTGGCGCAGTTCGGCCAGGATCGATCCGACGCTGGCCGCCACCGACGTCTTTCCGACTCCGCCCTTGCCCAGCACGCCGACCTTGTGATTGCCGCGCAGGCTGGTTCGAATGGCCGTTTCGAACTGGGCGGCCTCGCGTTGTGCGGCTGACGGGCCGGGGCTGACCAGGCCGAACGTCATCACCCGGACGATCCGGCGCCAACCGCTGTCAGTCGGTTGCGGGCGCGTTCGGGCCGGCGCCTTGGCGAAATCGGCCCACGGCGTCGGCGGCGGTGCGGTTTCCGACGGCGGTAGCGGTGCCGCCGCGGGGGCCTGTGGCGGGCCGGGCAGCGGGCGGC
>NZ_MVHE01000084.1 GCF_002086155.1 Mycobacterium angelicum | reverse complement strand
GCCATGGCCGCCCTGCCCGATCAAACCGGCGTCGCCACCAGCTCCCGCAAGCCCACCGGCCACCGCGATGGAGCCGGCCCCGCCATTGCCACCCAATCCACCATTTCCGTAGAGGATGCCGCCGCTGCCGCCATTGCCGCCGGCGGCGCCGCCGGGACCGCCCTTTCCGCCGGGACCGCCGTTTCCAATCAGGCCGGCGTTGCCACCATTGGTTCCCGCCACGCCCGCGCTCGTGCTGTTGTACCCCGCACCGCCATTGCCGTAGAGGAATCCACCAGCGCCACCGGCCTGGCCCGGCATTGTTGCGTCGGCGCCGTTGCCGATCAGCGGGCGCCCGAAGATCGCCTTTGTGGGGGCGTTGATCGCGGCGAGCAGGTCCTGTTCGAAGATCTGCAACGCATTTTGCAGCGGCGAAGTGCTGGCGGCCTCAGCCGCAACATATGCACCAGCGCCCGCGTTCAACGTCTGAAAGAACCACTGCTGGAAGACTTCTGCCTGGGCAGCGGCCGCCTGGTAGGTCCGCGCTTGTCCGGAGAACACCGAGGCTATCGCCGCCGACACATCATCGGCGCCCGCTGCCAATATCCCGGTCGTGGGGCCGGCCGCAAGCGCGTTGACCGCAGCCAGGGTCGAGCCGATGTTCGCCAGCCGCCCTGCCGAAGCAGCCAGGACTTCCGGGGCCACCATCAAAGCAGACATCGCTGTCCTCCTAACCGGCAAGCACCGTCGATAGGCGGAAAAAGCGTAGCGGCCGTCAACCCACATTTCTCGGGACAGAGCGGATTCAAAGAAGATTCAACTTTTTTTCCTTGGAGAATCGACACGACCGGCTGGAAGCCGGATTACAGTCGAGACGAGCTCGGGAGCTGACATGGCATTACTGGTCGCATACGTGCCCTTCTCGCTGAATCCGATTTGCATCTCGAACAGCCCGACCGGGGTGGGAACCACGGTCTTCGATTCACCGGCCCCGGTGGGCTAGCGCGCGGGCGAAGAATGCCAGGTTCGCCGGGCGTTCGGCCAGCCGGCGCATGAAATAGCCGTACCACTGGGTGCCGAACGGTACGTAGACCCGCATCTGGTTGCCGGTCCGGGCGAGTCGCCGCTGTTCGTCGTCGCGGATGCCGTACAACATCTGGTATTCGAAATCGGTTGTGCTGCGCCTGCATTCGTCCGCTATGTCCGGGGTTGCGGCCAGGATCTGCGGATCATGCGATGCCACCATCGGATAGCCCGGGCCGGCCATCAGCACCCGTAGACAGCTCAGATACGAGCCGGTGATCTCGGCGTCGTCCCGGTAGGCCACCGATGCGGGCTCCTCATAGGCGCCCTTGCACAGCCGGACCCGCGCTCCAACGGCCGCCAGCTCCTGGCAGTCTGCGCGGGTGCGCCGCAAGTAGGCCTGCAAAACCGTTCCCAGCCAAGGGAAATCGACCCGCAGGTCACCGGAGATCGACAGCGTCGAATCCGTGGCGGTGTGGTCCTCGGCGTCCACCGTGACCCACACGCCCACCCGCTGGGCCTGTTCGCAGATGGTGCGGGCGTTGTCCAGCGCGACCTTCTGACCGTCGCGATCCAGCGCCTGCCCCAGCGCCGAAAGCTTGAGGGACACTTCGAGCGGACGCACCCCATCGCGAACGGTATCGGTGCGCGTGCGCTGGCCCAACGCGTCGAGCAGTTCAAGGTATGCGCGGGTAGTGGCCGCCGCGTCCTCGGCGTCAGTCACGTTTTCGCCCAGGTAGTCGATGCTGATGTAACGACCCGAATGACGCAGCGCCGCAACGACATCCATCGCGTCATGCACTGTCGTTCCAGGCACGAACCTGCGTACCACGCTGCGCGTCACCGGTGACCGCTCGACGAGGCGGCGCAACCCGTCGGCGCGGCTCGCCGCCAGCAGGGCCGGGCGCACGGCGTGGGCGAATATGCGGGCCATCAGTCGGCCGACATGTGCGGGTAGGTGTGTTGGGTGGCTGCGACGAACGTCTCCTTGATGGTGCGCGCCGACGTCCAGCGCAACAGATTAAGCGGCGACCCGGCCTTGTCGTTGGTGCCCGACCCCCGTGAACCGCCGAAGGGCTGGCGTCCGACCACCGCGCCGGTCGGCTTGTCGTTGACATAGAAGTTGCCCGCCGCGTAGCGCAGCCGGTGCTGCGCGGTCAGTACGGCAGCGCGGTCGTCGGCGACGACCGCACCGGTAAGCGCATACCGCGATCCGGTGTCGATGAGATCGAGCACGCGTTCGTATTGGTTGTCGGGGTAGACGTGCACCGACAGCAGCGGACCGAAGTATTCGGTCTTGAATGACTCGTCGGCCGGGTCGTCGGACAGCAATACGGTGGGGCGCACGAAATAGCCGACGGCGTCGTCGTATTCGCCGCCAACCGCGATGGTCACGCCGGCGGCACCCTTGGCACGTTCGATGGCGTCGACGTTCTTGACGAAAGCCCGCTGGTCGATCAGCGCGCCGCCGTAATTGGTCAGGTCGGTGATGTCGCCGTAGGGCAGTTCGGCCGCGACGCCAAGGAAGTCGTCGCCCATCTGTTGCCACACCGAATGCGCGATGAATGCGCGCGACGCCGCCGAGCACTTCTGGCCCTGGTAGTCGAAAGCGCCGCGGATGAGCGCCGTACGCAATACGTCCGGGCGTGCCGAGGCATGGGCGACTATGAAATCCTTACCGCCGGTCTCGCCGACCAGCCGCGGATAGCATTGGTAGCGGCCGATATTGGTGCCCACCTGTTGCCACAGGCGCTGGAACGTGGCCGTCGATCCGGTGAAGTGGATGCCGCCCAGTCGCGGGTCATCAAGTGCCACTTCCGAAACCGCGAAGCCGTCTCCGGTGACGAGGTTGATCACCCCGGGCGGCAACCCGGCAGCTTCGAGCAGCTGCATGAGCAGATACGCCGACAGCGTTTGGGTGATCGACGGCTTCCACACCACAGTGTTGCCCATCAGCGCCGGGGCCGTCGGAAGGTTGCCCGCGATCGAGGTGAAGTTGAACGGTGTGATGGCGTACACGAAGCCGTCCAGCGGGCGATAGTCGCTGCGGTTCCACTCGCCCGGGCCGCTGATCGGCTGCTGGGCCATGATCTGCCGGGCGAAGGCGACGTTGAACCGCCAGAAGTCGATCAGTTCACAGGGCGCGTCGATCTCGGCCTGGTACACGGATTTGGATTGGCCGAGCATGGTTGCGGCGGCGATCTTTTCCCGCCATGGGCCGGCCAGCAGGTCGGCGGCGCGCAGGAACACTGCGGCGCGCTCGTCGAAAGGCATTGCGGCCCAGTCATTTTTGGCCGCGGCGGCCGCTGTTATGGCCGCCGTGGCGTCGGTGTGCGTGGCGTTGGTCAGGGTGCCCAGCCGGGCTGCGTGCCGGTGCGGCTGGACGACGTCGATCCGGTTGCCGTCGCCCATCCGGTGCCGGCCGCCGATGACGTGCGGGAGATCGATCGGATGCTCGGCCAGTTCGGCGAGTTCGGCACGCAGGCGGCTGCGTTCGGGTGATTTCGGCGCATAGTCGTGCACCGGCTCGTTGTTCGGCATGGGGACCTGGGTTATCGCGTCCATGCTTGCCAGGATCCCCGGCAAGGCATCGGCATCGATTGGCTGATCAGACAATATCGTGGCCATTCGCTAGTAAAATCGGACAACATGCGGGTGACCGGTATCGGGCTGGGCCAGCTACTGCTTGCCCTGGATGCAACGATGGTCGCCCTGGTGGACGCCCCGCGCGGCATGGACCTTCCGGTCGCGTCGGCGGCACTGATCGATTCCGATGACGTGCGACTGGGACTGGCGCCCGCCGCCGGTTCGGCCGACGTCTTCTTCCTGCTGGGTGTTACCGACGACGAGGCGTTGCGCTGGATCGAGGGGCAGGCCCGCAGGCGAGCGCCGGTGGCGATCTTCGTCAAGGAACCGTCGGATGCGTTGGTGGGCAAGGCAGTTCGGGTCGGCTCGGCCGTGGTGGCCGTGGAACCACAGGCCCGCTGGGAACGCGTCTACCAACTGGTCAATCACGTGTTGGAGCATCACGGCGATCGTGCGACGGATGATTCCGGCACCGATCTGTTCGGCCTGGCACAGTCGCTGGCCGACCGCATCCACGGCATGGTCAGTATCGAAGATGCCCAGTCGCATGTGCTCGCGTATTCGGCGTCCAACGACGAAGCCGACGACTTGCGACGGCTGTCCATCCTGGGCCGCGCCGGACCGCCCGAACATCTGAAGTGGATCGGCCAGTGGGGCATCTTCGATGCATTGCGGGCCGGCGCTGAGGTGGTACGCGTCGCCGAGCGGCCCGAGCTGGGTCTGCGTCCGCGGCTCGCGATCGGTATTCACCAGCTCACGGCTGGTGCACGACGGGCACCGGCGTTCGCCGGGACCATTTGGGTTCAGCAAGGCGCACAACCGCTGGCCGACGATGCCGAGGAGATGTTGCGGGGCGCCGCCGTACTGGCCGCCCGGATCATGTCGCGGCTGGCGGCCCGGCCGTCCACCCACACGCGGCTGGTGCAGCAGTTGCTCGGGCTGGCCGAAAGCGATTCCGGTGACATCGCCGCCATCGCACGCGATCTCGAGCTCGCCGCCGACGGCACCGCAGCACTGATCGGCTTCGATTCCGCCGATCGCCGCGCCCGGCTGGCCGACGTATTGGCGTTGAGCGCCAGCGCATTTCGCCGCGACGCGCAGGTTGCGTCCAGCGGCTCACGGATCTACGTGCTGCTGCCGCAGACCGCGACGACTCGGTCGCTACAGTCCTGGGTCCGCGGCACGATCGGCGCGCTGCGTACCGAGCTCGGGGTGGACCTGCGCGCCGCCATCGCCGCCCCGATCGCCGGATTGGCCGGAGTCGGCGCGGCACGCATCGAGGTCGATCGGGTGCTGGACAGCGCTGCGCGCCACCCCATCTCGGTCGGACAGGTGACCTCACTGGCCGAGGCCCGTACCACGGTGCTGCTCGACGAGATCGTCACGCTCGTCGGCACCGACGCACGGCTGGTCGATCCCCGGGTTTGCGACCTGCACGCCCAGGATCCGATTCTCGCCGAAACGCTGCGGGTCTACCTGGACAGCTTCGGCGACATCGCTGCCGCTGCGCAAACATTGCAGGTGCATCCGAACACCGTCCGCTACCGGGTGCGCCGGGTTGCCAGGCTGCTGTCGGTGTCGCTCGCCGATCCCGATGTGCGGCTGGTCTTTTCGCTTGGGTTAAGGGTGCTGGACAGACGGGAGCCGTGACATGGCCCGGCGCGCGGGGTAGAGTGTTTGCGGCTCGGCCCCAGCTAATTCTCAGACGCTGATCGCAATCCCGTGGAGGTGCCCGTGACGGACCAACCCCCCGAATATCCGCCGCCTCCGCCACCAACGCCGCCGCCGGGCGGCTATGGCTATCCGCCGCCCGCTCCTGGCTATGGCGGCTATCCCCCGCCGGCTCCCGGCGGTTACGGATATCCGCCACCCTCGCCCGGTTACCTCAGTCCTCAGGTCCCCCCCACCAACACGATGGCGATCGCGGCGCTGGTGTCGTCGTTGGTCGGCTGGCTGTGTTTCGGCATCGGTGCCGTGCTGGGGCTGATCTTCGGCATCATCAGCCTCAACCAGATCAAGCAGAGTGGTGAACGCGGCCGCGGCATGGCAATCGCCGGAATCGTGATCAGTGGATGCGAGATAGCGCTGTTCCTCGTCTTCCTGATCATCGGCGCCGTCGTGTCGCCCCATGACAACGATGCCGACGTCCACCGACATCACCGGTCCCAGCCGGCGATGGTGGCCGTCGGCCCCGTCCAGGGGCAGATGCCGCTTCTTCGCATCCCGGCTTGATCTGCTTTTCCGGCGCGACGCCGATGATGTCACTCTTGTCAGTGGCCTCGTGTCTTGTGTCACGAATTTGGCAGGTTTTCGCCGTTGAGGCAGGCCCGCTTGGGTGATTCACCGGACCTCAGCGCAAGGGGGTCGCGATGTTGGCCAGGACGGTGGGGTTGGTGATGGTGACGGGGAGGTGTTGGCGTGGCTGGGTTCGGTAAGCCAGGCGGTGAATTCTTCGCAGCTGT
The DNA here is from genome assembly GCF_002086155.1 of Mycobacterium angelicum. Taxonomy (GTDB): domain Bacteria; phylum Actinomycetota; class Actinomycetes; order Mycobacteriales; family Mycobacteriaceae; genus Mycobacterium; species Mycobacterium angelicum. The sequence continues at coordinate 12,753 of NZ_MVHE01000084.1, read as the reverse complement.
AGGGTCTTTCGTCTGTCAATGCGCGGCGGCGGCTGGTGCCTTAACCATCGACTCTCCAGCCCTGGCAGGCCTGCGAGTCCTGTTGTAGGAGGTGTTCGCGGGCCGTGCGGCGTGGGTCGATGGTGCGCTGCCCGGCCTGATGATCAATGTGCGATCGCAGAGGCTCGTATGGCCTGCACAGTCGAACTCCGAGCACACCAGATCGTCGATACTGGTCGATTCGGAATCGGGATGATGCTTCAGCAGTGCTTTTCGAGTGTGTTCCGAGCACATCCAGGTCGGTATCGCTTCGGTCGACATGCGCCGTGCACTAATCCCGATGTCTGCGAGAAATTTGGTGACGTACTTGGCCAGATATCGGGGTCCGCACAGCGGGAGCGATACCGGCGATCAGTGACCACAACACGTTGCCTTTGCCGGCGCCGGTCGCCCCGGCGACGAGATGTGCTTGCCCCGTAGAGGCAAGCACATCAGGTGCGGCCTTCGGTTATCCCGACCCCTACGGCTGTCAGATCGACGGCGCCTGTCCACTCGGTCCGCCCCCGATCGGGGCGATGGCGTCTGCGCCCACAGGATCGCCACCAACCCAACACTGAAACAGGCTGGGTGGCAGCCAGTTTCGGATCCGCGGCAACGGTGACGTTCATCACTTCGCCGCCGGTCTGGTCCAAGGCGAGCAGCTGTGCGGCATACAGCGGCACCCCTTGCTGGTGTCTACTTGCTGCCGGTGTCGAATTCAGCCGGGGTTCGGCCGCTCGGGTCACGATGAACCCCACACCGATCAATGTGTGATATCGCCCGCTGGTCCGGCCCCGGTCAGCACGGGAGCGGTCTCGACGGCCGCTACCGGGATCAGCGCACCAGCCGCAGCCGCCGCGGCAACTCCGCTAGCACACGTCCAACCCCACCCGTCGCCGCCGACCGCCGAACCCCCAGCGACGCAGTTTGCCGATCCCGGGCAAGTGCGGCACGAGCACGCACCGCAACACCTGCCCGCCACCGATCCCCCGCAGGCGGAATCCCCGCACGCGCGCCAATCCCCGGCCGCGCAGTCATCGCCCCCCACCCCTGTACCCGTCACACTCGACCCCGGTCCCGCCGGTACCGCGCCGTCTGATACAGCACGCGGGACTGGCAACAGCGGTGTCCAAATGCTGGGCTTCGGCCCGCCAGGGCTGGTACCGGCCCCGGCGGCACCATCTTTCCCCCTACCGCGTGACCCGACCCCGCCACCCATGCCGGTCGACCCTAAGGACATGAGCGCCGAGCAGGCGATCGCAGAATGGGCCGAAGTTAGCGCTGAGATACGGGCGTGGAACGCTCGATGCGGCGTCGAAAAACGTCGGGCCGCTGCCGCCGGCCCAATACAACGCCTGCGTTGCCTCGCGCGGTCCTCTCCTTGAACGCCAAGCCGCAATCCGGGCCCGCTTAAACGACTTAGGCATACCCATAGAAGGCGAACCCGCCCCAGCCCCCACGCACCCGGGTACACCCGGTTCCGAGCCCCCACCAAACCAACCGGGCACGCCTTCAAGCCCGAGTATTACCGATCAGGCCACGCAAATCGGTAAAGATGTCATGGAGCATGTGCCTAAGGGCTCAAGACTAAATTCCTTGGTCGATAGGCTTAATCAATTGCACATCGGCGATCAGCAACAGGCCGCGGAGGCGGCCGAAGCGGCGGGGGAAGCGGCGGGGGGTCAAACTGGGGGTATTGTCAACGGGCCTAATGGAGCAAAGCTGGTGCTACCCGCTAACCCGAAGTTCGGGGAAGCCATCATGGTAGCCCCGGACGGAACGCTTTCTGTATTTCGCGGCGACCTCTATCAGTTCCTGCCGAAGTAGTGGAGTAGGCGATGAATGTAACTTTGCATGCAGCAGTAGTCGACTTCGAGGTTTATCTCCTGATGACCATGAAGCCGCGATTGTCGTTAAAAGATACCCGGGGCCTATTAGAAGCCAAGCTGGAAAAGGCAGGGCTATCTTTGGACGAGGCAATACGTATTCACGATCGGGTGGCAGAAGCCCTCAACGAAGCGACATCGCGATTTCGAGACATGAAGACGCTGTTAGGAGTTCTTGACGGGGACGCCACATCACTGAAATACCAGAGCGTGTTGTGGCCCGGATTTGAATTCAACGCCCACGCCGACGCGAACGGACTACTTGAGTCAGCGGGTTACACCCACACCGAGCACACTCCGCTCGATGTCGAATCTCCGACCCAACTGGCCGCTCGGAGTTGCGACATTCCCGAATTCGATGAGCGTTTCGGTCCGGCTATTCGACGTGAGAAGAGGCCGCTATTCGACGACATCCTTCCCGCAGAGGAATCTTATGAGTTCTTGTGGAACGAAGACCGCTATGGGGCGGAATTCCTTTGGGGCCTATTCTTGTCATCTTCGATGGTCTGGGAGTGAGCTCGTGAAGGTGCGAAATATCCGAGAGTTCCGCGACAAATTGGCAGTCCCCGGTGGCCCATCATGATGCGTTGCAGGTTCGGCGCCGCCCACGTGGGACAGCAATAGGGGTGGCGTTAGGGGAAGTGTTGCACTGCGGGGGATTGGCTACGAGACAACGCTGTCCGCAGAGGTCATCGTCCGGCGGTGGTATCCGTGTGGGACTCAAGGAACTCAGGCAGGAACGCATATGACGTACGCAGCCAGGGACGAAACGACGCTCCCCAAACTGCCTCCACAGATGCGGTGGGTGGTGCTGGTAGACAAGCGTCAGCTCGCAGTGCTGCTGCCAGAGAACGAGGTACCGGTCGCTTCCGCGACGGACACGTTGGATGCGCGCGGTGATATCGATTACGAAAACCAGCCGGTCGACGCAGTGGAGCGGCTATGTCGGCGGTTGGCTGACCAGGCGGTGCGTCAGTGGGGTTTTATGCAGGGTCTCAAGCAGCAGCTCGGACCAGGTGTCGACGTGCGGATGAAGCTGGTGGAGTGGACCCGGTGAGCGTTAACGCCCCACCTGTCGGGCGTAGCTTACGGATTTGCGATCAACCTCAAATGCCTGTGCCGGTTATCCGCGGCTTGACGGCACCCACCGTGGATGGACCTCTTCGGGCAGCGCCGAAAACCCCCGTGCGCGCCGCCAACGCCCCACCGGCGCAACCGATCCGTCCAGCGGGCTAACCGAATCACCCTCGCCCGCAACCACAACCGCGAACAATGCCCGATCAAAGAAGACCACCGCTGGCTGGCCCACGCGCGCGCCCGCGAACTGGCCGACCGGCGATTCCGAAACCACATGCGCGGCATGCCGTTCCTCTTCAAAGGCACACCAAGCACCAGCCCATTCTGCCGCTGGAATCTTCCGCCACCGGCGGCCAATCGGGATACGCTCGGTCAGCATGAAGACGTTGACGCGTTGCACAACGGCCGCCAGTCTGCTCGGCGCGCTGGCCACCCACACCGCAAGCACGGCAGCGGCGACGCCTTGGTGCACAGCCGATTCGATGAGCCTGAGCGCCACCGCTCCCCCAGCGCCGAACCCCGACACCCAAAGTCAGCTGACGCTGATTCTCACTAACGTCTCCACCCAGACCTGCACCCTGCAGGGCTATCCCGACGTCGATCTGCTCGGCCCCGACGACCCGATGTTCGGCCCGACCTACCGCCTGCCTCAGCAAGCCGGCGATCCGCAACCGCTCACCCTTGCACCGCACGACACCGCCAGCGCCATCCTGACCTTCCTGCCCGGGCCGCCGACCGGCTGGATACCCACCACCATCGCGGTCACCGCGCCACACAGCTCGCCCAAAAACAAGCTGCAAACTCCGTGGATTCCGGCTGGCACCAGCGTGTTACGACAGGACGCCGGAACCCACCCCGGCACCTACATCGGACCGCTGCAGCAGACCTGAGCGAAAGTCTTGCACGCTGATCAACTCCCATTAGGCTGCGTGAGTGGCCGATCATCCCTCGTCATATCTGGTGCTCGCCTCGCAGCGCAGCGGCAGCACATTGCTGGTCGAGTCGCTGCGGGCCACCGGCGTGGCCGGCGAGCCCCAGGAGTTCTTCCAGTATCTGCCGACGACGAGCATGTCCCCGCAGCCCAGAGAGTGGTTCGCCGATGTCGAAGACAAGTCGGTCCTGAGCCTGCTCGACCCGTTGGACGAAGGCAAGCCGGACCTGGCCCCGGCTGAGATCTGGCGCGACTACATCCGCACCGTCGGTAGAACACCCAACGGCGTGTGGGGCGGCAAGCTGATGTGGAACCAGACCCCGCTGCTGTTGGACCGCGCCGCCGGCCTACCCGAACGATCGGGTGACGGCCTGCTGGCCGCGATTCGCGACGTCGTCGGCGAGGATCCGCTGCTCATTCATATCCACCGCCCGGATGTGGTGTCGCAGGCGGTGTCATTCTGGCGGGCGGTGCAAACCCGGGTGTGGCGCGGTCGGCCCGACCCGGTGCGCGACGCGCGCGCCACCTATCACGCCGGCGCCATCGCTCATGTGGTCAGCATGCTGCGTGCCCAGGAAAAAGGTTGGCAGGCCTGGTTCGCCGAAGAGAACGTGACCCCGATCGAGATTTCCTATCCGGTGTTGTGGCGCAACCTAACTCAAGTCGTAGCGAACATCCTCGAAGAGCTGGGCCTTGACCCGCGGCTGGCACCCGAACCGGTGCTGCAGCGGCAGGCCGACCAGCGCTCCGACGAGTGGGTGGACCGCTACCGGGCCGACGCGGAGAAAGAGGGGCTACCGACATGACGACCACGCAAAGCACCCTGCATGTCGACGAGCTGCGACTACTGGAAGCAGAAGCGGTACACATCATCCGCGAAGTAGTCGCCGAACTGGAAAGACCGGTGCTGCTGTTTTCGGCCGGTAAAGACTCGATCGTGCTACTTCGCCTGGCGGAGAAGGCTTTTCGGCCACTCCCGCTGCCGTTTCCGGTCATGCACGTCGACACCGGCCACAACTTCCCCGAGGTGATCGAATTCCGCGACCGCAGGGTCACCGGCCACGGCCACAAGCTGATCGTGGCATCGGTTCAGGAATCCATCGACCGGGGCCGCGTCCCCGATCCCGGCCCCAGCGCCTCGCGCAACCGCGCCCAGACCCGCACCCTGCTCGACGCGCTGGAGGAAGGCGGCTTCGATGCGGCGTTCGGCGGCGCTCGCCGCGACGAGGAACGCGCCCGCGCCAAGGAACGGATCCTGAGCTTTCGCGACGAGTTCGGCCAGTGGGATCCACGCGCCCAGCGCCCCGAACCGTGGTCGCTCTACAACGGCCAGATCAAGAAGGGCGAACAGGTCCGGGTGTTCCCGCTGAGCAACTGGACCGAACTCGACGTCTGGCGCTACATCGAGCTGGAAGACCTTGAAATACCGTCGATTTACTACGCCCACGAACGCGAGGTCTTCCACCGCGACGGCATCCTGCTGGCCGTCTCGGACTACGCCGCACCGCGCAACGGCGAAACCGCCGCCGTGGAATGGGTGCGCTACCGCACCGTCGGCGACCTGACCATCACCGGAGCGGTGCGCTCCACCGCCACCGACATCACCCGCGTCATTGCCGAAATCTCAGCGGCAACGGTGTCCGAGCGCGGCGAAACCCGCGCAGACGATCGCACCTCAGCCGCCGCTATGGAAGACCGCAAGCGAGAGGGCTACTTCTGATGACGGCCACCATCACCCGTCAACTGCTTCGCATCGCCACCGCCGGTTCGGTGGACGACGGCAAGAGCACCCTGATCGGCCGGCTGCTGCACGACACCGACAGCCTGCCGCTGGACCACCTCGAAGCCGTCACCGACGAAGCGGGCATCGCCGATCTCGCGGCGCTGTCGGACGGTCTGCGGGCCGAACGCGAGCAAGGCATCACCATCGACGTCGCGTACCGATTCTTCTCCACCGAGACCCGCAGCTACATCCTGGCTGACACGCCCGGCCACGAGCGCTACACCCGCAACATGTTCACCGGCGCCTCCAACGCACACGTGGCCATCCTGCTGGTCGACGCCCGCGCCGGGGTGCTGCGTCAGACCCGCAGGCACGCCAGGATTGCAAAACTGTTGGGCGTCAAGCATTTTGTCGCCACCGTCAACAAGATCGACCTGGTCGACTTCGACCAGACCGCGTTCGACCAAGTCGCCCAACAGCTGCAGCAGACGGCGGCCCGCCTTGGCGACGTGGACATCACGGTGATCCCGATCGCGGCCAAACACGGCGACAATGTCGTGCACCGCTCCGAGCGCACCCCGTGGTACGGCGGCCCCACGCTGCTGGAGTATCTGGAGACCGTCGAGCTGGCGGCGCCGCAGGCCGAGGCGTCGCGGCTGCGACTTCCGGTGCAGTGGGTGTCGCGTCCCACCGCAGACGTGCGCCGCCGCTACACCGGCCGCCTGGCGGCCGGGACGCTGCGCGTCGGCGATCCGGTCATCTCCCTGCCGGCCGGCACCCGGTCGACGGTGACCGCGCTGGACACCCTCGACGACGACCGCAACACTGCCGTCGCGCCGCTTTCGGTATCCGTCGAATTGGCCGACGACATCGACGTGGGCCGCGGCGACGTACTCGTCAGCGGGTCCGACGACGCGACCCTGCCGGTGCTGGCCCGCGAGATCGACGCGACGGTGTGCTGGTTCTCCGACACCCCGCTGCGCGCCGGTGACCGGCTGGCACTCAAACAAACCACCAAGACCGTGCGTGCCACCGTGCAGGAGCTGCACACGCGACTGGACCCCGAGACGCTGGACGAGCTGGACGGGCCGGTTGAATTGGCGCTCAACGACATCGGCACGGTGACGCTGCGAACCAGCTCGGTGGTGATCGCCGACAACTACGCCGACAACCGGGACACCGGGGCCTTCATCCTCATCGACGAAACCAGCAACGACACCGTCGGCGCCGGCGCCATCCTCGAGGCGCGCGAGATCAAGCCGGGCACCCATCCGCGCACCGACATCCGCTGGCATCCGTCGGCGCTGGACCGAAAGTACCGGTGGCAGGCCACCGGACAACCGGGGGCGACGATCTGGTTCACCGGGCTGCCCGCCTCCGGCAAGTCCACGATCGCGGTCGCCGTAGAACGCGCACTGGTGGAATCGGGCCGGGTGGCCTACCTGCTCGACGGTGACAACCTGCGCCACGGCCTATCCGACGACCTGGGCTTCTCCCCCGGCGATCGCACCGAAAACATCAGGCGTGTGGGGCATTTGACGCGACTGCTCGGCGACGCCGGTGTGGTGGCACTGGCGTCGCTGGTATCGCCGCTCAAGTCCGACCGCGAGATCGCGCGCGCGCTCAACGACGCCGCCAAGCTGCCCTTCATCGAGGTGTACGTGTCCACGTCGGTGCAGGAGTGCGAACGGCGCGACCCCAAAGGCCTGTACGCGCGGGCGCGCAGCGGCAGCCTCAAAGGCCTGACCGGCGTGGACGCCCCCTACGAGCCGCCCGAGAACCCGGATCTGGTGCTGGATACCACCGACGCCGACATCGACGAGCTTGCCGCGCGGGTCATCGCGCTGCTTGACGAGCGCAGCCCGCGGCCGCGTCAGTGAACGACGCGTAGACCTCGGCGAGGAACTGCTCGACAGCCACCGCCGTGTGCGCCGCGCGCGTTGACCCAAAGATGTCGAAAGCGTGTTGGGCGCAAGGCAATTCGGCGTAGACGACCGGCTGACGGCTGACTTCGCGGAGTCGCTGGGTGAAGCTGCGCGCCTGCTCGACGGGAATCAGCGAGTCGTTCACGCCGTGCAGCACGAAAAACGGTGGCGCATCGGGGGAAATGTGCGTGATCGGCGACGCCAGTCGGAACGGCTCGGCGATTTCGGAGCGACTCAACTTGAACACGTTCTTCGCGACCACCGGCACCAGCAGCGGATGCATCGAATCGTCGGACCGGGTGAAGTCGTAGACCCCGTAGAAGGGCACGGCCGCGTGCACCCGGGTGTCGGCGTCCTCGAAGCCCGGCTGGAACCGCGGATCGTTAGGGGTAAGCGCGGCAAGGGACGACAGATGCCCACCAGCCGACCCGCCGGTGATCGCGATCCAGTCCGGGTCACCGCCATACTCGGCGATGTGCTCTTTCGTCCACGCGATGGCGCGCTTGACGTCGACGATGTGGTCGGGCCAAGTGGAACGCGGGCTCAGCCGGTAGTTGATGGCCACACAGACCCAACCCAGCTCGGCGAGATGGCTCATCAGCGGATGAGCTTGTCCGCGTTTGTTTCCCACCATCCAGGCGCCGCCGGGAACCTGCAGCAGGACCGGAGCGCGGCCGTCGCGATCCAGGTCGGGCCGGCGCCAGATGTCGAGGTGGTTTCTGGATCCGCATTCTCCGTAACTGATGTCGCCGTCGTGTGCGTAGTCGCGGTAGATCCGCATCATGCGCGCCACGCCGGACTTCTTCGCGGTGGCGCCCCCGGACGCGGGCCGCGTCCACAGATCACCTGAATCGGTGCGCCGGTCCGCGCCCAGCCCGGCGTCCAGCGCCGACGTCAGCGACTGGTCAGCGGTGCCAGCGGAATGCCGCAGACCCAGCAGTCCCGCCCAGGTCAGCGCCGACGCCAGCCAGCTGAATCGGCGCGCCCGGGGCGACAATCGCCGGGACAGTGCGGCCAAGGCCGTGAAATGAGCGGCCAGTGTCTGCAGCGGCAACTCCGAGGCGAACAGACCGGAAGCGAATGCGTACAGCGACGGATAGCCGCGCTTGGTCAGCGGCCGATAGCCGTTGGCGGCGAACACGAACCCGGCGATGGATACGAATACGGCTGCTACTCGCTTCATGCTTAACCAATCTAACTGTCTGGATTCTTGACGGTCTCCTCGACCAGCTGATAGGTCGGATCGACCATCGTCATGGCCCGATTACCACGCTGCCGGGCCTTCCCGGTGATGCGCAACAGCTGACCGGGCTGGATGTCGGCGCCGCCGCGGCCGGGATGAAACGTGATCCCGATGTCCCCGCTGTCGTCGCCGACCAGAATCCATCGGGATGTGCGCCTGCCCTCGCTGGCGTCCTCGACCTGGCTGACGCGCCCCTCGAAGGTCGCCCGCTGGCCGGGAATCAGCGCCGCCACCGTGACCACCGACTGCGGCCGCTCGGGGTGCTCGTAGGCGTCGACCGCCTCCGCGTCGGACTGGAACACCCACGTCTCGAGCTTGTCGAGTTCCCGGGTGATCCGTTGCTCGACGCGTTCGGGGTAGGCCTCCTGGATCCGGGACTGCACGTCGTAGGGCACGATCGTGGCCGCCGCGTCCGGCAGCAGGCTGACCGCCCTGGCGATCTTGTCCGCGGTGCGGTCGTGCAGCAGCCGTCCCAGCAGCGGCGCATACGTCCGGCGCGGCAGCAGCACCGTCACATTCGTATTCGGGAGTTCCTTTATCGCCTTGGCGACCAGAATCTGCGCGGCGCGGGTGATCCGCCGGTCCGGGCAATCCACGACGCGCAGCGGCGTGTCGAGATCGAAGGCATCCCAACGCTTTCGCAACTGCGCGGCATGGGCCGGGTCGACCATGAAATGCACCGCGATGAGCTCGTCGGCCCGCAGGCCCTTGCCGTACCGCAGCGCTTCGATGACCGCGAGGTCCAGTGAGTACGCGAAGATGAAGACCCGGTGACGGGCATACTTCACCAGCTCGGGACGGTCGGTGCGAAACATCTCCAGGATGGCGGCCTCGGCGCGGTATTCGCGGTTGAGGCGCATCAGGATGAATACCAGCAACGGGAATACGACGACCACCAGCCATGCGCCCTCGGTGAACTTGGCCACCGCGAAGATGCCCACCACGATCGTCGACAGGATGGCCGCCGAAAGATTGATGGCCAGACGCCGCCGCCACCCGGGTTCGCGCTGCGTCAGATGGTGTTTGGTCATTCCGTACCCGGCCATCGAAAAGCCGGTGAACACGCCGATCGCATAGAACGGAACCAGTGCGTTGACCGAGCCGCCGGTGGTCACCAGTAACACCACCGACAACGCCGTGAGCGTGATGATCCCGTTGGAGAACACCAGGCGATGGCCGCGCTTGGTCAGTTGCCGGGGCAGGAAGCGATCCTCGGCGACGAAGCTGGCCAAGGCCGGGAAGCCGTTAAAACTGGTGTTGGCGCCGGTGAACAAGATCGCCGCCGTCGATGCCTGGACCAGAAAGAAACAGACGTTGCCGACCGTCCCGTTGCCGAAGACCATGCGCGCGATCTGCGACAGCACCGAGGGATATTCGGTGAGATACGGCGTGGCGTGAGTGGCGTAGGCCAGATAGGCGACGCCGGCCAGCAGGAATCCCAGAATGCAGGCCATCGCCGTGAGCACGCGACGGGCGTTGCGGCCCTGCGGCTTTCGGAAGACGTCGACGGTGTTGGAGATCGCCTCGACCCCGGTCAGCGACGAACCGCCGTTGGCGAACGCGCGCAGCAGCACCAGGATGGTGGCGCCCATGACCAGGCCGTTGCCCTGATGCACCGGCACCGTCCCGGCCAACTGCGCCGGGTCATATGTGGGCAGGCCCCAGATGAGATGGCGAAGGACTCCCACCACGATGGTCAACGCGATCATGGCGGCGAAGAGATAGGTCGCCGCCGCAAAGGGTGGCCCGGCCTCCTTCATTCCCCGCAGATTCGCGTAGCAGATGACGATCACCACGCCCACCGTGATTTCCAGGCTGTAGGGGCCCAACATCGGCAGCGCCGACACCACCGCGACGGTGCCGGCCGCCGACTGCACCGCCACGGTGACGACATAGTCGATCAACAGCGCAGCGGCAGCGATCTGGGCGACCCGCGGCCCGAAGTTGTCCCGCGCGACGATGTAGGAACCGCCGGCCCGGGTATAGGCCATCACGACCTGCCGATATGAGGCCGCGACGAGTACCAGGATCAACAGGATGACCCCGGTGATGGGTAGCAGCAAGGCGAATGCCGCCAAACCCGCGTGCGGGAGCAATTCGATCAGGATCTGTTCCGGGCCGTAAGCGGTCGACGAGATCGCGTCGGGCGAAAGTGCGCCCAGCGCAACGGGATTGGACAGACGCTCGCTGGCCAGGTCCTCGGTAACCAATGGCTTTCCCAAGAACATTCGCTTGTATACATCGCCGATGGTGAGCGGGATTCGGAGCTTGCCGGCCGAACTGCCAGTCGAGGTCACGACCACTTCCTTACCTTGGGTCGAGCACCCGGGGCAACCGGCACCGTTCGAGGCTACCGGGGCATACCCGCCGGCCACTCTCGACGACGTGGCATCTCCGCAGCTAGGAGACTCGGAGCTATTGCTCCTAATCGTGGAGCATTTGCTCCGAATTCGTGTATCGTTGGCCCATAGCCCTTCGGGTGGCAACCAAATCGTCGGCAGTTTCCAAAGGTGAGAGATGTCTTTTCTGTTCGCATTGCCAGAGCTGATCACCGCGGTGGCATCCGACCTGGGGGGTATCGGTTCGGCGGTGAACGCGGCGAATTTCGCCGCGGCCAATCCGACTACCCAAGTGCTGGCCGCGGCCGAGGATGAGGTGTCGGCGGCGATCGCCGCTTTGTTCGGCTCGCACGCCGAGAGCTACCAGGCGCTCAGCGCCCGGGCGGCGATGTTCCATCAGCAGTTCGTCCAGAACCTTGCCGCCGGCGCCAGCGCATACGCCAATGCGGAGGCGGCCGGGGCCTCAACCATCCAGGCCATCCAGAACCTGCTCAACGATGCCAATATGTCCACCCAACCACTGTTGGGCCGCCCGCTGGTGGGCGATGGCAGCAACGCCACCGCACCGGGTGCCAGAGGCGGCGATGCCGGGCTGTTGATCGGTAACGGCGGGAACGGCGGTAACGGCGCGCTCGCCCAAGCCGGCGGCCGTGGCGGCAACGCCGGCCTGCTGATCGGCAACGGCGGCGCCGGCGGAATCGGCGGGAACGCCGCGTTCCCGGGCGGCACCGGCGCCAACGGCGGGGCCGGTGGTAACGCCGGCTTGCTGTTCGGTGCCGGCGGCGCGGGCGGACTCGGTGGAAACGGCTTTGCCGGTAGCAACGGCGTCAACCCCGCCACACACATCACCGGTTCGGCGGGCAGCGGCACCAATGCCGGGGACAACGGCTTCGACGGCATCGACCCGGGACGCAGCGGCGGCAACGGCGCCACCGGTGCCAACGGCAACTTCCTGGGAGCTCCGACGGCAGGTAAGGCGGGCGGCGACGGCGGCAGCGGCGGTGCGGGCGCACCGGGCGGCGCCGGAGGCGCCGGCGGCACCGGCGGCCAGGCCGAGGACGTCAGTCTGCCCGGGGCGGCCGGTGGCCCTGGCGGCAACGGCGGGGCCGGTGGCGCCGGCGCCGCGGGCGGAAACGGCGGCGCGGGCGGTAGCGGCGGAAACGGACCGAGTGGCATCGGCAATCTCACCGGCGACGGCGGCACCGGCGGAAACGGCGGCACCGGCGGTGCTGGGGGAATCGGCGCGCCCGGCGGTAACGGCGGCAACGGCGGCAACGGCGGCTATCTCACTGCCTTTGGATCCAACGGCCATGGCGGAGCGGGCGGCACCGGCGGTGTGGGCGGTAGCGGCGTGGCCGGCCAGGACGGCGGCCACGGTGGAAACGGGGGTGCCGGTGGTCGCGGCGGCCTCTTGTTCGGCCACGGCGGCTCGGGCGGAGCGGGCGGCCTGGGCGGCGACGGCGGAACCGGCGCCAACGGCGCAGCCGGCGGCGCCGGCGGCAATGGCGGCGACAGCAGAACCTTCGGCTCGCTGGGCGACGGCCTGGGCGGCGTCGGCGGCGCCGGGGGCGACGGCGGTGCCGGGGGCAACGGCGGCGCCGGGGGCAACGG
>NZ_MVHE01000083.1 GCF_002086155.1 Mycobacterium angelicum | reverse complement strand
GCCTCAACGCCGCCGCACCCGCGCCCAAGACCGCGCCTACCGCATCGCCACCGAAACGCCGCGACAACCACACCGCCCGCACCACCGGTCGCGCCGATCCCGACAACTACTTCGGCCTGCCCCCACCCAACCCCGACGCCGAACCACCACCCTTCTAAACAGTGGCGGGCTCAGCTCCGCCCGTGAATTTGGCGCTGAGCTGGCCGTCCCCTAGACTCTAGGGGTTGCCTTGGGCAGACCTCGGCTGGTGCGTGCGAACGCTACTGGCCCCGCGTGCCCTTCGGTGACAAAGATCGCGCACGTCAGAGGGCTCGTTTTTGCCGTGCACACGTGAACCAGGTCAGGAGATCGAGTGATTCAGCAGGAATCGCGGCTGAAGGTCGCCGACAACACCGGCGCCAAGGAGATCTTGTGCATTCGGGTCCTCGGCGGTTCGTCGCGACGCTACGCCGGCATCGGTGACGTCATCGTCGCCACCGTCAAGGACGCCATCCCCGGCGGCAACGTCAAGCGCGGCGACGTCGTCAAGGCCGTCGTGGTGCGCACCGTCAAGGAGCGTCGCCGCCCCGACGGCAGCTACATCAAGTTCGACGAGAACGCCGCGGTGATCATCAAGCCCGACAACGACCCGCGCGGCACCCGCATTTTCGGGCCGGTCGGCCGGGAACTGCGGGAGAAGAAGTTCATGAAGATCATCTCGCTTGCCCCGGAGGTGTTGTAGATGAAGGTCCACAAGGGCGACACCGTGCTGGTGATTGCCGGCAAGGACAAAGGCGCCAAAGGCAAAGTGCTGCAGGCCTTCCCGACCCGCAACCGTGTACTGGTCGAGGGTGTCAACCGGATCAAGAAGCACACCGCGATCTCGACCAACCAGCGTGGTGCACGTTCGGGCGGCATCGTCACCCAGGAGGCGCCGATCCACGTTTCCAACGTGATGGTGGTCGACTCCGACGGCAAGCCCACCCGCATCGGTTACCGGGTGGACGAGGAGACCGGTAAGCGAGTCCGCATCTCCAAGCGCAATGGCAAGGACATCTGATGAGCACTGCCGAAAAGACTCAGCCGCGCCTGAAACAGCGCTACCGCAACGAGATTCGCGATGCGCTGCACAAGCAGTTCGGTTACGGCAACGTCATGCAGATCCCGACGGTGACCAAGGTTGTGGTCAACATGGGAGTCGGCGAGGCGGCCCGCGACGCCAAGCTGATCAACGGCGCGGTCAACGACCTGTCGCTGATCACCGGGCAGCGGCCGGAGATCCGCCGGGCCCGCAAGTCGATCGCACAGTTCAAACTGCGCGAAGGCATGCCGATCGGCGCCCGGGTCACCCTGCGCGGCGACCGGATGTGGGAGTTCCTCGACCGGCTCACCTCGATCGCGCTCCCGCGTATCCGTGACTTCCGCGGGTTGTCGCCCAAGCAGTTCGACGGTGTCGGCAACTACACCTTCGGCCTGGCCGAGCAGTCGGTATTCCACGAGATCGACGTGGACAAGATCGACCGGGTCCGCGGCATGGACATCAACGTCGTCACCTCGGCGACGAACGACGACGAAGGACGAGCGCTGTTGCGGGCCCTCGGCTTCCCCTTCAAGGAGAACTGAGCAGATGGCAAAGAAGGCACTGGTCAACAAGGCCGCACGCAAGCCCAAGTTCGCGGTGCGCGGCTACACGCGCTGCAGCAAGTGCGGGCGCCCGCGCGCGGTATTCCGCAAGTTCGGGCTCTGCAGGATCTGCCTGCGCGAGATGGCGCATGCGGGCGAGCTGCCCGGCGTGCAGAAGAGCAGCTGGTGACGGGACATAGGGGCTAATCCATATGACTATGACTGACCCGATCGCAGACTTCTTGACCCGTCTGCGCAACGCCAACTCGGCGTACCACGACGAAGTGAGCTTGCCGCACTCGAAGATCAAGGCCAACATCGCCGAGATCCTCAAGAAAGAGGGCTACATCACCGACTACCACACCGAGGACGCTCGGGTGGGCAAGTCGCTGGTCGTCCAACTCAAGTACGGGCCCAGCCGCGAGCGCAGCATCGCCGGTCTGCGACGGGTGTCCAAGCCCGGTCTGCGGGTCTACGCGAAGTCCACCAACCTGCCGCGCGTGCTCGGTGGCCTTGGCGTGGCGATCATTTCGACGTCTTCGGGCCTGCTCACCGACCGTCAGGCAGCCAGACAGGGCGTGGGCGGCGAAGTCCTCGCATACGTCTGGTAGTCGGAGAGAGACACGGAGACAGATAATGTCGCGCATTGGTAAGCAGCCGGTTCCGGTTCCCGCCGGAGTCGACGTAACGATCGAGGGCCAGAACATCTCGGTCAAGGGGCCCAAGGGCACCCTCGACCTGACCGTCGCTGAGCCAATCACGGTGGCGCGCAACGACGATGGCGCGATCGTGGTCACCCGGCCCGACGACGAGCGGCATAACCGCTCGCTGCACGGGCTGTCCCGCACGCTGGTGTCCAACCTGGTCGTCGGTGTGACGCAGGGGTACACCACCAAGATGGAGATCTACGGCGTCGGTTACCGCGTGCAGCTCAAGGGTTCCAACCTGGAGTTCGCGCTGGGTTACAGCCACCCGGTGGTGATCGAGGCCCCCGAGGGCATCTCATTCGCGGTGGAGACGCCGACGAAGTTCAGCGTCTCGGGGATCGACAAGCAGAAGGTTGGCCAGATCTCGGCGAACATCCGCCGGTTGCGCCGCCCCGACCCGTACAAGGGCAAGGGCGTTCGCTACGAAGGCGAGCAGATCCGCCGCAAGGTCGGAAAGACAGGTAAGTAGTCATGGCGCAAACAGTCTCCGCGACCCGACGGGTTTCTCGGCTGCGCAGGCACGCACGGCTGCGTAAGAAGGTCGCCGGCACCGCGGACCGTCCCCGCTTGGTAGTCAACCGTTCTTCGCGGCACATTCACGTGCAACTGGTGAACGACCTTAACGGCACCACCGTGGCCGCTGCCTCGTCGATCGAATCCGACGTGCGCGGTCTGGACGGGGACAAGAAGACCCGCAGCGTGCGGGTCGGACAGTTGATCGCCGAGCGGGCCAAGGCAGCCGGCATCGACACCGTGGTGTTCGACCGCGGTGGCTACACCTACGGCGGACGGATCGCCGCGCTGGCCGATGCCGCGCGCGAGAACGGATTGAGTTTCTGATGAACGGGAGGACCGCATAATGGCGGAGCAGTCGGCTGGCGGGCAGGGTGCCCAAGACAGCCGCGACGGCCGTGACTCGCGCGACGGCCGTGGCCGACGCGACGGCGGTGGCCGCGGCGGTCGTGATCGGGATCGCGACGGCGACAAGAGCAACTACTTGGAGCGGGTCGTCGCCATCAACCGCGTGTCCAAGGTGGTCAAGGGTGGTCGGCGATTCAGCTTCACCGCTTTGGTCATCGTCGGTGACGGCAACGGCATGGTCGGCGTCGGCTACGGCAAGGCCAAAGAGGTTCCGGCCGCGATCGCCAAGGGCGTCGAGGAGGCCCGCAAGGGCTTCTTCCGGGTGCCCCTGATCGGCGGCACCATCACCCACCCCGTGCAGGGTGAGGCGGCTGCCGGCGTGGTGCTGTTGCGCCCGGCCAGCCCGGGTACCGGTGTGATCGCCGGCGGTGCGGCGCGCGCGGTGCTGGAATGCGCTGGGGTGCACGACATCCTGGCCAAGTCCCTCGGTAGCGACAACGCGATCAACGTGGTGCACGCCACCGTCACCGCCCTCAAGCTGCTGCAGCGGCCCGAAGAGGTGGCCGCCCGGCGTGGTCTCCCGATCGAGGACGTCGCTCCGGCCGGAATGCTCAAAGCCCGGCGCGAAAGTGACGCGCTGGCCAGCGCGGCCGCCCGCGAGGCGCAAACTCCAGGGGCACAACCATGAGCGACGCAAAGCTGAAGATCACTCAGGTGCGCAGCACCATCGGGGCGCGCTGGAAGCAGCGCGAGAGCCTGCGCACGCTGGGCCTGCGGCGGATTCGCCACTCGGTGATCCGCGAGGACAACCCCCAAACGCGTGGGCTGATCGCAGTGGTGAGCCACCTGGTCGAGGTGGAGGAGGCTAAGTGACCATCAAGCTGCACGACCTGCGGCCTGCGCCGGGGTCGAAAACCCCACGCACGCGAGTCGGTCGCGGTGAGGGTTCCAAGGGCAAGACGGCCGGCCGCGGCACCAAGGGCACCAAAGCCCGCAAGAACGTGCCGGCGACCTTCGAGGGCGGGCAGATGCCCATCCACATGCGGCTGCCCAAGCTCAAGGGCTTCCGTAACCGGTTCCGCACCGAATACGAGGTCGTCAACGTCGGTGACATCAACCGGCTGTTCCCGCAGGGCGGTTCCGTCGGAGTGGACGAATTGGTGGCCAAGGGCGCCGTTCGCAAGAACGCTCTGGTCAAGGTCCTCGGCGACGGCAAGCTGACCGTGAAGGTGGACCTGACCGCACACAAGTTCAGCGGCAGCGCCCGGGAGAAGATCACCGCCGCCGGCGGCTCGGCCACCGAGCTCTGAGCCGAGTCCACTAGCCGAGCCCATTACCCGAGCCGCGGAATCACCTCTGCGGCAAGGCGTTCCATCTGCTCGCGGTTCTGTTCGACATCAGGACCGACGGGGTTGAGCAACAGCATCTCGGCGCCGGCGTCGATCACTTCGCGTAGCCCGCGGACCACGTCGTCGGGTGTTCCCGACACCGGCACCGCATCGATGCCGGCCATCTTGCCGTAGATGCGGCGCAGTCCGGCCAGCACCCGCTCGCGGGCCCGGTCGGTATTGCCGTCGATCATCAAATAGACCCGTTTGCCGATGGTGAATTGTGTCGGGTCCTTGCCCTGTTCGGCGAGTTCGGCGCGCACGACCGCGACGGCGTCGGCGAAGGCGCTCGTGGTCGACGAACCGGCGCCGAGGAACGCGTCACCGTGGCGTACCGCCCGGGCCAGGGCCTTGGGTGCCGAGCCGCCGAACCAGATCGGCGGATGCGGTCGCTGCACCGGCTTGGGCTGAATCGGCAGATCGTCGACGTTGCGGAACCGGCCATGGAACTTCACCCTGGGTTCGTCGGACCAGGCCGCCTTCATCAATTGCAAGCCCTCGGTGAAATAGCTTATGTGCGTGGCCTTTTCCACGCCGAAGGCCTCGAATCTGCGAAACCCGCCGCCGGGGGCGATGCCGATGTCGAGCCTGCCGTGGCTGAGCCGGTCGACGGCCGTGGCCGCCGAGGCCAGCTGCAACGGATCATGCAACGAGGTCACCAGTACGGCGACGCCGAGACGCAGCCGCTGCGTGCACGCCGCCGCATAGGCCAGCAGCTCTAAAGGCGCCAACAGCGGCGCGTCGCCGATGATCTGTTCGAGCACCCAGCCGCCCTCGAAACCGAGTTCGTCGGCCCGCGCGAGGTAGGAGCGCAACCCGGCACCGTCGAAGCCGTCGGAATCGAGTTGGGGAATGGCGATCGAAAACCTCACTTCACCACCGTACGGGCTGGTTTGCCAGGCCGGTCGGTACGCTGCAGAGATGTTCGCCTTTCTGCCTTCCCTGCCCGGTGTCGACGAGGTGCGGGCCCTGGTCAACAGGGTTGATACCGCCCGCCACCACGGCGTGCCCAACGGTTGCGTACTCGAATTGAGCCTGCGCAGCACGCCGGCGGAGACGACGGGCTTCGACCCACTGGCGATCGTCACCGGAGCCGGGCGGCCGATGGCGCTGCGCGACGCCGTCACCGCGATCCACCGTGCCGCCGAGGATCCCCGGGTCGTCGGCTTGATCGCCCGAGTCCAGCTCGCCCCCTCGCCGCCCGGAGCCGTGCAGGAACTGCGCGCCGCGATCGCGGCGTTCAGCGCGGTCAAGCCGTCACTGGCCTGGGCCGAAACCTACCCGGGCACCCTGGCCTACTACCTGGCCTCGGCGTTCGGTGAGGTCTGGATGCAGCCGTCGGGAACCCTCGGACTGATCGGCTTCGCAAGCAACGCCATGTTCCTGCGCGATGCGCTGGAAAAGGCCGGCATCGAAGCCCAGTTCGTGGCGCGCGGCGAATACAAGTCAGCGGCAAACCTTTTCACCGAGGACGGGTTTACCGAGGCCCACCGCGAGGCCGTCACCCGGATGCTGGAAAGCCTGCAAGACCAGGTGTGGCAGGCGGTCGCCGAATCCCGCAATATCGACCGGGCCGCGCTGGACGAACTGGCCGACCGGGCCCCGCTGTTGCGCGACGACGCGGTGTCCTCCGGCCTGGTCGACCGGATCGGATTCCGCGATGAAGCCTACGCGCGTATCGCGGAACTGGTTGGTGTGCACGATGATTCAGGCGAGTCCGACGACACCGACGAGAAGCCGCCGCGAATGTACCTGGCGCGCTACGCCAGTTCGGCCCGGTCCCGGCTGGCCCCGCCGGTGCCCTCGATTCCGGGCCGGCGGGCCAAGCCCACCATCGCCGTCGTCACCCTTGAGGGCACCATCGTGAGCGGACGCGGAGGACCGCAGTTTCTGCCGTTCGGTCCCTCCAACGCCGGCGGCGACACCGTCGCGGCGGCGTTGCGGGAGGTGGCCGCCAACGATTCGGTGTCGGCGATCGTGCTGCGGGTCGACAGTCCGGGCGGTTCGGTCACCGCGTCGGAAACCATTTGGCGTGAGGTGAAGCGGGCACGCGAGCGCGGCAAGCCGGTAGTGGCGTCGATGGGTTCTGTCGCCGCGTCCGGCGGCTACTACGTTTCGATGGGCGCCGACGCGATCGTGGCCAATCCCGCCACGATCACCGGTTCCATCGGCGTGCTCACCGGAAAGCTGGTGGTGCGCGACCTCAAGGACCGGCTCGGTGTGCGCTCGGATACGGTGCGCACCAACGCAAATGCCGATGCCTGGTCGATCGACGCGCCCTTCACCCCCGAGCAACAGGCACACCGTGAGGCCGAAGCCGACCTGTACTACACCGACTTCGTGGAGCGCGTCGCACAGGGCCGCAACCTCAGCACCGAAGCGGTGGATGTCGTTGCGCGAGGCCGGGTTTGGACTGGCGCGGACGCCCTGGAACGTGGTCTGGTCGACGAATTGGGTGGGCTGGAAACCGCGGTGCGCCGGGCGAAAGTACTCGCCGGGTTCGACGAGGACACCGACGTCCGCCTGGTCAGCTATCCGGGTTCTTCACTGCTGGACATGCTCCGGCCGCGCACGTCGTCGCAACCGGCGGCGGCGTGGATACCGGAGGCGTTGGGCGCGTTGCTCACTCGTGGGGCAAGCGCGGTGTGGCTGGGGGAGTCGCGCTTCTAGCCGGCTGTTAACCGGGCAGCTCACCGCTGATGAAGATGATTTCACCCAGTGGGTCGTCCTCTTCGAGCGGGCGCACGGTTATGCCGTTGCGCCGGTACAGTTCGGTTCTGGTCACACCGTCGGCTTCCCAGCCCTTGGCCCGCAGGTAGTCGATGACGTGGTTGCGTTCGCCGGTGTAGACCAGCGATCCCATGTCGATATCGACTCCGTGCTCGCGAAACCGCCCGGCCATTTCCCGGGCCCGATCCACATCGAAGTCGACTATGCCAGGGACGAATTCGGTGCCAACCGTGCTGCCCGGTGCACTCAGCGCGGTGATGTTGTCGAACAGCCGGTCCTGGGCATCCGGCGGCAGGTAGATCAGCAGTCCTTCGGCCAGCCACGCCGTCGGCGCCGCGGGGTCCAGGCCCGCCGCTTGCAGTGCCGCGGGCCAGTCGCCGCGCAGATCGATGGGGATGGCGCGGCGGGTCGCGGTCGGCTCGGCACCGATGTCGGCCAACGTCGTCGTCTTGAATTCGATCACCCGTGGCTGGTCGAGTTCATACACCACCGTCCCGGCCGGCCAGGGCAGTCGGTAGGCGCGCGCGTCCAGCCCGGACGCCAAAATCACCGCCTGCCGGATGCCGCCCGCCGTCGCTTTGACGAAGTACTCGTCGTAGAACTTGGTGCGCACCGCCATCCCGTCGATCATCGCCTGCACGCGGACTTTTGAATCCTCTTCGACCGCATCGAAATCGAGCTCGCCGTCGATCATCTTGCTGAAGAAATCGATGCCGACGGCACGCACCAGCGGTTCGGCGAACGGATCGTTGATCAGGCCGCGCGGATCGCGCGTGGCCATCGCACGACCGGTCGCGACCATGGTCGCGGTGGCGCCGACGCTGGACGCAAGATCCCAGTGATCGTCGTGAGTGCGTGGCATGTCAGTCCTATCTCGGGCCTAGCTCGGGGTCTGGTACAGCGTGCCGCTGATGTAGAGCATTTCACCCGACGACATGTCCTCGTCGTGAAGGGGGGGAAGGTTGTTGGCCGCACGCAGCTCGTGCAGGGAGATGCTGGTGGTCAACCAGCCGTGGTCGGACAGGTAGGCGGCGGCCTCGTTGCGCTGACCGAAGTAGAGCAGTCCGGTCATGTCGACGTCGAAGCCGTGTGCGCGCCACCGGTCGGACATGTTCTGCATGCGTTCTCTGATCCGGTTCTCGTCGCCGACGCTGGCCATGCTTTCAGTGGCCACGCGGCTGCCGGGCGCGCTGAGCTCGGTAACAGTATCCAGCAGGCGATCCTGTGCTTCGGGCGGCAGATATCCGAGCAGGCCTTCGGCGCTCCAGGCGGTGGGCTGGGCCGGGTCGAAGCCCGCCGCGCGCAATGCGGCCGGCCAGTCTTCGCGTAGGTCGATGGCCACCGCGCGCCGGTCCGCGGTGGGAGCCGCGCCAAGCTCGGCAAGCGTCCGGGATTTGAACTCGATCACTTGCGGCTGGTCGATTTCGTACACCACAGTCCCAGTGGGCCATTCCAGCCGGTAGGCGCGGGCATCCAGGCACGACGCCAGGATCACCGCCTGCTTGATACCCGCCCGCGTCGCATCCAAGAAGAAGTCGTCGAAGAACTTGGTACGGACCGAAATGTTGTCGGCCACTTCGGCAATCGACCTGATCGGACGGTCCGGGTCGTCATCGAGGTCGGTCGGATTGAGTTCCCCGGCCGCCAGCCGGGTGAGCAGCTCCACGCCGACACCGCGCACCAGCGGCTCGGCGAACGGATCGTTGATGAGGGGCTTGTCCGCGCGAGTGGCCATCGCGCGCGCCGCGGCCACCATGGTCGCAGTCACCCCGACGCTGGATGCCAGGTCCCAGGTGTCGCCTTCAAATCTGGCCGAACCCGTTGCCGTCATGTATTGCCCCATTCAGAAGAGAATGCCCGAAGTTGATATTTAGCCAATATAACAAACTTCGTCGCGTGGGGCTTCCCAACTGGACCGCTTCGCGGCAACCTTGAGCGATGTCGTTCGAAACGGCCGGCAAGCGGATACTCGTCACCGGCGCCTCGTCGGGGATCGGGGCGGCGCTGGCCCGGAGGCTGGCCGCCGAGGGTGCGGTGGTGGGGCTGATTGCGCGTCGGCGGGATCGGTTGGCAGAGGTCCTGGCCGACTGCCGGAAGGTGTCGCCGAACTCGGCGATGTGGGTCGCCGACCTGGACGACTCGGCCGCCGTCGGCCCGCTCGCGCTGCAGGCCTGGCACGGTTTGGGTGGCATCGACGCGTTGGTGAACAACGCCGCGACGCCGAAACGCCGGCGCGTCACCGCGCTCAAGCCCGACGACGTGGAGACGGTCATGCGGGTCAACTTCTTCGCTCCGATGCGGCTGACCCTGGCGTTGCTGCCTCGGATGGTGGCGCGCGGATCGGGGCTGATCGTCAACGTCTCCAGTCTGGCCGGCCGGTTCGCCATCATCCACGAATCCGCATACTGCGCAAGCAAATTCGCCCTCTGCGGGTGGAGCGAGGCGCTGGCCGTAGATTTGGCCGGTACCGGAGTCGCGGTGAAGTTGATCCAGCCGGGTCCGGTGGAAACCGAGATCTGGGATCGGCCGGAGAATGACGAACCCGTCTACCGGGGGCCCAAGATCGCGCCCGAGGAAGTGGCCGAGGGCATCGTTGCGGCCATGGGCAGTGACCGCTTCGAGCATTACCTGCCCGACCTCAAACCGGTCGTCGACGCCAAGAACGCCGACCTCGATGCGTTCATCGCCGGCGCGGCCGGAATGGCGCCGCAATGAAAGCTCTGGTGTATGGCGTGGCGCCGGAGCCCTTCGAGGTTGCGCAGACAGCCAACCAATTGGCCGCGAACTTGGCCCATACTCCGACGGCGCTGCGGCAAATGCCCGAACCTGCACTGCCACATCAGGATTGGGTCGTCACCCGCCCTCGGCTAACCGGAATCTGCGGGTCGGACTCCAAACAGATACTGATGGACTTCGGTGCCGATGATGCCGACAACGCGATGGCGGCGTTCTGCTCCTTCCCGCAAGTCATGGGCCACGAGGTGGTGGCCGACGTGGTCGAGCTGGGTCCCAAGGCCTGCGGACTGGAGGTGGGGCAGCGGGTCGTGCTCAACCCATGGCTGTCGTGCGCCCCGCGCGGCATCGAGCCGACGTGCCCCGCGTGCCAGAGCGGCGACTACAGCCTGTGCTGGAGCTTCACCGACGGCGACATCAAGCCCGGGATACACACCGGCGTCTCAGCAGATGTGACCGGTGGGTACGCCGAGTTGATGCCGGCTCACGACAGCATGCTGTTCGCGGTCCCGGACTCGGTGCCCGACGAGGCGGCGGTGTTCGCCGATCCGTTTTCGGTATCGCTGCACGCGATCACCCGCCACCCGCCGCCGCGCTCCGGCCGGGTGCTGGTGTACGGGGCCGGCTCGCTCGGACTATGTGCGGTAGCCATCCTGCGGGCGCTCTATCCGGACGTGGCGGTGGCCGTCGTCGCCCGGTTCGACGCGCAAGCGGCGCTGGCCCGCGCGTTCGGGGCGGCCAAAGTCCTTGCGCACGAACCACGTCTGGCCATCATCGAGGAGTTGGTGGCCTGGGGCGGCGGACGGTTGCGCCAGCCGTTACTGGGCCTGCCGATGGCTTACCCGGGCGCCGTCGACGTCGTCTACGACACCGTAGGAAAGCCGGAGACGTTCGAAGTCGGGGTCCGCGTGCTGGTCGCGCGCGGGACGCTGGTCAAGGCCGGTGTGCATGCGCCCGGCCGCTGGGAGTGGAGTCCGCTGTACTTCAAGGAGATCAGCTGGGTCGGTTCCAACGCCTTCGGGATCGAGGAGGTCGGCGGACAGCGCAAGCACGCCATCGCGCACTACCTCGATCTCGTCGAGGCGGGCCGGATTGACCTGCGCCCCATGCTTACTCACACCTTCGGTCTGGACCAGTGGCGCGATGCCTTCTATGCGATCGCCACCCAGGGCGAAAGCGGGGCGGTCAAGGTGGCCATCGATCAGCGGGTGGCCCGGTAGAAGACGAGCCGGCCCAGCACCCGGTGTGGATAGGTGCTGATTTCGGTGCAGTCGAAACCCGCGGCGCGCAACAGCTCGGGGATCCCGTCGCCGTGAATATCGACCAGGTGCAGGCTGCCGCCGGGGCGCAGCACCCGGTGGATTTCGGCGACCGCAGCGGGTTTCGCTTCGGAGTAGATGTGGTGCAGCATCATTGACGACAGCACCCGATCGAACTCGGCGTCGGCGTAGGGGAGTCGCTGGGCGTACGCCTGCTCGAACCGGATGCCGGACAATCGCCCTGCCTTCCGCTGCGCACGGCGCAGCACCCGAGGGTCAGGATCGCAACCGATGACCTCGGCCGAGGGCTGTTCGCGCTTGAGCAAGATGGTGAGATTCCCAGTGCCACAGCCGATTTCCAGGACCCGATGCCCGGCAGTTACTTCGGCCTGCGCGACCAGTCTTTTGTACACCCGGTTGAGTCCCAGCAGGCGGGCGAGCGGGTCATAGCAGGGCAGGAGTGCGTCGTGGCGGGTGGCCGGAAGGTAGTCATGTGGATGATGTTTGGTCACAAAGTTCATAGTGAGCCGGAGTACGCCAGCGCAATTGGGTGATCCTCGCCGAAAATAGGATTATCTTTGGCAACATGACGCATGCCGCTCGGTTGATCCGCCACCACGACGGCGTGCCGGTTTACCAGTATCGAACCGATCCGGCGACGCCCCCGGTGACGGTGATCCGAAGTAACGACCCGGTGCAGCTGCATCGCCATATTCATGACTTCCCGGCGCTCTGGTACGACACCGTCGCCGGTGTGGCGTATGTGGCTGCCGCGGGCCAGGTGCTCGATCCCGGCCAGATCGGCCCGGTTGGCGGCGGGGTGGCGGTGCTTTTCGATCCCGCCGCGCTCGGTGAAGACGCGCGATCGCCGTGGCCGGCATGGCGGTCGCATCCGTTGCTGTTCCCGTTTCTGCATGGCAGCGCGGGTGGAGTGCTGCGCCTGGAGGTGCCGGCGTCGCGACAATCTTTATGGGACACCGCAATTCGATCCATCGAGTCCGAGTTGACTGCGGCCCAGGACGGCTATCGGCAGGCCGTCCTGGCGCACCTCACCTTGCTGCTGATCGACCTGGCGCGGCTCGCCGGCGACGTGGTGGCCGACCTGCGCAGTAGTGGGGAGCCGCTACTTGCCGAGGTATTCGCGGTGATCGACCAGCGGCATGGCGAGCCCTTGTCGCTGAGCGGCGTTGCCCGGGAAGTCGGTATGACGTCGGGACACCTGACCACCGTCGTGCGGCGGCGTACCGGGCGAACCGTCCAACAGTGGATCATCGAGCGCCGCATGGCCGAAGCGCGTGACCTGCTGGCCGAAACGGATCTTTCGGTCGCCGAGGTCGCCAGACGCGTCGGAATGCCGGACCCCGGGTACTTCAGCCGACTGTTCGGCCGGATGCACGGCACCTCCCCTCGGCGGTGGCGCGGTCGCCCGCGTTAGAGGGGCTCGAAATCCAGCCAGCGGTCGACGTCGAACCGGTCGGCGACGGCGCGCAGGGTTGCGCCGCCGCGGCCGGGATAGTGCGCGGGTATCACCGCGGCGCCGGCCATTGCGGCCTCGGTGAGTATCCGGCGGCGGGTGAGGGCGGCCGCGTCGGCATCCACGTCGAATGCGCAGGGGTGTTCGGGTAAGCGCAGCTGCAGCGGGCTGTGGGTGAGATCGCCGACGAAGACCGCCGGCCGGCCCGCATCCAGCCACAGCACCGAGGAACCCGGTGTGTGCCCGGCGGCTGGCCGCAGTCGCAGCGACGGGCTGATCTGGTAGTCGTCCGACCACTGGATGAGCTGTCCGGCGTCCGCGACGGGGGCGACGCTGTCGGCGAACGCCAAGTGGTCATCGCCGGTCGCGGGCCCGTCCGGGGCAAAATGGCGAAAGTCGGCGGCAGTCAACAGGTATCGCGCGTTGGGGAACGTCGGAACCCAGCTGTCGTGGACCAGCATGGTGTTCCACCCGACATGATCGGAGTGGACATGGGTGTTGACCACCACGTCGACGGCATTGCGGTCGACGCCCGCCGCCTGCAAGGCGGAGAGGAAGCCGGTGTTGAGGTGATCCAGCGGTGGCAGGTGCGGACGGGGCCGGTCGTTGCCGACGCCGGTGTCGACGACGACGGTGAGCCCGTCGACCTCGATGACCCAGCTTTGGACCGCGATGTGCCACTCATCGGTCTCCGGGCTGAAGAAGTCGGGCACCAGCAGGTCGGCATTGTCCCGCCATCCCGATTGCGGCGTTTTTGGGAAAACGCTTGTGCCCAAGTCGAATCGAAGCTCAACCACTCGCGTCACGCTGGCGCGGCCCAGCGCAAGCCGTGTCATCACAGCCCGCGCAAATAGGTATACACGCCGGCGAAGTTCCGGTTGACATCCTCGGGCACTGGCACCGGGCCACCGAGAGAGCGTGTGCCCCAAACGATTTGGGCCGTCCGCTCGACCAGGGCGGTGATGTGCAGCACCTTGTCGGGCCGCGGTCCGACGGCCACCAAACCATGGTTGGCGATCAGGGCGGCGCCGCGGCCTTCCAGGGCTTTGACCGCGTTGGTTCCCACCTCGGGTGTGCCGGAGGCGGCGTATTCGGCGCAACGCACATCCCCGCCGCAGTACACCGCGAACTCGTCGATGCACGCCGGAATGGGCTGGTGTGCGACGGCGAACATGGTGGCCCACACCGGGTGGCTGTGAATGACGCTGCCGATGTCGTCGAACGCGTGGTAACAGGCCAGGTGCAACTGCATTTCCGTCGATGGCCGGCGGCCCTCTCCGGCCTGCAGCACAGCACCTTCCGGGTCCACCAGCACCAGGTCTTCGAGCACCATGTCGGCGTAGTCGACCGATGACGGCGTGATGACCAGGTTGCCGTCGGAGCGACGGGCGGAGATGTTGCCCGCCGTTCCCTCGACCAGGCCGCGGCGCAGCATGGCCTTGGCCGCCGCCAGCACCGCGGCTTCGGCATTGTCGACGGATTTCATGGGCCCAGCACCTCCGGGTTGACGATATTGGCTGGCGTGCTGCCGGATAGCAGCGCGTCCAGGTCGTCGGCCACCATTTGCGCCTGCCGCGCCTCGGTGTTCCACGTGGCCCCGCCGATGTGCGGGGTCAGCACGACGTTGGGCAGGCCGGTCAGCGGATGGTCGGTCGGTAACCATTCGCCGGCGAAGTGGTCCAGGCCGGCGGCGGCCACCTTGCCGGAACGCAGCGCGTCGACCAAAGCATCCGTGTCGTGCAGTTGGGCGCGAGCGGTGTTGAGGAACACGACCCCGTCGCGCATGGCAGCGAACTGTGCGGCGCCGATCATCCCCGCAGTGCCGTCGGTGACCGGTGCGTGCAGCGACACCACGTCAGCTTCGGCCAGTAGCTCGTCCAGGCCGTGCCGGGCGTCGTCGTTGTACGGGTCGTGGGCGATGACCCGCATGCCCAGCCCGGCCAGCCGCCATCGCGTGGCACGTCCGACGGCGCCGAGTCCCACCAGGCCTGCCGTCAGGCCGGCGATCTCCCAGCCGCGGAACCGCTGATACGGGATGGAGCCATCGCGAAACATGTTGCCGGAGCGCACATCCGCATCCGCGGTCAACAGGTGGCGGGTGGTGGCCAGGAGCAGGGCCACCGTCATTTCGGCCACGGCGTCGGCGTTGCGTGCCGGAGTGTTGAGCACCGGAATGCCGGCCGCGGTGGCCCCCGCGACGTCGACGTTGTTTGGGTCCCCACGTGTCGAGGCGATCGCGCACAGGCCCAGCTCGAACACCGGTCCCGTTACCGAATCGCTTTCCACCACAACCACATCGGCGGACTCGGCGGCTAACCGTTCGGCCAGCTGCTCGGCGCTGTAGATCCGCAGCGGAGTCTGATCTATCCAGGGGTCGTAGACCACATCGGCTAGCCGCCGAAGTTTGGCGAACCCCGGTCCACGCAAGGGGGCGGTCACCAGGGCGCGCGGTCGAGACGTCACGAGACCCAATGCTGGCGTACCGTGGCGCCCGTGTCACGCGTGGACGTCACAATCGGGATCGACGTCGGCACTACCGCGGTCAAAGCGGTCGCCGCCGACGAGGACGGCAACGTGGCGGCGCGGGTCCGGATACCGCATCAATTGCGGGTGCCGGCCCCCGACCTGTTGGAGCACGACGCCGACGAGGCGTGGCGGCGGGGCCCGGTGGCGGCCCTGGACCAGCTGGCCCGGCCGGACGCCAAGGCGGTGGCAGTTTCGGCGATGGTGCCGTCGATGACCGCCGTCGATTCCTCCGGCCGGCCGCTCACACCGGGCCTGCTGTACGGCGATAGCCGGGGCCGGGTGCCCGGTGCGCAAGCGCAGCCGTTGCCGTCGGTGGGCGAGGCCGCGGAGTTTCTGCGCTGGACTGCCGCCGAGGCGCCGGACGCGGCCGGATACTGGCCCGCCCCGGCGGTGACAAACTACGCGCTGGCGGGTGAGGCGGTGATCGACTTCGCCACCGCGATAACGAGCCTTCCGCTTTTCGATGGCACCGGCTGGAATCCGGCCGCCTGTGCCGACTGCGGCGTGACCGTCGACCGCATGCCGCGGGTGGAGACGTTCGGCGCGCCGGCCGGCCAGGTGCACGGGACCCAGGCCGTGCTGGCGACCGGTGCCATCGACGCACTGTGCGAACAGATCGTGGCCGGCGCCGATCACGACGGCGACGTGCTGGTGCTGTGCGGCACCACGTTGATCGTGTGGACAACCATCTCCCAGGCCCGCCAGATGCCGGGCCTGTGGACGATTCCGCACACCGCAGCCGGCAAAAGCCAGATCGGCGGCGCCAGCAATGCCGGCGGATTATTCCTCGGGTGGGTGGATAGCGTTGTCGCACAAGCTGATCCAGCTGTCGCCGACCCGCGCCGGGTACCGGTATGGCTGCCCTACCTACGCGGCGAACGCACGCCGGTGCACGACCCCGATCGGCGCGCCGCGCTGGACGGCTTGGACCTCACCCAGGACGCGGCGTCCCTGCGCCGGGCCGCGTATGAGGCGTCCGGCTTTGTGGTGCGTCAACTCATCGAGTTGAGCGGTGCACCGGTTGCGCGCATCGTCGCCTCCGGCGGTGGGACTCGGGTGCAGCCCTGGATGCAGGCCATCGCCGACGCAACAGGGCGTCCAGTGGAGGTGTCGGCGGTGGCCGAAGGCGCTGCACTGGGCGCGGCTTTCCTCGCCCGGATGGCGGCCGGACTGGAGACGACGATCGCCGACGCCGCACGATGGGCGCGGACCGAGCGCATTGTGGAGCCCCAACCGGCGTGGCTGGATCCGACCAAGGACCGCTATCACCGGTTCCTGGAAATCAGCGGTTCCAGACTGGCCTAACCGGTAGCGCATTAACGCGCGACGCGCTCTACTCTTATGCCATGACCGACCACGACCAGACCGCCGTCCGCCGCGAGATCGCAGATGCACTGCTCGCCGGAGTCGAACGCCGGCACGAAGTTGCCGACGCCCTCGTAGAAGCCAAGAACAGGGCGGCCGCGGTCGAGGCGATCGTGACATTGCTCGGCACCTCTCACGTCGCCGCCGAAGCGGTGATGGGGATGTCGTTCGCCCAACTCACCAAAGATGCCCGGGCAAAGATCCTGGCCGAACTCGACGACCTGAACAAACAGCTGAGTTTCACACTCAAGGAGCGTCCGGCCAGTTCCGGGGAGACGCTGGAGCTGCGGCCATTTGCGGCCGGCCAGGACCGCGACATCTTCGTCACGCGCACCGAGGAGATCAAGGCCGCCGGCGACGGATCCGGCGGGCCGGCGGGCAACGTCGACGACGAGATCCGCGCGGCGTTGCGACGCGTCGACGACGAAGAGGCCGCATGGTTCGTCGCGATCGACTCCGGCGAAAAGGTCGGCATGGTCTTCGGCGAGCTGGTGCACGGCGAGGTGAACGTTCGGATCTGGATCCACCCGGAGCACCGCAAGAAGGGTTACGGCACCGCCGCACTACGCAAGTCGCGCTCGGAGATGGCATGGGCGTTCCCAGCTGTGCCGATGGTCGTCCGCGCGCCGGCCGCTCACCCGGCCTAGCACACGTCGCGCGAACCGCAACATTAATAATCACGCCAAAAAAAACAGTTGCTGATGGCCACTATTGCTTTAGCGTAGGTATGCCGCCAGTGCACGCCGGCCAAGGTTGGTATTCGATTGGCGAGGTTGGCTGGTGGGTTCTTTTGGCGACGAAAATTGCAGCTGTTTCTCCGACTTGCGCAGCGAAGGGGAGGGCTATCCGCCCTGCGCCACCCGGCGCGTAGCCCGACTTGCGAGTCGCAAGGCCGTGAGGTTCTAGCGGCCGCATGGAGCTTCACGAGCATGCCCTTCCGCTGACACGGGGGCAGGTGGATATCTGGCTTTCCCAGGAAACGGCTGGTTCGCGGACGGACTGGCAGGTGGGCTGGTTCGTGCCGATCAGGGGTCTCGTAGATCCTGATGTCCTTGACCGGGGGATCCGCCAGGTGGTGGTTGAGGCAGAAGCCCTGCGGGTCAACTTCTGCGAGGTGGACGGCCAGGTTTTCCAAAAGGCAATTGATGACCCGTCTCTAGAGCTTGCTCGTCACGACCTCAGGCACTCGCAGAACCCGGTGCACGACGCCTACCGGTTGGCTTTGGCCATTCAACGCACACCGCTGTGGCCTGGCCCGCTGTACAAATTTGTGTTGTATCAAACGCGGTCTGATGAATTCCATTTGTTCATCTGCAGCCACCATATAGTTCTCGACGGATTCGGTACCGTGCTTATCACCAAACGGATTGCCGAGGTCTACTCTGCGCTCATCTCGGGCAAGCCGGTGCCGGCCGCGGCGTTTGGCTCACTACGGGATCTGGTCGACTATGAGTCGGATTACGAGGAGTCCGGCGAATACCTCGAAGACCGGGCCTATTGGTGCGAAAATCTTCCGGCTGAAAATGCTTCGGGTTATCAGTTGCCGCAAGTCGCGAACCGGCCTGATTCGTACGTAGCCTCGACGCCAATTCAGTTCGATCCTGCTGTGGTGAATCGAGTCGACGAGTTCTGCGAGGTAGTGGGGGTTCGTCGCGCATCGGTGATTACTGCGGCGTGCGCGCTTTTGGTGCGTGAGTGGTGTGCCGGCGGCTCGGAAGTGGCGCTCGATTTCCCGGTCAGCAGGCGTGTCGGTGCGCAGTCGAAGACATTCCCCGCAATGGTTAGTGGGTTTGTGTCGCTGTCGTTGCGGGCGTTGCCGTCGTCGACAGTTGCCGCTTTTTGTGAACATGTCGAAACTCAAATAGGCGATGCACTGCGGCATCAGCGATTTCCGGTGCACGTCTTGGAGAACAATAGTGGCCCCCGCGGCACGGGGCAGGGGGCGGCCAGGGTTGCCGTTAACTTCATCCCGTCGGTAACTGTTCCGCCTTTCGGCAATGCGCCGGCATCGATCGTCTACACAAGCTTCGGACGGGTAAACCACTTTGGCCTGTACTTCGTCAAAGATGGGGATCAGCTTTTTCTGGTTACCGCCGGCGCTGGCCGGCCATTTTCGGATTTCGATGTCTCCGATTTA
Source organism: Mycobacterium angelicum (assembly GCF_002086155.1). GTDB lineage: Bacteria > Actinomycetota > Actinomycetes > Mycobacteriales > Mycobacteriaceae > Mycobacterium > Mycobacterium angelicum. The sequence goes on along the minus strand of NZ_MVHE01000083.1, from coordinate 110 downwards.
GCGCAACGCCTGCAGAGACTGTTGTTGGCGATGGTTGAAGATCCGCAGGCGTGGTTGTCTTCGGTTGAGGTGGTTGATGAGGTTGAGGGTGCGCGGTTGGATGTGCTGGG
>NZ_MVHE01000082.1 GCF_002086155.1 Mycobacterium angelicum | reverse complement strand
GTGGGCGCTTGCTGGGTGGGCTGATAAGGGAGCTGTTGGGTGCCCGGCATGGTCGGGGTTACTGGCCCAACCGGCGACGGAGGCGACGATGGCGGCGGGGGAGGCTGCGGCCGCGCGGGTGCTGCGCTGAGTACCCCTTGAGCAGCCGCGGCAAGGTCGCCGGCGTTCTGATAGCGCTGCTGCGGCTGTTTAGCCATGCCGCGGGCGATGACCTCGTCGAACCCGGCCGGGATGGCCGAGTTGAAGCTGCTGGGCTTGGGTGGATCCATGGTCAGATGGCCGGCGATTTGCTGTTCCATGCTGGTACCGGCGAAAGGCGTTGCGCCCGTGAGGCATTCGTGCAGCACGCAAGCCAGCGAGTATACGTCGGCGCGGGCATCGGCGGTTCCGGTAAGAAAGCGTTCCGGAGCCATATAAGAGAAGGTGCCCACCATCAAGCCGGTCTGCGTCAGTCTGGTCGCCGCCGCATCATGGGCGATACCGAAATCGATCAAATAGACATGGCCGTCAGCGGTCATCAGCGCATTGGACGGCTTGATGTCGCGGTGCACCAAGCCGTTCCGGTGTGCGGCATTGAGCGCCGCGGCCAACTGCTCGACCACCCGGACCGCCAGCGGCGGTGGCATCGGACCCTCTCGCCGCAGCAGCGTGTGAACGTCGACGCCTTCAATGATCGGCATCACCAGAAAAAGGCGGCCGCCGATCTCACCGGTGTCGTGGATGGGAATGATGTGGGGCTCGGTCAGCCGGGCCGCGATGTGTGCCTCGCGGCGGAAGCGGTCCCGGTAGCCGTCCAGCGAACCCATCTCCGGCGGCAACACCTTGATTGCCACGTCGCGACCGATCACCGTGTCATGGGCCCTGAACACCTGGCCCATGCCGCCTGCGCCGATCATTTCGATGAGCCGGTAGCGTCCGAAGGCCACCTCATCCATAGCGGGGATGCTACTGCGGCCCAGGTCAAGCATCGAGAGTGCATTTGCGGCTTCGAGTGCGCCAACGGGCCGATATGTGGTCCATTGTGTCGCCGCAGCCCTACACCGAACGCCCTGGGTTCACCCTCGACGGGCTTAGCTCAGTTCGCCTTCTGCAGCCCCCACTGCCACAATCACCGACGTGCCATTCCGCAATGTCGCCATCGTCGCGCACGTCGACCACGGCAAAACCACCCTCGTCGACGCAATGCTGCGCCAGTCCGGCGCGCTGACCCACCGCGGTGACGACACCCAGGAACGCATCATGGACAGCGGTGACCTCGAGAAGGAAAAGGGCATCACGATCCTGGCCAAGAACACCGCCGTGCACCGCCACAACCCGGACGGGACGGTCACCGTAATAAATGTCATAGACACCCCGGGCCACGCCGACTTCGGCGGTGAGGTCGAGCGCGGCCTGTCCATGGTCGACGGGGTATTACTGCTGGTTGACGCGTCCGAGGGGCCGCTGCCGCAGACGCGGTTCGTGCTGCGCAAAGCGCTGCAAGCGCATCTGCCGGTGATTCTCGTCGTCAATAAGACCGACCGGCCCGACGCGCGCATCGGTGAGGTCGTCGACGCCAGTCACGACCTGTTACTCGACGTTGCCTCCGATCTCGACGACGAAGCCGCCAAAGCCGCCGAGCACGCGCTGGGCCTGCCGACGCTGTACGCATCCGGGCGGGCCGGTATCGCGAGTACCGACCAACCCGCCGACGGCGAGGTGCCGGGCGGCGACAACCTCGACCCGTTGTTCGAGGTGTTGATGGAGCACATCCCGCCGCCCTCGGGTGATCCCGAGGCGCCGCTGCAGGCGTTGGTCACCAACCTCGACGCGTCGGCATTTCTCGGCCGGCTCGCGCTGATCCGTATCTACAACGGCAAGCTGCGCAAGGGCCAGCAGGTGGCCTGGATGCGCGAGGTGGACGGTGTACCCGTCATCACCAGCGCCAAGATCACCGAGTTGCTGGCCACCGAGGGCGTCGAGCGCAGCCCCACAGAGGAAGCGGTCGCCGGTGACATCGTGGCGGTCGCGGGGCTGCCCGAGATCATGATCGGCGACACCCTCGCCGATCCCGACCACGCCCACGCGCTGCCGCGCATCACCGTCGACGAACCGGCCATCTCGGTCACGATCGGAACCAACACCTCGCCGCTGGCCGGCAAGGTGTCCGGGCACAAGCTGACCGCGCGCATGGTCCGCAACCGGCTGGACACCGAGTTGATCGGCAATGTCTCGATCCGGGTCGTCGACATCGACCGGCCGGACGCCTGGGAGGTGCAGGGCCGCGGCGAACTGGCGCTTGCGGTGCTGGTCGAGACGATGCGGCGGGAGGGTTTCGAGCTGACCGTCGGCAAGCCGCAGGTGGTCACCAAGACGATCGACGGGCAGCTGCACGAGCCGTTCGAGGCGATGACAATCGATTGCCCGGACGAATTCGTCGGCGCCATCACGCAATTGATGGCCGGCCGCAAGGGCCGCATGGAAGAGATGACCAATCATGCCGCCGGCTGGGTCCGGATGGATTTCATCGTGCCCAGCCGTGGCCTGATCGGCTTCCGCACCGACTTCCTCACCATCACGCGCGGCACCGGCATCGCCAACGCCGTGTTCGACGGCTACCGGCCGTGGGCGGGGGAGATCCGGGCCCGGCACACCGGGTCACTGGTGTCGGACCGCGCCGGCGTCATCACACCCTTCGCGCTGCTGCAACTTGCCGACCGCGGCCAGTTCTTCGTCGAACCCGGCCAGGACACCTACGAGGGCATGGTCGTCGGGATCAACCCGCGGGCCGAGGATCTCGACGTCAACGTCACCCGGGAGAAGAAGCTGACCAACATGCGGTCCTCGACCGCCGACGTGATGGAGACGCTGCCCAAAGCGCTCGAGCTCGACCTGGAGCAGGCCATGGAATTCTGCGCGGCCGACGAGTGCGTCGAGGTGACGCCCGAGATCGTCCGGGTCCGCAAGGTCGAACTGGATGCCACCTCACGAGCCCGCAGCCGGGCTCGTGCCAAGGCCCGGGGTTAGCCTGAGTACCGTGCCGAGCCCAGTCCGTCGCGTCTGTATGACGGCCGGCGCGCTGGTCTCGGTGCTGGGCATGGCGCTGTCGGCGTGTACCGTCAGCCCGCCGCCGGCCCCGCAGAGCACCGACACCCCGCATAACACACCACCCCCGCCGCCGCACCCGACCCAGATCATCATGGGCATCGACTCGATCGGCGCCGGGTTCAATCCGCACCTGCTGTCGGATCTGTCGCCGGTGAACGCCGCGATCAGCGCGCTGGTGTTGCCCAGTGCGTTCCGGCCGGTGCCCGATCCCACTTCGTCGACCGGTTCGCGCTGGGAAATGGACCCCACTTTGCTGGTTTCGGCCGACGTGACGAGCGAAAACCCGTTCACGGTGACGTACAAGATCCGCCCCGAGGCGCAGTGGACCGACAACGCCCCAATCGCTGCCGACGACTTCTGGTACCTGTGGCGGCAGATGGTGAGCCAGCCCGGAGTCGTCGACCCGGCCGGCTACGACCTGATCACCAACGTTCAATCGCTCGAGGGCGGCAAGCAGGCCGTCGTGACCTTCGCCCAGCCCTACCCAGCCTGGCGGGAGTTGTTCAGCAACATCCTGCCGGCCCACATCATCAAGGACGCCCCGGGCGGTTTCGCGGCCGGGATGGCCCGGGCCCTGCCCGTCACCGGTGGTCAGTTCCGGGTGGAGAACATCGACCCGCAGCGCGACGAGATCCTGATCGCGCGCAACGACCGCTACTGGGGACCGCCCGCCAAACCCGCACTCATCCAATTCCGCCGGGCCGGGGCGCCGGCCGCCCTGGCCGATTCGGTGCGCAACGGCGACACCCAGGTGGCCCAGGTACACGGCGGCTCGGCCGCCTTCGCGCAGTTGTCGGCCATTCCCGACGTGCGCACGGCGCGGATCGTGACGCCGCGGGTCATGCAGCTCACCTTGCGGGCAAACGAGCCGAAGCTGGCCGACACCCAGGTCCGCAAGGCCATTCTGGGCTTGCTCGACGTCGACCTGCTGGCCGCCGTGGGCGCCGGCAGCGACAACACCGTCACCCTGGATCAGGCGCAGATACGTGCGCCCAGCGACCCCGGTTACGTGCCCACGTCGCCGCCGGCAATCGGCACGACCGTGGCGCTGGGGCTGCTCGAGGCGTCGGGATATCAAATCGAGAGCAACACCTCGGCCTCGCCGGCGCCCCCCGGACCCGATTCGACGACCACGCCGGTGAGCACCGGGCCGCCGGAAGTGATCCGCGGCCGGATCAGTAAAGACGGCAAACAGCTGTCGCTGGTCATCGGCGTCGCCGCGAACGACCCGACGTCGGTTGCCGTCGCCAACACCGCTGCCGACCAGTTGCGCAACGTCGGCATCGCCGCCAGCGTGCTGGCACTGGACCCGGTAGTGCTCTACCGCGACGCGCTCAACGACCACAGCGTGGACGCGATAGTCGGCTGGCATCAGGCGGGCGGAAACCTGGCCACCTCACTGGCGTCGCGCTACGGCTGCCCCGCGTTGCAGCCGACGACGGTGACACCGACCGGCACCCCGACACCTACTGGACCCGCCGGGCCTTCTAGTCCGTCGCCCACATCGGCGGCCAGCCAGCCGCCGGCAACCACCCCCACGTCCACCCAGCCCAGCCGCGCGCCCGATCCCGGCGCCCTGGTGCTGGCGCCGTCGAATCTGACCGGAATCTGCGACCGCAGCATCCAGTCCAACATCGATGCCGCACTCAACGGCAGCAAGAACATCAACGACGTGATCACCGCGGTCGAGCCGCGGCTGTGGAACATGTCGACGGTGCTGCCGATTTTGCAGGACACCACGATCGTCGCGGCGGGGCCGAGCGTGCAGAACGTCAGCCTCTCCGGAGCGGTGCCGGTCGGCATCGTCGGCGACGCCGGCGAGTGGGTCAAGACCGGGCCATAACGCCTAATTGGCCGTGTGCCAAATTGTTATCAAATTGAGGTTTGGGAAAGCCCCGCTCGGTAAACTTCTCGCATTACCCCCGTGCAGGGTCGGGGCCTGTTGGGGTCGGGGAAGCCAGTTAATGGACCGGTTGGGGAAGGGCCCGAAATGTCCTTTGTATTTGCAGTGCCTGAAATCATGGCGTCAGCCGCAGCAGACTTGACGGGAATTGGTTCCACGGTGAGCGCAGCCAACGCCGCCGCAGCGGGGTCGACAACCAGCGTGTTGGCCGCGGGCGCCGACGATGTGTCAGCCGCCATCGCAGCAATGTTCGGGGCTCACGGGCAGGCCTATCAGGCGCTCAGCGCCCAGGCGGAGCAGTTCCACGCCGAGTTTGTGAGGGCGATGAATTCGGCCACGTCAGCGTATGCCGGTGCCGAGGCGGCCAATTTGCAGGCGGTGCTGGGCGGCAGCCTCGCGACCAGTCTTGTCAATGCAGAGCTTGCGTTCAACGGATCCCTGGTCGCCGGCGAGTCGGCGCTGGGACAGGCGGTGGGCGCTGTCAGCGGCGGTGTCAACAGTGGCGTTGCCGGCCTGCTCAACAGCGGCTTCAACTCTTTCAACCTGGCCGTCGGCACCGGCGAACAATTTGTGAATACCCTTGTCGGAGCGCCGGTTCCGGCCAACTTCAACGGCAGCCTGGCGCTTGGCGGTTCATTCCAGACCGGCCAGACGTTGGTGGGCGGCTTCAACGGCGCTCTTAACGGCGCGCTTAACGGGTTCGGCACTCAGCTCAGTGGCGCGCTGTCGGGCAATCTCGGTGGTGGCAATCTCGGTGGTGGCGTCGCCGCCCTGTCCGCATTGATCCCCAGCGGTGGTTCGTTGATGGGCAACATCAACGCCGGGCTATCCGGTCTGAGCGGCAGCCTCGGGGCCACGATTCCCGCATGGGCGGGCAGCTTCAATGCCGACCTGATGTCGCTCGGTGCGCAGGTCAACGCCGCTGTGAGCGGCGCGGCGAATGGCAATTTCTCCGGGTTGCGTGCGTTGGTGGACACCGCGGCCGCGCTGCCGAACGTTAGCGTGGCGCAGCTGGGTCAGATACAAAGCGGCATGTTGACCGGGCTGGTCAATGCCGAGTTGGGGTTCAACCAGTCTTTGGTCGCCAATGAGCTGGCTCTGGAAACAGCGTTGTTCGGCTCCGGCACGGCCCTCAACGGTGCGGTGAACTATGGCTTCAACGCCGCCAACCTCCTCTTCGGCACGGGTGAGCAATTGGTCAACGCCGTGGTGGGTGCACCGGCACCGGCAAGCTTTGCCGGCAGCTTGATCGTCGGCGGATCCCTCGAGGGCGGCGTCCCGACCGGTGGCCTGGTGGGTGTCGCGCAGCAATTGCTGTCGCTCAACGCCGCATTGGGTGGGCCGGCCATCGGTGGGTCATTGCTGCAGCAGCTCGGTCTGACCCCGGCCGGCCTGGCCGGGATGCTGAACAGTCAGCTCGCGTTCAACGCGAATCTGGTGGCCACCGAAATGGCTTTGCAGCAAGGCACTTTCGGCACCAACAGCGCCCTCAACGGCGCGGCCAACCATGCGTTCAACATGGTCAACTTCGTGGTAGGCGCGGGCGAGCAAACCGTCGACGCCCTATTGGGTGTCCCGACGCCGGCCACCTTCACCGACAGCCTGTTGGTCACCGGCGGCGGCGACGTCTTCGGTGGTGTAACGACCGGTGGTCTGTTGGGGGCCCTGGAACAGAAGTTCTTGATGGACGGCGCGTTCCTCAGCATGTTCGGGGTTCCCGTCCAATGGACACTGGACGGCAATCTTGTGGGCATGCTGACTGGGACGGCCACCGGCGGCGGCACCGTGGGTGGTGAGACCGGTGGCGGCGGCACCGTAGGCGGCGAGACCGGCGGCGAGGTCGGCGGCGGCACCGGCGGCGAGGTCGGCGGCGGTACGCTCTAGCCGATAGGGCTCAATTAGCCTATGCCGCAGGTCCTTTCGGGGGGATGACGGTATCGACGATGAGCGCGAGTTCGCGCCGGTTCGGTGGCACACCGGTGAGCATGAATTGCTGGTTGATCAGCGCGGGGCCGATGCGCGCCGTCAAGGAGGTCACGGTTGCCGGGTCGAGGTCGCCGTCTTGGACCGCGGCCTGCAGTATCGACTCCACGATCTTCACGCGCGGCGCCACCACGGCGTCGGCGAAGATGGCGCGCAGTTCAGGCTCGTGCAGCAGCTGGCTGACGATGACCAGGCCGGGGAAGTCGGTCTTGCCGGCCAGCACATCGCGATGAGCTGCGAACACCGCCAGCAGGTTCTCGCGAGCCGACCGGCTGGCGCGGGGCTCGGGCAGCGGCGGCAGAGCATGCAGTAGCGCGGCCTGGACCAGGTCGTGCTTGCTGGCCCAGCGCCGGTAGAGCGCGGCTTTGCCGGTCTGGGCGCGTGCCGCGATGCCCTCCATCGTCAATCCGCCGTACCCGACCGAGGCCAGTTCGGCTAACGTGGCTGCGTAGAGCGCGCGTTCGAGCACCTCGCCTCGCCGGCGGCTGCGGTTCGGGTTGGATATAGTCTGCGAGGGCTGCGCCATTGGCCAATAGTAGCCGGTAACGTTCCTATTCGTTGCGACTCGGGACAACTGATCCGACGGCTCGCCAAGTCGACTTTCTCGATTGCGGGAGTCGTGGCTGCCCAATCCTGCGGCACCGACAACTTGCCGACGGTGGCCGCCCGGCCCATTGTCGCGGTCACCGGAGTTGCGACCACCGGAGTCGCGGACAGCCGAGTCGCGGGCGCGTTGCTCAAGCGCTCCAACATGTTTTCGACGTTCTTGCCACCGAGGGCCGCGGTGATATACGTCGCCGGAATCGTGGCGATCCGCACGCCCAACAACGGCAGGCTTGCGATCTCCAGCGAGCTGATCGACACGTGGCCGGTCGGTGCGGCGAACGGCGTCAGGGCAGCCGCAGCCGCCGACGCGCCCGCGTAGCCGTACATCGCCGCGGCGTCCTGGGCCCACATCTGCCCGTACTGGGCTTCGGTCGCTGCGATCGCCGGAGTGTTCTGACCCAAAAGATTGGTGGCTACCAACGTCATCAGCAACGCGCGGTTGGCGGCGATCAGCGGCGGGGGCACCGTCATCGCGAACGCCGTCTCGTAGGCCGCGGCGGCGGCCCGGGCCGCGGTTGCGGTGTGTTCGGACAAGGCGGCGGCGGCGTTGGTCCAGGCCACCTGCCCGGCGGCCGCGGCGGTCATCGACGCCGCCGATGGCCCTTGCCAGGCTGAGTCCGTCAGGGCGCAGACCACCGTTTGAAACGAGGCGGCCGCCCGATACAACTCGGCGGACATCTCATCCCAGGCGGCCGCGGCGGCCAGCATCGGGCCGGCGCCCGGACCGGCATACATCCTGGCGGAGTTGACCTCTGGTGGCAGTGCTGCGAAATCCATTGCGGTACCGTCCTTTAACTCATGACGGCGGCGTTGGCGTCCTCGGCCGCGAGGTATGCATCCGCGCCGGCCGCCAACATCGCGACGAACGTCTCGTGAATCGCCTTGGCCTGCGCGGCAACCGCCTGAAACATCGCCGCGTGTGCGGCGAACTGTGCCGCGGTCACCGCTGACACCTCATCGGCCGCCGCGGGCGGCAATTCCGTCGTCGGGGGCGCCGTGGCGGCATTCTGGGTGCGCATCGCCGAACCGATCGCGCGTAGACCCGCGGCGGCTTCGGTCATGATCTCGGGTTGGGTACTGACGAATGGCATGCTGGCCTGGCCCTTCATATTGTAGACGATAACGTTCACTAACAACCGCTAGCGTAGCCGAATGGATTAGTAAACGGAAGCGTCTACTAAGGCCGAATTTTCCAGCGCTCCCGCCGCGGCGGGTAGGGTGCGTCCATGTCCGAGACGCCGCGGCTGCTATTCGTGCACGCACACCCTGACGACGAGAGTCTCAGCAACGGCGCCACCATCGCCCACTACACCGCTCGCGGCGCAGCGGTCCATGTCGTCACCTGCACGCTGGGCGAGGAGGGCGAGGTGATCGGGGACCGCTGGGCTCAGCTGGCGGTCGACCACGCCGACCAGCTCGGCGGCTACCGGATCGCGGAGCTCACCGCGGCATTGCAGGCCCTGGGCGTCAGTGGACCCGTATATCTGGGCGGCGCGGGCCGCTGGCGCGACTCCGGCATGGCCGGTACCGAGCAGCGCAACCGGCGCAGGTTCGTCGACGCTGACCAGTCCGAAGCCGTCGGCGCGCTGGTCGCGATCATCCGCGAACTGCGACCCCACGTCGTGGTGACCTACGACCCCAACGGCGGCTACGGCCATCCCGACCACATTCACACCCACACCGTCACCACGGCCGCGGTCGCCGCCGCGGGCCGTGGCACCGGCGATTTTCCGGGCGAGCCGTGGGCCGTGCCGAAGTTCTACTGGACCGTCCTGGCCCTGAGTTCAGTGGTTTCGGGTGTGCGCGCGCTGGGTCCCGACGATCTGCGACCGGAGTGGATGCTGCCGCCCGAGGAGATCCCGTTCGCCTACTCCGACGAAGACATCAATGCCGTCGTCGCCGCCGACGCGGCTGCCCATGCCGCCAAAGTCGCGGCGCTGGCCGCACACGCCACCCAAGTTGTCGTCGGACCGACCGGCCGGGCGTGCGCGCTGTCGAACAACCTGGCCCTGCCCATCGGTGCGCAGGAGCACTACGTTCTGGTCGCAGGCGCGGCGGGCGATCGTGACGAACGCGGTTGGGAGACGGATCTGCTCGCCGGTCTGGGCTTCACCGCATCCGGCGCATAGGCTGATGATGGCTTCCAATCAGGCAGGCAATCAGGCAAGCACGCAGGCAGGCACGGAAGGAAACTTGCATGGACCCCGATCTGGACCCCAACCTGCAGCACTGGCAGGACCGGCTAGACAGCCTGCAGTGGGTTCTCGGCTCGATACTTTCGCAGATCGACAGCGTCCCAACCTGACCGATACGACATCGCACGCGCCGGCCGGTGAAGAGACCGGCGCGACAGATCCCGCAATTCGGTTTGTTGTCCTGGCGCTGTTGGCCGTCGACGGTGTGCTGTCGGCATTGGCCGGGGCGCTACTTATGCCTTCCTATATCGGCTCTATTCCCTTTCCGATAAGCGCGTTGATCAGCGGCCTGGTGAACGCCGCCCTCGTTTGGGCGGCCGGACGCTGGACCAAATCGCCACGTGTGGCCGCGCTGCCCTTGTGGACCTGGCTGTTGACCGTCGCGGGCATGAGCTTGGGTGGCCCCGGCGACGACGTCATCCTGGGTGGCCACGGCGTGATGGCCTACGGCGCGCTGCTGCTCATCGTGCTGGGAGTGGCGCCGCCGGCCTGGGTGCTGTGGCGGCATCGCCACCACGGCTGACGGCCCGGCTGCTCAAGGCCCGGCTAGGGCAGCGGCGGCCACGGCGGCAGGAAGCCGCGGATCCAGTAGTACTCGTTGTAGATGAATTGGTTAACCGACTGCGTGGTGGCCGACCAGAAATTGCTCAGCCCCGAGGCGAAGGTGATCTGTCCGCTCAGCCAGTCGAGCGAGTTGAACAGGCCGCTTTGCACAATGGGCTCAAACAGGTTGTAGAAGATGTTGATCTGTGGCGCCAAGATGCCGATATAAGGCACCCAGCCGGCAGCCCAGGCGGCGAGTTCGAAGCCGTATTGCACGTACGGCTCGGCGAACAGGTAGAAGTTCTCGATCGCGGTGGCCAGTGTGACGGGGATGACCGCCGCCGGTGCCGCTGCCGCGCTGCCGGCGGCGCCCGCAATGGGACTAAGCAACCCGCTCGAGGCCGCCAGGGCGCCGATCCCGCCGGTGGGCGCCAGCGCCAGCGGGCTGGGCCCAATGGCCGCCGAGACCGCGCTCTGAACTCGCGCGGCGGCAGTGGAGGCACCGGCCACGGCGCTGTTCACGGCGGCCAGCGGTTGGCCGAGCAGCGCGGCGGCCGGTGACTTGGCCGCGCTGGCCAGCGCGTTCGCCGCGCCGGCCTCGGCGGAGGCATACGAGTTCGCGCCCGCGTTCAGGGCCGCCACAAACTGGTCGTGAAACGTCGACAGCTTCGCGCTGATCTGCTGGTAACCCTGGCCGTGTGCCGACAAAAGGGCCGCGACCTGCGTCGAAACGCTGTCTGCGGCCGAAGCGAGGACTCCGGTGGTCGGGAGGGAAGCCGCCGCATTGGCCGCGGTGATGCCCGATCCGATACCGGCTATGTCAGAAGCTGCCGCCGCCAGCGCTTCCGGCGTGGCGAACATGAACGACATCGGTGTGTAGACCCCCTGCTCAATACTGCACGGCTGCCGCAGATCGTATCGCGATCAGCGGCTTCGCGTGCCCGTACTGACGCAGGATGGTCGATCGCATGTTGCCGGCGGCCGGACGCTACTGTTTCCCGTATGGCACCAAAGGTTGCCCCGGTCTCACATGGTGAGACGCGCGGATGAAACCAGATCGCGGGGAAGTTACAGCAGCGTGCCTGTGAAAACAGAGCGATCAGAGCATGGAGCGTTGCGACGGGTGCTGCGGCGGGCCCGTGACGGCGTCGTACTGAATATCGACGAGGCGGCCCTGGCGATGACCGCGCGCGGTGACCACCTGGCCGACCTGTGTGCCAGCGCGACGCGGGTGCGCGACGCGGGTCTCGAGTCCGCCGGGCGGCGCGGTCCGCTCGGCCGATTGCCGATCACCTACTCGCGCAAGGTTTTCATTCCGGTCACCCATCTGTGTCGCGACAACTGCCACTACTGCACGTTCGTCACGGTGCCGGGCAAGCTGCGCGCCCAGGGCATCAACATGTATATGGAGCCCGACGAGATCCTCGACGTAGCCCGGCGCGGAGCCGAACTCGGTTGCAAGGAAGCACTATTCACGCTTGGCGACCGCCCCGAGGATAGATGGCCGGAAGCCCGCGAGTGGCTCGGTCAACGCGGCTACGACTCCACGCTGTCCTATGTGCGGGCCATGGCGATTCGGGTGCTCGAGGAGACCGGCTTGTTGCCGCACCTGAATCCGGGAGTGATGAGCTGGTCGGAGATGTCGCGACTCAAGCCGGTGGCGCCGTCGATGGGCATGATGCTGGAGACGACGTCGCGACGGCTGTTCGAGACGAAAGGCCTTGCCCACTACGGCAGTCCGGACAAGGACCCGGCGGTGCGGTTGCGTGCCCTGACCGACGCCGGCCGGCTGTCCATTCCGTTCACCACCGGCCTGCTGGTAGGTATTGGCGAGACGCTGGCCGAACGTGCCGACACCTTGCATGCGATTCGAAAGTCGCACAAGGAGTTCGGCCACATTCAAGAAGTGATCGTGCAGAACTTCCGGGCCAAGGAGAACACGGCAATGGCGGCGGTGCCGGACGCCGGAATCGAGGACTATCTCGCCACGGTGGCGGTGGCGCGGTTGGTGCTGGGCCCCGGCATGCGGATTCAGGCACCGCCGAACCTGGTGGCGCGCGACGAGTGCCTGGCGCTGATCGGCGCCGGCGTCGACGACTGGGGTGGTGTGTCACCGCTGACGCCCGACCACGTCAACCCCGAACGGCCGTGGCCGGCGCTGGCTGATCTGGGAGCCGTCACCGCCGAGGCCGGCTACGAACTGGTGCAGCGGCTAACCGCGCAACCCAAATATGTGCAGGCGGGTGCGGCCTGGATCGACCCGCGGGTGCGCGGACATGTTGTGGCACTTGCGGATCCGGCTACCGGGTTGGCCCGCGACGTCAACCCGGTGGGCCTGCCCTGGCAGGAACCCGACGAGGTCGGGTCGGTGGGCCGGGTCGATCTCAACGCGGCAATCGACACCGAGGGCCGCAACAGCGAGGCTCGCAGCGACCTCGAAAGTGCCTTCGGCGACTGGGAATCGATCCGTTCGCAGGTGCACGAGCTGGCCGCGCGGGCACCCGAGCGTATCGACACCGATGTGCTGGCCGCGCTGCGTTCGGCCGAACGCGACCCGGCGGGCTGTAGCGACGACGAGTATCTGGCGTTGGCCACCGCCGACGGCCCCGCCCTGGAAGCCGTTGCCGCACTGGCTGATTCGCTGCGCCGCGACGCGGTGGGCGACGAGGTGACCTTTGTGGTCAACCGCAACATCAACTTCACCAACATCTGCTACACCGGTTGCCGGTTCTGTGCCTTCGCCCAGCGCAAGGGTGACGCCGACGCGTACTCGCTGTCGGCCGCCGAGGTCGGCGACCGGGCGTGGGAGGCGCACGTCGCCGGTGCCACCGAAGTGTGTATGCAGGGCGGTATTGACCCCGAGCTGCCGGTGACCGGCTACGCCGATCTGGTGCGTGCCGTCAAGGCACGGGTGCCCTCGATGCACGTGCACGCGTTCTCGCCGATGGAGGTCGCCAACGGGGTGACCAAGAGCGGGCTGAGCATCCGCGAGTGGCTGATCAGCCTGCGCGAAGCCGGGCTGGACACCATCCCCGGCACCGCCGCCGAGATTCTGGACGACGAGGTGCGCTGGGTGCTCACCAAGGGCAAGCTGCCGACATCGCTGTGGATCGAGATCGTGACCACCGCGCACGAGGTCGGTCTGCGGTCGTCGTCGACGATGATGTACGGCCATGTCGACAGCCCCCGGCACTGGATCGGGCATCTCAACGTGCTGCGCGGTATCCAGGACCGAACCGGCGGCTTCACCGAGTTCGTGCCGCTGCCCTTCGTGCACCAGAATTCGCCGTTGTATCTGGCGGGTGCGGCGCGGCCCGGCCCCACCCATCGCGACAACAGGGCCGTACATGCCCTGGCGCGAATCATGTTGCACGGCCGCATCTCCCACATCCAGACCAGCTGGGTGAAGCTGGGCGTCGAGCGCACTCAGGTGATGCTCAACAGCGGCGCCAACGACCTGGGCGGCACACTCATGGAGGAGACCATCTCGCGGATGGCCGGCTCCGAACACGGGTCGGCCAAGACCGTCGCCGAGCTGGTCGCGATCGCCGAGGGCATCGGACGCCCCGCGCGCCAGCGCACCACCACCTACGCACCCCGGGCGGCATAACCCGGTCTCGAGGGGTATACCGGCAGCATGCGGCAACGCATCGATGACGAACGATTCCCCCAGTGGCAGCCATTCCTGGACGCGGTGCAGCAACGCCGACCGGACGCGGGCTGCTGGCCGGCCATTTGGCCGGCCAGCCAGTCGGCACCCGCGGTTTCGAAGAAGTGTCGTGGCGGTAGGGCGGCCACTGCTGGCCAAGGGCGTCAAGCGGTTACGGCCTGGTGAGCACATCGACGCGCGATTGCGCGTCCCGGACGCCGACGATGTCGTGATCAGTGCAGACGCCGGCCGCGCCACCATCGCACTCGCAGAACCGCGCGGTCCGGCCACTCTGGAAACAGACGCTGCGGCACGCGTGTTGCTGCTGTGGGGCCGCCGACCTGGCGACCCCGCGCGAATTTGCAGCCGGGTGGGACCGGCAGCCCTAGGCCGACTGCGTCGGCTGCTCAGTGGCTACTGAGTGGCTACTGAGCAGGCTCAGAAGTTGTTGCAGGAACCCGCAACCGACTCGACGAGCCCGACGTACTGGCCGGCCCCAGGCATGGCCTGCAGCTGCGCGGCCATCTGCGCGCGGCGCGGCGGAGCCGCGGCCAGGAACGAGTGCAGCCAGCCCTGCGCGATCGGTGATGCGTTGAACTGCGCGGCAGCGCCGGGATCCTGAGCGTTGAGCGCCGCCATGATCTGCCCGTAATTGCAGGTGGTGTTAATGGCGATATCCAGGGGGTCCGCCGATGCGATCCCGGAACCAACAGTCAACGACAACGCAACAGCACCAGCGGCGGCGCTAAGTCCGGCTAACGACAGCCTCATTTGTGGACACCTTCCCCTTTATTGCACCGCCAGACAGACGGCGACGACATCTGCCCAGCGGGTTGTCGTCTGGCCAAGATTACCAGGCTCCGCGGGCTTGCTTCTATCAAACTACTTATCGGTCAGCACCCTGCAGGCGTAACTATATGCAGGTCAGCGCCCTAAATGGCGCAGTTTCGCGGTGGGTGAAATCGGTGCCGCCAGAGGGCGCCAAAGCAACTAGAGTCGGGCCGCAAGCTCGGTGCCCTGCGCGATGGCGCGCTTGGCGTCCAGTTCGGCGGCCCACGCCGCGCCGCCGATGATGTGCGGATCGATGCCGTTGCGGCGCAGCTCGCTCTCCAGGTCGCGCACCGGTTCCTGGCCGGCGCAGATCACCACGTTGTCCACCTCGAGCAGCTGCGGCCGTCGTCGATCCGGGCCGAAGCTGATGTGCAGGCCGTCGTCGCCGATCCGTTCGTAGTTCACCCCCGACAGCTGCTGTACGCCCTTGGCCCGCAGGGCTGCCCGGTGCACCCAGCCGCTGGTTTTCCCCAGCCGCTTACCCTGCGGTCCCTTGGTGCGCTGCAGCAGATACACCTCGCGGGCCGGCGGCGCGGGCAGGGGAGTGGTCAGCGCTCCGCGCGCTTCGCGCGGATCTACGACGCCCCACTCGGCCTTCCAGTCCTTGACGTTGAGTGTCGGTGAATGTTCGGTGACCAAGAGCTCGCTGACGTCGAACCCGATGCCGCCGGCTCCGACGACGGCTACCTTCTTGCCGACCGGCTTGGCGCCGGTGATCGCCTCGGTGTAGGTCAGCACCATGGGGTGGTCGATGCCCGGTATCGCCGGAACGCGCGGGACCACGCCGGTGGCCAGCACGACATCGTCGAATTCAGGGTCAAACCCGCACAGATCCCCGGCGCCGACCCGGGTGCCCAGTCGCACCTCGACGCCGTGCTTGTCCAGCATCGTGGAGAAGTACCGGATGGTTTCGCTGAACTCCTCCTTGCCGGGGATGCGGCGGGCCAGGTCGAACTGGCCGCCGATGCTGTCGTTGGCCTCGAACAGCGTGACTCGATGGCCGCGCTGCGCGGCGCTGAGCGCGGTGGCCAGTCCGGCCGGGCCGGCGCCGACGACGGCCACCGCGCGGGCGCGCCGCGTCGGGGACAGCACCAGCTTCGTCTCGTGCCCGGCCCGCGGATTGAGCAGACACGACACCATCTTCTTGGCGAAGGCGTGGTCGAGGCAGGCCTGATTGCAGGCGATGCAGGTGTTGATCTCCTCGGCGCGCCCGGCCTCGGCTTTGCGGACCCACTGCGGGTCGCTGAGCAGCGGCCGGGCCATGGATATCAGCCGTACCTGGGTCTGCGCCAGGATCTGTTCGGCGGCCTGCGGCATGTTGATTCGGTTGGAGGCGACCACCGGGATGCTCACCTGTTCGGCGACGGCGTGGGAGACATCGACGAACGCGCTGTTGGGTACCGAGGTGACGATCGTGGGCACGCGCGCCTCGTGCCAGCCGAAGCCGGAGTTGATGATGGTTGCGCCGGCGGACTCCACTTCGGTTGCCAGCGCGACGATTTCGTCCCAGCTTTGGCCGTTCTCCACATAGTCGGCCATCGACATCCGGTAACAGATGATGAAGTCGGGCCCGACGGCGGCGCGGGTGCGGCGCACGATCTCAACCGGAAACCGGCGGCGGTTGGCCGGTGTGCCGCCCCAGGAATCGGCGCGCTGGTTAGTGCGCGGTGCTAGGAACTGGTTGAGCAGATATCCTTCGCTGCCCATGATTTCGACGCCGTCGTAACCGGCGTCGCGAGCCAGCTGTGCGCAGCGGACAAAGTCGGCGATGGTCGCTTCGACGCCGCGGCTCGATAGCGCCCGCGGGCGAAAGGGGTTGATGGGGGCCTTGATTGACGACGCGCTGACGGACAGCGGATGGTAGGCGTAGCGCCCCGCATGCAGGATCTGTAGCAAGATCTTGGCGCCCCCGTCATGCACCGCGGTGGTGATCCGCCGGTGCCGGCGGGCCTGAGCCGAGGAGACCAGCTCCGAGGCGAACGGCAGCAGCCAGCCGGTCCGGTTGGGTGCGTAGCCGCCCGTCACGATCAGCCCGACGCCGCCGCGGGCGCGCTCGGCGAAGTATTCGGCGAGCCGGTCGATATGGCCTGTCCGGTCTTCCAGGCCGGTGTGCATCGACCCCATGACCACGCGGTTGCGTAGCGTCGTGAACCCCAGATGCAACGGCGACAGCAAGTTCGGGTACAGATCCGTCATTGGGTCTCCTCGTGCCACGGGCGTGCCATTTGCTTGCGGTGTATGTGCTACGTCTAGTATCAGTAACCAAATGTGTCGCTGGGAAGCAGCCCTGGCGACGTGATCAGCAGCCCACATTGAGCAGTACATAGAGGACACGTTGAGGAGCCGTCCGTGACGTACACGATCGCCCAGCCCTGCGTCGACATCAAGGACAAGGCATGTATAGAGGAGTGCCCGGTCGACTGCATCTACGAGGGTGCCCGGATGCTGTACATCCACCCCGACGAATGCGTTGACTGTGGCGCCTGCGAACCGGTGTGCCCGGTCGAAGCGATCTACTACGAAGACGACGTGCCCGAGCAGTGGAGCCAGTACACCCAGATCAACGCCGATTTCTTCGCCGAGCTGGGATCACCCGGCGGCGCGGCCAAGGTCGGCATGACCGAGAACGACCCGCAGGTGGTCAAGGATCTGCCGCCACAGGGCGAAGACGACTGAGCGGGTCCCCGAATCCGCGGGCCCCTCGGCCCGGCCGGCGGGTGTCGGCGTCGCTGCCGGTATTTCCCTGGGACACGTTGACCGACGCCAAAGGGTTGGCCGGGGCCCATCCGGGCGGCATCGTCGACCTGTCCGTCGGCACTCCGGTTGACCCCGTCGCGCCGCTGATCCAGGAGGCCCTGGCCGCGGCCGCTTCGGCACCCGGATATCCCGCCACCGCCGGTACCGCGCGGTTGCGTGAGGCCGCCGTAGCGGCGCTGGCGCGCCGCTACGGCATCACCGGGCTGGCCGAGTCGGCGGTGTTGCCGGTGATCGGCACCAAGGAACTCATCGCCTGGCTGCCTACGCTGCTGGGCCTGGGCGGCGCGGATACGGTGGTGGTTCCCGAACTGGCATATCCCACCTACGACGTGGGCGCCCGGTTGGCCGGCGCGCCGGTGCTGCGTGCGGATTCGCTGACGCAGCTCGGCCCGCAAACCCCGGCGCTGATCTATCTCAATTCGCCCAGCAACCCGACCGGGCGGGTAATGGGCGTCGATCACCTGCGCAAGGTCGCCGGATGGGCACGTGATCGTGGCGTACTGGTCGCTTCCGACGAGTGCTACCTCGGTTTGGGCTGGGACGCCGAACCGCTGTCAGTACTGCATCCCTCGGTGTGCGACGGCGACCACACCGGGCTGCTGGCCGTGCATTCGCTGTCGAAGACGTCATCGCTGGCCGGTTACCGGGCCGGTTTCGTGGCCGGCGATGCGGAATTGGTCGCCGAGTTGCTGGCAGTGCGCAAACACGCCGGGATGATGGTACCGACGCCGGTGCAGGCGGCCATGGTGGCGGCGCTGGATGATGACGCTCACGAAAAGGTGCAGCGGGAGCGCTACCAGCGGCGGCGTGCGTCGCTGCTACCTGCGCTGCGCTCGGCGGGCTTCGAGGTCGAGTATTCCGAGGCCGGGTTGTATTTGTGGGCCAGCTGCGGCCAAAGCTGCCTCGACACGGTCGCCTGGTTTGCGCAGCGCGGCATCCTGGTGGCTCCCGGCGATTTCTACGGCCCACGCGGTGCGCAGCATGTGCGGGTGGCGCTGACGGCCACCGACGAACGGATCGACGCGGCGGCGCAACGCCTCAGTTAACCGCCTCGGTTAGCCGTGGATGCCGAGGCTACCGGTGCCGCCGATTGCCCCTAGCGCTCCATTAGCCCCAGAGACGGATCCGGTGCCGCCGGCACCGGGCGTGCCGGATGCGCCACCCTTGCCGCCGGCGCCACCCGAGCCGGCGTCGCCGTCGCCGCCGTCATTGCCGACCTGGCCGGCGAATATGGGGTTGGGACCGGGGTCGCCCGCGCCGCCGACTCCGCCGGCTCCGCCTTGGCCACCCAGGCCGCCGGTGCCGCCCAGCCCGCCGTTACCGGCGGCACCGCCGGCGCCCCCGGTGCCCGCGAGGCCCAACATGCCGCCGGCGCCAGCGGCCCCGCCCGCGCCGCCATTGCCTCCGGTTCCGCCGGTCCCGCCGGTTCCGCCGGTTCCGCCGGTTCCGCCTGTTCCGCCGTTGCCGCCGTCGCCGCCGCTGGGGAACACGGAGTTCCCCCCGGGGACGCCGATTGGCCCGCCGATGCCGCCGGTTCCGCCGCCGCCGCCGACGCCACCGATGGCACCCACTCCGCCGGTGCCGCCGGTGCCGCCGATACCGCCGATGCCGCCGTTGCCGCCAACACCCAACAGCGTGCCGCCATGGCCGCCGGCGCCGCCGCTGCCACCGGTGCCGCCGGTGG